>JBGVMR010000039.1:0-119931 GCA_045124875.1 Akkermansia sp.
ACGGCGGTGACAGAATGGCCGCCGCAAAATGAAAAAGCGGATGAATTATTCCGTTATTGATTTTATGAAATTATATTGAGGCTCAATATTTTGATGGTCGTAAATCATAAAGCCACGCTTTTCTGTCGCCGCCGTTTTCAACGGGGCTCCTATTTTTTATCTATGTTAACCGGAGGTTTCGTTCGCCCGCTGTCGCGGGCTCCCTGCACGCTCCGGCTAAGATTCTTGCCGCCCCGCTTTCACGGGACTCAAAAATTCCGCTCGCTAACGCGAGCCATCTGCTCGATAAACTCCGATTTATCAACCGAAATGTTTAACAGAGCGTTATTTTATTACGTAAACCTGGTTTATCCTCGACATCTCCCAAACTCTCGAGTATAGTAACCAAAACGGCAACTACGATTATAGATAAATTCCCCCCAAAAAACATCTACGCAACACATGAAAAACTCAGTTTCCTTTCTTTTGGGCATTATTATGTTCGCGTTCTTCATGCCCACGGCAGAGGCTGATTGTAGTACAGAGTCAAACAAAAAGGTTACCGTCAGTATTACGCCTAATTCTTCCATGTCATCCACGATGAAAGATACTCTTCTCCTCGCCTATGCAAAGCAAGGAGACATGGAGCAAATAAAGCAAATGATTGCCATGGGGGCTAATATCAATTGTGCAGATGAATGGGGGCGTACCCCCCTCTTCAACGCTGCAGCTTACGGGCACAGTGATTGTGTCAAATTGCTATTGGAGTCAGGCGCCGATATCGCTGCGACAGACTCAGCTCTTGCCATGGCAGCCGGAAGCGGAAATCCCGAATGTGTCCGAATTTTGATAGAGGCCGGTGCAGATGTGAATCTTACTACGGGTAACGATAAATGGACTCCGCTGCACTTTGCCGCCTTCAATGGGCATTGTGAATGCGTCAAATTATTGATAGCCAAGGGGGCCAAAATTAATTCAAGAGATATAGACGGAGAAACGCCTCTGAGCAAAGCTTACCAAAGCGGATGTAAAGAATGCATCAAAATCCTCAAGGCAGCAGGAGCAAAGCGTTGATACACGCACGAGGCGGAGGTGGTAAGAATTTTACGGCATGGGGCGTGGTTATAAAGTTATCTTCTTATCTAAGGCGGTCTGGTGTTTCCGTCTTATCCATCTTACACGGTAGCCATTCTCTCCATCAGAACATTCGTTCCACAAATCAATGACAAACAAGGCTTTGAGTCTCATGCTTGCATCAATTTCAGGATTAAAGGCAACATAGCGAGCAATCATGTACCCACCGTAGCCCTCCATCAACCTTGCCCCGCCTTTGGTATTCAGGATAGATTGTTGCTCTTGCGGCAAACGCTCCACGGTGCGAGTGTACATGCCATCCCAGTTGCTGATGTTCTTATTCCGATTATTATCTTTGAGCTGTGCAGAATCACTGATGCGATGTTTGTCCAATGACGCGATATACTCTTTCAAGTAGGTTATGGCAAAAGCTTCTTTTTCAGCCTGACTCATGCTGCTTATCAAAGCCGCTGCGGCATCCATCTCGCGAATGATTTGCTCACGTTCTTTACCAAATGCACGAGTGGAAGCGTCCGGACTTTTGCGAAGGTCATTCAAATAGCACGCCCTCATCTCCGGCATTTCTGTTACATGGTAAAAATTTGTCATATCATTTTCTGCAGCATACCACGCAGACGTATCATTAACATATAATGCAGTTTCTAATACGGGTACACTTTGTTGGCAGGCTACACATGCCACCGCAGCAAGGCAGCAGGCAGTGGTAGCGAAAGTTCTAAGGAATGAGGGCATGGCCATTTATGGGAGAAAGGTATAGATTATTCCGTGAAATAGCGTGCTACGATTTCACCGGTATAGGCGTCGATTTTGAGGGCCGGGCCGCCACCGAGTGTCGTGGGGTCTTCAAACTCGGTCAATTCTACGTGATAGTACGGGTCTTCATAACGCGCCGTGTATCCTTTCATATCATGCCCGAACTCACGGGCGGCAATGGTAAGAATCTCAGACTCAGACTTAACGGCACGCGTTTGCTTGATGCGGAAGTATTGTTTCAATTGGTATGCGGTGCACGAGCCGTTCGGGACCACACGGTAGATGTGAAACAAATAGGTACCATCCACCATCCTTTGGCGGCCGCTGCTCAGCATGTTAAAGCGTAGGCCCTGCATCTCTCTCATGCCCGCGGCATAATTAAGTTTTTTCAGGCGGGTAATGTGGTCCTCTACCGCTTTTTCATTTTCCGGCGTTGAGGTGATAACCCAAGCTGTTTCCGGAGAATAGCCGGGGCCGCCGCTCAGGTTACTTTCGCCTACACAAGCAAGCAGCCTGTTTTTAAACGCCGCAGAGAATAATTGAGCCACTTCCGGCGTTGCAGGGGCACAAGGATAAGCAGCCATCGAGTCACCGGCCAAAACAAAAGCCAGTTCTTCACTGTTGAAATAATAGGCCTTGCGCAATCGCTCTTTTTCTGCCTCCAGTTCCTTTTCGAAAATACGGGGGTCACCATATGTCGCGCTCACTTCAGCCAACTCAACGTCCATTTCGTCTTCCGTTGTTCCGAGCGCCACTATGGCCAAAACCGTCGCATGCACCTCCAAATCCCTCCAAATCTCAGCAGCAGCATCTGCCGAGGCTTTATCATGAATGCCACGCGCCAGCTTCAGCAACTCGTTGTATTGTTGCACCAAGTCTGTGTACAACTCTTTACAATCGAGGTCACAGTCTATGCGCGCCGGCAATTGCCAATCATCATGACGGGTGGCAACCTCAGCAGAGTCGGCGGATAACACCCCGGCACCAAGGCAGATGGCGGAGGCAACGAGGATTTTTCTGAATGGAGGCATCAACATTTTGGCTGAGGATTCGTAATGAAAGGGAAGATTAACGACCTCTGAGAATGAGGCGCCACGCAAGGCGGAAGAATACCAACCCTGTGGTAAAAATAAATAAAAGGCCCAAGATGACAAAGGCGATGGAAAGCGGTTCTATGCCGGCGATAACCGGGCCTAACAACACTAGGGTCAAGATGAACAATAATCCACAACCCAGCATAAGAATAGTTTCTACAATATTCATGTTCGGATGAGAGTATGATGTTATTGGGTGATATTATATAGACAAAATGTGCAGTGTTTTGTTCAATGTTAAGAGATTATTGTGATGTATATTCTCCTGTTTTCACCTTGTAGCAGTGGCCTTTGGCCTCGCCTGACATGCCGGAGAAGAAGTGAATTTCAAGCTCACCGTTGACGATGTTCCAAGTGGGTTCGGAGTGAATGGGGGGAGATTGCCAAGCAGAGCGAGCATGAATGGGAGTAGCCTTGCTCCAATCGAAGTCGGGGGAATCCAAATCTGCCACACGCACAAGCAGATACCCGCCATGCTGACTGACAGGCAGCAGAAGATACTGCCCGCAGGGCGACCAAGGCTGCGGAATTCTCAGCACCGAGGGGAAGCAGTTCTGCGAGCGATATTCCCGTGTGTTACCCTGCGGGGTTCTGACTCTGACGAAAGGGCCGCTGCCGGCGGTGTTCGTGCAGCTCGGGGGCTCTTCCACACGGGCGTCATACTCCACCCATGCATAATAATACGGGTGCGGTATGCGGCACACCATATCAACAAAATAGCAAGGCTCGCCGGTGGGTGTTGTTTCCAAAGGGTCGGCAGGGCGCACGGCAAACAGGAACTTGCTTACACCGCAAGATTCGCACAACTGCACTAATTCCTGCACGGCTGAGGAGTGAATATCGGCGTATCGGTCCAACACCAAGCGCACACACAACTCGGCATCATCAACTTCTTCCAGCTCCATACGCAGGTCATCGGCATTGATTTTTTTGCCGAACAACAGGAGCGTGCGTATCTCGCCTTGTTTATTCAACAACACCTCCAAGCCATACACCTCGTCGCCCATGGCGCAGGATGCTCCATAGTCGGGTTCGGCAACGGTGGGGGAGGCATCATTCCAAGTGGCGGTGTCCAGCACCAAAGTGCGCAAGTTCGGCAGTTGCTCAAAAAATGGTTGCAGGGCTTGCATGCGGGCGTCCGTACGCCACGCGTGGGGTAACACGGGGTTGGGGTACGGCATGGGCGAGCGGTAAATTTCAGTCCACACTTCAACCAAAGCATCGCGAAAAGTCGGCACCAAATGATTCACCCGCAAACGCGCGGCATTTCCGTCGAGGCAGAGCTGTTGCAGCTCTCGGGACAGGGCAGCCAGCCGAAGAAGGCAAAGCTCTTCATTTTCGGTAGAGACAGCCGCGCAAAAATCTTTAAAGAAGCTGAGGGCGGCTTGGTACTCGCGGTCGATGTCTTGGTCGAGTGGCACCTCATCCGCCCAAGAGGCCACCGTTTGCATGGTCTGCCCCCCACCACAGGCTGCGGCGAATGAATCCAGCACTTGGCGCACGGCAGGTGAAATACCGGATTGCGGCTGCAGATAGCGCAACACATCCTCAAACAAGATAGAAACGGCAACAAGCCCCACATTATCGGGGGCTTCTAACTCATACCCAAACTCACCGAGATAAACGCCATACAACCACTCCCGCTGCTCCAAAATGGAATGCGCCAGCAAGCAGGCGGCTTTCACCTCCGCCGGCGGCAGCTGCCGCAAACGCGCTACAAGGGGGCGTATTTTCTCTACAGACTCCGCAAACGCGGCCATCACCTCGGCATCTTCATTTTGAGCCAACATACGAGGGTATGCGTAATAAGGCAAGGCCGCGTACAAGGCCAATACATCCGCTACCAAAGCCTCTTGAGCCACGGCATTATCAACGGTGGCACAGGCAGGCACGGCATCTGTTGTACCCGCAGGCAAAAGTGGCGCTAAGGCAAATAAGAGAGCGGATGTTGTTTTCATGGTTTATCTCCTTTCTTAGTATAACACATTTCAACGCAGAATCCGCAACAAATTTTTCAAAAAAACACGTTTTAAATTCGCAACTCGTACTTCGTGATTCGCAAATTCCAACTCACCATCCCCTAGGTAACAACATTTGCGATGGGATGTGATAATACATGGTAGATGCAGGTACAGGGGCACCGGTCTGCTGATTTTTTTCAAAAAGCCAAATTTGCAAATTAGAAGGCTCGGACTGTGTGACAGACGCATAAACCCCGGGCAGCACAAGAACGGACTCCCAAACTCTACCGACAATAATTTCTCCCTTTTCATTCAAATCTGCCGACATGTAGCGGCAGTGTTTCTCATCTGCCGAAAAAACATGTAAGCCGACAGAGGTATACGGCTTTTTGAGATAACCGTGATACTTTGATTGCCAAAGCACTTTATTCTCCGCATCCCATTGTTCCGGTCGCGTCTCGAGGGTGGCATAGCGACTCATCAATGCCATCTCCTCAGCCGTCATGCGTCGGGTGAGGGGGAATGTGCAGGTAGAGAAATCCACACGCACTTGCTCCACCCGAATCATATTGCGGCTATCGGGCACGGGGTTCCAGTGCGAAAAATAGGCAGCACCTTCCTCAATTTTTACAAAGAGAAACGGCTTTACCGCTTGCTGTACCCGCTCGCGGAATGCGCGGCGAGAACCATCTGCCGTTTTCTCACAGGTCAGGTAACGCAGCGTATTGCCGTCCTCAGCAATCAGCCAAACACACTCATGCAACACACGTTCGCCATCCTCCGCGCGCAACGGGAACGCGAAGTAGTATGCCCGCAGCTCGGCATTCCACTGCTCGCGCGTTTGCTGCATGGAGCTGCCGAATAATTGCTCAAACAGCCCCTGCACCTCAGCCGCAGCAGGGGCTTCCATGGATGCCTCCCGGCAGGCATAAACCGGCTCCTTCGGGGCACTTAAACACCCCATGGCAACGGGCGCAGATAACATCAGCAAGCTAAGCAGTAGGTTTTTCATGATGTATTGTGAATGAAGTTAAAAAAAACAACAGTTACAACTTGCCTGTTCCTATAACATATTCGCCCCCGATGTTCAAGTTAAAATCACTCCCCCCCTACATCTTAAGTGATGGACATTTGATACAGGCTCATAATACTGTACGGATTTTTACTCGACAGCAAGGGTGCATTCTGGTAGGATTAGGCGCGTAAGGACAAACGGATATGGTTACAACAGAATACCCCCACGGACAAGATTTCCCGATACTGAGAGTAGAAACAGCCTTGTGTTCTGCAGAGATTTCACTGTATGGTGGCCACGTGCTGCAATGGACCCCCACCGGGCACATGCCTGTGATATTCATGAGCCCGCAGGCGGTATTCAAGCAAGGCAAAGCCCTGCGTGGCGGTATACCCATCTGCTGGCCGTGGTTCGGGAAGAACACGGAGGACGCCACACTGCCCTCTCACGGCATCGCCCGCACAGCATTGTGGCAGCACGCAAGCACCGAGGAGCTGGAGGACGGCACAGTGCGCATCGTACTGGCCTTGCCCCCCACACAAGAGCTGATGCCCAGTGGCGCCCTTATTATTGAACTTGGCACCGAGCTGGTGCTGAGCCTGCTTACGCTTGATGTGCAGCGTACCATGCCGTTCTCTGCTGCCATGCACACCTATTTTGCCGTGAGCGATTATGAAACCGTAGCCGTTACCGGCTTGGAGGAATGCGACTTCACCGAGTTTGCAGCAGAGCCCACCCCGCATTGCGAAGACCCCCTCATCCCCGCCGGACACATCGACCGCATTTACCACCCCGTGGCAGAAGAGCAGCTCATCACCATACATGACCCCGCTTGGGAGCGCAGCATCAACATCTACCGTGCAGGCTCCGGCTCTGCCGTGGTATGGAATCCCGGTGAAAAGCTGGCTGCCGACATGGGCGATTTAGGTGCCGCGGCATCCCGCGGTTTCTTGGCAGTAGAAACCACCGTCGTACCGGCAGAAAACATCATGTTGCGTTGCGGAGAGACCCACCGTCTCACCACCCGCATACAGGTGGTATCCATACGATAAATTTACAATAAGACATGCCGAACATTTTCAGGAAAATCTTTTCATCCGTGCGCACCCTCAAAGGCTTACTTTTGGTGCGCGGGGTGCTGCGTTTCCTGACCTTTATAGTACTGGGCATCGTAGCATTGGGGGCTCTCAGCGTTTTAGTGGCAGAAAGCTGGGTCTGCGTCAGCTCTGCAAACTCTTGCTACGATACCCCGCAAGAGTGCAAATCAGACAACGCCGTAGGGCTGGTGCTGGGCTGCTCTAAAACCATACGCAAACGCCGTAACCAATACTACCAAGGGCGAATGGAGGCTGCGGCGGCGCTGTGGAAATCCGGCAAGGTGCGCTGTATCATCGTATCGGGCGACAACCGAGAAAAATATTACAATGAACCCGGCGATATGGAAGCATCGCTCATTGAATTGGGCGTACCCAAGTCTTGCATTGTACGCGACCACGCCGGGCTGTGCACGTACGATTCCGTCTATCGCGCCAAGCACATATTCGGGGCAGATAAACTCATCATTGTAAGCCAACCCTCTCATGTAAGCCGCGCCGTAGCCATTGCGCATTCTCTCGATATACCGGCAGAAGGGCTCAATGCCCCGCTGGCACCCATCACCAAATCTGCCAGATTACGCGCCTGGGTGCGAGAGCGAGGCGCACGCGTTGCCATGGTGTACGACCTGCTCAGCAACCGCAAGCCCACCCACATGGGCGCCCCGATTTCACTACCGAACTGACTTTCTCTACCATGAAAAACCTCATCACCTGCTGCACAAGCGCCGGAATTGCCGAATGGGTATGCTGCCCCGGCCGCCAAAATGCAACCTTGCTCACCGGCTTGGCTGATTGCCCCTACATACACCGTTGGAGTCAGGCAGATGAACGCACGGCTGCCTATTTTGCCTTGGGGCGCATTCAAGCCACCGGGCGCCCCGTGGTGGTGGTTGCGGGTGATGGCGCCTCGGCCACCTCGCTCACACCGGCTGTGGTAGAAGCTTATTATCAGCGCCGCCCCCTCATCATCGTTACCGTGGCAGACCGCGAAAACGCCGGTGGCTGCGGCGCACCCGGCCACATCGAGACGGAAGGACTCTTCGGCATCTATGCTCCCACACATGAGCTGCAGTTACCCTGCCCGGTAGCATCTCTGCCCAACATTGCGGATATGGCAACAGAGGGATTCCCCGTGCATCTTAACCTGCACCTCAACGAAACACCCACCTACGGCACAGATTACAGCGGCTTGCAACTGGGCGATGCGCCCAAGGCTCCGCGTTTCCGTGGGTCGGTTGCAGATTTGGCGCAAATGCTGCGCTTCCACTCATATGAGGGGCTGGTACTGCTCATCGGCGGGCTCGAACCCACAGAGCAAGAACCCGTACTTTGGCTGGCCCGCACCCTGCGCGTGCCCGTGGTGGCAGATGCCGCCAGTGGCTTGAGAGAAGAGCTCTCTGCCTTCATGCTGCATGGCGCAGACTCCATCTTACTGCAAACACCCCCTCGCTACGTGCTGCGCGTGGGCGATGTACCCACCTGCGAGTTCTGGAGCGCCTTGGAAGACATGCCCGAGGTTGGGGTATACTCCATCACCCGCACCGGGTTCTCAGGCCTGTGCCGCGACAGTTTCGTGATTGAGGGCGAACCCGAGCAGGTAATGAAAGCCTTGGGCGATGTGCCCCATGTGGGCGATACAGAACGCTTGCTGCCCCGCAGCCGCCGTTTCTGCGGGCGCATTGAAGAGCTGATGATGTCCTACCCCGAAAGCGATGCCGCCATGGTGCGCTACTTCTCGAACCACGCAGGCATTGCAGATGTACTCAGCTTGGGTAGCGCCACAACCATACGCCTTTGGAACCGCTATGCCCAAACCAACATCCCCACCGTTTACCTGCGAGCCAACAACGGCACGGGGGGCGCAGACGGCACGGTTTCCGCATTCTTAGCCAACAGCACAGATGCCGAATACGCCTGCTGCCTTACGGGCGATTTGTCTCTGCTGAGAGACTGCGCCGCAGCCTCCATGCTACCGCAGCTGCCCCCCTGCAAGCGAGTGGTGGCCGTGCTGAACAATGAAGGTGCCGGCATGGCCTACACCCCCGGTATGGATGACGAGCTGCAACGCCTCATGGTACAGCCACCCGTTTTCGACATGAAAGAGCTTGCCCACCTTTGGGGCGCAGAGTACTACGCCATTCACTGCGAGGCAGACTTTGAGATTCTTGACTCGCTGGAGGACAACGCTTTCGCACTTCTGGAGATCATCCCCGACCCGGAGCAAACACGCGCCTTCAATGCAGCACTTTGACGCCATGCGCCTCATATCCCTACTACCCAGCCTTTTCTTGTTAAGCAGCTGCGCCCTCTTCGACTTCATTGCCGAAGAAAGCGCGTATTATGCCAGTGTAAAAAAAGCGAGCATGGTTCCGCTGCTGCCCGAGGAGCTTTACCCCGATACCCCGGAGAAAGCGATAAATCACCTCCCCGAGGCTTCCCAAGCCCCACTCTATGCCGGTAGGGTTATGAGCGAAGCCGAGCGCAGCTCCCTGCTCTCTGCCATGCAGCATGCCACCCATGTTTGCATTGAGCGAAAAAGAGCTGTTGACCCGAGCGACCCGTGGCAAAAGAAAATAACCACCACCCGCACGGCTCCCATCCCCATGACACCGGAGGCGCGTGCGCTTGCCACCCACTGGGCCACTGCCCCGCAATGGCTTTACATGCAACTTACCCCGCAAATAGACATCTACGGCAGCTTTGACGAACGTGATCACTACATCTTTTTGGATGCCAATGGTAACGAATTGGCCCGCCTGAGCGAAGGCATGCCCTACTGCCACCCCATTTGCAAACCCGCAGGGCAGTCTCATTATGCCCACATGGCCAACGAACTTTCTGCGGCGTTGGGTATTGATGGCAAGTCGTATAGACAAAACGTTTCTCAATAAATGAGTTCTTTCGGAGGCGTAGCCAGTCTCATTGCTGCTCATCTACACCTTTTCCAGAACAACTCGGCATCTTTGCGCCGGGCGGGTACCATGTAGCGCGAACGCAGCAGCGAGGTATCGCGGTGGCCCATCTCCAGTTGCAGCTCCGGGAGATTCCGAAACTTGGCGGCGTGGTACGTAGCAAAGGTGTGGCGGCAAACATCCGGCACCCAGTGGCGGAACCCGGCGGCACGCCGCAAGGCATGCCATCTGCGCTTCCAGTTGCGGGGGATGTGGCGGTCGCGCTTGCGGATGCCCCGCACGCCACGCAGGGGAACCGCACGCCCGCCGCCCGTCTTGCTTGCGCAGGGGCGTATGATGACTTGACCCTCCTCCCAGTTGATATCCCCGTCTTGGAGACGGCTCACCTCGGTGGGACGGATGCCGCCATAGAGCATCAGGCTCAGCGAGAAGCGCATATCCCGAAACTCCGGGCGGCCGGCAGTAGCTTTCAGGCGTTCCACTTCCTCCGGGGCCAGCGGCTCGATGTGCTTTTCCTGCAAGGCGGGCACCTCGATACGCGTCACCGGGTTACTATCCGCCCATTCCTGCCGGATGCCGTAGCTGAACACGCTGCTCAGAATCACGCGGCCCTTGCGGTAGCTGCTGGGGCTGGTGCCGAAGGCGGCGTCCAGAATCCGCTTGCAATCCGCCGTACTCATGGAGCGCAGCGGCATATCCGCCGCGCCTTCCACGCGCAGGATGCGGCGCACAAAGTGGCGGAGGTCGCGGCGCGTGGTCGGGCGCAGGTCCTTGCGGGCCTCCACGCTTGCCCATGCGGCTTCGCTCAGGGACACGGTATGCTCAGCCGCCTTCACGGCTGCCACGCCGGCCTGAATCACCCGGCGGAGCAGAGTCACCAGCTCGGGGCGGCTCGCCCCCGTGGCCAATTCTCCCAGGGTCTCGATTGCTTCCAAGGTCAGACGGGCGGCATCGGTTTCCGATACTCCTATTCCTGCCAATAGTGTATGTGAAATGCTAATTTTCTTCATGATTAATTAGTGGGGACTTCTTTCAGAATGCTGACGTCAAGTAAAAAAAGTGGAACGTATTAATTTTTTTCAACTTGAATTACTTTCTGAGATTAAAATCTTGTTCCAAATAAGCATTTGATTTCACTCGCTTTTCTATATAATATTGATACAAACTGGATAAGGAAAGAATCAGCATTCTGAATGCAGTATACTAATTATCGTTAAGAGAACCAGATACAAAATATATACGACAGAGTTTTTAGGAATTCTAGTTGGAATATAATACAATCTTCCCGCAATCCCGTGGAAAGTCGGTTCTGCCGAACAAATAAACAAATAAACATATTATGATATACGTCGCAAAAATTGAAAGCGGTAGAGTAAAACTCTACAACGCATCCAATGGCACTTACCAGCGCACCGTTGGAGATTCTAATGCAGTATCTGCTAATGTGCAAGGTGATACTGTTGCCGTAACTTATGCCAACGGACAAGTCAAAATTTACAAATGTTCTAATGGAACATACCAGCGTACGCTGTAAAATAGTAGATTTCACATAAGTGAAATTTTACTAAAAAAATCTCGCAATCGATTTTGTATTGCGGGATTTTTTGTTCTTCTAACATTGAGGAATGACCGGATGGAGGAAGAGAAAAAGCCGGAAAAAAGTAATAATAAAACGCACAAAAAGATTGAGCATGGAGGAGAAAACTCCTACCATGCCCTGTGTTGTGTTTTTGAAGTACTCGAAAATTACAGGAACGGGCGAGGATAGTCAGGGCAAATTTGAGTATTCCAAGTGTAAAGAAGTAAAAAAGCAACTTGTCCTCATTGTGGAGGAGAAGAAGTCTATGCGCATGGCTATTATCATCGCAAGGTAAGTGCAATGGGAAAAGATGGGGCAAGGAAGCGGCTGAAGATTAAGGTAAAATGTTAGAACCTAATCTGCGTCTGCTAAAGGGGAGAGAAATTACTGAGGGCTTTCATAGAAAAATGAAACTTATTCTACGCCGCGGATAAGGTTATCGTAACTTTCAAAACTACCGGTTAAGAGTATTAATCGAATGTGGGCGGATTTTAGTATAAAAACGCGTGGGAACAATTAGAGGAAATTGAAATATTCATCCCGTAAATTTTAATTTATCGGGCAGATGGCGTCTGCCTCGGCGAAGCCTGCAGGGCGAAGTCGGGAGCCGTAGGCGAGCGGAATTTGAAAGCCCCGTCCAGGGGCGATAAGAAGCATAGCCGGTGGTGCAGGGAGCCCGCGCCAGCGGGCGCACGGCACCACCCGTACTGATACAAGATGAATGGAACCCCGTTGAAAACGGCGGTGACAGAATAGCCGCCGCAAAATGAAAAAGCGGATGAATTATTCCGTTATTGATTTTATGAAAATATATTGAGGCTCAATATTTTGATGGTCGTAAATCATAAAGCCACGCTTTTCTGTCGCCGCCGTTTTCAACGGGGCTCCTATTTTTTATCTATCTGAACCGGAGGTTTCGTTCGCCCGCTGTCGCGGGCTCACTGCACGCTCCGGCTAAGATTCTTGCCTCCCCGCTAGCACGGGGCTCGTAAATTCGCCTCACTAACGAGAGCCTTCGGCTCGACAAACTCCGATTTAGTGTTCATGTTTCTAATTATGCCCACGCGTTATAAAAAATCAAATTCCACAATGTTAGGACTTGCCCCCACAATCCCCCGCACTTATCAACACAAATTCAACATCCAACATTCAAAATTCAACATGAAAAAAGCCCCGCATTCGCGGGGCTTTCCATACGGAGCGGGGGGGATTCGAACCCCCGGTACTGTTTAACGCAGTACGTCCATTTAGCAAACGGGTGCTTTCAGCCTCTCAGCCACCGCTCCATGAAGTGTGTGGGGCGAATTATACAGGATGGCGTCTGAATAGTCAATAGAAAAAATTAATTTTCATCAAAAATGTATGACACAAGGGAAAAAGCACACAAAAAGAATCGGATATTTAAGCAAGCAGAAGTAATTGCTTGACAAGAGAGGGTAAAATACGTATACTGCACGTACCATGAAGAAGAGACTGCGCAAGAAATACCGTGTGGGCGAGTTCCGCGAGCTTTGCTTTGAGTTCACCTTTGACTACAAGGGCGACATCGAATCCCCCGAGTGCGAGCAATTTTTGCACGCATTCGTGAACGATTGCGTTGAAGCAAACGGGCTGAATTGCGAAGGCAACATGACGGATGCCGGCTGCAACATCACGGCCCGCGCAGAGGACCCGACCCAAACGAACGAAGCCCAGCGCCAAGCCGTTAAGGCATGGTTGGAGGGCCGTGAGGACGTAGAGGTCAAGTCCTTCGGCGAGCTGGTAGATGCCTGGTACAACTTCTGATGAAGTCAGTACGGGAAATCTGCCCCGTAACAAGTTAACCACCGAGCGTGGGGCAAGCCTGCGCTCGGTACACATACCCGACACAGAACAAGAATGAACGACAAGCAGACAACAGATAAACCCATGTTTAACAAGGGGCTCAAGGGCGTGATTGCCAATGAGACCGGACTGAGCGATGTACGCGGTGAGGAGGGGCGACTTCTCTACTGCGGATACGAGATTGAGGATTTGGTGGACCTCTGTTCTTTTACAGAGATTATCTATCTTTTGCTCAATAAACGTCTGCCCAACCGCGATGAGTTGGAAGGGCTGGAGCAACGCCTACGCCACGACCGCGAACTGCCGCAACCCATTCTTGATTTCTTCCGCACGGCTACCAAGACTGCCCGCCCGATGAGCGCCCTGCGCACGGCTGTATCCATGCTGGGCATGTATGACGACCGCACGAAAGACCCGACCCAGATGAAGGAGATTGGGCTTTCACTGATTGCGAAGATACCGGTCATGGCGGCGTATTACTACCGCATATGCCAAGGGTTGGATTTGCCGCCCATCCGCACGGATTTGGGGGAGGCCGCACACTTCCTGTGGCTGCTTAAGGGCACCGAGCCCGATGAACAAGAAGCCCATATTCTTGATGTGGCCTACATCTTGCATGCCGACCATGGCATGAATGCCTCCACCTTCTCCTCTCGCGTAACGGCATCTACGCTTTCTGACATGTACTCATGCATTACCGCAGCCATCGGCACCCTCAAGGGGCCGTTGCACGGTGGCGCCAATGAGGCCGTTATCGAAATGCTCAAAGAAATCGGTTGCGAGGAAAATGTTGAGGAATACATCAACAACAAACTTGCCAACCGCGAGAAGATTTTCGGCATGGGCCATCGCGTATACAAGACCCTTGACCCCCGCGCCCCGCAGCTGCGACGTATTGCCATTCGTCTGACTCAAAAAATCGGTGAGCCGAAGTGGATTCGCATGAGCGACAAGATTGCCCGCATGGTGCGCGCCCGCAAGGGGTTGAATGCCAATGTGGACTTCTACTCTGCCTCGGTATACTATAGCTTGGGTATTCCCACCCGAATGTTCACCACGCTGTTTGCCATTGCCCGCTCTGCCGGCTGGGTGGCACAGATTCTGGAGCAACTGGAAGACAACACCCTCTTCCGCCCGCTTTCTCAGTACATAGGCCCGGAAGACCCCTTGCTGGTACCGATACTGGACATGCGCTGATTTTATAAGCCCTTTCCTACACCGGAAAGGGCTTTTTTAGGCAAAAAAAATCACATTTTTTCAGTAGGAGCTCAAAAAAAAGCTAGCGTTCACTCTAAGAATATGCTAAAATGCAGCTGTTCCCAATAGGGGAGAGACGTAATCAACAAACATTGCCAACGGATATGAACGATCTCACGAAACCTTTCAAACGCCTGCCGGTAGCCCTTATCGGCACCGGTTCATACGTACCCGAAACACGCCTGACCAACTCTGACTTGGAGAAGATGGTAGACACCTCCAACGAGTGGATTATTGAGCGCACCGGCATTGAAGAACGCCGCATTGCCGCCCCCGGCGAAAAGACCAGCGACATGGCTACCCAGGCAGCCCTGCGCGCCATGGAATCTGCCGGTGTAACCCCAGAAGAGATTGATTTGATTATCGTGGGCACGGTAACGCCTGACACCTTCACTCCCTCCACCGCATGCTATGTGCAGGCCAACATCGGCGCCGTCAACGCAGCGGCTTTCGATATTTCCGCCGCATGCTCGGGTTTCTTGTTTGCGCTTAAGACCGCCGTGCAGTACATTGGCTGCGGGCAGGCCAAGACCGCTCTTATCATCGCCTCCGAGAAGCTCAGCCACATCGTGAACTGGGAGGACCGCTCCACCTGTGTATTGTTCGGCGACGGCGCAGGTGCAGCCGTGTTACGCACAGGCACCGGCATTGAGGGCGACAGCGCCGTGCTGGCATCCGACATCGGCTCCGACGGCACACTGACCGACCTTCTGATGGTACCGGGCGGTGGCTCTGCCATTCCCACCACAGAGGAGAACATCCACGAGAAGCTTTACACACTGGCCATGCGCGGCAACGAGGTGTTCCGCCACGCCGTAGCCCACATGAAAGACTCTGCCCTGTCTCTGATTGAGCGCACCGGCATTAAGCCCGAGGACGTAGCACTTGTGGTGCCGCACCAGGCAAACCTGCGCATCATCAATGCCGTGGCACAGCGCCTGGGCATTCCGGTAGAGCGCGTCTTCATCAACCTGCAGAAGTACGGCAACACCTCCGGTGCAGCTTGCGCCATTGCGCTTGACGAAGCCATACGCGCCGGCAAGGCCAAGAAGGGCGACATCGTGCTGATGGTCACCTTCGGCGCCGGCCTTACATGGAGTAGCGCTGCCATCCGCCTGTAATACAGGCCAACTGTTTTCAGTAAAATTACGGCCGAAGAAACGGGGGCTTGCCTCCGTTTCTTCGGTACGTCTGTATCTATAAAGCATGTTACCATCCATCACAGGCTATGTTGGTCGCAGCCCGAGCTTCAAGTCCGAGCTGGAGCGCCTGCATGGGGGTAACAGCCGCGAGAACCCGCTGATATTTCCCCGCAGTTGTGCGGCCTCACTGTCATTCATCGTGGCACTGGTGGCAGCCCAAAGCAAGCAAAGCCGCCGTGTTTGGGCGGTGGCAGATGCCCTGCCCACCCAAGAGCGAGTAGCGGCTGAATTACCCTTGTGGGATACGGAAGGCATTTTTGTACCGGAGCGAGAAATCCACATCAACAACGGATTAAGCGACCCCGACCTTGCAGCGGAGCGCTTAGAAGCCCTGCGCACCATTACAGCGGCCACGGATAAAACGAGGGTCATAGTCGTAACCGCAGCCGCCCTCAACCAGCAAGCCCCGGTTTTCAGCGCAGACTCTGCGGCAACCATTGAGCTGAACGTGGGCAAAGAAATCTCGCCCGAGGCACTTACCGCGCAGCTGACCGCCTACGGTTTTGAACGGGTGGAGCAAGTGATAGCCCGCAGTCAATGGAGCTTGCGCGGCGGCATCCTCGATGTCTTCCCCCTCCAATCGGCTTGGCCTTTGCGCTTGGAGTTTTTCGGCGATGAGTTGGAAAGCATCCGCGCGTTTGATGTAGACAGCCAACTCTCCTTCCGCAAACTGAATGAAGCAGAGCTGGTGCTGGATGAACCGCCGGCCGACCGCCTGCTGAGGGACCTTATCAGCGAAGACGACTGGGTTATCAGCCTGCCGGGCTGCGGGGAGAGTGGCGATGTGCTGGTGTTCGACACCCCGCCCGATGTGATTGATGTTGTGCCGGAGCTGGAAAAACTCAACGAGAAAGACCCGCTTGCTTTCTTCGGCACCCCGCTGGGCACCTTTGATACCGGCGACTTCGTGATGCAAGAGGCACGCCGAGCCATGGCACGCCTCAGCCTGCAAAAATGGAAAGATGAGAAGTGGCGCGTGGTCATGTTCTTTCCCCACGAAGGCGAAAAGCAACGCTTTGAAGAAATATGCGGCGAAGATGAAGCTTGGACAGCCGTGCAAAGCCGCGACGGCGACCTGCCTTTCGGCTTTACCGTGCCGGGCGCCAAGCTGGCTGTGTTGTCTGCCGCAGAGATATTCGGCCGTTACACCTCACCTCACGCACGGCGAAACGCCGACCGCGAAGACCGCTTGCGCCGAGAGCGAGCCCAAGCCCCCTTGCGCGAGATTGTACCCGGCGATTATGTGGTGCATGCCGCACACGGACTGGGGCGTTTTGAGGGCATTGTGCAAGACGAAAAAACAGGCGAGCAGGAGTTGCACATTCAATATGCCGGCGGGGTATTGCTGCGCATCCCCCTCAGCCAAGGACACCTTGTCTCCAAATATGTGGGCTTGGGGGCCAAGAGGCCCGAGCTCTCGAAACTGGGAGACGCGCGATGGAAACGCGCCTGCCAAGCTGCCGAGCGCGCTATACATGACTACGCCGCCCAGCTGCTGGAGGTGCAGGCCGAGCGAGAAAGCAACAACGGCTATGCCCACCCCGCAGACTCCTCGTGGATGTGGCAATTCGAATCCTCCTTCCCCTACCGCGAAACACCGGACCAGTTGCGCGCCATCAACCAATGCAAGGCGGATATGGAATCCCCCCGCCCTATGGACCGCCTTATCTGCGGCGATGTGGGGTTCGGCAAAACAGAGGTAGCCATACGCGCCGCCTTCAAATGCGTGACGGGCGGCAAACAAGCGGCCATCTTGGCCCCCACCACCGTGCTGGCAGACCAGCATTACCGCACCTTCCGCAGCCGCATGAGCGAATACCCCATACGCATAGAATTGCTCAGCCGCTTTACCCCCGCCAAAAAGGCGGCGGAAATTATTGAGGGCATGCGCACCGGCTCGGTGGACATTGTGGTGGGCACCCACAGGCTTATTTCCAAAAACGTCAACTTCAAAGATTTGGGTTTGGCCGTCATCGATGAAGAGCAGCGTTTCGGCGTACGCCATAAAGAGCAATTCAAGCGCATGTTCCGCATGGTAGACATGCTCACGCTATCTGCCACGCCCATACCACGCACGCTGTATGTAGCGCTCATGGGCGCACGCGACATGAGCACCATTGATACAGCACCGCTGAACCGCCTGCCGGTGCAAACAGCCGTGTGCCCCTATAATGAAGAGCTGATAGCCCGCGCCATCGAGCGAGAATTAGCCCGCAACGGCCAAATATTTTTCTTGCACAACCGCGTGTCCTCCATCTACAAAATGGCAGAGACCCTGCAAAAGCTGGTACCCAAAGCCCGCATTGTGGTAGGCCACGGGCAAATGGACAAAAGCGACTTGGAGTGCGTGATGCGAGACTTCATTAACGGGCAGGCAGATATTCTGCTCTCCACCACCATTATTGAAAGCGGCATAGACATACCCAACGCCAACACCATTATTATTGACCGAGCGGACCGCTTCGGGCTGGCAGATTTGTACCAGCTGCGAGGGCGCGTAGGGCGTGGAGGACACCGTGCCTATGCCTACCTGCTGTTGCCGGAGGAAGCACTGTGCACCAGCGATGCCCGCAAGCGCGTGGCAGCCATTAAACAATACACAGAGCTGGGCAGCGGTTTCAAAATCGCCATGCGAGATTTGGAGATACGCGGAGCCGGCAACCTGCTGGGCACCCAACAAAGCGGCCACATTGCCGCGATCGGGTTTGAGCTGTACTGCCAGCTCTTGAGGCAATCCATAGACCACCTGCAAGGCAAAGCCCCGGCCATACGTGCAGAGGCTCAATTCAAAGCAGATTTCCTTTGTGTGAGCGAAGCCACCATGGCCACCCGGGCAGATGCAGATAAGCTCATCGGCGCCTTTGTGCCATCTGCTTGGGTAGAAAGCACCCAAACTCGAATGAGCTGCTACACTCAATTAGCCAAGGCCATGACTACGGACGACGTAGATGATTTGGAGCGCCAGTGGACGGACCGTTTCGGCAAAATGCCCCGCCAAGCCCGCAATTTGTTGCTGAGCCACAAAATCAAAATATTGGCCACCCACCGCAATATCTCACACGTTGAAATTGTCGGGCAAAAATTACTGCTTACCCGCCATAACGACTACATTATGTTGGACCGCAGATTCCCCAAACTGCAAAAAATCAAACCAACGGACAAATTGTACGAAACCCTACGTTTCTTGCAAGAGATGTAATCAATACTCATCCCCACCATGCAAATTCTGCTCGATGGGAACATAAGCAACGGTAATTTCTTTAATACCGTGATGCGGGTACACAATCGTATTGCCCCCCATCGCTGCAGCGCGCTGTTTTATTGACAGCACCACGGCCTCATTATCATATTCCAACGTTGCGCCCTCCGGCACATAAAATCGGCCCACAATTATTGTATCAGGGGTATCCGGTAGCACCGGTAAAAACTCAACCTCATACACTTCTACCTTGGGGCGTGCGCAATCCAACATGATAGGCTCACCCTTCCAATGGCTCATCTGCGGGAAATCGTCAGAATGACTACACGCCCCCAATACCACAAGCGGTGAAAGTTTCAGCAGCTTTTTCATCTTTCCGGTTTTTTATAGCTTCAATACCCTTCTGCTGCTTCAAATCTGCAACAAAATACGCTGTTACCCTCAGTCAACAAATCTACGCAAATACACTCTGCCTCCATGCGCACGCGGTATGCATCATACTCAGAAGGCGGGGCCGGACGAAAACGGCGCACTTTCTCCGGCGATAATACGGCGGAGCGGAGAACACATACCAACTGAGAGTTGCGCATGTGGCGCATCTCTGCATAATTGGATATCGGCAATCGCAGTGTCGGGACTTCGGGGCTGCTCACGCGCACAACTATACATGATTTGTATGTTTTGTCAAGTCACATCGATATAAATTCGGCTCCCGGATAATGTGCAAAATTGAAGAATATTTGCATGCTGCGCCTAGCGAAGCTCAGAATTAACACGGGCAAACGCATATTTTTGATTGTTAGCGGGATTTTTTACTTGAAGAGAAGCGGGCTTGGCGTTAGAATGCAGTTATGGCTCAGATTCATCCTACTGCAATAATAGATCCGACCGCCGAATTGGCGGATGATGTAATAGTAGGGCCCTACTGTGTGGTAGGCCCGCATGTAAAACTCGGTGAGGGCTGCGTGTTGCACAACCACGTGGTGCTCGGGGGTCCGTCCACATTCGGTAAGGGCAACGAGTTCTTCCCCTTCTCCGTCATCGGCCTCAAAACACAGGATCTTAAGTACAAGGGTGAGCCCACCTATCTGGAGGTAGGCGACTACAACGTTTTCCGCGAAAACTGCAATATCAACCGCTCTACCACGCCGGAGACAAAAACCGTTATCGGCAGCCACAACCTTTTCCTTATCAATAGCCACTGCGGCCACGAGTGCCAAGTGGGCAACCACTGCATCTTCTCCGGCTATGCCGGTGTAGCCGGCCACTGTGTCATCGGCGACTGGGCCATCATTGCCGGTTGTGCCGCACTGCACCAGTTTGTGCGCGTAGGCGACCACGCCATGGTGGGTGGCTGCGCCCGTATTGTGCAAGACGTAGCGCCCTACATGATCGCAGAAGGCAACCCTGCCCAGTTGCGCACAATCAACGCCGTTGGCCTGCAACGCCGCGGATTTGCAGATGAAGACATCCGCGCCCTCAAATTTGCCTATCGCAAGCTCTTCTTGGATAAAAAAGCGATTGTTACCGACAACATCCCCGCAGTATTGGAAGATGAAAAATACGGCAGCAACCAGCATGTGCTGCGACTGATTGAATTCCTCCGCACCTCCGAACGCGGATTCCTCCGTTGATGAAACGCCATATTGTATTTGACCTGGATGGCACCTTGGTAAACTCCTTACCGGGAATAGCAGAGGGCGTAAACCGCTCTCTGCGGGCGCTGGGTCTGCCGGAGCATAGCCCCGCCACCGTTCGCACCATGATCGGCAGCGGGGCAGCCAATTTATGCGGAAAGGCTTTAGGGTACGAAGATGCCAAGCACACACCGCCCGCAGAATTAGAAGCCATGCACGGGCATTTTCGCAAGGAGTATCCCACCTGCTGGCAGGGCGACTACACCCGCCCCTACCCCGGCGTTGCCGATATGCTGACGCAGCTGAGCGCCGCAGGTGCCATGCTTGCGGTGTTATCCAACAAGCCGCATGATGTGACAGAGCCCATGGTGAAGGCGCTCTTCCCCCACACACCTTTCAGTTGCATTTTAGGCTATACGGGAGAATTCCCCCGCAAACCCGCGCCGGATTCACTGTTGCACATAGCCCGGCAATGGGGCGTTGCCCCGCAAGAGATAACCATGGTAGGCGATTCTCTTTTTGATGCCAAGACCGCAGGAAATGCCGCATGCAAGCTCGCCTTGGTAGCATGGGGTTATGCCGATGTTACAGAACTGGCTGAATACCCCGCCCCGCTCTTCGGCTCTGTTGATGAGCTATACAAACATTTGTTAAACGACTGATTCTGCTTCGCCATGGACTTTATCATACTGGCCGCCGCCAAGCCCTCTATTGCCTATGCACGCCAGGGTGTTGCTTTTTTTGAGGAGCGTCTCAAACCATTCGGCAAGGTAGAGATTCGCTATGTAAAAGCCGGCAGTTCGGAAGAAGTTTCAGCCCGCTTGCTGGAGGCCAGTAAAGGATGCCTGCGCATTGCCATGGACGAACGAGGCGAAAACTGGACCTCTCGCGAGCTGGAGAAACGCGCCAAGGATTGGCAAATGCACGCCGTGAAACACGTAGCATTCCTCATCGGTGCGGCAGATGGCCACACCCCCGCCCTGCGCCAACAGTGTGACCACGTACTCTCTTTGGGGCGCCATACCATGCAGCACGAGCTGGCGCTCGTGGTGCTGTTGGAGCAAATCTACCGTCTGCACACCATGCTGGCCGGCACCCCCTACCACAGAGATTAACATTCTCACACACAAAAAAGCAACAATACCATGAACATACTCAAATACGGCTATATAGCCATAGCCCTGTTCTCCGGAGCCATCGTAACTTCTTGCTCTGACTCCGATAAGACATACGAAAAAAACATTAACGCAGAAACCATTACTTGGGAGCAAATTGACCCGGGTGTCCGTAAGTTCTTCATCAAATCTGTGGCTTACGGGATAGAAAAAGCAACTGGTCTCGTGAACGAAACGGATGCTTTAGCAGTGGTAATCAAAACACTGGAAATGTCACTTGATGTAGATAGCTCCGACTTAAGTGGCGAATACAAAGCCTACTGGGAGGCCTCAGTACCCATTATTAAAGCCATTATTGCAGACCTGAAAAAAGAGGATTCCATCCCCCTTCCGACTTCCATGGCCGGAATGGCCGAATATCAACAGCAGCTCCTCGACAAAGTCATGAAAGTGCGTGATAAGCACCAAGCTGAATTCGACGAACTGAAGCGCAAGTATCCCAATGCTACAGCTTTGTTCGATTCTCCCCAACCCGGAATCACCCAGCCCAAAATAATGGAGTTATTTTCAGCCAAATACAACATTGAACAAATAACAATGTCGAACGTCATGACGTCTGACTCTCCGGAAGAAGCCCTCAGAAAGACAGCTCAGCAGCTGTACGCTTTGGCTGAAGAGCAAAAATAAACGGCTTAAAATAATCTTTTTAACCGGGAACACCTGCCTGCGGGTGTTCCCGGTCTTTTTTGGCGGGAAAACCGTTTTTCTTCAAAAATTATGACAGCAGCGGGACGGGAGAGCAGGAAAAGTCTTGATTTTCATGAGAGAGTGTATTATAGTCTCGCGCGACATGTCAGAACGCAAAAATCCGTATCCTTTTGATGTATTTGAGCCCAAGTGGCAAGCCACCTGGGACGCAGAAAAGACTTTCAAAGTGCTCAACCCGGGCGAAGAGGGGTTTGATGCCGGCAAGCCTAAGTGCTATGTGCTGGATATGTTCCCGTACCCGAGTGGCGCAGGCCTGCACGTAGGCCACCCCGAGGGCTACACCGCCACCGACATTGTAAGCCGCTACAAGCGCATGATAGGCTACAACGTGCTGCACCCCATGGGCTGGGACTCCTTCGGGCTGCCTGCAGAACAATACGCCATCAAGACAGGGCAACACCCCTCCATTACCACTTACGCCAATATCGACAATTTCCGCCGCCAGCTCAAGATGTTGGGCTTCTCCTACGACTGGGACCGCGAGATTGCCACCACCGACCCCACCTATGTAAAGTGGACCCAGTGGATTTTCCTGCGCCTGTACAACTCATACTACAACGAGGAGCTCAAGAAGGCCTGCCCCGTAAGCGAGCTTGAGGCTAAGGGTTGGACTCGCGAAGAGATTGATAACGTGCGTCTTGCCTATGTGGCAGAGGGCATGGTGAACTGGAGCCCCGACATGGGCACCGTGCTGGCCAACGAAGAGGCAGAAGAGTGGAAGAGCAAAGGCCACATTGTAGAGCGCCGCAAGCTGCGCCAGTGGATGCTGCGCATCACAGCCTATGCCGAGCGCCTCATCGATGAGCTGGAGCCGCTTGACTGGCCCGAGAGCATCAAGCTTTTGCAGCGCAACTGGATAGGCAAATCCACCGGCGCAGAGGTAAACTTCGATTGCCAAGGCAATACCATCACCGTGTACACCACCCGCCCGGACACCCTGTTCGGCGCCACCTACATGGTGCTTGCCCCCGAGCATGAGCTGGTAGACAACATCACCACGGCAGAGCAAAAAGCAGCTGTAGAGGCCTACAAAGCAGCCTGCGCCGCCAAGAGTGATTTGGAGCGCACTGAGCTCAGCAAGGACAAGACGGGCGTATTCACCGGAGCCTATGCTACTAACCCCGTCAACGGCAAACAGATTCCCATTTGGATTGCCGACTATGTGCTCACCGGCTACGGCACGGGCGCCATTATGGCTGTGCCCGCCCACGACAGCCGCGACTTTGAGTTCGCCACCAAGTTTGAGTTGCCCATCATCCAAGTGGTACAGCCCGACACGGCAGATACCCCGTGGCAGAACTTCTGCGGGTATGATGGCACCATGGTCAACTCCGAGCATCTTAACGGTCTGAGTGTTGCCGAGGCTAAAAAGCAAATGACCACATGGCTGGAGGAGAAAGGCTATGGCTGTGGCAAGGTAAACTACAAGTTGCGTGACTGGCTCTTCAGCCGCCAGCGCTACTGGGGCGAACCCTTCCCCATTGTCTGGAACACCAAGGACGGCAACCACTACGCCATCCCCGAGAGCGAACTGCCCCTGTTGCAGCCCGAGATGGAGGACTTCAAACCCAGTGGCGACCCCCGTGGCCCGTTGGTAAAAGCAACGGAGTGGATTCAGTACAGCGAAGACTTCACCCGCGAGACCAACACCATGCCGCAGTGGGCAGGCTCTTGCTGGTACTACCTGCGCTATCTTGACCCCAAGAACGACAAAGCATTCATCGATCCCGAGGTTGAAAAATACTGGATGGGTGGCGGTAACCCCGGCGGTGTAGACCTGTATGTGGGTGGCACCGAACACGCTGTGCTGCACTTGCTGTATGCCCGATTCTGGCACAAAGTGCTGTATGATTACGGTTTGGTAACTACCAACGAGCCGTTCAACAAGCTGGTAAACCAGGGGCTTATCTTGGGTGAAGACAGCCAGAAGATGTCTAAGAGCCGCGGTAACGTGGTAAACCCCGATGACATTGTACGCGAATACGGCGCAGACTCCCTGCGCTTGTACGAAATGTTCATGGGTCCCCTCAAAGAAGTGAAACCCTGGCAGACCAAGGGTGTGGAAGGCATCAGCCGCTTCCTTGCCCGTGTATGGCGTGTGGCCATGGTAGAAAACCAAGAGGGCGAGTGGGTGCTCTCCGGCAAGATTACCGATGCCGACAACGGCGAGGTAACCCCCACGCGCAAAGAAGTGCACAAAACCATCAAGAAGGTAACGGAAGACATTGAAAGCATGAGCTTCAACACCGCTATCTCCAAGATGATGGAATGCACCAACGCCATGACAAGCGCAGCCAGCGTAACCGTAACGGATTACGTGCAGTTGCTCCATGTGCTCAATCCCTTTGCACCGCACCTCACAGAAGAGCTTTACAGCATTCTGCGCGAGCAATTTACCACCCTGCCCGCCTGCCAGCTGTGCCAACAGGTGTGGCCCACCTTTAACCCCGAATACTTGGTAGAAAACACCAAGGAAATCGTGATTCAGGTAAACGGCAAATTGCGCGACAAGATGACCATGGCTATTGACGCCTCTAAAGAAGAGCTTGAGGCTACGGCCTTGGCCTCTGCCCGTGTGCAAGAGCACACCACCGGCAAAACCATACGCAAGGTCATTGTGGTGCCCGGCCGCTTGGTCAACATTGTTGCCAACTGATAATCCTTTACCCCGCCCCTCATCGGATGATGCGATGAGGGGCGGGCTTTTTTTTGCGAATGAAAAAGAAACAACTGCCCGCAAATCAGATTACCGTACACGTATACGGCAGCAGGTATGAGGCTGATAAAAAAGCGGCAAATGCAGCATACCATAACCTGCTCAACGGCAAGGAGATTCAATTCCCGCGAGAGGGCGCATACCCCCATAGTTATGGCATACCCATTACCGGAAACGGGGATGAAATCAATAACTACGTGTGGAAGTTTATTTGCATGGCAGACGTTTTACGCACCTACAACAATAAAAATTACCGCTTCGTCGTGCATCATTTTGACGGATTTTCCATAGAAGAGGCGGCACCCCTGTTTTACGAAGCATTCAAAATACCGAGCATCACATTACCCGGAGAATACCACGCATATCTTGAAAGCATCACAAGCAAGAAAGGCTTGCCCACCCTGCAAGACATCAATATACACGACTCTTTGGACGAGCGGAGCGCGGTTCGACACTTTTTAGGTAAAACGCAACAAGATATCTACCAAACTCTTGTGGAAGACATAGACTGTAGTTGCTCTTTCATGGAGAGTTTTTACTACTTAGGCACCAACGCCTTTGCCTATTATGTCAAGGCATGGGAGCAATTCTACCGAGACTTCAAAGCAGGGCTCTTTGCCCACAAAGATTACGGGGAAAGCATGGTAGCAGAATCTACCCTGCACTTTTTGAGTCAACGCACCTTGCTATCCGCCAAGGAAGAAACACCCCAAGGGAGAGAATCCATACTGAACCTGCTCACCTATTGCGAACAGTATTACAGCAATGCAGAGTTTGAAGAAGACGATACCCTGCCCCAATGCAAAGAAATAAGAGAAACGCATCAAGCGTTCATCAAATAACAACTACGAGTTATTCTCGCCCGTATGCTTTTGGATGATGGCATTGCGGACACGGTTGGCCATGTATTTTTGGTAAAAAACAAATAACATACCCAAGCTCCAACCGATAATCATACCCCACGCCGCCCCCTTGAAAGGCACTTCCACATGCAAGAGCGCACCGATACCCGTACCGAGAGCGGTAAGCATCACTGTAATTTGAGTAACTATAAGAGTGTGGCACACACCGCGTATCATGCGATTGGTAAACGCGTGATCCGCAGCTTGGTGCTCTGCCAACAAACGGCGCAATAAGGAGACAATCTCATCTTTGTCTGCTATTGAAAATGATTCTTTTTTCTCGGATTCGGGTTCAGGCATAAGGATATATTCGGTTATGGATTCAGCTTAGGTGTCGTATCAACCTCAAAAGATCTGCATGGCTCTTTTGCCATGACTCGTACACATGGAGAAAGACATACCAACAGAATATCAACACTACAACACCCAGAATGCTAAAAAATAAATTCCATTTAAAGGCAGATGCAGAAGCTGCTTTAGCTTCATCATAAAATCCTTGCTCATATAAACGCGCTACACTGTATGAGCGTTTTACGGCAACTATGCTGAAAGGAAAACAGAAAAAGATATTCACCATGCTCCACACTTTATACGAGGGAGGGCACGGCGGCACCGGCGGCAACTGAGAATAAGGCACCCACTCTGCCTGCCCTGCCACAGATACGAGCGAATCGGCCCCCAGCTCGCCACGTTCTGCCAGGGTCTGCAACATGGCGCGTGTATATGGCCCGCGAGGCACCTCTCCACAGCGGCCTATCATGTAGTACATTTCAGCCATAAAATTCGATTTGGATAAAGAATAACCCATTTTTACCCCGTTTGGCAAGAGGTAGAACGCAGAAATTCTAAAAAAAATTAAAAAAAAGGTAATTCGGGGGTTGACCTTGACAAAAGGTATGGTAATATGGTGACACGTATGCATGGTGATTTAGAAAAACTTGTAGCAGCCGGTAAGATTCCGGCCGACTTTGCGATGCGCTTGGACAAATTCTCTCCCGCCAACTACGTCATGCACCCTGAGTGGGGCGTTGGCAAGGTAGAGGCTTGGTCTCTGGCCAAAAATCTCGTAAAGATTGACTTTGAAAAAAATGCCCATTACGTAATGGGCCTCAAGCTGGCATTCAACCAGCTCACCTCTGTACCTGAAGAACACTTTTTGGTTACCTGTTTTAACGATGCCGCCGGCTGTCGCGCCAAGGCAGAAGGCAAAGAAACCATCCTTGAGTTCATTGAGTTTGTACTGAAGCACAACTACTCTCTGCGAGAAGGTGTAACGGAAGTACTCCCGATGTTGCCCGAGGATTTGGAAAAGTTCTTGAGTGGCCGCATCATTCCCGAAGAGAACTGGAAAGCATGGTGGGAAAAAGCCCGCACAGCCATGAAGGAAGACCCGCGCTTCCGCCTGCCCACAAAGAAAGGTGAGACCATCCGCACCCGCGAGGCCACCAGCGCAGCAGAAGCATTGTTGGCAGATTACATGGAGGCAAGCTCTTTGGCAAGCTGCGTACGCATCATCGACCAAAGCCACATTGAAGCACTGGCAGGGGAGTACAAGATTGCCGCTGAGTTGGTGAAGGCCATGGAAGAGGACATTGAGAAAGACCGCGAACCTCAGCACGTGCTGGAGCTCATCATCATTCGCGATGACATCCTCGAGGCCACCACCGGCAATGATGCAGCAAAACAGGAGCAGCTGAATGCAGCCCTGAGCGAAGCAGGCGTAGCAGACTTTGTAACCTTGGCAGCAAAACTGCAAACCATCCCCTCTGATGAGTTGGTGCAGTACATCGGCGAGCTTTCCGTTGCCCGCCAGAACAAGGTATACGAGGCATTGCCCGAGGCTTACCCCGACAACTGGTTGGCCTACACCACCAACATCTTCCTCTTCGGTGGCTCCAAGGTAACAGCCGCAGCAGCCGACTTCATTATTTCAAAAGGTGGCAAAGAACAGCTGTTCTCTGACCTCACCAACGGCATTTCACGCCAGACGCTCAGCCCTGAGGTACTCACGTGGATTTGCAACTCCCGCAACGGCGTAGCCAAAGAGTTGGTAGACAAGAACAAGATGCTGTTGGGTGCCCACATCATCAACATCATTGAGCGCGACAGCTCCGAAGGTGGCCCCAACCGCGCCCTGAAACTGCGCAACCGCCTGCTGGAGGATAAAGAGCTTGCACCCGACTTGGTGACCGGCATCTCTGAGCTGGAGGCACGCCCATTTGCCAAGGCATTGTACGACTCTTCCGCCCTGCCGGATCTGGACCGCAACCTACTCTTGGCCAACATGATGAAGGTGCATCCCTCCCTGCAAGAGGTGGTACTTGCCCGCGTACAGGTTAAGGAGAAACAAGCCCTTTACGTATCTCTGCGCTCCTTCGCAGCCCGTAAGGCTGAGTACGAAGAGCTCATCAACGTTAAGATTCCCAAGAACAAGCACGACTTGGAAATCACCCGCGCAGAAGGCGACCTTCGCGAAAACGGCGGTTACCAAGATGCCAAGGCTACCCGCCAGGTGCTTATGCGCCGCTCGGAGGAGCTCTCCCGCCTGCTTTCTCAGGCAGAGCCCACCGACTTTGCAGACGTATCTTGCGAGCAAACAGGCATCGGCACTCAAGTTACCTTCAGCAACAGCAAGGGGCTTAAGGCCGTGTACACCATCCTCGGCGCATGGGATTCCATCCCCGAGCAGGGTGTTATCCCCTACAACTCCAAGTTGGGTGCTCGTCTCATCGGCCACAAGGTTGGTGATTCCGTACGTATCCCGATTGAGATCGGTGGCGCACAACATAAGATGACCATCAAGTCCATCACCCCTGCGCCCAAGGAGTTCATCTTCCCCGATGAAGAAGCCTGATAGCGATTGATACTAACAAATACTTTCCCCCGCCCCATGCCATGCGCATGGGGCGGGCTTTTCATTAACAGAAAAACTACCCACATTCTACATGAAATAATATCAAGAATTGCTTGACAAAATCTCCGAGTGTGTGTATAGGAATGCGCATCAAAATAAAAGCAGACCGATATGGAAACACTTTTGAGCAACTCTACACTGGTACTATTCGGCATTCTATTTTTGGGACTGGCGCTGGGCAACATCAGCTTCAAGGGCATTGCATTGGGCAGCTCGGGTGTATTATTTGTAGCCATGGTAGCCGGGCACTACGGGTTGAAAATACCGAGCGGCATCTCGGCCATAGGCACGGCCCTATTCGTCTATTGCGTAGGCTTGGGCGTGGGTAACCGCTTCTTTTCATCTTTAAAAAGCCAAGGTAAAAACCTGATTATATTGGCAAGCACTATTGTACTGGCAGGGTGGTTAACGGCATGGGGCCTGTGTGAACTGATGGATATAGATTTAACGATAGGCGCAGGTATCTTTGCCGGAGCCTGCACCAGCACACCGGCTTTGGCAGCCTCTCTGGATGCCGCTAAAGCAGCAGGGCTTGATGAATCCGGCATCAATATTGCCTACGGCTTGGCATATCCGTTCGGTGTTATCGGTATTGTATTGTTCGTGCAGTTATTGCCGCGCATTCTGCGCTATGACCTCAGCAAAAATGACAAAGATACAGAAAACGACCCTCATGCCATTATTGCACGCCATGTATGCTGCACCAACCCTGAAATACTGGGCAAAGACCTGCAAGAAGTTGCAATGAGCACGGGCATGAGCTGCCGCATTACCCGCATTTTGCGAGACGGCATTCTGCGCCCCTTGCGCAGCACAGATACCTTGGATGCCAACGATGAAGTACTCATGATCGGTGAGCGAGAAAAAATCTCACACGATGCAGCCATCCTCGGACACTTCACCAACCAAGGCAGCAATGCCCTGATATGTAAGGATGAAGATGCACATGTCATCGTTCTTGCAGATAAAATGAGCAACCGCACCCTGAAAGATGTAGACACCCTCGGCAACTATGGTGTTATCATATCTCGCATCACTAGGCTCGGCAACACTTTCATCCCCACGGCAGATACGGAGATTATCCGCAACGATGTGCTGCGCGTGGTTGGCACGCCCGAGGCCATCAGCGCATTCAAAAAAGAATGCGGGCATCGCAGCGCAGCCATCAACGCCGCAGACATCCTCTCTCTTACCGGCGGGCTTGTGTTAGGCCTTTTGTTGGGTAGTGTCACCTTCAGCATAGGTGACGGCAAGGGCTTTTCTCTGGGCATGGCAGGTGGGCCCTTGGTGGTTGCCTTGTTGTTGGGCCACTTCGGCAAAATCGGGCCGGTTACGGGCTACATGCCCCGCCCCACCAGAGTACTGGTGCAAGAACTGGGGCTGATGCTCTTTTTGGCAGGTGCCGGTATTACCGGCGGAGAAAAACTGGTTGAAACATTGGCCGACAACGGTTTGGCCATGTTCGCCATAGGTGCGGTCATCACGGTTCTGCCTCTTTTCATCGGGTACTTTGTGGCCAGACGTTTCCTGAAAATGAAAGTGGCTGAAACCCTCGGGTGCATCTGCGGGTCTCAAACCTCAACCCCGGCACTGGGGGCCATCACGTCACAAACAGAAAGCCAAGAGCCGGTTATTGCCTACTCTACAGCCTACCCCATTGCCCTCATTATGATGACGGTGCTGGCACAGCTGCTCGTTGAAATGGCTTAACTTTATCCATAATTCTTCTGCATGCGGAGGTGATGTCAATTACATCACCTCCCTTTTTTTCATTTTTTATTATGAAAATACAAGTAAAACTTGCAAAAACGGGTAGAGTATTGTATAGTACAAAGCGCACAAGGCATGTCGCACGCGCACGCGCCTGCGTGGGTACCGATATACACCAGTGCAGAGGTAAACTAATTATCAGCTATGTCAAGTAATCAAAAAACTCTGATTAAGTTGTGCGTGGTGCTACTTCTGAGTGGCAGCGCACTCTTCTTGCCGGACATGCTGCCCGAGGGGCTTATTAACCCGATTCAGGCACGCGTAGTTGCGTTATTTATTTTTGCAGCTTTGATGTGGATTTTGGAAGTCATTCCGATTTGGACAACCTCCGTTGCCGTTATCGCCTTGGCTCTCTTTACCACCTCCAATTACTCTCTCAAATGCTTCAAGCCGAAGCGTTTTGACCAAACCCAGGTCAACGCAATCGTTGATAAAGTTTTGGACAAAGACTCCTGCCCCACACTGCATACCGCTTTTGTAGAGATTCCGGATCCCACCGATGAAGACCCTGAACACAAAAAGCTCATCACTCCGGTTGAGGATTTGAAAAATAACATCAAAGAGACTCTCAATAAAAAGGGACAACTTACCAGTGATGACATCTACGCAACTATTACGACCAACGTACTCAAGTACTCTGATAATTGCATCCTCGGTTCCAAAACAGAAAAATCAAAAGTAGCTAAGCTCGAGGAGGTCATTAAGAGCCCGAATTCTACACCGGAAGAAAAAGCAAACGCAGAAAAATGGATTCCGATGTACAAGCAAGCAGCTGTTGAGTTGCAAAAAGATTGTGCAGAGTTCAACACCCCGGAAAACCGCAGCGCCATTAAGGCTATAAAAATCACCAATCTGACACAGCAGAAGAGCATTTTTGCCACCTTTGCAGATCCCATCATCTTGCTGTTCTTAGGTGGTTTCTTCTTGGCAGATGCCGCCACCAAATATCGTTTGGACATCAACTTAGCCCGCGTACTGCTCAAGCCCTTCGGAACCAACCCCAAATATGTATTGCTGGGTCTGATGAGCGTAACGGCTGTATTCTCCATGTTCATGAGCAATACCGCAACGGCCGCCATGATGCTTGCCCTGCTTACCCCGGTGCTGGCTCTCTTCAAGCCGGAGGACCGCGGTCGCGCAGCCTTTGCACTCTGCATTCCCATCGGTGCCAACGTCGGTGGTATCGGCACACCCATCGGCACGCCGCCCAACGCCATTGCTCTTAAGTTCATGCAAGACATCGGTCTGGACGTATCCTTCGGCAAATGGATGGCCTTCGGCATTCCCTTTGTTATTGTCATGCTTTTCATTGCATGGGTACTGCTGCTCAAGATGTTCCCCATCTCTCAGCCCAGCTTGGACCTTTCCAAAGAGCTGAAGGGCAAGTTCCTGAAGACGCCCAAGGCAATCGTCGTATACATTACCTTCATCGTAACCATCCTGATGTGGGTAATACCCAAGGATGTCCATGGTCTTGACTCCAACTCCGTGGCTATCATCCCCATTGCCGTATTCTCCATCACAGGTGTTATCACCAAGAAAGATTTGAAGGCCATGAGCTGGGATGTGCTGTGGCTGGTAGCCGGTGGTTTCGCCCTCGGCGTAGCCCTCAGCGAAACCAACTTGGCCAAAGATATGATTAACGCTATTCCCTTCGGCGAATGGAGTTCTACCGTCTTGTTGATTGCGGCCAGCTGCATCTGCTTGTTCATGGCCACCTTCATGAGCCACACAGCCACAGCTGCACTGCTTGTACCCATCTTGGGCGGTGTTGCCAGCGCCATGCTTGCAGCAGGCTCTATGGACAATGCGGGCGCGGTAGCCCTGCTGGTAACGGTAGCCTTTGCATCCTCTCTGGGCATGGCGCTGCCGATTTCCACCCCGCCCAACGCCATGGCATACGCCACCGGTCACATCGAGCAAAAGGGTATGGCCGTTTCCGGCACCATCCTTTGCTTGATAGGCTTGGGCATTACCATCCTGATGATGCTCGGCCTTGGCGCCATGGGCTTCTTCGGCTGATAACAATATAAAGTAAAAACACCTTCTCCTGAGACATGTTGCCCGCACACATAACAGAGCCGTTAGAGAGACTCAACCGAGTCTACTTCAACGACCCCGGGCGCACCATCAGCATCGCCAAAGGCGAAATGCTGGTGGCTCAGGGGGAGGAGTGCCACCGCCTTTACCTTTTGCAAGAGGGGGCGCTGGTAGCATACCGACAAGCCGAGACCCTGCCGGGCACCGACTTACCGGCAGCCATGGCCCGCAAGCACGAGGTCTTCCGTGCCGAGCCGGGCTCCTATGTATGCGTACAAGCTTTCTTCTCTCGCACGTATCACAGCTCTAATGATATTGTTGCAGTAGAAGACACCAAGCTTAGCTACATAGATGACACAACCCCCGCCGTAGATGAAGCAGAATACGGTAGTTTAGAGCACCAATTCATTCCCGTGCTGATGCACGAACTGGCAGCACGCAATATACGCATATTCAGCCATGCGACGGAGAAAGAAGAAGCCCAGCGCCTGCTGCAACGCGCCGAGATGGCTTCCACCCTTGCCCAACTTTCTGCCGGCATTGCACACGAGCTGAACAACGCCGTGGGTGTTATTACCCGCCGCACCGAGTTTGTGGCCGAGCATATGGCCGAGTTTTTGGCAGAAGAAGATAAACTCAACGCCAAGCTATTCCGCTACGGCTATGAGGACACCGCCTTTACCGCAGCCAGCGAGCTGCGAACCTTAGCCCGCAAATATGAACGCGAGCTCAACCTGCCGCAACCGGCAGCCAAAGTATTAGCACACATCATCCCCGACACCAAGACGCTGGTCAAGTTCGGTCCGGATTTTGTGCGCCACGTCAAGTTTAATTATAAGTTCTGGGAGCTTGGGCATGACCTGCGAGACATGCAGGTAGCAGCCAAGCACGCCACCGGCATTGTGCGCGCCGTTAAGCTGTTGGGCGGCGGCAACTCTACCCGCCAAGAGGGGGTGGATGTGAAAGAATCTGTCAACGATGCCATGAACCTGCTTACCAACAAGCTCAAACACGTAACGGTAGAAACGGCACTTAAGCCCTGCCCCGCTATCACGGCAGACCTTACGGAGCTGGTGCAGATTTGGACCAACATCATCAACAATGCATACGATGCCATGGCACAGGCCAACACGGCTAACCCCACCATACGCATCGCTACCGATACATTTAAGGCAGAGGGCATGCACCTGCTGCCCACAGAATATGTAAGAGTCTCCATCACCAACAACGGCCCTGCCATACCGGAGGAGATTCACGAAAAGATTTTCCACCCCAACTTTACCACAAAGAAGCTGGGGTTAGACTTCGGCCTCGGCCTGGGTCTATCCATTGTCCGCCGCTTGGTGGACAGTTATAACGGCACCATTGAGCTCACCAGCACAGATGGTGAAACTACTTTCTCTATCAACCTTCCAACAACACAAATCAATGGAAAAGATTAATATTATATGCATCGATGACCAGCAGGAAGTGCTGGATTCCGTCATGAGAGACCTGCGTCCTCTCACTCCCCTCATTCGCCTCGAAGAGGCCTCCGGCGTAGAAGACTGCCTGAGTCTCATCGAACAGATTGACAGCGATGGTGACTTGGTAGGCATCGTCATCTCTGACCAAGTAATGCCCGGTGCCAGTGGCACGGATTTGCTGGCCAAGGTAGCTGCCGACAAGCGTTTTGCCAAGACCCGCAAAGTGCTGCTTACCGGCCAGGCCACACATGCAGACACCATCAACGCCATCAACGAGGGACACATTGACAACTACATTGAGAAGCCTTGGCAGCCGGAAAAACTGCTGGCAGTAGTTAAGAAATTGCTTACCTTGTACGTACTGGACATGGGCCTTGACCACACGGAGTACATGAGCGTGCTTGACCAGCAAACGCTCTTCGACAAGCTCCGCTGAATAAAGAACCAGCATCAACCATGAAGAAATCTCTCCTACTTATTGCAACACTGTCGGCAACCATCCCGACAGTGGCGGCCGGGGCTGAGCCTGACTGGACGGATGATGTCAAAAAATCGCTTGTAGCTTACGAGGATGACAGCACCTTCGTGCGCAAGGTGAACTTCACTTACCGCGAACAGTGGCAGATGTCCGTTGTACAACCTAACGGCAGCAACGGTTTACACCTCAGAGACGGCGCTTCCCCCTTCAACAGCGAGTTCCGCCGCTCTTGGATTGGTATGAACGTCATGATGGAGACCGGCACACAATTCAACGTCATTGGGCGTATCGGTGGTCTGCCCTCTCGCAGCACATACAATGGTGGTTACACCAAGCGTAACTTTACCTATACAGATATTTATTCCATCTGGGTGAAGCAAAATATTACCGCTGTACCGGGATTAAGCATAAAAGCCGGTAAGTTTGCACCGCAGTTTACAACAGACTTCCGCATGTCGAATGCCAGCATCCCCTGTGTGGAACGCTCTTTTGTTGCCGGCCAATTCGGTATTGATACCAACTGGGGTGTAGAACTTAACTACACCTCCCCGGATAAGGCCAATGTCGTATTCTTGCAGGTAATGGCCAACGACCGTGCTTGCGCCAGCAAGAACCTGAGCCACCGCGACGTATACCGCGATGGCCGTGGCCTGAAGGGCGAGTTCGGGTGGGAGGACAAGTGCTTCATGATTTTGGGTGGCACACACAAGTTTGATGTTACCGCCAACGGCTATCAAGCCGTATCAGCCGAATATTTGCATGACTTCAACAATGCCTATCATGGCCGCCGCAAGCCCGGCGCCAACAACTATGGTCTTGGGTTTAAAGATGCCCTTTCTCTGGGCTACGAAGTGAAGCAAGGTCAATTCACCTTCACGGCCAACGCCGTAGCTGCGTTTGAGCAACAAAACGGCAACGGCAGCAATAATGTCGGCATTCAATTACAACCGGTTTATTCCATCCACCCGCAGGTGGACCTCGTATTCCGCTACAACGGCATGACCGGTGACGGCGCCTGCAAATTAGCCTCGGACCGCTACATATGCACACAAACCACCGCCGCCTCTTGGGTAGACAGCTTGCATGCCTTCTACTTCGGCGTAGATTTGTATGCCTCTGCCAAAAACAAAGATGCCGCCAAGCTCATGTTCGGCGCAGAGTATGTAACCGCCCGCAAGGATGGTTCGGATTGTTACAACGGTTGGGAGTTTACCACGGCTATTCGTTTCAATTTCTGATTGTCGGCAATACTGACAATCAGGCAGAAAAAAGCACCGAGTTACGACTCGGTGCTTTTTTTCATGTAATCTAAAAACAACAGGCGGCCATCCGGCAAGTTTTGAAAATGCCTCAACAGGCACTGGTGCGCCGGCAGAGTGGGCGTAAAAATACCATGCAGAGTGGCCAAACGTTTTTCAAAATGCTCAAGCACAGCAAGTCTGGGCGATGTAGTGGCCACATAATCCAACGCACCGGCTATCAGCTTATGCCACTCCGGGTTGCCATCTCCGGGCTCTAGCGTACTCATCAACAAGCGGCACAAATAACCGGCCAAATACAGGCGCGATAAATCATGCCGCAAGGCAAGGCGAGCAGAAAGCAGCTCTACACTATGCAAGGTCGCCAAGTCGCCCTTTGCCGGCATGGAAAACACCAGTTCGCATTCCAAAAAAGAATCTATGCGCCCCGTAAAATCGCTACCGGGTTTTCGGGCATTGCGTGCTGCGGTTCTCAAGATGCCATGATGAGCCGTACACCATACAACAATCAGCCCGTGGTCTCCCAGCGGGCTGAGTTTGAGGATTGTACCTGTATCTCGCTCTTTCATCGGAGCGCCGTATAAAGCAGCGTTTATTCAGCCTCTGGTTTATTGGCGATAGACTCGAGGATATGAGTAAATTGAATAGCCTGTTTATACGTCAAAAGATAGGGGTCTGTACGATAAATACGGTCTGCAGCACTGATCTCTTTCAGCGCTCTTTCCGGGTCCTTTTCAACCATTGCCAACACAGCCTGAGAGTAATAGTAAAGCGGGGTGAAAGTCAACGGTGTAATATCCTTAACCAGAGCTTTCGCTTCGTCCACACGCTCCATCATTACCAAGCATATGAACTTGCGGAAAATAAGGGAGTGGGTCAAGGGCTCTAATTTCTCGTTATACTCAATATCACCCAGCAGAATGTCGCACTCTTCTATGCACTTTTCATATTGACCAATACCAAGATAAAGCAAGGAGTAATTGAGGTTAGCCACCAAATCATCCGGCGCCACTTCGCGCACTTTCTTAAGCCAAATCTCTGCTGCAGCAAAGCTACCTACGGCAATATAGGCAGATGCACGCAAATTCCACACATTGGGATTTTTGTCATAAATGGCTTCACAAGCATCCAAGCATTCGTGGCACATCTCCATTGCTCCCTTAGAATAAGCCCATTTTGCTGCAGAAAACTGGTTAACATACAGCTGGCGTTTGTCGGCAGGCAGGTTAGACAACTCGTTTACCCAGTTGGGGATTTCATCCAGCTGCTCATCAGAGGTTTGAGATTTTTGAGCCGTAGGATTGGAGTCATCCTCAAATACGTTTACAGTAGTCAAGTCTGCCGCACTCAAAGATGCAGCAGCAGAAAAAAAGACAAGAGATACTAATTTTTTCATACGCTTAAATTCAGTTTCTGAAGAATGGAAGTAGTGATGGTCTCCGGGGTCAGCCCATGTTTGGCGCGTAATAATTCTAACGTACCGTGTTCAACAAAAACATCCGGCCAACCGACATTAAGCACCGGGGTGAGATTACCCTTCTGCATCAAGAACTCTTGAACCGCACTGCCGAAACCACCCACAACCGTGTGGTCCTCGAGCGTGACTATCAATTTGCATTGGGCTGCATAGCGAGCCAGGCAATCTTCATCCAATGGCTTAATGAAACGAGCATTAATATGGGCGCAATCTATCCCGGCAGCAAGAAGCCTTTGGCGCACCTGCTCGGCAACGGCATTCATGTTACCCAATGCCACCAAAGCAACGGTCGCGCCATCTTCAATGAGCTCGGCCTTACCGATGGGGAGGGGTGTGGGCTCTTCGGGCAACTCTACCCCTTCCCCACAACCACGAGGATAACGAATAGCGCTGGGGCAATGGTCGATGGTGTTCATGGTTGCAAGCATGTGCACAAACTCGGCTTCGTTTGCCGGCTGCATCATGATGATATCGGGTATACAGCGCAGCATGCTGATATCATACAATCCATGATGAGTCGGGCCGTCATCGGGGGATAACCCGGCGCGGTCCATACAAAAACGCACCGGTAGTTTCTGCAAGGCTGCATCATGGTGAATCATATCCACAGCCCGTTGCATAAACGTAGAATATATACCTACGTATGGTTTGAGGCCTTGAGTTGCTTGCCCGCAAGCAAACAAAACTCCGTGCTCTTCTGCTATACCGACATCAAAAAATCTCTTGGGGAATTTGTCGCGGAAAATATCCAATTTCGTACCGCTGGGCATTGCTGCCGTAATTGCGGTAATGGCCGGGTCATCTTCCGCCATACGAGAGAGAGCCTTACCGAATACCTCTGAGTAAGTAATAAGCTTGGCGGGTTGAGTGGCACCATCCTCCACATTATACTTGCCGATACCGTGGAACTTGGTCGGGTTCTGCATAGCGGGCTCGTAGCCCTTGCCTTTGCGTGTAATAACGTGCAACACCACGGGCTCGTTATGCCGCACGGCTATTCTGAGCACCTTTTCAAGGCGGACAATATCATGCCCATCTATAGGCCCGTAATAATGAAGGCCCATTTCTCTGAAGAAACTCAGAGGATTAAAGACAGACTTAGCTGCCGTCACCAGTTTGGAAGCCTGCTCTCTTACCCCCTTACCGGCTAAGCCTTCGATAAATTTGATAGACTTATCACGCAACCAAGTGTAGGCAGAGGTTTCTTGAAGTGAAGCAAAATAGCGTGCCAAAGCGCCCACATTCTTATCAATGCTCCAATCATTATCATTAAGAACGAGGATGAACTTCTTGGTATTGGCTGCAATATTATTGATGGCTTCTAATGTTGTACCGCAGGTAAACGCACCATCACCTACAACGGCAGCCACATGATAATCATCCCCGGCCAAATCACGAGCCACGGCCATGCCTAATGCGGCAGACAATGCAGTACCGGCATGACCGGCACCGTATGCATCATGCTCTGACTCGCTTCTTTTACAAAAACCGGATATTCCCCCGAATTGCCGAATACTGCGCAAAGCCTCGACTCGCCCGGTCAATAACTTGTGCACGTAACACTGGTGAGATACATCAAATAAAATTTTATCTCGCGGTGTAGACAACACCCTGTGCAGAGCTATACTCAGCTCTACAATACCCAAGTTGGGCGCTAAGTGCCCCCCGGTCTCAGATAAGGTCGCTACCAAATATTGCCGAATTTCATCGGCAAGCTGCTTTAATTCCGGTACGCTTAAATCTGAGAGCTGACCACCTGCACCAATTCCGGCAAGCAAAGGCGGTATATTATATGAGGGAGAAGTCATGTTCATCATTCCGGCTTATTTTAGCTCCGGTATCCGGGGTTGCAACGGCATCCGGATTTTCCAGCATCTTAATACGCAGCTCGGCATTGTCCAACATTGTTCTGCCGCTTCGCACCAATTTAAGTCCCTCTTCAACCAGGCGAATCGTTTCTTCCAGACCGGTTTCAGGATTATCCAAGCGGGCAGATATCTCATCTAATCTGGCCATGGATTGCTCGAAACTAAGAGACTTTGTGTTTTTAGGAGGCATAAGAAACTAACGTTTTAATTATTTTGCCGATTATTGCATTTATTGATTTTTTGACCTGTACGTATAATAGGAACAAGCACCATACAGGGGAATAAAAGCGTTAAACTGCGCAGGTGCCCCTGTTAAATTGACAATTTCAGAAATCTGATTCCCGGTGGCCCCCTCACCTGCTGCATTTTGTGTTGCGGCAAAAGCATTCAGGTACGGACCTACGTAGGGATTATTTTGAGTCAACGGCAAATTGAGAGCCAAGGGCCAGAACTCGCCGGCAATGCTCTCAACGGCAGAGAAACCACCGGGGCGACCATCGCGCATATTAACCGTCGGGGCATACGATGATGGAATAATCGGTTCGTAAGAGGACGGGGTCATCAAAATGCCCTGAATATTGACACCACTGCCCACCAAATACTCATCTCTGATGGCTTTATAATCTGCAACAGTCTTAGGTATCCACACCGCTCTTCTATTGGCATACCACGCAACGGCCCAAGGCTGGTCGGTCATCACAATATCATTAGGATTCGTCAAGCCGGGCAACAGGCAATTAAGTGAGGGCGGATAATATGGGGGATAGTGGGGTCTGTTTTTCTCTCGCAACCATACACCTCTGTACAGCTCTATCGGGAAACTGCTAATCTGAGTACCGGCACAAAGAAGAACAATACCCGTAATAGTCAAGCCTCGCAACTGGGCAAAAGTAATTGAGGAAGAGTTCAATCTCGCCATGAAATTGAACAATATGGAAAAACCATATGCCACAAAGAAAGGAGTGAAAAGGAACGCCAATTGCCCACTGCTCAGCGGCACATTGGTGCCGTACAAAGCCATGCCGAGGCATGAAAGCGCCCACATACTGAGGACAGCCCATTTAAGTTTTTGCACTGCATCTTTTTTGTATCTGTAAAAAAGTGCGACAAAAAAGAACGGCGCTACGATAATGGCGCAACAATTCGTATAAAGACTCTTAACTTGATCAAACAAGGCACCTAAAACATTCAGCACCATCATAGATTCGTTAAGAGACGCCGCAGAGGAGTGAACGGAGCGTAAGGCATCTTCTGAGCTACCGCCGAAGCAATCAAAAATACCATAGAACGCATTGCCGAAAAAACTACCCGTGGCAAGATAATTTTGCACCAGGAAATAGCCGGAGAACAAAATAAAAACTCCACCGCCTATGCAACCGTACATGCCGTACGGGCGGAAATTGGCAGAGCAGAAGATAAGGTAGCCTATCAAAATCCACACGCTCAGCCAACCGCTCAGGCACATGAGCGACATAAGCACAAATGACACCAGCATGTGCAGCGCCGCGCGTGCGCTATCATTTTCCTTTTGGGCTTGCAGAGCATTGAGCAAGAAATGCATAGCACCCAACAAACAACACAGCATCAAGGGCTGTGGTAACCCGCTGATAGAATAATCAATTGCCAACTCACTCACCGCTAAACAGCAAATGGTTGAACATGCTACAATATCATCAAACAAACGTACAATTAGCGCGTAGGCTAATCCCAACGCCAATATGAAATACAAACAACTTACCGCAGAAATGGTGCGGTCTGCACTATAAACATTCTGCGCCGGTGTTATATCATTACCGCTTCCCTGAACAGGGATAAGCGATTTCTCAAAATCACTGTGCCCTGTCAACTTGAGGGCTACAGCCATGCTTACTATATTGAGCGGGGCATGGTTTACATCTCGATGATTATCAAAATTTATAATTTGGTCTTGATTAATTGCCTGCATGGCAGGCAACTCTACGGGGCGATAATACTTTGTAGCAAATCCCTCACCATTGGCCACAGAGCGAGCTATCTGTGCCTGGTCCATAACATCGGGCTGGTTCAACCCTTTATAGCTGAGGAACAATTTAAACGTACACATTAAGACCAACAGAATAGCCGCCACGAGTCGCATGGCTAAGGCCGACTTTTTCTGTTTTGTATTTAACAGTTCAGACATATAGTATTATGTGAGATAGGAATGAAAAACTTGGGGCGCCTCGGCCATTTTGCGTTGAAGCGTACGCCGATTAATTCCCAAGAGCTCTGCGGCACGGGAGCGATTTCCGTGAGTGTACTCCAGAGCCCGCAAGATAGCCCTCTGCTCGATGTATTCTAAATTAAAGCCATGGGTAAAATCAAGCTCAAAGTCTGTGTGTACACGTTTTTGAGGCTCAACCGGCTTGAGCGAGGGGGAATCAGCAGATAAATATTCCGGCAAATCTCCGGGGGAAATAGTGGAAGAATCACTCATCACCACACCATGCTCCATGGCCGTGCGCAACTGGCGCACATTGCCGGGCCAATGGTAAACGCGCAATAATTCCAGCGCATCGCGGGTCAAACTTTTGGGGGCTTTATTATTTTCTCTGCAGAACTCTTGCACAAAGGCATTCGCCATCAGTACAATATCCCCTGCTCTTTCTCTTAATGGGGGTAAATGAAGAGATATTACATTGAGGCGCTGGTACAAATCTAAACGGAATGTACCGGCAGCCACCATATCTTGCAAATTACGGTTCGTTGCTGCAACAACTCGCACATTGACGGGTATGGGCTCATTGCTACCCACGCGCTCAATACTTTTCTCTGCCAACACACGCAGCAGTTTTACCTGGGTAGGAATGTCAATCTCGCCAATTTCATCCAAAAAAATGGTACCGCCATTAGCCTCTTCAAATCGACCGATGCGGCGTTGCAATGCACCGGTGAAAGCTCCTTTTTCATGCCCGAAGAGTTCGCTCTCCATCAACTGCGGTGAAAGAGCCGCGCAGTTGACTGCTACAAACTTAGCTTTGGCTCTTGTTGAGAGAGAATGCAGCGCTTTTGCAACCAGTTCTTTACCGGTACCGGTTTCGCCTTCAATGAGCACGGTTGCCGTAGTCGGGGCAACTTGACGTATACGGTTGAAAATGCTCTGCATCCGAGGGCTATCGCCCAGCATGGCATCCAACCCGCCCGTGGGGCGAAGTGAGGCGGCAAGCTGTCGGTTCTCCGCCTCAAGCGAGCGCGTATGCGCGGCACGCTTCAGCAAAAGCTCTACTTCATCCAAATTGAGAGGTTTGGTAACAAAGTAGTAAGCACCATGGCGCTTAGCTTCGGCAGCAGTGGCAGGGCTGCCGTATGCTGTCATCATAATACATGCCGGCGGTTGGGGGAGAGACTGTGCATAGTCTATGAGGTCCATGCCACTCTCGCCCCCCAAACGCAGGTCTGTAAGCAAGATATCCACCGGTTCTGTCTCTAAAATAGCACGTGCCGCCTTGCCGTTAGCGGCAGCGTATACCTCGTAGTCATCCTCCAAAGCACTGCAGAGAACCTCTCGCGTTGCCTTCTCGTCGTCTACTATAAGAAGAACCGGTAACATATCTTATCTGGTTTTATATTTTATATCAGCCAAAGGCCCTCGGTTTCATCAAAACCGAACATGATATTGAACGCGTGTACACCTTGGCCACCGGCGCCCTTAATCACGTTGTCTTCTGCGCTCATCAGCACCAAACGATTGGTACGAGTATCCACAGCCCAGCCGATATCGACAAAATTGGTACGGGTAACATTCTTGGTGTCGGCAGGCTTATTAAGGCCCATCAAGCGCACAAAGGGCGCAGCAGAATAGGCTTGCTCCAAACAAGCGGTCACAGCCTCTGCCGTGGCACCATCTGCCAATTTGGCCACCGTTGTGGTTACAATACCGGTGTTAACAGGCATAAGGTGCGGGGTAAAGGTAATAGTTACCTTGCTGCCGGCAGCCTCAGTAAGTTCTTGTTCGATTTCGGACAGGTGGCGGTGGCGGGGTACACCATAGGCGCGCATGCTCTCGTTGCACTCGCAGTACAGCAGGCTCACGTCAGCCTTGCGCCCTGCACCGGAAACACCGCTACCACTGTTCACCACAATATCCTCCGGCTTCACCAAGCCGGCTTTCAGCAACGGAACTAGCGGAAGAATGATACTGGTGGGGTAGCAGCCCGGAGACCCAACGATGCGAGCCTTCTCGATTTCCTCGCGATGCCACTCGGGCATGCCGTACACGGCCTCTTGCATCAGCTCCACATCCGGATGTGGCTTACCGTAGAATTCTTCATATACGGCGGGATCATTCAGACGAAAATCTGCGGAAAGGTCAATCACGCGGATGCCGGCCTCCACCAAACCACGGCCATAAGCGGCACTCACACCGTGCGGCAATGCCAAAAAGGCAGCCTCTGCCCCCGTTGCGGCAATAGCGGCAACGTCCGAATCCGTAAATTTTAGATCAGCTCCCGGCACATGGCGAAAACGAGGGAAAAGGTCGCAAAGCTCCTGCCCTGCGTATTGGCGTGATGTTGCACACACCAATTCTACCCCCGGATGGCGCAAAAGTATGCGCAAAAGCTCCTGCCCAGTGTATCCACTGGCCCCAACTACGGCAATTTTTACCTTTTTCATGACAAAAATGATTATATCATGAAAAAAATGTGTTGACAACTGTAAAATTTCATGTATAATTTCCTTGTCGACACGCTCAAGAGCGCAAGACAAACAAATCCTCAAATCTTCGGGCAGTAGCGCAGTCTGGTAGCGCACTTGCATGGGGTGCAAGGGGTCGTGGGTTCGAATCCCGCTTGCCCGATACAGAAGAGGCTCAGTTGAAAAACTGAGCCTCTTTTAGTTTTCTATCCTATCTGACCATGGCCAAAAGCAACCAACGCACACAGGCAATTGCAGCAAAGCTCCGGAGTCTTGCTGCGCAATATGCTCACTTATCGCCCCAGAAACAGCAACTGTCATATTACTATGCCGGCAAGACGGAAAACGATTTTATACACGCCATTTTCTCGGGGGATGCAGAAGCGCAAACACACGCCACCCATATCATCCTCACCGGGGAATATCTGGACGAGCAAGATGCTGATATATACAACGCCATCATACGCCCCGCCATTCACGGAGCCTACCGATGCGGCAAGCTCACCCCATCTTTACACAAAACTTGGCGCAACATAGAAGAAGAGGTTCTTGTGGGACTGATGAAAAAGGGATATTTTTCCGAACCGAGTACGGAGCAAGATGCGGCACTCAAGAGGATTCCGCACCAGCACCGCTTAATGAAAGAGTTGTTTGGTATAGACTCATCTCATTATTATTTGGAGTTTGAAGCCTGGCCGGCAGTGCCGGCCCCCCGAAAACTAATTACAAAGCTCTGTACTCATGGGGCAATACCAACCGATTTGAAAGAACCACTCTGCAACAATTCGCTCTCTTTATTGATGGATTTTTACCACGCGGGAGAGGGTGATTTTGATGAAATCCCCCGTCTGCATCACATCCCGATGGAATACCGACAAAAACAATGTTACTTCTTCGGCAGAGAAAATACGCACACGGCAGATTGGCTAATCGCCCCCTTCCATGAGCTGGAGGCGTTGTGCGGACTGAGCATTGCTGCAGACGGCAGCTTTTTCTGCATAGGCACAGAGTGGCAAGAATACTACGGCAAAGTATTGCATTAAAATATAAATAAGCAAGCCTCCACTGCCTCTGTGGCATAACCAAAAGAACCCGTTGCTCATACAAGCAACGGGTTCTTTTTTTAATCGAGCAAGTTAAACTTACTTCTGCTCTTCGGCGGGAGCCTCCTCAGTAGCGGGGGCTTCCTCAGCAACTACCTCCTCAGCGGCGGGGGCTGCAACCTCGGGGGAGGAAGCGGTGCCGGTGGTAACGGAGGGAGCAACGGGAGCGGTAAGCTGGGGCAGGTCGATGATCTCGATAAGAGCCATGGGGGCGCTATCGGTCATGCGCTGGCCAAGCTTAACGATGCGGCAGTAGCCACCCTGACGGTCCTTACAAGCATCAGCAACTACGCTGAAAAGCTTGGTAACAACAGCGGGCTGGGGCAGAGTACCAAGGGCCTGACGGCGAGCGTGCAGAGAGCCATTCTTGGCAAGTGTGATGAGCTTCTCCACGTAGGGGCGCAGGGCTTTCGCCTTGGCCAGGGTGGTGGTGATGCGACCGTGGGTGATGAGGCTGCAAGCTTGGTTGGCAAGCAGAGCCTTACGGTGGGAGGCTGTGCGCTGAAGCTTAGCCTTTTTTACTCCGTGTCTCATAGTTATTTAATTATTGTATTGAGTTAATAGTGAAATGTATTGGTGTATATGGCAGGTTCTTTACTCATCGTCCTCATCGTCCAAACCATAGGCGGCGATGTTGTGAGAGATGAGAGCCTGAAGGTCGGTAGCGCGGGGCTCGTCGTTCTCGCGAATGCGGGAGGGAGCACCGGGAGAGGAAAGAAGCTTGGAGTCGATCTGCATACCGAGGGAGAGACCGTACTGAACGAGCTTATCCTTAATCTCGTTAAGGGACTTCTTACCGAAGTTGCGGTACTTGAGCATCTCGGCCTCAGTCTTCATAGCCAACTGACCAACGGTGGTGATGTTAGCATTGTTGAGGCAGTTAGCGGCACGAACGGAGAGTTCGATTTCGTTGACGCTCATGTTAAGGAGCTTGCGCAGCTGGGCGGTGTTAGCATCCTGATCTGCACCGGAGGCCTTATCGAAGGAAACGCGGCGGCTATCGCTCTCCACGAATACGTCGAGGTGGTGGCGCATGATGCTGGCAGCCTGAAGCATAGCATCTGTGGGGCTTACGCGGCCGTCGGTCCAAATATCGAGCACGAGCTTGTCGAACTCGGTCATCTGGCCTACACGGGCGTTATCCACAGCGTACTTCACACGAGTAACGGGGGAGAAGATAGAGTCGATGGGGATTACGCCGATGGGGCGGTCCTTGTCGTTGTTATCTTCAGCAGTGTAGAAACCACGGCCTACGTTTACCTCGAAGTCGCAGTCAAAGATGGTGCTCTGGTCAAGGTGGCAGATAACCTGGTCTTTGTTAACTACGGAGTAAATGTGATCCTCCTGGATATCGCCGGCAGTCACAACCCCCTGCTTTGTAACGCGAAGGGAAAGTGTGCGGGGCTCTTTGCCGTGGTGGGCAAACTTAATCTTCTTGAGGTTGAGAATAATCTCGGTCACGTCCTCAACCACGCCGGGAAGAGAAGTGAACTCGTGCTGAGCACCGGCGATACGTACGCTGGTGATAGCAGCACCCTCAAGGGAGCTGAGAAGCACTCGGCGCAGGGAGTTACCCAAAGTGTGGCCGAAACCGGTCTCGATAGGCTCGGCGATAAAGGTTACGTGGTTCGGATCCTCCGGGTCCTCAATGCGCTTGAGGGTGTTCGGAATCTCGAAATGGGCCAACTGGATGACCTCCTGCTCGTTGTTCTGTTCGTCTAACATAGTATTTTATTGGTGACCGGGTTTCCCCCCATGCGAGCTAAGCTTCCGCGGAAATGGAGGACCAACGGCCGATTTTGATTAACTCGCGCGGGGCAAAGATACACGTTCTTAGTGACTTTTGCAAGACTTTTTTTAATTTTTGACACATTTTCTTACAGTTTTAGGCTATATCGGTATTTTTTATAAATATCTTTATCACGCTACGGCAATTTCATGCTTGCATGCGCGCGCGTTTGCTGGTAGGATAACGACTATGCAGAGTATCATATCCCCCGCAGAGGCCCCGCAAACGCAGAAGATATCAACAGAGTGGTACGGCAACGCCGTAGAACCGCCTTACGTATATTGCTTTAGCCATTCGGCAGATGGCTTGGAGTTTGTAGCCGCGCGTAAGGAAGCAGCCCTTGTTCACCCCGAGGGGGAAAGTGGGCGTTTTCAGGCAGAGCTTTGGCGATACGATGCAGCAGAGTTTTTCATCACCACGCCGGGTGGTGAGCGCTATATGGAGTTTAACCTGAGCCCCAACGGCGCATGGTGGGCTGCGGTTTTCTGCGCCCCGCGTCAAATAGCCCCGGGATTTGAAAATTGGGTACCCAAGGGCATCTCTGCCGTGGGCAACAGTACGGCGGACGGCTGGTGCTGCAGAGCCCTCATACCGGCCACAGTATTGCAAGAGGTGGGTATATCTCTTGAAGACTGCAAGCTCACGGCAGCGGCCATTCTCAAATCACCCGAGCAAATATTCCTCACCACCGCCCTACCCTGCGACACGCAGCCGGACTTCCATCGCCCGGATTTATGGGAAAAAGCTATTTTTCAAGCATAAGGTAAAATCCTCCTCGGCCTATAGCTACCGGGATAAAGACATAGGCCTATTTTGAGGGCATACGGACATGGCGCCCTACACTTTTAAGGTGCTCATAAAGGATGCGCTTTACCTCTTCTGCCGTTTCCGGGGCATCTTGAACCGAGTGGTCAGACGGCACAATGGTTTCTGTCCCCCAAGAGATATGGCTAGACCAATACGGAACCACACCATCGGAGCTATCGGGTGAATCATTTTTACCGCGGTCGCCAATAATGGAGTGAGTAGGCACATTGCGCACGGCAAGACCTTGCAAACCTTTGATGGAGTAGCCATCGGGGGAGAGCTGATTGCCGCTGGTAAACCAATCCGTAAGGCGAGAAGGCTCCATCAACAGCATATCCTGTTGCAGAGTTGCTACATTAACCACCTCTTCCACAATAGCTTGAGGCAGCTCCACAAGCCCCATAAGCCAGCCGGTAATGCTGTATTGAGCCATAGGGGCACCCCGGTGAGGCGTGGCCAGATAAATGACGCGAGCGGCTTCCACCGGCCGGAAGTAGTAGTCTTTTTGCAACTCGGTATGCTTTTTGGCGAATGGCAAACGCTCCTCCACATAACGGGCATCCATGTACTTGTTCATGTCCAGCTTACCGATTTTTTGGTCGCGCAACATCAGCCAAGGTTCAACACATTGGCTATAGTGTGTAATCAGCCCACCCATGGAGTGGCCTATCACCACCATATGGTCCCAATTTTTATTCGTATGGTTGGGGTCTACCTCATCTCGCACTTTTGCTATAGACTCACGATAATGCCCGGCAGACACCGTCCACGCAACCCCGGTGGGATAATTGTAGTACCAGAACTGATAATTGGCGCGTATCACCGGGTCTGACAGCAGGCGATTTACCAAATTATCAAAGGTGCCGGCACTGCTCATAAGGCCGTGGGTTAAAATAACGGGGATTTTATGCGGGTTGTAAGCATCTATGCAAGAAAGCCCTTGCGTATTGCGCAATTCTTGCGGACGCAGCATACCCAACATGCGGTCTTCTTTCACACGCGTAAGGTTCCAATACACCTCAACAGATGCCGATATATCTGCCGCGAGAGGGTATGTAACTTTACCGACTTTGTATGTCTCCTTACGATTGCGGGGAATCATCCGAATCACCGCACGGTGCTCACCGGTTTTCGGGAACTCAACTAAAACGGTGAGCGCTTGGATAGTACCGCGAGTCCCAATGGCATGCCGATTACCTACTTTATTAACATTGGCAGCAGGAATAACGCCTACCATGGGCACCCCTAAGCCAGGCAAGGTATAGTGCTCTTGCAGAGATTCAATATTCACATCACACGCCGGTACGATATCCTCGTAAATATCGCGCAGCATGGTGTCCGGGGCTATTCCCTCTTGGCGGAACACGATGCCATGCGGCATGATAGTGGGGTCTTTTTCGCGCATCGCCCTTTTGATATCGTAGCGCAAACGCCTCATCAACATGTAGGCATTGTGATTATAGCGCGCCACAACCTCGGCTCTGACAGCAGCAGGCAACGAAGGGTCTTGCAGCAGCACCCAATCTTGCCGCAATGCTTCCAACAACTGTTCATCGGGCACGTTTCTGCGCTCGGTCACCGATATGCGCGCAGGTGGCAGCAAGGGGCTTGCGCACCCGGCAATTACCGGCACCAGTGCAGCAGCAACAGCAAATCTTACCATACGCAAAGAACCCGACATACTCATCATAGTCGGATTCTATCGCAATGCAGACACAAGGTCAATAAGTTAATACACTTATGGCAAAAAAAATCACGCATTGTCTGCAGCCACCACTCTGGGAGCATTGACACCACCTACAAGCAATACCATCTCGCCCTTGGGTGGCTGTTTCTCAAATGCAGCTGCCAGCTCGGCCGCTGCACCGCGGTGGTATGTTTCAAACACTTTGGTAAGTTCTCTGGCCACGCAAATAGGGGCTGCCGGGTCTAACTCTGCCAAAAGTTTTACCGTTTTTACAATGCGGAAGGGGGATTCGTAAAATATACTGGTGTAAGAAGCAGCAAGAGCTGTTTGCAACACCTGAGTTTTCTTGCCGGATTTAACGGGCAGGAAACCACCGAAGAAGAATGCATCGCAAGGCAAACCGGAGCCCACCAATGCCGTTACCACGGCAGACGGCCCGGGCAACACGGTAAAAGCCACATTTTTCGCCTTGAGCTCCTGAATCAGCCGATAACCGGGGTCTGATACCCCGGGCATGCCGGCGTCGGAAACCACAGCAAAACGCTCCCCGGCCAAGGCGCGGCTTGCCACCTCGGGGGCGCGCACGCCTTCATTGTGCTCGTGCAAACTCAGCAGCGGTTTCTTTATACCGTAATGGTTCAACAACAAACCGGTATTGCGTGTATCCTCGCAGCAAATACAATCTACCCCCTCCAGCACCTGCAGTGCCCGGCGGGTGATATCTTCTCGGTTGCCGATGGGTAAACCGACAAAGCTGACGGGATACTCAATCATGGCAGGGTCAACGCATCTACCAACTCACCTGCCGCCAAGCGAGTGGCATAGGAGAGGGCGGATTCTCGGGCAGACTGCGCATTGCCGGTGGTATTAAAATAGCTACCTTGGCCGGTAACAGTACCGGTTTTAATCACTCTGCCGCTCTTTCGGTCGGTAATGGTGTACTGCACATGTACGGTTAAGCCGATTTCCAAGCTGAGGTAAGAATCATCCGGGTTTGTCGTAAGACTAGAGGCCGAGACACTTGTCACTTTGCCGGATACAGAGAAATCGCTTTGTGAGGGAGCCACCATGCGGAAGGTACCATCGCTCTGCAAAGCATCGGCCAAAGCCGTGGTCATTTGCATGGCCACATTCGGATAATTGGTCTGATTCTCGAACATGGTGACATCAAAAGTCTTCATACCCTTCATGTCGCCATTGACCAAACCGCCTAATTGATACCCGCAAGAAGCGGTAAAAAGCGGAAGCGTGCAAGCTAAAATGGAGAAAAAGCGTTTCATATCTTTTAATTTTGTGCAGATTGAGCAGCTTGCAAAGCTTTGGCCTGCTTCAACAGGCGCTGCGCTTCTTCAGCAGCTTCGGGGTTATCTTTACGTTGACGAATAACGTTTTCAAAACAGAATATGGCAGATACATATTCTTTGGAGCGCTCCAAGTAATAGCGGCCTACCTCCAACTCTTGGCGCACCAACAGACGGCGTATATTGGAAGCCTCTGCCAATGCTTTACCGGCATCCTCATGGTTCGGGAAGCGTAAGGTAAACTCTTCGTATGCTTCTTGGGCGCGGTGCAGGTTAACCAAATTATGATCGCCACGGGTACGGCTGGTAGCCCAAAGCTGAGCCACCATCAACTGGGCCTCCGGCGCGTAGCGGCTATTGGGGTAATCCTCCACCAATTTGGAGTACACCATAGCGGCTTCTTCATATTTTTCTTTCTGCACCAAGTATTTACCCAAAACAGAGGTTGCCGTGGCAGCCATGTCATTGTACGGGGCATTACGAATCACCGTACTGAGCCACTCAATAACGGCAGAAGAATCCAACTCGGAAGACCACAGGCCCATAACCTCTACCTTAAGCTTGCCCTCTGCGGCAGCCATGGCAAGAGCCAACTGTCTGTTAAGCGCTTGGGTGTAAAGGGGGCTGCTTTGGTAGCGGGTAATGATTTTATCATACTCGTCAAAAGCATCGCGCGGTTTCCCTTGTTTCTCATACACCTCTGCCAACAGGAAGCGAGCCTCGGGCACACACGGGGCGTTTTCGTAACGGTTGATGATACGCTTTAAGTCATCTTCTGCATCAGAAAGATTATTCTGCGCTACATGCTGGCGAGCGGATTTCAACAACGCATCTGCTGCAGGCTCGCTGGCAACCAACGTTCCGGCAGGCATCAGTTCATTCCCGGTTTGACACATAGTCAATGGCAACACGGCCCCCAAGCACCACAACAGCTGCAGATTTTTCTTCATAACATCACTATATTACCACGCTCCCCCTGCTCTACGCAAGTGTAATTTTTGTGTAATGCCACACTTTATGCAATGAATAAGGGTGTGCACGCTAACGTGCACACCCTGTATCAAAATATCAACTGTATAACAGCTTATACGGAAGCCTTGATGATGGCAGCGAAGGAGGCAGCCTTGAGGGCAGCACCACCTACGAGAGCACCGTCAATGTCAGGCTGGCCCATGAGCTCAGCGGCATTCTCGGGCTTCACAGAACCACCGTACTGCAAGCGTACCTTGTCAGCAGCCTCTGCACCGAAGGTGTCGGCAATCACGCCACGAATGAAAGCGTGGGCGCTCTGGGCATCCTCAGCAGATGCGGTAACACCGGTACCGATGGCCCATACGGGTTCGTAAGCGATTACAAGGCCGGCAACCTCCTCAGCGGTAAGGCCCTCGAGGCCCTCTACCACCTGAGACTTGAGAACGCTCTCAAGCTGGCCACCCTGGCGCTGCTCCAGAGTCTCGCCGATGCAGTAAATCGGGCAGATACCGGCAGCCAAGGCCTTCTTAATCTTCTTGTTGATGTAAGCGTTGGTCTCACCATGGTACTGGCGACGCTCGCTGTGGCCAAGCACAACGTAGGTGCAGCCCAGCTCGTTAAGCATAGCGGTGGAAATCTCACCGGTGAAGGCACCGTTGTCGCGGTCGCTCACGTCCTGAGCGCCTACGCCGATGCACTTGCAACCATTAAGCACCTCCATCACAGCGGGAATCGTCACAAAGGGAGGCACGATTACCTTGTCTACTGCGATGTCGCAGGTGTTCTCATCCTTGAACGCGGCCAAGAAAGCCTTAGCTTCTGCCGGGCCGATGTTCATCTTCCAGTTAGCAGCAATAATGGGTTTGCGAGACATAATTGTAAAAGTTGTCTGTTTTGACGCACGTATACTAACTTGTTACAACAAACAAGTCAAGAAAAAACGATTCAATTTTTCGATACCGCTTCTGCTTCCGGCATCTCGGCGTCTTTTCTCTCTCAGAAGAATCAACCCCAGCTAAAAAAACACTTGAGAAATACTCAGATTTTCTTAGTAAGGCAATACCACAGGAAGCGGGTATTGTGTACAAGGTAACGCTTAAAGAGGCGGCGGGGTTCTTTGCAAAGGCGGTAGAACCACTCCAAGCCGTGAGAGCGTATCCATTTGGGGGCTTGTTTTACAAGACCGGCGTGGAAGTTAAAGGCGGCGCCCACGCCGAAATAGAGGGCCGGGGGGAGTTGGGCGCGGTGGGTGAACATCCAGCGCTCTTGCTTGGGGCAGCCAAGGCCTACCCACACACAGTTGGCACCGCTCTCGCGTATACGGCGAAAAATCTCTTCATGCGTACCCTCCGGCCATTCACCCATGGGGGGACAATAATGCCCCACAACCTGAGCACCTTCATAACGGGCACCCAGTTTTTCTCGGAGCAGAGCAACCGCCTCCTCTGAGCCGCCGAGCAAGAAGTGGCGCAAACCATTTGCGGCGCTGATACTCCACATTTGCTCCATCATATCCGGCCCATACAAGCGGTGGGCATCCGCCTTTTTACGGCGCATCAACCATACAATGGGCATGCCATCCGGGCAAATATAATCAAACTGCGCCAGACCTTCCCCGTAGTCTTTCTCGTGCAGAATACGAGTAAGCACATGCACGTCCGCGTGGGCCACCAAGTAAGGAGCCGTTGCCGTAACGGCACGCTGCGCCAAATGAGCAGCAGCAGACTCCAAGGTAGAGGCAACAAAGGGGATTCCAAATATCGGCTGTGTTTTCGGCTGCTGCATGTGGGGTCATGCTACTATATATCCCCTGCCCTGTCAAGCATGAAAAAACGCACTGCAAGCCATAGCTTGCAGTGCGAAGAATTGAATCTTGCGGGAGAAACCCGCAGTGCAGAGATTACTTCTGCTCGGAGGGGCTCCACTCCTCGGCCTGAAGGGCAGCGAGGTTGAAGGCCTGCTCCAGGCCCACCATATCGCCGGCACGAACAGTCTCGAAGGCGGCGGTTTCGCGGCGAAGCTGCTCGGGATCGTAGCTTACAGCCTTGATGGAAAGACCGATGCGGCGCTCTACCTTGTCTACCTTGATGACGCGAGCCTTGATGGAATCGCCCACCTTGATGACGTCCTTGACGCGCTCCACGTGCTCCTCGGAAAGCTGGGAGATGTGGATGAGGCCGTCGATGTCGCCGTCCAAGTTGACGAAGGCACCGAAGGAAGCAATCTTGGCAACCTGACCGGAAACGAGATCGCCCACCTTGAAGCGGTTGTCGATGCTCTCCCAGGGATCGCTCTCAAGCTGCTTGATGCCGAGAGATACGCGCTGGTTTTCCTTGTCGATGTTGAGCACGCGAGCCTCCACAACGTCGCCCTTCTTGAGAACCTCGGAGGGGTGGTTGATCTTGCGGGTCCAGCTCATATCGGACACGTGAATCATGCCGTCAATACCCTCTTCGAGAGCCACGAAGGCGCCGTAGGGAGTAAGGTTACGCACAGCACCGGAGATGATGGTGCCAACGGGGAAGCGGGCTTCGATAGCCTCCCAGGGGTTCTCGTCGAGCTGACGAACGCCGAGGGAAATCTTCTGCTCCTCAACGGAGATGTTAAGCACAACAGCCTCGATCTCCTGGTCCAGAGAAAGAACATCGGAGGGGCGAGTAATGCGCTTGGTCCAAGAAAGCTCGGACACGTGAACAAGACCCTCTACACCCTTCTCGAGCTCTACGAATGCACCGTAAGCCAGAAGCTTGGTTACGCGGCCCTTGACACGGGAGTTGATGGGGTACTTAGACTCGATGTCGGCCCAGGGGTTGTCGGAGAGCTGCTTGAGGCCCAAGGATACGCGCTCTTTGTCGCGATCTACCTCGAGGATGAGCACGTCCAGATCCTGACCGATGTGGAGAATCTCGGAGGGGTGGTTTACGCGACCCCAGCTCATGTCGGTGATGTGCAGCAAGCCGTCCATACCGGACAGGTCTACGAAAGCACCGAAGTCTGTGATGTTCTTGACGGTACCGGTTACGCGGTCGCCAACCTTCACAGTCTCCAAGAAGCGGAGGCGCTGCTCGCTGCGCTCGGCCTCGATAACCTCGCGACGGGAGAGCACGATGTTCTTGCGCTCGTCGTTAACCTTAACGATCTTGAACTCATAGACCTTACCAACGAACTCGTTGAGGTCCTTCGGGGGGATGATGTCCACCTGGGAGCCGGGCAAGAAAGCCTCAACGCCAACGTTGACCATAAGGCCACCCTTGACAACGCTCTTGACCTTACCCTTAACAAGACCACCGTCCTTGTAAACGGCAACAATCTTGTCCCAGTTTTGCTTGTGGGCAGCCTTTTCTTTGGAAAGGACGACGAGACCTTCGTCGTTTTCAAGGCTCTCAAGAAGAACCTCAATCTGGTCGCCAACCTCAATCTCTTCATCCTCGAATTCAGAGATGGAAATGACACCTTCAGACTTATAGCCAATGTCCACGAGGACGACCTGGGGGCGAATCTCGAGAATCGTACCGTTCACGATATCACCTTTACGAATGGAAGGAAGCTTGGAATCGATCAAAGCCTCCAATTCAGAAATACTCATTGTTAATAGTTTTGGTTAATGTTGCCGCGTTTTCTCAAGACCCCTACACCGGTGACTATCGGGGTGCCTGTACACCACCGGGCGAATTCGCGGTGGGATATTGTACTTATTTTTCAACGGCTTGGCAAGCCTTTTTTCTGATAAATAAAGGATTTATCGGGGCAAAAAGATTTTTTCATCGGGCAAACCGCTTACTTTTGCCAATTTTGAGCTGAGGTAGCGCATCACCATCATCAACGTGATGAGGAGCGGCACGCCGATAATGAGCAAGCCCATCCACGTCATTTTGCTGACGGCATAGTTATAATACTCCGCCTGCTCGGCAACGGGGTAATCAATCACCGGCAACAGGAAGAAGAGCGCGAGTGCAAAATTAGCAATGGCAGAGAACAACAGAGAGCCGGCGGTCATATACGCGGCACAATCAAGCGTGCGGTCGTATTGCTCACGGTTGCCGCTCTCGTCTACTGCTTTTTCTATATTTTTAACATCGAAAATGGCATCGGAGTACACAAAAGCTCTCAACATAGAGCCCTCTTTGCGGGTATTCACCAGCATGGCACCGGCCAGCAGCAGGGCTATCAGGGCTTCTTTGGCAGCATACCACCACGGGGTATCGGGGCGAATAGCCAAGCCCTCTCCGGTGTTGGCATATACTGTCACAACGGCCGTCAGAATAGTACCCAGCAGACCGAACACAGTGAGGATTTCCACCTTCTTATCAGTGACAAAACTGTAAATACCACAGCCAATAGGCAAAGAAAGCGCAACAACCATTGCCCAAGTTGTACCCAAGTGCCAGAACGAATCACCGGAGGCAGAGCAATGGTCTAACACCAGCACGGGGGCCAGCACACTCAAAAATACATTCAGCAAACTTTTGGTACCTTTATCCATAACAGGGGGGCAGGTATGCTTACTTCATGCTTGCAATGGCGGCAGCCATATCCGGGGCGCGGAAGGTGGAGGACCCGGCAACGAGGCAGTCTGCCCCGGCCTCTGCGCAGAGCGGAGCCTGAGTAGCGCCTATACCACCATCCATCTGAATAATGAAGCTAAGCCCCTGCTCTTTACGGGCAGCATCAAGCACGCGCACTTTATCGAGCACCTCTGCCATGAAACTCTGTCCGCCGAAGCCCGGCACCACACTCATTACCAGCACCATATCAAGCTCTGCAAGATAAGGCAGCACCTTTTCAACCGGCGTGGCCGGGTTAACGGCAAGCCCGGCATGGGCACCGCCGGCACGTATGGCTGCCAACGTAGCATGCAAATCTACAGCCCCCTCACGCTCTACATGAATGGTAATCATGTTCATACCGGCCTTAAGGAAACGCGGCAGGTAGTGGTCCGGGGCATCTATCATCAAATGAGCATCCAAATAGGCGATTTCAGGCACGCTTTTGCGAATAGCCGCGCAAATATCGGGGCCGAAGGAGATATTATCAACAAAAGAGCCATCCATCACATCCAAGTGCAGCCAATCTGCCCCCGCCTCAAGAGCGCGTACAGCCTCTGCCCCAATGCAACGGAAATCACATGCCAACATGGAAGGTGCTATCAACATAATAGTAGAAGAGTGTTATTTGCTGCCGCACAGCATACCGCGAATACCTGCTTTTAGCAAGTAAAATCACAAATTAGAGGCTAAAATGTAATTTGGCTTGACTCTCACTGCGGGGCACGTTTTAATATAACGCGAGCTATGAACAATTTTTCCTACTATAATCAGACGCGCTATGTATTCGGCAAAGGAGAGTACAAAAACATAGGTACACTCCTGAAAGGAAAGGCCGATAAACTCTTGCTGCACTATGGTGGCGGAAGCATAAAGCGCAGTGGCTTATACACAGAAGTAGTTGAGGCTTTGAGTGCAGCAGGTATCCCTTTTGTAGAATTGAACGGCGTAAAACCCAACCCGAGCTTGAGCTTGGTGCGCAAGGGTATTGAGATTTGCCGCAGCGAGGGAGTAGATTGCGTGTTAGCAGTAGGTGGCGGCAGTGTGATAGATTCCGCCAAAGCCATAGCCATGGGCACACGGCACACGGGCGATGTGTGGAAACTCTTCACCCAAGAGGAGCAGCTGAACACCACCCCGCTCAACGTTGCGACCATTCTTACCTTGCCCGCAGCCGGTAGCGAAAACAGCCCCAATACGGTCATTACTAACGAGGACACCAACCGCAAACTGGGGTACGGGCATGAACAACTTCGCCCCATGCTCAGCATCGTAAGCCCGGAGCTCTGCCTTACCCTGCCGGCTAACCAAATGGCCAATGGCGCCTGCGATATGCTTTGCCACATTTTCGAGCGCTACTTTACCAATACCCCCGGCACAGAACTTACAGATGCCCTGTGCGAAGCTACCATGCGCACCATCATGCAACAGGCATCCATTCTGCGCAGAGAGCCGCAAAATGTTGAAGCTTGGGCACAATTAGCGTTCAGCGGCACGATTGCACACAATAACATTTTAGGATTGGGGCGAGAGCAAAGCTGGACCTGCCACGCCTTAGAGCATGAGCTGAGCGCCCTTTACGATGTTGCCCACGGCGCGGGCTTGGCCGTTATTGTACCGGCTTATTTTGAAACTGTATGGCAAGCCAACCCCGGTATCTTTGCCCAGTGGGCCACCAATGTGATGGGGGTTACACCGTCTCGCGATACAGAGCGCGTAGTTACAGAAGGCATACAACGCTTACGCGCTTGGTACCAAGAATTGGGTTTACCGCAAACCATGCAAGAACTGGGTATACCCGAAGATGCCGACTATGCCGCCATGGCACGCGCCGCCTGCGCTGTGAGACCCGGTGGTCTGCTACCCGGGGTAAAAGTACTTAATCAAACCGAAGCCGAGGAGGTATACCTGCGTTGCACCCGTTAACCATTACTTTATATTATGAAGAAAGTCATCTTTATCATTACCGCAGCTGCAACTGCAGTTGTACTCTGCAGTTGCAAGCAAAGACCCACCAACCGCACCTTTCACGGTGGTAATTTTGAGGTAGCTGTCCCTATGTCTGAGGTTTAAGGCTCAAGCCTCTGCCGTATAGATAGACGCCACCCCGCACATGAGCGGGAGCGCGGTGGGCATGGTGTAGCCGCACTTTACCAAGAGCTGCTTAAACTGCTCTCCGCGGGGGAATTGCTCTATACTCTCCCCCAGGTAGTCATAAGCACCGGCATTCCCCGTCAGCAAGCCGGCTATACGGGGCAGTATGCGGTGCAGATAAAAACGGTAGGGCTTGGCCAGCAGGCCCTCGGGCATGCTGAAATCCAACACCAGCAGATGCCCACCGGGGCGCAAGATACGCCGGAACTCTCGCAACGCCTTTTCATAGTCTGCCATATTGCGCAGCCCGAATGCCACGGTGGCAGCATCAAAACAAGCATCGGGCAGAGGCAGATTCATGGCATCTGCCTCAAATACCTCTGTCAACCCGCGTTTGACAGCTACATACAACATAGGGCGGCAAAAATCCGTCCCCTGCACCGCGATTTCAGGCATTGCTTTTTTAATAGCTAAGGCCAAATCTCCGGTACCCGTTGCAATATCCAACAGATTACGAGGTTTCCAGTCAGATATAATTTTGATGGCGCGCTCACGCCAAGCAATATCTGCCCCCAGAGACAGCACGTGATTAGCGGTCACGTACCGAGAGGCGATAGAAGAAAACGCGGCGTGAACGAAAGAGGGATCCGGCATGAGCTTATTGCAGGTATGATATAAGCGCATCGCCGAACGCGCTGGTAGAAACAGCTGTTGCGCCGGGAATCATCTCTGCCAAATCAGCCGTAACCGTCTTAGCGGTAATGGCAGATTCTATTGCAGACACAATGCGGTCTGCTGCTTCGCCCCAGCCCATATACCGCAGCATCATCTCAGCAGAGAGGAGGAAGGAACAGGGATTTGCCTTATCAAGGTTCGCCAATGCAGGGGCTGTACCGTGGGTAGCCTCAAACACGGCGTGCCCTGATTTGTAGTTGATGTTGGCACCCGGGGCAATACCTATGCCACCCACCTGCGCGGCAAGCGCATCGGAGCAATAGTCGCCGTTAAGGTTAAGCGTTGCCACAACGGAGTGGTCTTTGGGGTGGATGAGGATTTCTTGCAAGAAAGCATCGCAAATGCAATCTTTGATAACAATGCCGTTGGGCAAGCGGCACCAAGGGCCTTTACCAATAGGCTCTGCACCGAACTCACGCTTGGCGAGCTCATACCCCCAATCGCGGAAGCCACCTTCCGTAAACTTCATGATATTGCCCTTATGAACAAGGGTAACGGACGGACGGTTGTTTTCGATGGCATATTGAATGGCAGAGCGAACGAGGCGCTCGGTGCCTTCTCGGGAAACGGGTTTAATGCCGAAGCCGGAGGAATTGGGGAAACGCACTTTACCGGCACGGTCGGGGTACGTGGCAGAAAGCCATTCAAAGAAGATGGCGGCCTCTTTACTGCCTTCCTTAAACTCAATACCGGCGTAGATATCCTCCGTATTTTCGCGGAAGATAACCATATCTACCAAGGAGGGGTCTTTAACCGGGGTTTCAATACCTTTGAAATAACGAACGGGGCGCACACAGCAATACAAATCAAGCCCTTGACGCAGGGCAACATTGAGAGAGCGAATGCCTCCACCAACAGGCGTGGTCAACGGGCCTTTGATACCAACAAGATATTTACGGAAAGCATCTACCGTATCATTAGGCAACCAAGTACCAACGGTATCAAATGCCTTTTGCCCGGCAAGCACCTCCATCCATTCAATAGCACGAGATTCTCCGTATGCGGCAGCTACGGCAGCATCTATCACGCGTTTGGCTGCATTCCAAATGTCCGGGCCGGAGCCATCGCCGATGATATGGGGAATGATGGGGAAATTCGGCACATTAAGACCCTGCGGGGTCATGGTAATGGGGGTGGATTCTCTCATATTATTTCAGTTAAAAAGGTGTTGCAGTTTCTTTTTGAATTCTTCGTCTTCGGCTTCTTTTTCTTCCTTAGTAGCGGCCGGCTTACGGGCAGACGGCGTAGCAGTTTCTTTTTTCGGCTGCGGGGTTACAGGGGCGGGCTGTTTAGCAGAGCCGCTTTCCGATTTCTCTTCGGCGGGAGTTTCTTGTTCTTCTTCCTCTGCGGATTCGGTATCAGCGTCCTCTTCTGCCTCACCGGCAGCAGAATCATCAGCCTCGGCATCAGCTTCTTCAGCAGCCTCGTCTGCATCTACGGCTTCAAAATCCTCATCGCCGACAAACTCTTCATCATCGCCACCGTCAATCCAATCTTCATCATCCTCTTCCCAGGCCTCAGCCTCAGCATCAGCAAGTTCCTCATCGGCATCGAGCAGTTCATCATCCTCAAGAGCAAGCGCATCATCCTCCTCGGGAGGGAGGTTATCCTCAACAGCCGCTTCCGCAGCGGGGGCTTTCTTAGGCGCAGGGGGCGTATTTTTTGCAACGGGCGGCGGGGCGGGCGTTGCAGTCTTATTTTGAGCAGCAGCGGCAGCAAGAGCAGATGCAGGCGGCGGGGCAATGTAGCAGAAAAGCAACACAATCAACACTACCGCAGATGGTATTATATAAAAAGCAGCCCCCTCCCGTTGTTGTGTTTTCACAACGGTACCGGTTACCTTAAGCCGTGACCTCATGGGGTTCTTGAATTTGAGAGCCATATACTATTCAGTTAAGGGATTATAGCAAATGGAGTGTAAAAATCAACAGAAAAACGTCTATCCTCACAAATCTGACGCAATTAAAAGTCTACTTCGGCTTCTATTCCGGCAAGGCTATACCTACACAATGAGGGCAAGCCTCAACAAAATGGTCGGGGGCAACCTCCACCAAGCGGGGACGGTCTATTAAGGTATCACCGGTGCGGCCCATACGCTGGCAAAAACGGCAACCGGGCACTTGCTCATGAATAGGCGCTACACTGCCCGGTATTGTGGGCAAATGAGTTTTACGAGGATACTCCGGCCGTGGCATAGAGGCTAACAGGGCTTTGGTATACGCATGGCACGGATTTGAGAAAAGCTCATTAACCTCGGCGCGTTCTACAATACGGCCGCCGTACATCACTACCACACGATCGCAATGCTGAGCAATCACCCCCAAATCATGCGTAATAAGAATGGCAGAAGAGCCCATTTTTTCTTTGAGCTCGCGTAACAACGAGAGAATTTGCTGCTGCACGGTTACATCTAGTGCCGTGGTTGGTTCATCTGCAATAATGAGTTTGGGGCGGCATGCCAATGCAATGGCGATAACCACACGTTGGCGCATACCACCGGACAGCGACATGGGGTACTCGTTGATTCGCTGCTCCGGGTCCGGCATGTGCACGCTGTTCAATATATTGATAACTTCTCGCATGGCAGCCTCGCGGGTTAGCCCACGGTGCAGCATCAAGGTCTCGGCAATCTGGTCGCCTATGCGATGAACCGGGTTCAACGCCCTCATGGGCTCTTGAAAAATAACACCGACTTCCCCCCCGCGCAACTCGCGCAAACGGCTGTATGACATCTTGAGTACATCTTCGCCGTCAAACATAACGCGACCTCTCAAGATTTTACCTGCGGGTTGGGGCAGCAAACGAACCAAGCTCATAGCCGTAATACTTTTACCGCAACCGCTTTCACCCACAATACCCACACATTTACCGCGCGGCACATCGAAGCTGATATCATCTATGGCACGCACCATCCCCTTCTCGGTTCGGAAGGCAGTGGTGAGATTACGCACCTCCAAGAGATTGGCCTCTGACTTGAATATTTGTTTTATTGCCATGCGGATGATAAGATTCTCGATATTAACAACTATTGATACACGGGCCCATGTTGTGGCGTTCTATGATAGACGTGCGTGCCCCGATGAGTCTCTACCGGAAGGGGGATGTGAATTTCCTGCTCAGGATAAACTTTATCGGAAGCGCGAGCACGCAAGGTTTCGGCGCGTTCTTTTTCATCTATCCAATACAAATGGCTATCCAAGGGGTCATGGTAACGCGGCGGGCAAAAGTGGCAATTATTGGTATCCGGCCAGCACAGCCAGCGCCACTGAGCAAAACGACAATACGATGTCGTCCACCCGGGAACCCAACAAGCCTCTTGAGCAATGAGCTGCTGCACACGGTGATGCGCTTCCGCGGCATCAGCCTCAGTACATGCAGTATCGGCAGCAAGAATAGCGGCATCCAATTCTGCAGAGCCTACACCCATAACATTGTTGGTACCCTTTGCTGGGGAGCCATCGGGCAATCTTGCTTGAGAAGAAAGGAAAAAGAGCGAGGGCGAGGGCAAGATGGGTGAGAAGCTCCAGCTGAACACACCAACGCTGTAATTCTTATCTTTCATCTTGGTGAAAAACACGGTATCGTCCATCTGCTCGTAGTGCAAATCCAGACCGCAAGCAGCGGCATCCGCGCGCAAAAGGTTGAAACAAGCCGCATATTGAGGATCTATGCGAGAGCTGATTACCACCTGAAGACGCGTGCCGTCCGGCTTTTGCAAAATACCATCGCCACCTTCCACTGTATACCCTGCTCTGGCAAAATAGGTGCGTGCTTTCTCCGGGTCATACGGCAGAGCCTTAATAGACTCATCGGTATAAATACCGAATCCCGAGAAATAAGAACCCAAGCGCTCTGCATCGCCGCGGAATACGGTATTAATCACCCCCTGAACATTCAAGGCATGGTGCAACCCTTTGCGCATATCTATATTATCAAAGGGGGGGCGGGTACAATTAATGTGAAACCCCAAGCTGTTACGGGGCCAAATATTACTGAAATGCACCCGCTGCACGTATCCATTGTGCACGGCATCTATCTCCAGCCCTTCATACCAGAGGTCGGCCTCGCGACACGTGATAACATCCAATTCCCCGATACGGAAAAGCTCACGAGCTTTGGACGGCTCTGCGATGAAAGAATAAACTATGCGGTCTACATTGCAGCTGTAGCGGGTATATTTACGGTCTCTTGCCCACCAATTTTTGACTCTGCGCAACGTAATCATACGCCCCATCACCAAACCATCGGGGTCTATACGGTAAGCCCCGGTAGTAGGCACCGGACGCCACAAATAGCGTGTTGGATAATCCGGCCCGAACTCTGCATAGAAACGAGTACAGCTGGCAGGGATAGATGCATAATACGGCGCAGATGGCGGCGCCTTGGGCAAGGTAACAGCCAACACATTGTTACCGTATATGGTAACATGAGAAAAATTGCTCAGATAATAATTACCGTAAAATGGCTCTGCGCTGAACTCTGACGTACGCACATACATTGCCGTGACGAAATCTCGTGTCGTCAACAAATCACCATTGCTGAAACGAGCCTGCTCATCAATGTGGAAATAGACGGTTCTGCCATCTTCTGACACAGCCCAGCGGTCTGCCGTACCGGGTATCAACTTACCCGTGCCCGGGTGAATACGCACAAGAGGCATATCAATATCATCGTAAATATACCGGCGCGTAGGGTTATTACTGTTAGGCCCGAATAAGCAAAGAGTACTCGGGAAAGAGCGTTGCAAAGACAAGCGCAGAGTACCGCCTTTAATTGCTTTGCGGCTGCCCAACTCAGGTTCATCTTTACCGTACTTCCAGACGAGATTTGAGGGCAATTCAGAAGCGGGCAGAAAGCGCAGGTAATCGCCTTCGCGGCTCCGTTGTTGCAGTGTTGTGTATTTTTGTAATGCGGCGCTAGCAGCTACTTCTGCGGCTTTGGCAGCTTCGCTACCGGGTATAGCTTTTGTGCGTGCCTCCATAGCAGCCAAATATTCTGCACGAGCAGCGCTACACGCATTTTGCACGTAATCACGGTTGCGGCGATTCCATCTCTCCGGGAAACCGGCAAAGCCCTCGGGCATGCGCCAGTTGCGTGCATAATCCGGGACCTTGGCGTTTTTAGAAAACGCCAAGGGCATGGCGGCATCCTCCGGGGGTTGCCACGTTACGCCTTCTGAAGCATCTCTGCCCCCGCAGGACAACAATAAAAGAACCGCCCCGCAAACAACAAGCATCTGCAGCATATCGAGGATTCCGGTTCGGAGGCTATGCATACAATTTTTCATTCGTAATAGGTGTGGCGACGCGGGTCTACGGCCTCTCTCACAGCCTCACCGATGAATGTTACCAGCATTAAGGTGATAACCAACGCGCAGAAAGCGGAAGAAACCACCCACGGAGAAGAAAGTTTGGACAAGCCATCGTTGAGCAAGCGCCCCCAGCTGGCATAGGTATCCGGCAGGCCGAAGCCCATATAGTCCAATGAAGCCAAAGAAAGGATAACAGCGGCAATGCTGAAAGGTAAAAGCGTAACGATGATGCCGGTAAGATTCGGGAAAATATGGCGTGCCAATATATGCAAGGGGCCGGCACCCATCACTCTCGCCGCTTCTACGTATTCGCGAGTTTTCTCTTTCATGGTGGCCGTGCGCACCAAATAGGTGATGTGCATCCACCCGAACATAGCAAGCAATACCAGAATCAAGAACATACCACGCATTTGCAATGGCACGAAATCAGCCAAAATCATTACAACAAAGAGGAACGGCAGCTGCGTTACTACCTCAATGATGCGCTGCGTCAATAAATCAGCCTTACCGCCGAAATAGCCCATAAACATGCCCAATGTCAGTCCTATGCTATATACGATGGGTATATAAATGAGCGCAGCTTTGATATTTACCTGCAAACCGCCGAAAAGATAGGCCGCAATATCGGCACCTTGGCTGTTGGTGCCCAAAAGATGGCCACCGGTGAGGGGAGGCGCGGGGTGGTAGTGTACACGGTACACATTCTCTGCCGGGGAGAGTGCCAAGAAGTCAGCCGACTCCCCCTCTCCGCTATAATACTCATCTATCAATCTGCCATCTCGATAATGAGCAGAATATACTTCTTTACCGGTAGTGTCCCACCCCTGCACCATACCATCGGGGATGCCTCTGCGGTATCGCACGCGCAGATGCGTACTGCCATCTGCATACAAACGAGAAGCCTGCCCGTTGTACAGGTATTTGCCGCCGGGCTCCTTCACAATATTATCTTTTACATGCAACTTTTCCGTAGGGAATGGCGCGGCATCCCCCGTGGGCGCATAGGGGATGAGCGGCATGATGACAAAATCGGGAGCACCGGGGGTGCCCACCTGCTCTTTGAGTATGCGATAATCGGTTTCTGCGTGGGCATCATTACCGGTTAAACCAAAAGTAGCCCCGGGTAATACATTGCGTGTAAATGCCGGGAAGTACAAGCGCCCCTCATAGCTTACCACCAGCGCGCGATTGCCAACCAAGCACTGATCCATAGCGGCAAGGCACACAATGCCGCATAAAATAAGTAATGACCAATATCCTCTCTTGATAGAACGGAAGCGCTGCCAACGTTTTGCAATTAACGGTGGCATTCTCAAGCTGTCTCTGCGCCGCAATAAAAGGTACATACCGGAGGCAACCAAGATGAGCATGCATAACCAACCGAACCAATGAAATCTGCCATCTACCGCCAACAAAGGAGCTACCTCGCTCGGCAAAGAAAACATGCCCATGTTGCGACTCACGGTAAAAGGCCAAGAAATAGTGGGCAGCATCCACCCCAACAACTCTGCCATACTGCCTGCTATTGCAGCCAGTATCAACACAATCGCCAGTGTATTCTTCTTGTTCATTCTTACTCAAACTTGATGCGGGGGTCCAACATGGCCACCAAGATATCAGACAACAGATTACCTATCACAATAAGTACAGAGCTCAACAATACCGTACCCATGATAAGAGAATAATCTTTATCCATCAACGCCTGAAAACTCAACATGCCGAACCCTTGGATGTCAAACACGCGTTCGATGAGGATTGAGCCGGCAACCACGCCGGCAAGAACCCCACCCAGAGACGAGGCCAAGGGGATGAATGAATTACGGAAGGCATGGCCCCACACAGCACGCCTGAAAGACACACCTTTTGCAACAGCCGTGCGCATATAATCGGCAGACAAATGCTCCATAAGGCTGTTTTTCATCATCATGGTGATAATGGCAAAAGAGGACACCACATAGCATGATAGCGGCAGCACGGTATGCAAGGCCAAATCTTTTATCTGAGCAAGAAAGCTCATACTGGTAAACTCGGGACTGGTAAGCCCGTAAAGCGGGAACCATTCCATGCGAGCCCCTAAAAACACCAGCAAGACAGCACCCAAAGCAAACCCGGGTATGGCAAACCCCATGAAAATGAACACGCTGCTTGCGCTGTCAAACCAGCTCTTGTGGTGCAAAGCTTTAGATACCCCTAAAGGAATACTGATGAGGTACGAAACAAATACCCCCAGCAAGCCGAAATATAGCGAAACCGGCAGGCGCTCCCAGATCATGCCAGCTACAGATTCATTGTACTTGTAAGATAGCCCCAACTGCCCCTGCAACAAACCATCGTACGCCTTGCGGTATGCCACGGCTCGCCACTTAGAGCACGAGGGGTGCTTCTCTCGCTCGGCAATTACGGCTTCATCCGTAATACCATTGCGGCGCGCCCAGCGCATGGCCCGATTGTGCGGAGATTCAATACGCACGCGCCAGCCTTCTTCCTCAAACCATGGGTCGGGGGCGTATACGGGATTTTTACCCTCTCGGCGAACGTTGATTACAGCAGAATGACCGCTCAATGACGTAACCACCACCTGAGTCGTGTCGGATTGCGGGTCAAAGTCTGACTTTGCAATTTCTACCTCTCTGCGGCGAATTCCTAACCACTGTAAGTACGAAAGCCACACGGGTTCTTGCAAATTGAACAGCTCTTCCAACCGTTCGACGTCGGATTCGCTCACTTCTGCCCCGGCAGACACCGCCAATGCTTTCTCCCCCGACAACGAGCCGATGGCATGCTCTTGCAGCATGCGCTCAACCGGGCCGCCGGGCACCATGCGAGTCAGACAAAAGACAACGAAAGTGATACCAATCAGAGTGATGGGCATCAACAACAAGCGTCTGATGATATATTCTCGCATGCTCGGCGTGTATTCTACCACGCCACATCGGGTGAAGTAAAGGAAGAAGTCGCGCGCACGCGAAGAAAAAGCGTTAACGCCCCACGGCAACGGGGCCAAAACCGAACACCCCGGCTACAATACGAGCACCGGGAGCCGCAAGAGCCGTGTTATACTCAACAGCAGAGCGCTTATAGGACAACATTTGCTCCTCTAGCCGGTACATTGCTACCGACACAGCCGAGCATAGCGATAATAATTGATCATTTTGCTGCAAGGAGCGCGCCGTTTCCACGGCATGAACAGAGTAACTGACGGCACGGCGCAAATTACGCTCAGCCTCAGCAATACTACTGAAATCTCCGGCTCCCGGGGCATGAGGATATGCTTTAATCACGCGGCAAGATTCCATCTCGCGACGTTGCATATCGTTGCACAACGAGTCGCATTGTGGTATATCTGCGCCGAATTCGGTCACAAATTGCCGCAAGCATTCATTACGTTGCATGGCGGCTTGGGTCCACCGCAGCCAACCGCCCTGCACCCTCTCGTACAAATGAATCAAGCGCAGGTACGACGACACCACCCACGCCCCCAGCGCCACCAACAATGTAAAAGCAATAAGATACCCCATGTGGCCAGTTTTATCGCAATCTCATTTGTTACGCAAGTTGTTAGCATAACCGTTTCCGGAAGCAAAAAGCCCGGAACCTTGCGGCACCGGGCTTAAAAAAATACTGTTAAACTACTTTACTCTGCAACAGTCACCTTGGCATTGCGAGCCAGCAAGTCCAGAACCTTGGAGGTTACGATGGACAAACGAATGCCGGTCATGCGGCCCTCGCGCTGCAGTTTGCGGATGAAGTTCTTAAGGTTATTCTCGCGAGCCTGCTTAGCCATGTTGGAGATAGCCTCAATCATTTCTTGGTCGGTAGCAACCACGTGCTCGCGATGAGCAATCTCTTGCAGGGCGAAGTACACGCGCAGGTTGCGCTCAGTCTCCGTCTTGGCCTCTTCGCGCAGGGCATCCATATTCTTGGCGGCATCGTAATCACCACCCTGAATAGCGGCATAGACCTTGCGCTGCACCGTGTTTTCGTTCTCGCGCTCTACAAGTTCGGCAGGCAGGGCGAAAGTGAGCTGGTCTGCAAGCTTTTCAGAGATTTGATCAGCCTTGGATTCATCGTTGCTGCGCTCTTTGTTACCCTTGAGGTTCTCGCGCACCATATCGCGAATCTCGGCCATAGTCTTGCCGGGAAGAGCGGTAGCGAAGAGTTCTTCATTAACCTCGGGCACCTGTTTCTCGCGCACCTCCTTAACGGTGCAATGGAACACAACTTCCTTACCGGCAAGGTCAGAGATGGGGAAATCAGCCTTGAGAGAGGCGGTGATGTCCTTAGTCTCGCCGGCGCTTACGCCTACAAGCCCCTCGGAAAGCTCGGGCATGAAACGGTCTTCCTCCAGAGTTACCCAGTAGTCTTCACGGCCTTCCATGAAACCAACGGGCTTGCCGCAGTACTCAGCCGTGGGCTGCCCCTCAACCGTGGTCTTGAAGTCAATCACGACTACGTCGCCCTTGGCAGAGGCACGCTCCGTCACCTCGTGGCGGGCGGAGGTCTCAGCATATTTAGCAAGGGTCTCGTCTACCTCAGCTTCCGTTACCTCGGTGCTCTTTACAGTTACCTCGATACCCATATACTCGGGCAGCTCGAACTCGGGAACTACCGTCAACTTAGAAGTGAGGGTGTAAGAACCGTCCTCTTGTACACCGCTCTGGATGTCGCCGAAATCGAGTACCTTGAGCTCGGGATTCTCATCCAAGCACTTGTCTTGGATGTCGGAACGCAGGCGAGCATCCAACTCATCTTTGATATCGGAGGCATAGCGCTTAAGGATAACGCTCTTGGGAGCCTTGCCGGGGCGGAAACCGGGAATGCGGGCACTGCCGGAAATGGACTTGATAATACCGTCCTGAATGGCGGTTACATCAGCTGCCGGTACAGTAGCGGTAAGCTCTACCAGGCAATCGCTTGTCTTGTTGATGGTGATTTCCATAATTCTTAAGGTTAGAAAATTGCAGAAAAAGTTGCAAGATTCTATCACACCCCTATCTTTTTGGCAAGCCGAGAGTGTGTAATGACAAAGATTTTAATAAATAGCAAGATGATTGCTTCATTTTACAAGCAAAAACCTCTTGACAACGTGGGGTAATATGCTAGGCTGACTCAAAATAATAACTGAGCGCAGCATGAAAGTAGCCATTGCTCTTACCGACCAAAGTTTTCAACGCACCAAATCCATGGGCATTTTCAATGTATCCATGGGGTTAGCCAAGGGGCTGATGCACTGCCCCGAGATAACGGAACTACATATTCTTGGCAATAACGAATGTGGCGATGCTTTTACGGATTGCCCACCGCACGTACACCTGCATCTTACGGACAAGCCCGTGCCGCGGCGTTTTGCCCGCGTGTGGTGGGACCAATTCGGACTGTGCGCCGCTGTGCGTAAAATTAAACCCGACTGGGTGATTCTCCCCAAGGGAGTGCCGCCGTTCTTCCCCCGATTCGGTAAAGCCAAGATGGCATGCTACGTGCATGATGTTATGTGGGAGCACTACGCGCAACGCTCTGCATCTGACCGCAAGGGGCCCTTCCCTTGGCATGAGCTGCTTTACTTCCGCACCCTTTCACTGAGGGCAATGAAAGTTTCGGACTTGGTACTTACACACACTCAATTCAACGCAGATCGCATTCGCCACTATGTGCCCGGTGCGCGCATTGCCCGCATCGGTATTGGGTTTGACGACAAGCCCCCCATCACTCAACATTCGGAAGAAAAAAAAGATATTCTTACCTACGTTTCCACATTCCCCCACAAGTGCACGCCACTTACCTTGCAGCGTATCACGGCATGGCTCAACACCAGGCCGGATGGCGACAACATCCGCATTCACGCAGTGGGCAGCTTGCCGACCGATATGGTACTACCTGATGAACGCTGGATTCACCACGCACGCATTCCTTTTTCAGAACTGCGTATTTTGCTGAGAGAAAAATGCCGCATGGCCGTTTATTTTTCTGACTACGAAAGTTACGGCATGCCCCCGGTGGAATGTTTATTGAACGGCACCCCTTGCCTTGCCTCCGACATCCCCCCCATCCGTGAAAACATTCCGGCGCAATACCTCTTTAATAATGCGAACGCGGCAGATTTTATAAACAAAGCAAATGCCATCTATGATGGCAGCATCCCCTTCATTTGCCCGAATTTCCCCTCTTGGCAAGATGTTTGCAACAGCTGCGTCCAAGAGCTATTACATCACTCTTAACGCTCAAGCTCAAGCTACGTTTGAGGCGAGAATGCGCATTCACGCGAATTCTCGCTTCGTTTTTTTGGCTTGCTATGAGGTATGATTTTTGATAGAGTTAAAAAAGATACAGGTTTCAAACTGCATACTTTTATGGTTATGAGAGCAAAACACCTATTACCGCTACTGGCATTCACCACGGCTCTGGCATCTGCCGGAGAAAGAGAATGCTTTGATTTTGATTGGAAGTTCAAATATTTCAGTGGATATGATCCGGCACTTGCGGGTTCCTCTGCTACGGCAACAAAATATCAAGGCGGGCACCCGGCATCTCATGCCGTGGATAATGATATGAACACGCGCTGGTGCGCCCCGGACCCGAAGGGGGGCCACAAGCTGATGATTCACCCCAATTTTGATGACCCCGTAAAGCTTTTCTTCATTTATTGGGAGAAAGTATGCAATTTTGACGTCACTGTTACGGTCAAATGCAAAAACGGCAAAAAAATTGTGGAGAAATTCAACGCCGGTGGTCAGGCTGCAGCATTCATCATGATGCAAGATGACCCGCAACCGATTGAGTCTGTGCTCATCAGCATAGACGGCGGCACCACCGCCACGCAATGGGCCAGTATTAAGGAGGTAATCTTCACCGGCATGGACAATCACCCCATTCAGGTTAAGAATGGAGAGAGCGCCTACGTACATGCGCTGCCCACGGCCTCTGAAAAGGGCTACAAAACCGTACAATTACCCCACGACTGGGCTGTTGAAAGCCCCTTCTTGGCAGATGAGCCGAACGAAACCGGCAAACTGCCGTGGAACGGCTGGGGTTGGTACCGCAAACACTTTGATGTACCGGCAGATTTTTCCCCGGAAAAAGACCGTTATTATCTGGACTTTGATGGCGTGATGTCATGCCCGAAAGTATACGTAAACGGGCAATTTGCGGGTGAATGGGCATACGGCTACAACTCTTTCCGCGTAGACATTACACCGTTTCTGCGCCCGGGGGAGGAAAACTTGGTTGCCGTAATGGCCAGCAACTTACCGCTTTCTACCCGCTGGTATCCCGGTGCAGGTATATACCGCCACGTGTGGTTAGAAAAAACAGGCCCCGTTCACTTGGCTCAATGGCCCACCTACATCACCACCCCCAAAGTGAGTGAAGACTCTGCCACGGTTAAGGTGCAAACAAGCGTTGAAAACACCAGCCACGAGCCGGCAGAAGTTGTAGTGCAGCAATCGGTCAACGGCATACAGGCTACTCCTACCACCATTACCATTGCCCCCGGTACTCAGGGCGTAGTTGAGCAAGATATTCTCTTAGCAAATCCCGAGCTTTGGAGCTGCGAAAACCCGCACCTCTACACCTTGGAAACCACCGTTCTGCTCAACGGGAAAGTCATTGACACGAAAGAATCTACCTTTGGTGTACGCACCATCGAGTGGAGAAAGGAAGGGTTCTTCCTCAACGGCAAGCGTGTACAGCTCAAAGGCGTATGCGAGCACCATGACTTGGGTGCCCTCGGCGGTGCATTCCATGCACGAGGCTACGAGCGCAAGATTGAGAAGCTTAAGGAAATGGGCTGCAACTCCATCCGCATGACGCACAACCCGCCCGCGCCCGAGGTGCTGGATTTGTGCGACAAACACGGCATTTTGGTAATTGATGAGCTCTTCGACATCTGGAAGCGCCAGAAGTATGAAAAAGTAAATGGCTACCACATCTATTGGGATGAATGGTGGCAGAAAGATGTACACAACTTCATGCTCAGAGACCGCAACCACCCCTGCATTATTGCATGGAGCGGTGGCAATGAGGTACCCGAGCAGAGCGCACCCAAAAACAAGAAGCGACATGAAGAAAACATTGCCATTGCCAACGGCCTGAGAGATGAAGTGCGCAAATACGACACCACACGCCCCTACACGGTGGGTTGTAACTATGCAGATGCCTTCAACAACGGGTTCTCTGAGACAATGGATGTGTACGGGTTCAACTACAAGCCGCATCTTTACGCAACCTTCCGCAAAAAGCACCCGGATATGCCCTACTACGGGTCAGAGACCTGCTCTTGCATCGGCACGCGAGACACCTACGGGTTCCCGCTCTTGTGGGATGTAAGCGGTGGCTATGATTTGGAGCGCATCACCCTGCCCCACTTCCAGGTAAGTGCCTATGGTGTAGCCTCTACAAACTGGGGGTATTGCCCGGATATCGAGATGCATGCCCACACACTGGCCCCTGATATTGCCGGTGAATACGTGTGGACCGGTTTTGATTACCTGGGCGAGCCCACACCGTACAACCAAGACTCTTCCATCATCAACAACTTTGCCCACCTGCCCGAAGCAGAGCGCAAAGCCCTGATGGCTAAATATGAGGCACTGGGTAATAAAGCCCCCAGCCGTTCCTCCTACTTCGGCATCATTGACCTTGCCGGCTTCCCCAAGGATATCTACTACCTCTACCAGAGCCAGTGGAATCCGGAGCTGGCACAGGCTCACATTCTGCCGCACTGGAACTGGGCCGGAAGAGAGGGTCAGAAGACCCCCGTCATGGTATTTACCAGCGGTGATGAGGCAGAGCTCTTCGTCAACGGCAAGAGCCAAGGCGTACGCCGCCGTGGCGAGGGTGCTACGTTCCGTCAAAAGGGCTCAGACTCCCGCAATAGCAAGGTACCCTTCCTCGATGTCAGCAAAAACCAATACCGCTTTACTTGGGAAGACGTGGTGTATGAACCCGGCACGGTTGAGGTTGTGGTCAAGAAAGACGGCAAACCTTGGGCTACCGCCAAACGTGTCACAACGGGCGATAGTGCTCGCGTTGCACCCGTGGCAGACCGTCGCACCATCATCAACGATGGGCATGACCTCTCTCACATTGAAATTGCGCTCAAGGATAAAGACGGCAATGTGGTACCCACTGACTGCCGCAAGGTAGAGTTCACCATTGAAGGTCCCGCTGTTCTTGCCGGTTTCTGCAATGGCAACCCCATTGACCACACCTGCCTGCAAGACCCGCAGCAGAGCTTCTTCAACGGCCGCATTCTGGCTGTGGTTCGCAGCAAGCGCGGGGAAACCGGTACCGCTACTGTTACCATCAAGGCAGAAGGGCTCCCCGAAGTAAAGGTCCCCATCATTGTGGCCCCCGCCAAGTAACCAAATTTACACACAACATTTCAGCCGCTCAGCCCCATGGCAGAGCGGCTTTTTTGTGCGATTCTTTAATGAAAATGTCAAAATTATTGCATCACTTCTTGCAAAATCTTGACACAAGCCGAGCGTTTCAAATCGGTGGCAACACTCATTGGCGTTGAGCCATAGCGTCCCACTTCATAGACATTGGCACCGGCAGCAATTAACAGTTTCACGGCCTCGGGGTGCCCTTCTTTAATGGCTTGTATCAGCAATGAATCACCGCCGTCATTACGCTCATTTACATTAACATTGGGTGCAGACAAAAGTGCAGCTAAGGTTTCGGCATGAAAATCAAGCACGGCCCATTGCAAGGGTGTACAGCCCATGCTTGTTTTCTCATTGGGAGAAACACCCTGTCCGATGAGTTTTTGAATACCCGCTACATCATGGCGAGCCACGGCAACCCAGAGCGGTGAAATCTTTTGCGTATCAATTTGAGGGTTTGCCAACAACAGACTAACCTTCACCACATCCTTTTCTTCAACAGCATACTCTAAGGGTGTTTTTCCTTCTTTATCTGCAATGTTGACATCTGCCCCGGCAGCCAGCAGCGCCAGCATGCAATCCACCGGAGCTTGGCGCACTGCGTACACTAGCGCCGAGCGGCCGCTTGACTTATCGACAGCATTAACATCCAGCCCGGTAGCCAATAACAAGCGCACGCACTCCGTCGTCCCCTCTGCTGCAGCGTACATCAATGGATTCACCTCTTCTTCATACCATATATTAACATCAACGCCCGATTTTATCAATAGCTCCAAACACTTGGGCGACTCGGACTCCGTTGTTTGAAATACCGGGGGCATACCCTTCGGGCCCCCATCATTGATATCTGCACCGGCATCTATCAACATTTGCATAATGTCAGCATCATCCCCGCGGATTGCATACAGCAAAAGTGTTTTGCCATCTGACTCCGGGCGCGTCACATCTGCCCCGGCGGCAATTAAACGCTGAGCGCATTTCGAATGATGGTTGTAAATGGCACAGCAAAGCGGAGTCTTCCCCTCCACGGATACCTCATTCACATTGGCACCGGCGGCCAACAAAACCTCCAAACACTCATAAGAACCGGTATACGCAGCAACACCAAGAGCCGTGCCTCCGCGTGGTGCTACGTCAGCCATATCAGCCCCGGCATTTACTAAAATCTCTGCACAGTGAGCATGATTACAGCTCACCGCCCAATAAAGTGGCGTATACCCATACCGGTCTTTTTGATGAACGTCCACCCCGGAATCTATCATTTTTTGCAGGCTTGTTGTATCATTAACGATAACCGCATAATGAATGCTACTTACAGGCACGCTGTAACTGCTTATCTCACCTTTTTCTATTAAAAGCTTTACACATTTGCCATGTCCACTTTTTAAAACCGCATCCGGTAAGGAGGAGGGAACCGATGCCCCGGCAGCCAGCAACAATTCCAAACACTCGTTATACCCATATTCTGCGGCTACTTTAACGGGATTATAATAATCGCCCGCGCCGTTCGGGTTTGCCCCGGCCTTCAACAACAGGGCAACGGCAGCAGTTTTGCCGGCATATGCAGCTTCATAAAGAGGCGTTTCACCGCTACCGGTAGTAATATTCGGGTCTGCCCCGTATTTCAGCAACAGTTCAATGGCGGCAACTTGACCTCTGCGGGCAGCCCTATGCAGCGCACTCACTCCAAAGACTGATACATATGAAACATCTGCACCGGCATCTATCAACGCCTGCATCATCTCAATATTACCGCACGCCGCCATTTCTATGAGCTGTTTGTTGTATTGTGAGGGCGGTATATCATCCATGGAAAGGTCTCTTGTGCTGCCGTAATTACTCGACGAACTTGTATTATCGGAGCAAGAAACCAAGCCCAACTCCATCAGCGAAGCGGTGCATAACGCAAAAATAAGATGTCTACGCATGATTCAAATCTATCAACTCTGCTTGAAAAAAGCAATAAAAATCACAACCGGTGTTCATTTAGTTGAATTATGAGTGCGTGCTTTCAAAAGAAGAAAATCGCCCGGTTGCACAGGAGCAACCGGGCGGAATAATTTACGGCGGGAAGCACGCGGGATTAACCCTCTTCACCAACGGTGATGGTATCCTCGTCGTTCATTTCTTCCTCTTCCTCCTCCTCGTAAGTAGCGCGGGGGATGGGAGTAGCACCGGGAGCGGCTTCTACCACAATGTTGCGGTACTTGTCGAAACCGGTACCGGCAGGGATGAGGTGACCGAGGATGACGTTTTCCTTGAAGCCCTCGAGGATATCGATCTTGCCGAGGGTTGCAGCCTCTGTAAGAACACGAGTGGTGTCCTGGAAGGATGCTGCGGAGATGAACGAATCCGTCTTAAGAGAGGCCTTGGTGATACCGAGCAAGATGGGCTCAGAATCAGCCGGGCGGCCCTTCATCTTCACCGTTTCCTTGTTGATGCGGTCAAGGGTGGTACGATCCACCTCATCGCCCCAAAGGAGACCGGTATCGCCGGGGTTCTTAACGCGCACCTTGCGGAGCATCTGAGAAACGATGATTTCAACGTGCTTGTCGTTAATTTCTACACCCTGCACACGGTATACCTGCTGAACCTTATTGACGAGGTGCTCTTGGAGAGCATCCTTACCGCAGATGCGGAGGATTTCGTCGGAGGCCTCGGTACCGTCGGAGAGGGGCTCACCGGCACGCACAAAGTCACCGTCGTGAACGATGATGTGGCGGTCCATGGGCACAAGGTGCTTGCAGGAGATGGCGCCCTCATTCTCATCGCGCTCCTCGAGCTTGGTAGAGCGGCGGGATTTCTTGGTTGCAGCCTCCTTGGCGGCAGCATCACGATAGACGGTTACAACCTTCTTACCACGAATCATGGCGTCGTCGATAGAAACGATACCGTCCATCTCGGCAAGGGTGCAGGTATCCTTCGGGCGGCGGGCTTCGAAGAGCTCGGCCACACGGGGAAGACCACCGGTAATATCGTTCGTCTTCTGCACCTTACGGGGCGTCTTGGCGAGGGTGGTACCGGCAGAAATTTTCTGCTTGTTGTTGACGGAAAGATAAGCACCGGTGGGGATGGGGTACGTGGTAACACGAGCCTTGTCGCCCTTGCCGGACTTCACGATAATGCGCGGGGCGAGGTCCTGACGGTGATCGATGATAGCGGTGGTACCGCGGCCTGCCTCGGTGCGGCAGGTAATACCCTCTATCATGTCTGCGTACTCCACGGTACCGCCCTCAATGGCGATAACGGGAATGGCGAAGGGATCCCACTCTGCGATGAGAGAACCGGCAGTGATGGAGGCACCATCCTTAACGTGCAGCACGGCACCCAAGGTGAGCTGGTAAGACTCCTGTTCCTTGCCCTCGGCATCGTAAATCTTAACGCTACCGTTCTTACAGGTTACAACCATGTTGCCATTTTCGTCTTCTACGCAGCGGCCACGGAGGTTTTCATCATAAATAACCTGGCCATCAGTCTTGGCAAGGTATTCGGGACGGCTGGAGGAAGCGGAAGCGGTACCACCAACGTGGAAGGTACGCATGGTAAGCTGAGTACCGGGCTCGCCGATGGACTGTGCAGCAATAATACCCACAGCTTCACCCACCTTCACAGACTTACCGGTAGCAAGGTTGAGGCCATAGCACTTGGCGCAGCAGCCCTTGGTAAGCTCACAGGTAAGCACGGAGCGAACCTTAACCTTCTCGATACCGGCATGCTCGATGCGCTTGGCTGCTTCGTCGGAGATAATCTCGTTCTTAGCAACGATGAGCTCGCGGGTGGAGGGGTCGTAAATATCCTCACAGGTTACGCGGCCGTAGATGCGCATGGAGAGGCTGGCAATCTCATCATCGCCATCGAAAATAGCGGTCATGGTGATGCCGTTCTCGGTACCGCAATCCTCATCACGAACAATCACGTCCTGAGCCACGTCAACCAGCTTACGGGTCATATAACCGGAGTCGGCGGTCTTAAGAGCGGTATCGGCAAGACCCTTACGGGCACCGTGGGTGGAGATGAAGTACTCAAGCACGCTCAAACCTTCGCGGAAGTTGGAGGTAATGGGGCGCTCAATAATTTCACCGGAGGGTTTAGCCATAAGACCACGCATACCGGAGAGCTGCTTAATCTGAGCCTTGTTACCACGAGCACCGGAGTCCACCATCATGAAGAGGGGGTTGGCAACGGCAGAACCGTCGTTGTACTCCAGCTTGGTGTAAAGCTCTTTCTGGATGGCATCGGTCGTGGAAGACCAGATGTTAACCACCTTTTCATAGCGTTCGCCGTTGGTGATAAGACCTTCCTCATACTGCTCGGTAACTTTTGTTACCTCCTCGTATGCCTCTGCGATAAGCTTGTCCTTATGCTCGGGCTCAACCATGTCAACGATACCGATGGAGCAACCGGAGCGAGTAGCCTCCTTATAACCGAGGGACTTGAGGTCATCAAGCGTCTCTACGGTCTTGGCCTGGCCACAGGTCTGGTAGCAGCGCCAGATGATTTCGCCGAGCTCCTTCTTGCGGACGTTGCAGTTGATGTAGCCGATGTCATCAGGCCAGATTTCATTGAAACGTACACGACCTGCAGTGGTAACAATCGTCTTCTTGCCCACATTTTCCTGGTTGAAGGAAAGGCGGTCAAATGCACGACCGGTCTTACCATAATCGGGGTTCTTGAGGCGAATCCAATCGTGGTAGCCAATCTTGCGAGAAGCGATAGCAAACTCAACTTCGGAGATAGACTCGAAGAGGGGCAGCAGGTGCTGGTTATCCTCGTTCTCCTTCACCGTCTTGGCACGGGTGTGCGTGAGGTAATAGGCACCAAGAATAATATCCTGAGTCGGGGTGCTGATAGGCTTACCGGATGCCGGGGAGAAGATGTTGTTGGGGGCAAGCATGAGCAAGCGGGCCTCCAACTGGGCTTCTACGCTCAGCGGAACGTGCACAGCCATCTGGTCACCGTCGAAGTCGGCGTTATAACCGGTACACACGAGCGGGTGCAGGCGGATAGCGCTACCTTCAATAAGCACAGGCTCGAAGGCCTGAATGGAAAGACGGTGCAGCGTAGGAGCACGGTTCAGGAACACGGGGTGGCCCTTGGTCACCTCTTCCAGAATATCCCACACGATGGACTCCTTGCGGTCAATCATCTTCTTGGCAGAGCGCACAGTGTGCACGTAGCCAAGCTCTTTGAGGCGATGGATGATGAAGGGCTCGAACAAGGCCAAAGCCATCTTCTTGGGCAGACCGCACTGGTTCATCTTAAGGTGCGGACCGATCACAATTACGGAACGGCCAGAGTAGTCAACACGCTTACCGAGCAAGTTCTGACGGAAGCGGCCACTCTTACCCTTAAGCATGTCAGAAAGAGACTTAAGCGGACGGTTGCCGGCGCCTGTTACATGGCGACCGTGGCGACCGTTGTCGAAGAGAGCATCTACAGCTTCCTGCAACATGCGCATTTCGTTTCGCTTAATCACCTCGGGAGTTTGCAAAGCGGCGAGTTCCTTGAGGCGGTTATTACGGTTGATAACGCGACGATACAGGTCGTTGAGGTCAGACGTAGCGAAGCGGCCACCGGGCAGCGGAACGAGGGGGCGCAGGTCGGGCGGGATGACGGGGAGGATGGTAAGCACCATCCACTCGGGATGTGTACCGCTGGTCTTGAACCCCTGAGCAAGCTGAAGTCGCTTAGCAATCTTGCGCTTGTTCTGCTTGGAGTTGGTCTTCTCCATCTCTTGGCGCAACTCATCGATGAGGGCGTCAAGGTCAATGGTAGCCAAGAGACGCTGGATGGCAGTAGCACCCATTGCTGCCTCGGGGGCGTCATCACCATAATCCTCCATATACTCATCGTACTCCTGTTCGGTAAGGATTTGGCCACGCTCTACACCATTGACACCGTGGGGGTCAATGACGATGTAATCTTCATAGTAAATCACACGCTCCAAATCACGGGCAGTGAGATCGAGCATGAGGCCGATGCGGCTGGGCATGCACTTGTAGAACCAAATGTGGGTTACGGGTACAGCCAATTCAATGTGGCCCATACGCTCGCGGCGCACGCGGGCAGATGTAACTTCCACACCGCAGCGGTCACAAATCATACCCTTGTTCTTGGCGCGCTTGTAGCGGCCGCAAGAGCACTCCATATCACGGGTAGGCCCGAAGATACGCTCGCAGAAAAGGCCACCCTTCTCCGGTTTGAACGTGCGGTAGTTAATAGTCTCAGGGTTCTTGACCTCGCCGCTGGACCAACGGAGGATATCCTCGGGGCTGGCAACGGTGATGCAAACCTGGTCGAAGTTTTTAGGCTTCTCGTTGTTAAGGTCAATGTAAGGCATATTAATAAATGATTGAAAGGTTGTGTGCCACCCGCCCCAATGTGCGGGTGGCGGTTACAGGTTTACATCTCAGAGTCTTCTTCTTCTTCGTCAGACTCGTCGTCACGCTCATCGTCGTCCATGTCGTCGTCATCGAAATCATCGAAGTCGTCGTCATCGGACTCTTCACCGAAGAGCTCATCATCATCACCCTCAGCAAGCAGCTGGAAGAGATCATCCGTAGTTTGCGGGATGTTCTCGCGGTCCTTCTTCTCAAGGGGTGTTACGTTGAGGCAGAGAGCCTGCATTTCCTTAATGAGCACATTGAAGGATTCCGGGGTACCGGCCTCCAAAGAGTTATCACCCTTAACGATGTTCTCATAAATGCGGGTACGGCCTTGTACGTCGTCGGACTTAACAGTGAGGATTTCTTGCAACGTGTAAGCAGCACCGTAAGCTTCCATAGCCCACACTTCCATTTCACCGAAGCGCTGGCCACCGTGTTGGGCCTTACCGCCGAGCGGCTGCTGGGTAACGAGGGAGTATGTACCAACGGCACGGGCGTGTACCTTATCAGCCACCAAGTGGTTAAGTTTGAGCATGTAGGTATAACCTACCACCACGGGATAGTGGAAGTACTCACCTGTAAGGCCATCGATAAGGCGGCTCTTACCGGCTACGGAACCATCCTTGCCATCGCCCACCCATGTGAAGCCGGGCACCTGCTTGGCTTGGCTCATGTAGTCCCAAATCTTAGCTTCGTCGATACCGTCGAACACGGGGGTAGCAACCTTAAAGCCGAGAGCCTTGGCAGCAACACCCAAGTGAGCTTCAAGCACCTGACCCACGTTCATACGAGAGGGCACGCCGAGGGGGTTAAGAATGATGTCAACGGGTGTACCATCTTCCAGGTAGGGCATGTCTTCGATGGGAAGCACGCGAGAGCATACACCCTTGTTACCGTGACGACCGGCCATCTTATCACCCACGCCGAGCTTACGCTTGTTGGCGATGTAGACCTTCACCTCTGTTACAACACCGGGGTCCATCTCAGCACCGGCTTCAATCTGGTCGAGTCTGTGCTCACGGGCCTTATCAAGGTCCTCGAAGCGAGAAGCGTATGCATTGATGATTTCAAAGATTTGGTTACGCACAGGGCTCTCGTTCATCTCGATTTGGTCGTGATATACGGCAAGCTTGCGCAACAGGGTCTTGGTGATCTTGCGGTTGGCGGGGATGATAACCTCATTGGAGCCTACACGAGTCACCTCCAGCGGAATCTTCTCGCCCAAGAGGCGGTCGGAGAGCTTACTGGTAAGCTGCTCGATAAGGGTATCCTTATCGCGGTCGTACTCGGCGTCCACCTTCTTACGCTGCTTCTGGCTTTCCTTCTCCACGTCTACGGTGGGGGCACCGGGAGCGGTGGAGCGCACGATGCGAACATCCATTACCACACCCTGAGTACCCGGGGGCACGCGCAGAGAGGTATCCTTCACATCGGCAGCCTTCTCGCCGAAGATAGCGCGCAAGAGGCGTTCCTCGGGGGCGAGGTCGGTCTCGCTCTTGGGAGTAATCTTACCTACGAGGATGTCGCCGGGCTTCACCTCTGCACCGATGCGGATAACGCCATCGCTGCCGAGGTTCTTGAGGGCATCATCACCCACGTTGGGAATATCGCGCGTAATTTCTTCCGGGCCAAGCTTGGTATCGCGGGCCTTCTCTTCGAACTCTTCGATGTGGATGGAGGTGTAAGCATCCTCCTGCACCAAGCGCTCGGAAATGATGATGGCGTCTTCGAAGTTGTAACCGTACCAGGACATGTAAGCCACGAGCACGTTGCGACCGAGAGCGAGTTCGCCACCGTCTGTACAGGGGCCGTCAGCCAGAACGTCGCCGGCATTCACCACATCACCGCGAGAAACGATGGGCTTCTGGTTGATGCAGGTAGAAGCGTTAGAACGCATGAACTTGCGCAGCTGGTATACGTAGATACCCTTCTCTGCATCGGTACGCAGGCTTTCGGGGTCGCTCAACCATCGAGAAGCGGAAATCGGGAGCTGACCGTCGTGAGTTGTGACGATATACTCTGCCGTAGCAGAAGCCACGATGCCGGGAGCCTGAGCTACGATAACGGCGCAACTATCGCGTGCACACTTGGCTTCAATACCGGTACCCACAAGCGGAGCCTGATTCACCATCAGCGGTACACCCTGGCGTTGCATGTTGGCACCCATGAGTGCGCGGTTGGCGTCGTCGTGCTCAAGGAAGGGAATAAGACCGGCAGCAATGGAGATAATCTGCTTGGGAGATACGTCCATGTACTCAACCTTAACGGGATCAACCTCAATGAACTCACCATGCTCACGTGCCGTGACACGGTTGCGCACGAAATGGCCGCTTCCGTTATCGTTGTCGATGGGGTTGTTTGCCTGTGCAATCAGGTGGTACTCTTCCTTGTTTGCGGTAAGGTACTCTACCTCGTTGGTGACGATAACCTCGGTATCAATCACATTGCCTTCGGCGTCCTTTTTCTCCACCTTCTTCACACGACGGAACGGTGTCTCGATGAAGCCGTACTCGTCGATTCGGGCATAGGTGCAAAGAGAGTTGATAAGACCGATATTGGGACCTTCGGGAGTCTCAATGGGGCATATACGGCCATAGTGAGAGGGATGCACGTCTCGAACCTCGAAACCTGCGCGGTCGCGGTTCAAACCTCCCGGGCCAAGTGCAGACAGACGGCGCTTGTGAGTAAGCTCTGCCAGCGGGTTAATCTGGTCCATGAACTGGGAGAGCTGGCTGCGGCCGAAGAAGTCGCGCACCACAGCGCTGAGAGCCTTCGGGTTGATGAGCTTGCTGGGGGTGATGTCGGTGCGCGTAGTATCGCAGAGGGACATACGCTCCTTAACAAGGCGCTCTGTACGGGCCAAGCCTACGCGGCACTGGTTGGCAATAAGCTCACCCACGGCGCGCACGCGGCGGTTGCCGAGGTGGTCGATATCGTCCACCTGCCCTTCACCATGCTTGAGGCGCAGCAAATACTTAAGAGCGGCCAAGAAGTCTTCGGACTGAATGAGGCGGATGTCCTCAGAAACATCCAAACCGAGCTTCTGGTTAAGCTTATAGCGACCTACACGTGTGAGGTCGTACTTCTTCTCCTCCTTGAAGAGGCGATCCAATGCAGTTGCAGCTTGCTGCACGGAAGAGGGATCGCCGGGGCGGAACTTGCGGAAAATCTCGCGAAGAGCGGTCTCACGGTCGTGAGAGGGATCCTTCTTAAGGGTCTTAACCAGGGTTTCTTCTTCGCGCTGGTCAATCACCTCAATCTCTTTGATGCCGAGCTCCAACATCTTCTTGATGGTGGAAAGGCTGAGGGGCTCATAAGCCTTGGCAATAATGGTTCCCTTATCCCCATGCTTCACGTCCTCGAAGGGAATGAGGTACTCAAGCTCATCGCCGGTAGCATCTGCCAACTTCAGAGTCTGAAGGGTGTAGAACTGCTCAACAATGGAGCGGTCGCTCTCGAAACCGAGGTAACGAAGGAAGGTTGTAGCCAAGAACTTGCGACGACGGCGGCGGCGGTCAAGGAATACATACATGAGGTCGCTCGTATCGAACTGTACCTCAAGCCAAGAACCGCGGTCGGGGATAATGCGGAAAGAGAAGATGTCCTTGCCATTGGCATGACGTGTCTTCTCAAAACAGATACCGGGCGAACGGTGAAGCTGGGCCACGATAACACGCTCTGCACCGTTGATTACAAAGGTGCCGCGATCTGTAATCATGGGGATTTCACCCATATACACATTCTCATCTGCGGTGTAGTCGTTGCACTTAAGGCGGAACTTAACGTAAAGTGATGCACTGTAAGTCTCACCGGCGCGGATTGCCGCAAAATCGGAGGTCTTGGGGGGTGATATCTCGTACGAGTCGTACTCCAAACGAATTTGCCCATCGTAACTTTCGATGGGGAAATGTTCGGAAAGGACTGCTTGCAGACCTATCTTGAGCCTTTTATCAGGCTCGCAGAAACGCTGCAGGAATTCCTCGTATGACTTTGTCTGAATCTCAATGAGGTTCGGGGGATCCATAACCTCTTTGATCTTGCCGAAACTGATTCGCTCTTGCTTGGGCTTTGACATGGAGTTGGCGGAGATGATGTTTTGCACCCATGTCCGGGTGCGGGTCGGTTTACGTCCGGTAAAACCGACCGGGATGCGTACTTGTTAATCCGGAACTGATTTTGTACCCACCCGGGTCGACTTTACACGATATTAATTTTATTTTAGTTGTTTATTGTTAAGGATTAAGATAAAATAACGAATAACCCTTAACATCTGTAGACGCGAATGCAGGGGAGGCATACAATCCTCCCCTGCGATTTGCGAAAATCGGCAGGTTACTTGATAGTGACCTTAGCGCCGGCAGCCTCGAGCTCTTTCTTAGCCTTCTCAGCCTCTTCCTTGGATACACCTTCAAGGAGGATAGCGGGAGCGCTTTCAACGAGCTTCTTAGCGTCAGCCAGACCGAGACCGGCCTTAACGCCACGAACAGCCTTAATTACGTTGATCTTGCTGGCACCGGCGTCGGTCAATTCGACGTCGAAATCAGTCTTCTCTTCAACGGGCTCAGCAGCGGCAACGGGGCCGGCAGCGGCAACAGGAGCAGCGGCGGATACGCCCCACTTCTCTTCGAGCATTTTTACAAGTTCAGCAGCCTCCAAGATGGTAAGCTTGCCAAGTTCCTCAGCGATTGTATTGAGATCAGCCATTGTAGTATTCTATGTGTTTAATTTGGTTCTAAGTCGCGGATGGGGGCTCCCCATCCATTTAAGTTCTTACCGGCCGTAGAGCCGACAAAGAGCCTAATTTTTTTCAGGCGGCGGAGAGGGTGTACCACACCACCGCCTTCTGGTCAAGTGTTTTTTTACTCAGCAGACGCATTTTCTTGCTCTGCACCACCATTTTCCTTGTCGACATATGCCTGGATGACACGTGCGAGGGCGGAACCGGCACCATTGATGGTACCGAGCAAGGTGGCAAGGAGAACTTCGCGGCTGGGCAGATCACCGAGAGCTTTGATCTTCTCGGGGGAGAGCTCAGCACCGTCAAGGATACCGGCCTTGTAGGCGGCCTTCTTGGACTTCTTGGCGAAGTTGTTGATAGCCTTGGCAGCGGCACAAACGTCGCTGTTACCCATTACATAAGCAGTCTGACCCTTGAGGGCAGCTGTAATGTCGGGCAAACCGGCCTCGGTGATAGCCTTGGCCATGAAGGTGTTCTTGGCTACAACGCAAGCTGCACCGGCGGCGGCGAGGTCAGCACGAAGTGTGGTGAATTCGGGAACAGTTACGCCCGTGTAGTCGATTACCAGCACGAAGGGGGAAGCATCCACCTTGGCCTTAAGGTCGTCGATGATGGTCGTCTTATCAGCGTTCACTTTCTTTACAGTACTCATTGTTGTATCAGAGGGTTTGATTTATTACTTGGAGTACTCAACCGGGGTAAGGGAGAGGCCGGGGTTCATGGAGGAAGCGATGGTAGCTCCTGCAATGTAAGCACCCTTGGCGCCGGAGGGGCGAGCCTTCACGACAGCGTTGATAAGGGCACGGGCGTTCTCCACAAGCTTCTCGTTATCGAAGGAGAGCTTGCCGACTGCGGCAGAGATGTTAGCGTTCTTGTCAACCTTGAAGTCAACACGGCCGGCCTTAACCTCACGAACAGCCTTGGCGGTGTCATCCGTCACAGTGCCGGTCTTGGGGTTGGGCATCAAGCCACGCGGGCCGAGCACGCGAGCAATCTTACGCACCTGGGCCATGGCGTCCGGGGTAGCGATTGCGCTGTCGAAATCGAGGTAGCCACCCTGAATCTCTTTGATGAGATCTTCAAGACCTACCTTCTCTGCACCGGCTTCGAGAGCAGCGGCAGCTGCCTCACCCTGAGCAAAGACGATTACACGAACATTCTTACCTGTACCATGGGGCAGTGATACGGAACCACGAACCATCTGGTCAGACTTACGGGGATCCACCGTGAGGCGGAACGAAACTGTGACCGTGGGGTCAAATTTCGGAGCGGGGAAGCTCTTCATGAGCTCCACAGCTTCGTCAACAGCGTAATTCTTGGTAGCGTCTACCAACTTAGCTGCTTCTGTATAGCGCTTTGAGCGTTTTTTGGACATAATATTAGCAGTACTTTCGGGTTATTAATTGTCCCTCCTGCAGAAGGGGATTACATCTCGACCTCGATACCCATCTGACGAGCCTGGCCGGCAATAATGCGAGCGGCAGCTTCGGGATCTTTGGTGTTGAGGTCGGGCATTTTGGTGTTTACGATCTCCATTACCTGAGCCTTGGTCAGCTTGCCAACCTTCTTCTTGTTGGGCTCGCCGGAACCGGACTTGATACCGGCAACCTTCTTGATGAGGTTAGCAGCCGGGGGCTGCTTGGTGATGAAGTCGAAGGACTTATCCTTGTAAACGGTGATCACGACGGGAAGAACATCGCCGGCCTGCTTCTGAGTTCTGGCGTTGAACTCTTTGCAGAAGCCCATGATGTTAACACCGGCCTGACCAAGTGCAGGACCAACGGGCGGCGAGGGGTTCGCAGCACCGGCAGGAATCTGCAGCTTAATTACTTTTACTACTTCTTTTGCCATGGTTTTGTTTTTTTGGGGTTACCGTATCGGCAAGCACCTTGCATTCCGGTACGGCGAAAACTATCTTCAGCCGAGGTTGGATTTACCTCTCTCTTCCTCGGGTACAAGTTGTACTTGAGTATAATCCAAATCAAGCGGGTTAGAGCGACCGAACATGGTAACGCCTACACGCAAACGACCGCGCTCGGCATCAACTTCTTCAACAACGCCGTGCTCGCCCTGGAATGCACCTTCAAGCACCACTACCTCATCTTTAACATTGAATACGATCTTCTGGCGTGCACCTTCGCTGCGGCGCTCTACTTCGCTGAGGAGATTCTTCACGTCTTTGGCAGACATGGGAAGAGGCTCTTTACCGCGGCCACATGCAAAGCTGATAACACCATCAACAGCCTGAATCTTGTACCAAGCATCATTATTGAGAGTGCCATCCGGGCGGCGAAGTGCAAAATTAAGATAAACGTAACCCGGGTACAGCTTACGTTCTTGCACATACTTCTTACCGTTGCGCACCTCTTCTACTTTTTCGGTGGGTACTAACGGCTCTCTTTGGTTGAGGGCGCCCATCTCTTCGTCATCCATGAACAGACGCTTCAGATTTTCAACAGTGCGGCGCTCCTTGTTAGAGAGAACATGCAAAGCGTACCACTGGTCCTTAGGTTCAGGAGTTACGCGGACGCGAGAGACAGATTTTCTTTCGGACAGACGTGACATAAGTTCGTGTTACCGGTAAAAAGAATAAATAAAACAATCAGGAAAGAGCACTGATAAGCGTGGCAACTACCTCTGCCATAATGAAATCGAAGAAAGCAACATAACCACCCAAAAGTACCATCGCAATCAGTACTGTAAGGGTGGAGCTCCATAACTCGCGGTATTTCTTAAAGCCGGTCACTTTGGGGTCACTTTCCCAAGGCCAGGAGCATTTCTTGAGCTCGCCTTTGATGTTGGAGATGAATTGGGAAATCTTGCGGAACATGTTCGGGATGAGTTATGGTTATTTTTCGAGACAAAAAAAGAGGAAGGTCGACAGGGTATGAGAGACTCGAACTCCCAACACGCGGTTTTGGAGACCGCTGCTCTACCAATTGAGCTAATACCCTTTTACCTTGCTCTATTTTGAGCCTCCAAGGGGCACCTGCCTTTATCACAGGCACCCCTTTTTTGGCTTTTGGTGCACCGCCGGGGAGGCAGTGCACCGGGTTTGATAAGTTTTTGTAAGGCGATTAGGCCTTGATCTTGGCAACCTTACCGGCGCCAACGGTGCGACCACCCTCACGGATAGCGAAGCGCATACCCTCTTCCATAGCTACGGGGGTGATGAGCTCAACGTCGATGGTTACGTTATCACCAGGCATCACCATTTCAACACCCTCCTGGAGAGTTACGGTACCGGTCACGTCAGTCGTACGGAAGTAGAACTGGGGACGATACTTGGTGAAGAACGGAGTGTGACGACCACCTTCTTCCTTGGAAAGAACGTATACAGCAGCCTCGAACTCGGTGTGGGGAGTTACGGAACCGGGCTTAGCGATAACCTGACCGCGAACGATGTCTTCCTTCTTGATACCGCGAAGGAGAAGACCTACGTTGTCACCGGCTTCACCCTTGTCGAGGAGCTTGCGGAACATTTCGATGTCGGTCACGGAAGTCTTCTGAGTCGGGCGGATACCAACGATCTCAACTTCTTCCATCTTGTTGATGATACCACGCTCGATACGGCCGGTAGCAACGGTACCACGACCGGAGATGGAGAATACGTCTTCCACAGGCATAAGGAAGGGCTTCTCAGTGGGGCGCTCGGGAGTGGGGATGTAGCTATCAACAGCATCCATGAGCTCAAGGATCTTAGCGCTGTACTCAGGATCACCTTCAAGAGCCTTAACAGCGGAACCCATTACAATGGGCAGATCGTCGCCGGGGAACTCGTAGGAGCTAAGAAGCTCACGGATCTCCATCTCCACAAGCTCAGCGAGCTCGGGGTCAGCAAGGTCCATCTTGTTCATGAACACAACGATGTAGGGAACACCTACCTGACGAGCAAGAAGAATGTGCTCGCGAGTCTGCGGCATGGGGCCGTCAGCGGCGGAAACTACAAGGATAGCGCCGTCCATCTGAGCGGCACCGGTGATCATGTTCTTAACGTAGTCGGCGTGACCGGGGCAGTCAACGTGAGCATAGTGACGGTTTTCAGTCTCGTACTCAACGTGAGCAGTGGAGATGGTAATACCACGCTCGCGCTCCTCGGGAGCGCCGTCAATCTGATCGTAAGCCTTGAACTCGGCCTTACCCTGCTCTGCAAGAACTTTGGTAATTGCAGCGGTAAGGGAGGTCTTGCCATGGTCAACGTGACCGATAGTACCCACGTTCACGTGGGGTTTGGTGCGCTGGAATGATTCTTTGGCCATAATAAAAAAATAATGATTAGTTTGGGCTGCTTATTCTTGCATGAGCCGGAAACAAGCTTCTGGCGGGATTTGAACCCGCGACCTCATCCTTACCAAGGATGCGCTCTACCCCTGAGCTACAGAAGCGTTTTGGGCTCCAGATACCCCCGCAAGGGGGCGTAAAGCAAGGACAGTTTACTAAATTTCGAATCCGAAGTCAAGCTTTATTCATTATTTTTTTGCATTTTTTTTGTACATTTTTACAAACAGCTGATATTCAGCAAGCTAAAATATAGATTTTTTAATTGAAAAAGTGAATAGGTAGATGCAAAGTAAGCGCCTATGAAGAAATTCGCATTATTAAGCATAGTAGCACTGGGCGGAACCGCCGCTTATAGTGCCGACGACGCCACCGCTGCGCAAAACAGCGAAAAGGCATGCACAGATTGCTGTGCCACAGCACCGACCAATGCAGATGAAGAGTGTTGGTTAGACGTAGAAACCATCACGGTAGAAGCCGCAAACGGCGACCCGATTGCCCAGTATACCATAGCATGGCTTACAGAAACCGGCATGAATAATGTACCCAAAGACCCAGAGAAAGCACAAAGCATGTATGCCGCCGCCTTACCGGGCTTGGAGAAAGCAGCCGCAGACGGCGACCCGGCTGCCTGCTGCGCACTTGCCGGTATGTATGCCAACGGCAAAGGTGTAGCCAAAGATGAAGCGAAGGCCAAGGAGATGATGCAGCGTTGCAAAGAACTGCTGAAAGCTCAAAAAGAGCAGCAGAATAAAGCAGATGCCGATTCTACCGACGGCAAAGCCATGTAATTGGTAACCCTGCACAAATCAGCACGCGGCTCATCTACCGAGCCGCGTGCTTTTATTATAAAGGTGAATTATCGCCATAATCAACGGATGCCAAATATAGGCCGGATGCCGGTGCACAATGCCGAGTTTTATCACCGAGAGGAGAGGAGAGCATCTGCTCCAGCTCAGACAGCGACATTTTTCCGGCCGCTACCTTTTGTGCCGTACCGACCAACAAGCGCACCATGCGGTACATAAAACCATTGCCGCAGAAACGCAGGCGCAAGAGGGCACTTTCCTCCTCTTCCGTTACGGTTGCACTGTATATGGTACGCATAAAATAATCTGCCGGAGGCTCAGCCGGTTCGTTACCTCGCTTTGCAGCAAAACGCCTGAAATCGTGCTCCCCTTCATACACCTTCAGCGCAGCAGACAACAAGCAAACATCTATGCCGTGCGGACAATGCCACACGCGGTTATGCAGAAAAGGGCTTAAAACGGGCGCTGTACAAATGAGATACTCATACACTTTACCAAGTGTACTGAAGCGGGCATGAAACCCCTGCTCTGCCGCCACGGCAGATAGAATGCGAATGGACGCCGGCAAATGAGCATTAAGCGCAGCAATCCAATTTTGCGCCGTCATGCGGCAGGTATCAGGGATATCTGCATGGAAGTGTTGTTCATGCGCATGCACACCGGCATCCGTACGACCGGAGGCGGCTATACGCAAGGGACTTCGCAAAATAGCCGAGAAAGCGTTCTCTATGGTATCTTGTATAGTACAGCCTCCGGCTTGGCTCTGCCAGCCTTGCCAGGGCGCTCCATCATATGCACAGGTAAAATGTATTCTCGGCATGCTCGGTATAGGAATAAAAAGAGCCGCAACCCTCGCGGCGTTGCGGCTCGAAAAAATGTTTTGTCAATAGACGCTCCGCGTTAATCAGATGTCCAAATCGAAGTCATCAGCAGATGTCTCCACATCTTCGATTTCTTCCTCAGACTCCTCCTCTTCGGCGGGCTCTTCATCGGTGGTTTCTTCCTCTACGGGTTCCTCGTCGGTAGATTCTTCCTCCACGGTTTCTTCCTCGGTAGTCTCTTCATCCTCGGAGGTTTCTTCGTCACCACCAATGTCAACGCTTACATCGTCAACGCTTACATCAAAGTCAGAGTCACTATCTTCCTCGGTAGTTTCCTCGGTAGTTTCCTCAGTGGTTTCTTCAGTGGTTGTATCCTCTGTGGATTCCTCTGCAGTATCTTCATCGGTAGATTCGGCACCCTCGCCTTCACCTTCAGACTTGGCAGTTTCGTCGGCAGGGGCAGCAGCGGGCTCTACATACTCGGGAGTTGCCACAGCGTCGGCCTCGCCATCAATCTTGAACATAGACTCAACAGGCTTGGCATCTTTGAACACCTTCACATCGAGAGCTTCCTCAAGCTCCTTGCAGCCGAAGCAACGCTCGAAAGAAGGAACGGAGTTATTAGGATCATCGCTGAAGTTACCTTTAGGCTTGTATTCAGCCAAGTAGGCTTCACCCTTCTTCAGCTCTGCGCCGGCCTCTGCACGCTTAATGACGCCATGCACGCCAACGGCACGGATGAGACGATCTCGGTCAATCTCGCCATCTGCACTGGTGGAGGGATATGAAACATAAACACGAGCAATCTGCTCTGTAAGATCTTCAAGAGCCTTCTTCAATTCTGCACCTTCATCTAAAGAGCTGGCGTGAAGTGAGGAACCGGAAATATCAACCGGGCGGCCCAATGCATTCACCAAGCGCTTCATCAAGGCGGCAGCACGCGGGGCGGCGGCCTTAGCGGAATCGTGGTCCGTTACATTCTTAAGCAATTCTGTAAGTTCTTTTGCAATCTGGGTGCAAGACTGCTCTTCCTGTTGGCAAGAAGTCAAGGCAACCGACGCCACAAGAGCACTTGTCGAAATGAGGAGAAACTGTTTCATGGAGGAAATAAGATGTACTACAATTCAAAATTAGCAGGAAAACCCCGACATGTCAAGGTAAAGTGTGCTGTTTAGAAAAAAAAATGAAAAATGTACGGTATAGAGTGATAAAAACGTGTAACTTTTTGTACGGAGATACCACAACCGTCAGCATAATTCAACTCCGGGTTCGCTAAATACGGGCACCGTCATTTGAGGTAAAGGTCAACTTTGTGGATTGGGCAAAATATCTTCATAAACCCCCATGGTGGAATTTTCAATGGGAGTTGCGTTGACCCAGCGCTTGTACAGCTCCACCGGCCCTGCACCACCGATAATGGCGTATGCGTAACCCAAGTGGTGCATTTGCTCAAGCCCGGTAAGCATAAGAGCTTTGCCGATACCCAAACCGCGGGCAGCTTCTCCAACCCCCATGGGGCCGATAAAGCCGCGGGCCGTTGCATCTATACACACAAACCCCAAGATGGCAGAGTCTTTGGTGGCAATGAAACACCCGGAGGGCTGGTGAGCCATAGCTACACGGCTCTCGCACACCCAACGGGGGCTGAAGTGCTTAGCAATCCAATCTTCAAGGATATGAGCTTCAAACGGATTACAACGGCGTATGCGGATACCCTTCTCTGCCAGTACCGCGCGAAGAGGTGCGCCATCCGGCAATTCGAAGAGCCTTACTATCATATCTTGCATAATTTGCGAAAAAAAAGCAGGCGGAGGCTCAGTTTCCTGCACCTCCGCCCGATTAGTTAAATAGATTTATTTCTTCTTAGCCTTCGTGTTTTGGAACAAGGCAGCAGCCTTGGCAATGGGAGAGTCCGGGGCGGCCTCTACGCCATACACATTGATAAGCATGTAGGCAAGAGTTACGGCATCCTGGAAGTTCTGCGAAGCCTTCTTAAACTTCTGCGGGGTGGGGTGCCCGAATGCCTTCACCTCTGCCTGCACACCGGGCATGGACCACAGCAAGAGCTGGGCACGCTTCATGGCCTCGATGGGCAGCTCCATCTGCGCACCGTGAGAGCTGATACCGGCAATACAGTAGGCATCAATGGCCTTGCTGGCATTAGCTTGGTGTTCTGCAGAGATGGAGTGAGAGCTGATTTGATCTGCGGGGATGGATGACTGATATGCGGCACCAATGGCAAAGTGCAGCCAGCCGTACTGGGCAGGTGTAATGGCTTTGCCATATTTGTCGATAGTCTTCTTAACCAATTCTTCCATCTTGGCGGGGTCATAGCCTTTCTCTGCAGTGGCAGCTGCCAGCAGCTTCACAGCAGCTACGTTCACCTGGTCCTGCGTGGTAAGTGTCTTCTCTGCCCCCTTGGCAAGGTCCTCAATTACTTTAAGAGCCCCTGCAAAATCAAGTTGGCGCACGGCACACTCTACCTCTGCGCGATAAGCACGCAGGTAGGGGCCCTCCGGCAGACCGCACCAGTTTTCCAACTGCTTGCGCACTTTGTTCAAGGCCGGACGAGCGTGGGCAAAGTCCTCTGCAGCATAAAGGCGCAGAGCATCTACCAAAGGCTTGGGGGTAAGCACATAGAACGTGGAGTAGGTTTTCTTGATGTCTACTTCTTTTGTTTCGTCGGCATTGATTTGCTCTACGTAAGAACCGGCCTTGGTAGAAGAAACGATATTCACCACAGACAACTTAGCGGCTCTACCTTTCTTCTCGTCCTTGGTCTTTTTTACATAATACGCTTTTACCTCAAGCTTTTTATCTTGGGCTTCTGCCGGGAGAGTAAACCCGACAGCAGCAGCCAAGCCAAGTGTAATAATATTGCGGAATTTCATTTTTGTAAAACTATGGGTTAAATGTTAAGTTTATTGATATTTGCGCATATCGTTCTGTTCGCGGCGGGTTTCCTCCTGAACCTCTGCACTTGCACCATATTTATCGACAAGCTGACGAACAACGGTGAAGGCATCGACCTCTTCCTGAGTTACCTGCTTTCTGACTTCGGCATTACCCATAATATCCTTGTTAATCATGGCTACGTAGTTATTACCACGGTTCCATGCATTCCATTTGGCAGTGTGCGTTACTTTACCGTTAACTTCACTGTATTGCCCTTGGTTCGGATTATTCCACATCAAGCGCATCATTTCTGCACATGCAGGTGCAGAAATGCCAATGCTGCCCATGTAGTCCTGCATCATCGCATAGTGAATCTTGATAGCTTCATCCACCTTACCGAGCTGTTCGTACGCAGATGCCTGGATTTGGAGCATGCGGATTGCATCTTCGGATTCGCTGTCCATTTCAAGATAAGCCTTGGTCAAGGCAAGAACGGCCTCAGCGTTGCCACCGAGCACGAGCATAGCTCTGGCCTTACCCAAGCGAGCACGATTGGTGAGGGCAAATTCTACGTCGGCTGCAATCACTTCATCGTACAGCTTAATGGCTTCGTTCAACTTCGTGCTCTCATCGCCGGACACTGTAATCTTTGTCTTGGGCTCACCCTTTTCGGTGTTGTCTCGCCAAGTCTTCTCTGCTGCGGCTACCGTTGCAATACTTGCAACATCTGCTAAGCCACACTTACAGTCGATTACATATTCACCACCACGCTGAATGGCAGCCTTGAAGTAAGGCTCAGCCTGCTTCACCGTAGCGTTAATCTGGTCGGCCTTGCCACCCTTAACGTTAGCCTGAGACAAGAAGTATTCGCCGATGGTAAGGCAAACATCGTTTGTCAACTCTTCAGGCTTATAGTTATTAGACAAGTCAGCGAGGGCAGATTTCTGCTTATTGACAAGCTCAGGCGTTTCGCCGGACTCTGCAATAGCCTCGTTAATGGCAGCCAACTGAGCCATCACAAGAGAAGCACTGGTGGTCTTATCCTTATCAGAGATAACCTCCTTAAGGCCGGCTATGCAAGCCTCAATCTGCGGCAACTTCCAACCATTAACCTCAGTTTGAATGGTGATGTAGCTGGTAATAGTCTTGGCCACCTCGGGGTTAATCTTCTTCTGAGCAAGAGCATAATTGGCTTCGCGGGCAATGATTGCCTTGGTACGAGCGACTGCAGCATCGAATGCGCCCTTATCTCCCTTAACAGCAGCAAGCTCTAAGCGGCACATCTGCAGCGCGAAACGGTTTGTCTCGGAACCGGCATCCACCTGCTCCCAGAACACCTTGTAATAACCGAGAACGCGAGCAGTTTGCTCTTCAACGGTCTCCACCTGCTTACCGTCGCCACCCTCTTTGGGCATAAGAACGGTGCGACCATTCACTGCAAGTTTATTGAGAGCTTCGCCGGCAACGGGCTTGTTATTGCGTTCAAGTGCAACCTTGTAGGCCTTTTCCAGGCTCTTGATGGCAGGAATCATCTTGCTCTTATCTTTCTTTGTATTGGCAAGGTATATATTGATATTTGCCTCAACTACCAACACGCTGGCATAATAATCGTGAGAAGAGAAGGTATCCTTAAACTTACCGCACAAGACGAGAGCCGGCTCAAAGTCATCCTTATCGCTGCGCAGCATCAAAGCTTGCAGAGCATAGAAGTACATGGAGGGCAGATACTCATCACTCTTATCAGCATTGGGGTACTTCTTCTCGTAATCCTCCACGGTCTTGAGCACGGAAGCAAGGTGGGCAGAGTCAATACCACCGCCCTTACGCATAAGGGTGTAATAGCCGATACATTGATGGAAGCGCAGCATGCGGTCTGCACTGGTACGGGCCTCGGGTGTGGCATCTGTTGCGTTCTCAATCACATTTTCCTTGAAAATCGCATCGATAGCAGCAATAGCCTCTTCTTCACGCTTCAGCTCCTTGAGGGCTGCCACCTTGGAGAGGTGAGCCTGCAAGTAATTGGGAGAGGTCTTCTTGATGACGGAAGAAGAAATAATCTTATCTGCCGCCGTGAGAACATCATCCCAACGCTTATCTTTCTGGGCCTGTACCATGCGATTAATCTCGAGAGTAAGTGCGCCTTCATCGCCAAGGTTTTCGGGATTAAGGGAAGCTTCCACAGCAAGCGCCGTGGCTTCATCACCTGTTGTACGGCTCAGCTGAGCATACCCTTGCTTGAGTTTGTCTCCAAGAGGCTGGGGCTTACCGTCTTTACCCTTTGTGCTGAGGTCGGGGAAGCGGTCCACCAAAATCTTGTAACCGGCTTTGGCCATACGGTGGCAACCATAGTCTAGAGCAATGGAAGCATTGAGCTGTACGGCAAAGGCATCCAAGGGCATGTTCTGAGTAATCTGCTTTTCGTAGTTACCTTTTACCACAACGCAATCTGCGCCGTTGTAGCGGGCACCGTCCAAGTCCGTGATATTCATCTTGGCAGTACCTACCTGACTTACCATTCTATCCAAAGCATCCACAGATTCCTCCATGTTGGGCACCATACTCATCAATGCAATGGCAGAGCGCGCACTGTCGTTGGCTTTCTTCATGTTGCCCTCCTGAAGGGCAGCCTTGAACATCTTTTCACAATTCTGTGCAGGGCCGAAGAAAGAGGAACCGTGGCGAGCCATACGCACGGGCCCCAAGGAATAGCTTTGCGGGTTAGATACAATGATATCGCGCACCCAGCTAATAGCCTCCGGGTTCTTCATAGCAACGTTAATCACGGTGGAAAGACCGGCCATTGCCATTTCATCCGGAATGGCGCTCTTAGACTTACGACCTTCTACCAAGTAATACTCAGCCTTCTTGAAATCCGGAGTGGGTTGCAGAATGTATGCCTGCATCAGCATGAAGCAAATCTGGCCATCAAGCTTGAGGGATTTTTCCATCTTGGAAACTCCGCCGGACTGATACAACTTCAGGTATTCTTCCAATGCGGGAATGGCCTTATCAAAAGCAGTAGGATCGGGGGCAATCTTCTTCTTGGCATCGCCTACACCTTTTTGATAAAGGCAAAGGCCCATGTAGTAACCGCTGGCGGTCAAATAGGGGTCATAACCTTCACCATTCAGCAACTTCTTGCGCTTTGCTTTTTCGCGCATTGCCTTGGCTTTGAACTTCTCGCTGGTGTTAAGCGTTTTGAAGGCTTCGTATGCTTCATCGTAACGCTTCGCAGCCATCAACAATTCACCTTTCTTCCATACGAAGAAAGGTTCGTAGAAGCCATACTGCTGCACGGTACGAGACTTACCTTGGAAGTACTTGAGCATTTCATCGCACATCTTCAAGGCATCCTCGATCTTGCCATTCTGTTGCAACTCGGTAATGCGCTTAAACTTACCTGCGGGGTCTTGGGCCTGGCATACGTACGGGGCACTCACAGCGGCAAGTGCAATGACGGATAAGGCTGTTGAATATCTGTTCATATTTTTTGGTTGGTTGAAATCTAATCTATCGGCTCGGGCCGATCTTGTGATAAAAAGAGGAAAGCTTTCGGATTGAACAGGGGGAGGGCAGCGACATAAGCCGCCCCGCCTCCCCCTTTTATCGTTTAAGGTTGGTCTGAGCTTATTCTGACGTCACATACGATTACTGCACGGACTCACACTTCACAGCCACGGCTTTAATATTAGCCTGGGTGAGGGCGGACATAACGTCCATCACGCGCTGGTGTTTAGCAGACGGATCTGCCGTCAAGATAAGCGGTTTGGGATTTGCCGGGTCATTATTCAGGCCCTTAAGGCGCGATACCAATTCAGTAAGGTCACGCTCCTCATAATAGCCGGCTTGCCCGGGTTTAAGTTTCATATCAGTGGCAGGGCCCACGCTCAAACGCTTACCGGATTGGTCTTCGTAATACACGGCATTGTCACCGGTAATTTTAATATTGAAGGGCTTGCTGTCACTGGAAGAAGAAGAAGACTGGCCTGCGGGGAGAGCCATATCGAACTTCTTCTCGCTCACGAGAGACGTTGCAACCAAGAAGTAAATAAGCAACAGGAAGCAGCAGTCAATCATGGAGGAAATCTCCATATCAGGATCCCCCTGCTCCTCAGTTTGAATCTTTTTATGTCTTGCCATAATTTAATTTTAAATAAAGGTTACTTACTTTTTGGCGGGAACGTTACCGAACACGATATCGGGAACACCTGCATTATTGGCTGCCGTAATAACGTAATAGGTAAGGCGCCAATCGGCGCGAGCATCTGCACGGATGTAAAGGCGAATCTGCTTGGGCGTACCCTTCATTGATTCAATTGCCTTCTTCTCTGCTTTGATGTACTCTTCAAGAGCCTTGACTGTTGCAGAAGGACCTTCCTCTGCGAAAGAAATCATCTTACCGTCAGAAGTCTTCACACCGTAGTCAATTTTGGTAACATCATTGCACTTGTAAGTTTCCTTCATCTTGCGCAAGTTGTTCTCCTCAATTCGTTTTTCCTGAGCAGAGCCACTTTGAGCGACTTCCATCATTCGCTCAACAGCAAAAACGTTTACTACGATACAGCCATTAGCATCCTCCAAATCCGTGGGCTTAGTAGCCTGAGGCATGGTAACACTGGGGTCCTTAGACACCGTCAAGGCAGTAGCATTAACTACGAAGAAGATAAGCAGAAGGAAGCAGCAGTCAATCATGGGTGACAAATTCAGCTTTGCCTCAGTCTCTTCTTGTTTTCTTTCTTTTTTACCCATAAGGAACAGAAAGTTGGAGATTAACGCCTGCCATTGTCAACAGAGGGCAACGGCAGGCCCAAAGTATTCATCAGGCTTAGGCCTGAGCTTCCTCCTCGTAGTACTCGCCTTCAGCGCCTTCGGCATACTCCTCATCACCACCGAGACCCTCGGGGATGCGGGCGAGCTGAGCCTCAGCGTTGATTACGTTGATGGAGGTGTTAACCATTTCGGAAATGGCGTTCACAGACTCAGACTCCAGCTTCTGAGCATGCTTCTTGATGAAGAAGAATGCAGGGATAGCAAGAATGGAAATAATCAGACCCCAGAAAGTGGTAAGAAGAGCCACGGAAATATCGCTTGCGAGAGCGGAGGGGTCAGCCTGACCGGCTTCAGCCAAAGTACCGAAAGCGCCCACCATACCCTGAATGGTACCGAACAGACCGATGGAGGGAGCAATGGAACCGACGAGAGCAAGAATATCAACGCAGAACATCACATTGGGGCGTTCGTTGTTGGTGAAGTCGGCAATAGCGTCTTCGATGCCGTCCTTACCGAGGTCCTCGGGGCGAGTAGCATCGATGTTGGGCAGAGCGTATGCAACCAAGCGGCCCAGATAGGTGGGGCTGGTGGTAGCAAGCTCGATAGCGGAGCGCACGCGGCACTCGCCCATGAGTGCAACAAGCTGACCGCGGAGGTCATCCGGGCAGAACTTGTTCTTGTTAATGGACATGCAGCAATATACTACCAAGAAAATAGCAATAGCAAGAAGGATAACGAGGGGAATCATCGTCCAACCACCATCAATAACCCACTTATCAAGAGCGGATTTGGGTGCTTTTGCTTCTTCCTGAGCGAATACCGTTGACATGGAGGCCATAGCTACAGCTCCGAAGGAGAGAGCCCGAATACCGAAACGAGTGATCGTTGATTTCATAATAGTAAAAATGCGGTTTAAGCAGAATTAACGTTTATTATTTAACCTAAATTGAGCCATTTGGCAAGCACGTTTTTCAAAAAGGGGAGAATTTTCCTCTATTTTTCGACAATTTGCAAAATCTTGGCAGGAATCTGAGTATTATCCATCACCCCGGTAAAGTTAACGGCACCGGTACCGGCTGCATAAACGGGCACAACGAGGCCAGTGTGAGAAGTGGAGGCAAAGCCGGCTTTAACCTTGCCTTTTTTCACATCGCCCCCGTGTATGGCGATACCCCCCGTCTGGTGGTCTGCGGTTACAACCAAGAGCGTATCCGGGTGAGATTGCATCCATCGCAGCACAACGCCGAGCGCGCGGTCAAAATCCAGAGTCTCTTCAATAGCCAAGCGCAATTCGGCATCATGAGAAGCCGTGTCAATCTCAGAGCCTTCTATCATGAGAAAAAAGCCATTCGGGGCAGACTCCAACAAAGAGAGCGCCTTTGCTGTTTGTTGCGCTAAGAAATCCCCGCGTTCTGCCGCATAGGGCATATTACCCTTTGCGGCAAGCAAGACATAACAGCCAGGTTTGCCGGCCAACTCTTTCATTTGTTGAGCAGAAAAGGCCTCTGCACCGCCACCGACAATAACACTCAACGGGGCTTTGCAAAGTTGGCTAGCTATGGCCGCTGTGTTTTTGCGGCTATCGGTGTGTGAATAAAAAGCCGCCGGCGTTGCATCCGTAATGGCCTTGGTCACCACAACACCCGCCTTTTTATGATGCGGGGCCGCCGTAAAAACATCCACCAAAGACAGCAGCGGTTGCCCGGCCGGCGTCTGCCCCAACATGCCGTTGTCCGTTTTCTCACCACAGGCGAGCGCCGTGCCGCCGGCAGCCGAATCCGTTATCAAATTATCGGCAGAATAGGTACGAGAAAACCCGGTGATGGGCAATTTCTCCAAATTAAGTTTACCGCCGTTACACACCCACGCGGCCCACACGTGTTCGGCGCTCATGCCATCTCCAATCATCACAATAACATTGCGGGGCGGCGCATCTGCATGAGTTGCTACCACGGTTCCCTCATAAACGGCATGCTGAGCCACCCCCTGCACCGTCTGAACTTCCCCCACTTTACCGGCAAATACGCTGCCGGCTAACAACAAAAAGGCATAGATACGTTTCATCACTCACCAGTATACTGACTGAGCGCGCGTACTGCAAGAAAAAAGGTCGTTCCGTCATGGAACGACCTTGAAAAAGATACCCGGCCGACACCCTCGATACGAGGAGCGCAGCACTGTCTGCAAACTTATTTACCGGGAACAACCGGAAGCTGCTTAACGGGAGCCTCAACAGGCACAGAACCGCCTTGATCTTGGCTGCAGCATTCACCCGTGGGCATAGGACGCAGCGGAGGCATAGACTGAGACTGGCAGCAGCAGGAGCTGAAACCTACTGCGCAGGCCATTGCAAGTATGAGAGTGGTGGCTTTCATAAGAAAAATGTCGTATGAAGTTATCGCATGTAGTAAAGCAGATTTCCCCAAAAGAGTCAACACTTTATTTTCCGAACACGCAATTTTTCACATCAGACCTTTTCATTTCTTACCATGCGCGCACACTATTTGCTTGAAACGCGCGCATGCGTGTGGCATAATCAGCCTTGCCATGGCAAGGAGACGAAAAAGAGCAGACATGTTCCGAAGCCGGAACAAGACCGCTACGGAAAAGCGCAAGCGCAAAGTGCTGATATGGGTAATCAGCAGTCTTGCAGGCGTTGTCGTTCTCATACTTACCGGGTATCTGTGGCTGATGAGCTGGTTGCAGGGAGATGGATTCCGCCAATCAATGGAAGAAGATCTCAGCAGAAAGCTTAAAGCCGACGTCAGCATACCTGCCCCGCTGCAGATAGATGGCAGCAACATTAAGCTCGTTTCGTTAAGTGGCACCGGCACAAGCTATCTCAAGCAAGCCGAAATCAAGGGCGTGGAGGCTGTTATTGACCGCGGCAAGTTGTGGGATAGAATCTTGCACGTAGAAAAAGTACATGTAGACGCAATCTCCGTCTCCATAAGCAACAAAAAGGAGCCGGAAAAGAGTTACCCGGATGACGAGGAGAGTAGTTTTTTCTCGCGCTTTGCCCCCAACACCGTTGTTGTAGACCGAGTAGAATGCGACAACGCGAAGGTAAAATTAACCTTCCGGCGCTCGGACCCGAAAAAAAAGGCGAACGTATACAGCATCGACAACAGCTCTTTTATAGCTACCCCCGTTAACGGGCAGCTCGATAAATGGCAACTAGAATTACGCAAGGGCACCTTTTCCACATCTCATCGTTTTTTGGCGAAGAGCAACATTACCCACGCACGACTCGGGTACAGCAACGACACCATCACGCTCGATGAATGCCAGCTTGAGCTCACAAAGGGCAATGTAGATGCCACAGGCAGCTTCAACCTGAAGAACAAAAAATGGCATGTAACCCTGAGTGCCGGCAATGCAGATATACGCAACCTGCTGAGCAAAGAATACAGCGAAGTACTCACCGGTGATTTTTCCGGGAATCTCCACATGGAGGGAACCCACAAGGTCATCCTCTCTGCAACCGGTCATATTACCCTGGAAAAAGGCGAGTTCAAAGCGCTCAGCGCCATTTCTCAATTTATGAGCAGCAAGGACCGTGGCGACATGGCTCTGCGTATACCGGGGCAGGAGAAGGCCTCCGCCTATTTGGAAAAAACATTTGAGATTGTCAAAATCGACAGTGCCGATTGCGATATTCGCTACCCCCACAACGCGCCCGAGCACAACATTGAGAATGCCTGGTTGTTCGACAACATCGACATACGCACTCAGAACGACAAACTGAGAGTCTCAGGGCACGTCATCATTGAACAAGACGGCAAATTGCACGGCACCATACGTGTTGGCATCAATAAAAAAATAGTCGAAGAGTTTACGGCGCTCACCACAGAGCCCGTCCGCAGCCTTGTCAGCTTGATTATACCGAAACTTTTCAATGCCACCGGTGATGCCGGTTTTTACTGGGTCAACATTAACCTGAGTGGCACCACAGATAAACCACACCAAGATTTAAGTGCACGAGCCAAAGAGGTCGTGGCCTCGCTCAACCCCGTTGATACCCTCACAGAGGCAGGCTCCTCCATTCTGCAAACCATCACAGGAGACGGAGAGCAAAAGCAAGATACAGAAAAAGAGCCTGCACAAGAATCATCCGGCAGAAGCCTTATTGAAACCTCAACCGACACCGCCACCGACATCATCAAGACCGGGGCAGACCTCATACCGTTTTTCTGATATATAATGAATACTTCATATCCCTCTCAATACATAGATTGTGTTTGTACCATTAAAGAAAGGTTTGCCCCTACGGCATACCGCGCCACCATGCCCAACGGCAAAGAAACCGTGGCGTTTGTGCAAAAGAAAGAAGAGCATCTGTTAAGCAAAATCGTGCCCGGAGATAAAGTGCAATGCACGGTGAGCCCCGCAGATTTTGAGCGCGCCAGAATTCGCAGCATTGTCACAGCTTAATAAGGAAACGAATCAAGAGGATTATAGCAATGGACGTAACGCGAAGTAAAAACATAGTCAGACTGATTCTACCGTTCGTAGATTTATTAACCGCGCTTTCATGTGCCTATTTTGCACCGATGGTCACTAACTCCGTCGCCCCCATGATGGGATGGGAGCCCAACCCGGACTTTAATGCCTTTACCGCAAGTCCTTTCATGGCCGGTGCAGCCGTAGCAGCCGTGCCTCTTCTGTTGCGCATGGTCGGTTTTTACCACCGCAGCAACTTGCAGCGCGTAGCAACCGCCCTGCGGCAGCTTTTCACCTTCATGGTGTATTATCTGTGCATGCTGGGCATTTACCAGCTCTTGTTTAACGAGGGGATATCACTGTTCATGAATCATATCATCTTGGTATGTATCATCCTTATACCCATCGTAACATTTTTGCGCTATTACATATTGCATCTGCTGCAAATTAACACCTCTGCGGGGCGCCGCCATCTGCGCCGCGTGCTCGTTGTCGGCTCGCCCGAGGCCTTGGAAAAAGATTGGGACGCCCTGCCCGATTTCTGGAAACGTAGCCTGACCGTTGCCGCAAAAATAACCCCGCAAACCCCACAGAGCGAAGTTCAACAAATTATCGAAGAAAAGCACGTAGACCGCCTCATCCTCTTGGGTGGCATGGCTGCTTATCACGACAATGAAGAAACCATCACCCGCTGCGAGCTGCAAGGCATAGACATTTACGTTGACCTCAAAGACCGCCACCCGGTTAACATGCGTGCCGATGTGAGCGATATCGGCGACAGCCGCGTCCTCATCCTCACCTCTACTCCGGTATATTCTTGGTCTCGCTTATTCAAGAGCGTATTCGACCGCGTGATGGCGGCCATTGCCATTATCTTGAGTTCTCCGCTGTGGTTACTGGCCGCCATCGGCATCAAGCTCAGCGACCCCAAGGGCCCCATTTTCTTCAAACAAATGCGCTCCGGCTTATACGGCAAGCCCTTTGCCATGTGGAAATTCCGCTCCATGTACAGCGATGCGGAAGCTCGTTTGGCAGAGGTGAAAGAAAAGTACGGCAACGAGATGGATGGCCCCATCTTCAAGCTCACCAATGACCCCCGCATCTTCAAGTTCGGGCATTTCATCCGCAAGTTCTCCATAGATGAGCTGCCCCAGTTGCTCAACATTTTAATGGGCGACATGAGCATTGTAGGCCCCCGCCCCCTCCCGGTGTATGAGACCAAGGAGTTCCCGGAGTATTCCCAACGCCGCAGACTGAGCGTTAAACCCGGCCTCACTTGCTACTGGCAGGTAGAGGGGCGCAGCAATACGGAGAGCTTCGATTTCATGGTCAACAAAGACCTCAAGTATATCGACAACTGGAGCCTGTGGGTAGACATCAAACTCATTCTGCGCACCATACCGGCCGTACTTTTCGGCAGAGGCGCCAAATAACCCACCACAGCTATGTTCCACATCGTCCTCTTTCACCCCGAGATTCCCCACAACACCGGCGCTGCAGGCAGACTTGCCGTTGCCACCAATTCGCGCTTGCATCTCATCAAGCCCCTCGGGTTCAGCTTGGATGAAAAGCACGTACGCCGCACCGGCTTAGACTACTGGCCGCATGTGGACTTGCACCTCTGGAACAGCTTAGATGAGCTGGAGGCCGCAGCCGCGCCCGGCGCTCGTTTCTGGTATCTTTCCACCAAGGCTACACACTCCATTTGGGAGCCCACCCTGCCCCTGCAAGATGGCGATTACCTCGTCTTCGGGCCGGAGTCCAAGGGACTGCCCGAGCGGTGGATAGATGCCCACCCCGACACCGCGCTGCGCATCCCCATGCCGGGCGAGCACGCACGTTCTCTCAATCTTTCTACCAGCGTGGCCATTATGCTTTACGAAGGGCTGCGCCGCACCTTACCCGCCGATTCCTTATGAAAAACATCGTCTACTTTGATCTGGAGACCCGCCGCTCTGCCGCCCAAGTAGGTGGCTGGCACGAGGCGTCTAAAATGGGTATGTCCGTGGGTGTTACCTACTCCACCAAAGACAACGCCTACCACATTTATACCGAAGACCAAGTAGAGCAGCTCATCGAAGAACTGCGCATGGCAGACCTCGTGGTGGGGTACAATCACATCGGGTTCGACTACCAGGTGCTGCAGGCTTTCACCTTCTGGACCTTGGCAGATGTGACCAACAATCTTGACATTTGCACCGACCTCACCTCGCGCATCGGCCACCGCCTCAAGCTGGACTCCGTAGCCTCTGTCACCCTCGGCAACTCCAAAACGGCAGAGGGGTTGGATGCCCTTAAATGGTGGGCAGAGTATGAGAAAGACGGCGACCCGCAGAAGATGCTGGACATTGCACGCTACTGCTGTTTCGACGTTAAAGTAACCATGGAGGTGTTCAAATTCGGCGCAGAGAACGGCTACGTCAATTACGTTGACAAAAAGGGCAACACCGTCCGTGTGAATGTAGATTGGAAGCTCGATTGGTAAAATCTCCGCCCCCCATGAAAACAAGCGCCATTCTCCTAGCACCGTTCTTGTTCTTGAGCTCCTGCATATGGCAAAACAGCCAGCCCACGGACTATCCGATGACGGAGGCGGACATACCTGCCCAAGAGGGTGATATCATCACGGAGTTGAATGCGCGCACCCGCACTACAAAAGACGGCGGTGTAGAGTTGTTTTACCCCGTCATTAACCATTCCGCCGCCCTGCGTGCATTCAAGCAACATTTGGCAAACGGGCTCCCCGTCAACACCACAGATTCCTTCGGTCTGCCCGCCGTTGCCCATGCCGCAGCCGTGGGCGATGTTCCGTTTTTAACAGAGCTCATTGCCCGCGGGGCTGAGCTGAATTACCCCGCCGCGCTCAACCGCCCCGAGCCCGGCAACACTTGCATATTCGGCGGGGATGACCTCAGTGCCACCGCACTGGCAGCAAAAAACGGACAAACCGCAGCGCTTGAGCTGCTGCTGCGCCACGGCGCCCACCCATATGGGGTGCCCATTGCTATCTCTCATGACCACTTGGATTGCCTGAAACTCCTGCACGCTGCCGGCGGTGACTTGCATGAGGGGGAATACACCTTTGATGATGAGCTGTACCCCAACAGTTGCCTTGCCCGCTCCATGCCCGTGCTCACCTACCTCATCAACAACGGCGTTAGCCGCAGCATCCCCCTGCGCAGTCTTGCAGACCGTTCTACAGACCGCGAATCTGCCCGCCGCTACATCGATATGTACCTGCGTACAGGCATTTGGCCCCCTCAACAGGCAGAGCAATTCCTCAATACTTATTACCCGAGCCACCCTGCGCCCCCTGCCCCGTAACCACGGGAGCATTCCAAAAAATCGGTATTTTCCGCCTTTTTACAACTTTGCATAATTATTTTTGAACACTTCGCATAACACAAGTGTCATACCTGCATAATGAACAATAATCTTACCACAAAACTGATGGAAGCGCTGCAAGCGGCGCAGAAGAAAGCACAAAGCGGGGGGAGAGCGCAGATCTACCCTGCGGAGCTTTTGCTGGCACTTGTAGAGCAAGCGGGTGGCGTACTGGCCTCTGTACTCAAAAAAGCTGGGGTAGACCCCGAAGCCTTGGCCGCAGCCCTGCAGCGCGAGCTGGAGCGCAAACCGCGTCAAACCGGGGCCGTAACCCAGAGCCCGGGGATAGGCCCGGAGCTTGACCGCTGTTTGACCGAAGCAGAGAAGCAACGTACCCGCATGAAAGACGACTACCTGAGCGTGGAGCATGTGGTGCTGGGTATCTTTGAGATCGATAAAGAGCTGCGCAACCTGATGGAAGCCTGCGGGCTTACCCAAGCCAAATATCTGGCCGCCCTCAAAGAAGTGCGCGGCAACCAGCGCGTGACAGACCAAGACCCCGAGGGCAAGTTTGAGACCTTGGAGAAATACGGCACAGACCTCACAGCCCTGGCCCGCCAAGGCAAGATAGACCCCGTCATCGGCCGCGATGGCGAGATACGCCGCGTGCTGCAAATCCTCTCTCGCCGCACCAAAAACAACCCCGTGCTTATCGGCGAGCCCGGTGTGGGCAAAACCGCCATTGCAGAGGGGCTTGCCCGCCGTATAGTGGATGGCGACGTGCCGGATAGCATGAAAGGCAAACGGCTGGTCAGCCTCAACATCGGCTCCATGTTGGCAGGTGCCAAATACCGCGGCGAGTTCGAAGAGCGACTCAAGGCCTTCATCAAAGAAGTCACCTCATCCAACGGAGAAATCATTCTCTTTATTGATGAGCTGCACACCCTTGTAGGCGCCGGTGCCGGTGGCGAGGGCGGCATGGATGCCGCCAACCTGCTTAAGCCTGCTTTGGCACGCGGCGAGCTGCGCACCATCGGTGCCACCACGTTGGATGAATACCGCAAGTACATTGAAAAAGATGCCGCGCTGGAGCGCCGTTTCCAACCCGTCTACGTAGCAGAGCCCAGCGTAGAAGACACCATCGCCATCCTGCGCGGCCTCAAAGAACGCTACGAGGTACACCACGGCGTGCATATCACCGACAGCGCTCTGGTAGCCGCGGCAACCCTGAGCAACCGCTATATTACAGACCGCTTCCTGCCCGACAAAGCCGTGGACTTGGTAGACGAAGCCGCCGCGCGCCTCAAGATTGAGCTGGACAGCATGCCTGCCGAGATTGACGAGCTCAACCGCACCGCCATGCAGTTGGAGATGGAGCGCCAAGCCCTGGCCAAAGAAAAAGATAACGACTCCAAACAAAGGCTCGAAAAAATCACCCACGAACTGGCCGATACCAAAGAAAAAGTAGATGCCATGATAGCCCAGTGGAAGAGCGAAAAAGAGGTCGTTACCCGTGCCCGCGACGCTCAGCAAAAAATAGACACCCTGCGCACCGAGGCAGAGCAAGCCCAACGCCGCGGCGACTTGGGGCGCGCCTCAGAGATTCTGTACGGCGAAATCCCCGCTGCCGAAAACGCAGCCAAAGAGGCTCGCGCTGCTCTCAGCAAGCTGCAAAGCAGTGGCGAGGGGCTGCTCAAAGAAGAAGTGACGGAAAGCGACATTGCCAAGGTCGTCTCCACATGGACCGGCATACCCGCCGCCCGCTTGGCAGAGGGCGAGCGCGAGAAGCTCCTGCACATGGAAGAGCGCATCGGCGCCCGACTTATCGGGCAAAAACAAGCAGTCAAATCCGTGGCAGACGCCGTGCGCCGCTCCCGCGCAGGCCTGCAAGATGAAAACCGCCCGCTGGGCTCCTTCATCTTCTTGGGCCCCACCGGCGTGGGCAAAACAGAGCTGGCCAAGGCACTGGCAGAGTTCTTGTTCGATGACGAGGCGGCCATGGTGCGCATCGATATGTCGGAGTACATGGAGAAGCACAGCGTGTCTCGCCTTATCGGCGCGCCTCCGGGATACGTGGGCTATGATGAGGGCGGTCAGCTGACAGAGGCTGTGCGCCGCCGCCCGTACAGCGTCGTGCTGTTCGATGAAATCGAAAAAGCGCACCCCGATGTTTTCAACGTGCTGTTGCAAGTGTTGGATGACGGCCGCATTACAGACGGCCAAGGCCGCACTGTTGACTTCACCAACACGGTACTCATCATGACCAGCAACATAGGCTCGCAATTCATCTTGAATGAGCAAGACGCCACCGCACGCAATGAAAAAGCTTTGGATGCCCTGCGCGGACACTTCCGCCCCGAGTTCCTCAACCGTGTGGACGATATCATCATCTTCGACCGCTTGCAGGCAGATGACCTCAAACACATCATCCGCATTCAGCTCGAGCGTGTGGGCAAGCGCTTGGCCGCCCGCGGCCTCAAGATGGAGCTCTCCGATGCCGCTGCAGAGCTGGTAGCAGACCACGGCTATGACCCCGTGTATGGCGCCCGCCCCCTCAAGCGAGCCATTCAGCATGACCTGCTCGACCCGCTCAGCATGGCCATCCTCGCCGGCCAATACCCGGAAGGCGCCACCATCCGCATCGACGCCAAAGATGGCCACATCTCCTTCAACTGAGTCCATAATTGAGTAGGGGGGGCTTCCCCCCCTGCTCTCCATCGCATGCTGCGGTTTCCATCTGAGTTTAAGACGTTGCTTAAACGCAGTCCAACGCTATTGTTGTACCCACTTGTGAAAAGTGAGTGCAGAAGCTAGAGAAATGTTGTCTTTAAAACAACGGTGAGGCATGCTAAGCCCCATGGCTTACCATACTATCAACCCGACTATTGCCGGTGCCCCCACTTCCGAGGGCGTGTCTCCCGATTTTACGTTCACTCAGAGCGAAGTCAGCCCCATTGGTTTCACTTGCACCACTTTCACCGAACCGCAGAAGCCCGGTAGCGACTGGGATACGGTGTATTCCGGTGTTTGTGTTGACCTGATGAATCAGGGTGCGGTCACCGATCAGCTTGTTCTCAAGGGTGATAAGCTTGTGCTTACCCGCCCCACGCAGCTCTCCGTCTGCATGACGGTAGATGACCACGGCGATTTGCTGATTTCCAACACGGAATTGGCAGACGATGCCATTCAGGCAGCTTTTGATTCGGCTCCCAAACTCAGTAACCATGAAGCAGACATTTTGAACTTTGCAGGTTCTGTTTGTTTCCACATGGATTTGCAAGGTACGGAGTGGCAGGATTTCGACAGCGGTGCTAACGCATGGAAACGCCCTGTACGCACGCTTGTGCTGCCCGCTGGTGATTATTTCATCTATGGCCGTGTGACCAACGATCCGATGAACGGTGGCAATGCCAATAACCGTAAGCTTTTCCGCTACGCCATTCAAGCCAAACAGGCATGCGAAGAGGTAGAATACAAGGGCGGAGTCCCGCAGGTCTGCAATTCCTGCGGCTGCGGTAACACCACCGATGGCGATGCAGACCGCCATGCTGCCACTCAGGCTCCCGGTTGGGAGGGCGATGCTTGCCCGAGCTTTGTTACGTTCAATCCCGAGAGCGGTAAGGCTCTGTATGATTCTCCTTGGCGTTGGACGGCTGACATTGTAGGCTCTCTGGTAGTTATCACGCCGCCTGTGGGGGATGCGCTGTTCTTTGATATCCCCGCAGAAGATGCTTCCGAAGCCGGTACGGCTGGTGCTTCCGGCATGGCTATCAATCGCATTCAGTATCAAGATGCTGATTTTAATGCAACTACCTCCCGCACCCCGGCTTACATCATGATGAAGGATGCCAACGGCCTTTGCATGACCTTTGACATGAGCACCGGCTCCGTTTACAGCATCACCTCCCCCGAGGGGCGCAAAGTGACAGCAAGCGAGCGTGCTCAGCATGTGCAAACGCAGTTTGACAATGAGGGCAACCTGCTTTCTTGTGCTTCTGCTGAGGCGAAACTCGTTTGCACCTCTGCCGATAATAGCGATTTACTACTCGCATGGTTCACACCTGATGCAGCGGAGGACGCTACACCGTTCAAGCAAGAAACGATTCAGCGCAACGGTAACGACACCTCGCTCACCCGTCAGCAGACAGGGCGCGACCCGCACAGCCTTGTGCGTTCGGAATCCAACGGCGTTGTGACCATCACCAAGGGCGAGGGCGATGAAGCCATCGTGCACCGCTACGAGACCACCTACCCGATGAATGGTCTGATGGTGCGCACGGAGTCGCTTTACTATGCAGCAACTCCCGACAATGTGGCAACTTGCACACGTTCCGTGTACAACTACTCCGATGCCGGTTGGCAGCTATACTCCATAACAGAGGGCTTTGGCTCTGATGTTTCCCGCAGCACCAGCTACATCTACAACGGCAACCGTCTTACCAAAGTACAACGCTTTGACGGCAGCTATACCGCATACGAGTATGATTCCCTTGGTCGTACCACCATGCAAAAATCCCCTTGGGGTGCAAGCCTTGCCAAGGTAATCCGCACCACTTACGCTACGGCTCGTTTCTTCGATGTCCGCCCCGCCTCGATGACAGAGTATCAAGTGAATGCTTCCGGCACAGAGGTTCTGTTCCGCAATACCTCCTACACCTACGAGGAATCATCCGAGCTGGAGCGAGTAACCACCACGGTAACGGCAGGCGGTAGCTCTCAGCAGAAGGTTAGCATTGAGGAAACATTCGGCGCGGAGCCCGCCTATGCCTATGCAGCAGGTAAAGCCAAGTTCTCGCAGGATATCACCGGTGTGCAAACTGTACATGAGTATGCGGCAACGACCGAGCACGGTGCTATTCACAAGCACACTACCATCACCAAGGCCAACGGTGAGTTGGTTGCCGCGCAGAGCCGTAAAAGCGAGAGTTTTATCGCGGCAAATGACACCACCACTTTTGTACAGGAAAGTATTTGGGACGGCACGCAGTGGCTGCGCCTTAATACCACGGCTTACGAGTACGATGAGCAGCAGCGTGTGGTTAAGACGACACATGGTAATGGGCGTTTCAGCACCACCACGTGGATGTGCTGCGGGCGACTGAGTGAGACGGATGAGGATGGCATCACCACCACCTACGCGTACGATTCCGCGCGTCAGCTCACGGAAATCAGCCGGGAGGAAGTGTACGACGGCGAGACCTGCATCACCCCCGAGACCATCACGGAGTTCACCAGCGATGCAGCCGGACGCGTTCTCACCACCATTCGCCGAGTAGGCCCCATGGAGACCACAGAAGCCACGGAGTATGATGCTCTCGGTCGCGTTACCAAGCAAACGGACGTACTAGGGCGCATGACCACCACCGCCTACAGCGAGGATGGCCTCACCACCACTGTGACCACACCCGCAGGGGCTACCACCGTCACCACCCGCAACACGGATGGCTCCACCGCGAGCATCAGCGGTACAGCCCAGCGTGCTCTGGTGTATGTATATGACCTCAACGGCAACGCCCTCCGCACCACCACGAAGCTGACAGATGGCACGACTATCGCCCAGAGCATTGTCAACGGCTTCGGGCAGACGACTGTGCAAGCTCAGGCAAGCACTACAGGCTTCATCTACACCCGCAGCGAGTTTAACGCTAGGGGGCAGATGACCAAGCAATACCAAGACACCGGGTGGAATACCGCAAAAACAGCTGCAACGATCTACGAGTACGACTCCTTCGGCAACGTGAGCAAGCAGACGCTTGCCCTGGCCGATTCTCCCACCAAGGATAACTCCCCGGTGGTAGAAATGACCCACAGTGTAGAATCCGCTGCGGATGGCGTGTTCAGCGTCACCACGCAAACCCGCTACAATGCAGCAGGCGAGCCGCTGAGTGCAGTGCAAAAGCAGCTCATCTCGCAGCTTAATACCACGCTGGCAAGCAAGAGCATCAGCACGGATGAACGCGGAAACAACAGTGTAAATTGGACGGTCTATACTGCTCCAGCTAAGCTGACGAGCTACAGCTCAATCCCCACCTCGGAGATTGTGGCAGAGACCGTCTCAGTAGATGGTTTCACGCTCTCTCAGAAGGACTATGCAGGCATCACGACCTCAGCCTCCCGCAGCTACACCGCCACGGGCATTACACTGGTGCATGTGGATGGTCGTGGTAATGCCACCACCTCCCGAACGGACCTTGCCGGGCGCACCATCAGCGTAACGGATGCCACCGGAGCGGTGACAACGACGGCCTACGATGCAGCTCTCGACCTTCCCTCCGTGATAACGGATGCAGCAGGTAACACCTCCTGCTTCAAATATGACCACCGCGGTCGCAAGATTGCGGAATGGGGGACGGCGATTCAGCCCGCTTGCTTCGGTTACGATGACATGGGCAATATGACCTCCCTGCGCACGTTCCGCGCAGGGACGGAGATTATCTGCTTCGATCCCACTGAGCGCACGGACGGCGATGTAACAACATGGACATTCCACCCCGCCACCGGACTGGAGCTGAGCAAAACTTACGCCGACGGCACCACTATGGTGAAAACCTATGATGCATACAACCGCCTCGCTACCGAGACGGATGCACGTGGTAACGTGAAAACTCACGCCTACGAGCATGCACGAGGTTTGCACCTCGGTACTACCTATATCGTAGTAAATGGTACTGCGGAATCATCTGCTCGCAGCTTCACCTACAATCACCTCGGTCAGTTGATGCAACTGACGGATGAGAGCGGAGTGCGGTCCTTCTCCTACAACACCTACGGTGAACACGAAAGCGATTCCCTTGTGGTAGATGGTGATACTCACCTCATCACAGAGTTACGCGATACCTTGGGACGCTCCACCGGCTACTCCTACGCTAAGAATAGCAGCGTGTTGCAGACGGTCAGCACCGGTTACGGTATGGATGGGCGCATCAACAGCGCAGGCTTCTTGCATGGCGGTGAGATGAAGCAGTTCGGCTATGAGTACTTGCAAGGCAGCAACCTGCTGCACAAGCTTACCAAGCCCAACGGCATGACGCTTACGCAGGCCTACGAAACTCAGCGTGACTTGCTCACCGGCATGGCATATCACCGTGGTAGCACTCTCGTGACGCAGCGTGAATACACCTACGATGTGCTCAGCCGCCCCACCGCTCGCACAACCGCCCGCCAGGGTAATGTGGTAAACGATAGCTTTATCCACAACTCCCGCTCCGAGCTCGCCAGCGCTCAGGTGAATGGTGAAACCTACGGCTATGACTACGACAACGAGGGCAACCGCCGTATGTCGATGGAAGCAGGCGATTACGCCTTCTATGAGGCTAATGCTCTGAACCAGTACACGGACATCACCGGCTCAAAGGATGAAGAGGGCTTCAGCTTCTCGCCCGTCTTCGATGCCGATGGCAATCAAACACGCATCAAGACCGAGAGCGGCATCTGGACTGCAGTCTACAACGCAGAGAACCGCCCCGTCAGCTTCACCAACGAAGCCACCGGCACCGTGGTCACCTGCGCCTACGACAGCATGGGCCGCCGCAGCTTCAAGCGGGTAACAGTCAACGGCACAGTAACGCTCCACCAGCGCTATCTGTACAGCGGTTACCTACAAATCGCCAGCATCGACCTCACCCGCAGCCACCACCCGGCTCTGTGGTTTATCATGTGGGATCCCACCCAGCCCATCGCGACCCGCCCGCTGGCTATCCAAATCAGCGGTACTTGGTACACCTACGGATTAGATATCACCAAGAGCGTATGTGAGGTATATGGAATTAACGGGTATATCAATACAACATATATTTACTCACCCTTTGGCAAAGTCATCGCTTCAGGCAATATAGAACAACATATACAATGGAACAGCGAAGTATATGACAAAGAAACTAACCTTGTATATTATAATTATAGATATTATAACCCTAAAACGGGAACTTGGTTAAACTTAGATCCAATACAAAAGATAAATCCAGTAGAAAAAAATTATGCATACGTAAACAATAGTCCTTGTAATAAATCGGATTGTCTTGGTTTACACGACGTAGAAATTACGGTTACTAGAACTCAGTTTTTAGATTGGGAAACCCTTAGCGATTGGGTGGCTATACCAATCAACGCAGCAGCTCTTCCCTGTGGCAGAGTACAAGGAAAAGGCATTGAACCTCGAAGAGGACTATATGCAATGAAGAAGGAGAAAGGTTTTTCCGATGATAAAAAAAATTATCCCTTACCTGATGGCGAGTATGAAGGATTTTTTTCACCTTCTACAACTGCGATTAAACACTATATCAGACATTATAACAAATATCGAGGATTTGAATTAACTCAACATCATGCTAAAATTATGAAAGCATATGATATATTTGCTCAAGCTTTAAAAGATTATTCAGAAAGTAGTTTTTTTTACAAGCTAACTCACAGTGAACCGAGCATACCAACATTCGAAGATGAACCTATGGGATTCGATTATAAGACACCAATACTATACGAACTCACCGATGGCAGAACGTTAACGTTAGACAAAGAAAAAGTTTACTCTCATACGATAGGTCTTGAACGCAAAAATTCATTTTCTTCTATTCGATTTCACCACGGAATAAATGTGACTTGGTCCAGAGGGTGTTTAATCATTGGAGAAACATACTTTGAACATCATATTGCGAGCACACAGTATAAGGATGAGATAAAAGCTCCTATCACCGTACATCATTTCTCTTATTTAGATACATTAAACAAAGCAAAAGAATTATCTTCATTTATGTGTTGCGTAGAAAAGCTAATAGATAAAAAAGCGAAAATCAAGGTAATATATAAATCATAATCCACCCACCACTTTTTATCCATCCAAGAATATTGTTATAGATTCTTGGATGGATAAAAGGGAACTTCTAATTAGTGAGGATATTTATTTGACTGAGCACTGAATAGCATTTTTCTGAGCTCGTTGCAACAATTTTTCGGTTTATTTGGGGAATTGTGGATAAAATTGGCCTATTTTCGCGCTATTTTTCCTTTATTTGGTGGCATCTGGACACAGTTGTCCCGTTCTGCTCAAAAAACAGCCTTGTATCCATAGTGCCGCTCGTCTCTTTTCTTGGTCCAGGTTGTGTCTATATCCTTGTGAGCCTTTTTCTTTTAACTCCATGATTCCGGAGCCTTGCCTGTTTCTTTGATGATTTTATTTTCTTCCGGTGTATTCCTTTGCCTTGGTGCTTCTTGAAAAGTGGCATCCACCAGTTTTCCCTGACTGCACTTTAAACCGCGATTCTTCATTTCAGCAAAGAAAAGTTCAAACAGCTGTTTTGTTCCTTTCTCTCCCAAGCGTTCTCGGAACTTCCATATGGTACGCGCATCCGGTACGTCATCTGCATAGCCATTACCTACAAAACGTTGAAAACTCAACCTATCACTGAGTTGAAACTCCATTTCCTCATCACTCAGATTATAGAGAGTTTGCAGTATCAGTATCTTAAACATCTGCACCACATCGTAATGAGGTCTTCCTTTACTGCTGAAATGGCACAACTCTTCAAGCTTATCTCGAAATAGCTCGAAGGAGATGTACTTCTGCAATTCGTCCAACCCGTGTCGTACTGTTGCTCTTCTTCGGAAATGCAACAAATCAGGAATATGCAAGGATGAGGGCAACTCTAGCTTTGGTACCATGCACTTATTATACCTCTTAGAGCTTACTTTGAAAATTCTTAAATGCAGTCATACTGACTTTTAGAAGTTCCCAAAATACAAAACAGGTAATAGCTACAGCTTTCTCATCACGATCTTTAACCTGCTTATAATTCTCGTTTGGATTCAGTTCGTTAACAACTTAATATTCCATGTTTTCCTTTCTGAAAACAGATAACAAACACTTGTTTTTTCATATCCCTGTTAAACTTGTAATAAGGAACCAACAAAACTACTCCGTTATATCATAGCCCAAGAATCAACATTCTAACACTTTATTTGATATTAAGTAGTACTTTTGCTGTTTTAACCCCCATCTTGTACTGGCAGAGGATTATTTTATTGTTTTCTGCTTCTTAAAAAATCTTTTTTTCATAAAAACTTCCATGGCGGTTTCTCCTTGTATATTTTCTATGCTTTCATCAGCACCATGCTTAATCAAATACTGATACATTTCTGTATTGCCTCCTCGAGCGGCGTAATGTAATGCAGTTTCTCCTGACCAAACCTTTTCATTGATAGACATAGCCATCATAAAGTTATAATCATCAACAATGCCAATATATGGTCTTTTCGTACGCTGATTAATATCAACATTAATCGACAACAAAAAATCAACCAAATCAAAATCGTTAGTATATGCCGCAATCATGAGTAATGTCTCATTTGAAAAAGAATACAACTCGTAAATACTTTTGACAGAATTATAAATAGCAGCTTCTTTGTTTAGATATCTCTGAAAAGCTATCTTCATTAAATGGGGATACTCCGGATTATAAAAGCTATTACTTGGATCATCATATTCATAAATTAAAGGACACCATGAGACTGCGTTACTGGTCTGATCTGATATATCTTTTACGTCCAAGTAACTAATTTCGTCATCTTGTAACATTTGGATACATGATGTCAGAAACACACATATAAGCAACATTCGTTTCATCCTGAATAAAGTATGCATTGTGAGGTGCGCCCCGTTTTCTGACCACCGGCGATGTAGTTTAAGGAATTTCTGAGCCGCTGTTTGGAGCTGTGGTTAAATTACTATTTACTGTGTTGATTGTCAATCCTATTTTTGTGGCGATTTCTAGGCTGCGCAGGATTCATGCATGGTGGTGAAATGAAGCAGTTTGGCTATGAGTACTTGCAAGGTACTAACCTGCTGCACAAGCTTGTTAAGCCCAACGGCATGACGCTCACGCAGAGCTATGAAGCAAAGCGTGACCTGCTCTCCGACATGGCCTACCACCGTGGCACTACTTTGGTGGTGCAGCGTGAGTACACATACGACATCCTCGGTCGTCCCTCCGCTCGCAATACCGCGCGACAGGGAGCTATCGTGAACGATTCATTCACGCACAATACTCGTTCGGAATTGGTGGAAGCTCAGGTCAATGGCAAGGATTATGAGTACGCCTACGATAACGTTGGTAACCGCACCGCCGCTCTCGAAGAGAGTTCCAGTGTGGCAAGCAGCACTGAGTACACTACTAATGCTCTAAACCAGTACTCCTCCATTTCGGAGAACGGTGCCGCCGCTTTCGTACCCCAGTTCGATGCCGATGGAAATCAGACACTCATCAAAACCGAAACCGGCATTTGGTCCGCCGTCTACAATGCAGAAAACCGACCCGTCAGTTTCATCAATGAGTCTACCGGCACCGTAGTTACCTGCGCTTACGACAGCCTAGGCCGACGAGCTTTCAAGAAGGTGACAGTTAATGGCGCCGTCACGCTTCACCAGCGCTACATCTATCGAGGCTACCTTCAAATTGCTTGCTGCGATCTTTCCCGCACCGCACATACCGCCCTCTGGCTTATCACCTGGGACCCCTCCCAGCCCATAGCCACCCGACCACTGGCTATTCAAAAAGACGGAACATGGTACACATACGGTCTCGACCTCACCAAGAACGTTTGCGAAGTATTCGGCAACAGCGGTTACATTGCAACATCCTATACTTACTCTCCCTATGGTTTCGTAACGACAAATGGCTCTGTTACTCAGCCTATACAGTGGAGCAGTGAGGTGGGGGATGTGGAAACGGGGGTGGTATATTATAATTTCAGATATTATAATACAAACAGCACTACATGGAATCGTCGTGATCCCTTACAAAACTACACAGGTAAAAACTTATATGGATTTATACAAAACTCGCCAATTAGCTATACTGATAGATTGGGGCTTTATGTTTTTGCGGTGGATGGTACAAATTACAATGTGAAAACTCATCCGGATACGCAATATAGCTATGTATATGATTTTGCTAAACGATGCTACCCTTCTGAGGATGCGGAATATTATGGTGGTCCAGGATCCGTTTATACTAGGTATCCTGTTGGACCAGCGGACTTAACAGGGTCATCTGTAGATTTAATTATGGGCTGGGTTAAGCAAAGTGTATGCAAAAAACGTTGTGCAAAACCTCATGAGAAAATCAATTTCGTTGGTTGGAGTCGAGGCGGAATTATTGTCCAAGATTTAGCAAGAGAGTTGGGTGAATCCGGTTGTTGCTGTGAAAATAAAACGCCCATACCATATGTAGATGTTAATTTCTTAGGTTTATATGATGCTGTGGCGCGAACTCCACATAGATTCGAAAATCCCCATAAACCAACAAATGTCAAACATTATGTCCATGTTATAAATACTGATGATAGCTGGGTATTTAAGACCTACCTATATCATCGTCCTAATGAAAAAGTCGAGGGGCATCCTGATGAAAAAATCATGGAGGAATATTACAGGAAGTACAATATAAAGCGTATAAAAATAGTCGATGAAATGACAGGAGCAGAATCTCCTGCAACACATACAGATCTTGGCGGTACACAAGATGGCCGGTACTCTAAAGCTCATTCCATAGTAGTCAATTGGGCAAGAAATTCAGGAGTTAATATAAGAACAAGCAACATAAACGCCGAATCATATGTAGAAGCCAGATTACATATATACTTAAATGAATAAAAAACAGGGGCTCACCGCTAAACAAAAAGCAGTGAGCCCCCTCAATTTATAAACTTTTTCGATAGGAGAAATTCAACTATAGTCAGTCAAGACGATGAGACAGTCAAACTTCACTTTCTATACACAAAAGATTCCCGATAAAAAACGAAGCAACAATCCTGTTCAATAGCCACGAATAGCATAGTAGGGCACGATAAATATGGGGGAAACAAGAGTTGCAGGAATGTCTACGCCAATAAACAAAAGTACACTAAGAGGTTGTTTAATCCAGTAATCCCATGGTCTGTATTTAGGTACTTTCAATGTAAAATTTCTATTTCTCGGATTGAAAAGATTACGATAGTCTCCATCATATGCCTCATATATATCAATATCAGCATACCTCAAAGAAGAAACAACCGGTACGGCATTATCAGCATCCCAATCACACGCTGCAATGTAGTGTTCCGCATTGGTATCTATACCATCGGTTTTACTCCTGAAGAGATGCTCAACAGCATTTGTGGGCAAAAGGAAATAATATTTTTCTGTTACTATTCTATGCATATTAATCGGGGTCTCTATTTCTTTAGCGCCAAAGGGACCGCCCAAATACATATTCCTGTTTATCGTCTCATAGGTTACATCACATTCTAGGTAATATTGATTGCCTATGCGATAAAAATTAAGGGGTGCGTGATTTCTTCTGGAATGGAGATTAAAATCACATGATTTTCTCATCTCATATGATGTTGTGCTTATACATGAACTCATTATATTTGCTATAATGAATACAATAAAACATATGCAAATGTTGATTTTCTTCATTCTATCATGTAAAAGGTGAAGTTCTCCCGTTTTCTGACGACCAGCGAAAGCGTTTAAGACTCCCCTAAAGCCGATGCTTGAGTCTTGGGTAAGAATACCATTTTTGAATGAATAGTCAAAACAAAAAGCCAAATTTTGTCTTTCGTTTGCAACTTTGTTTTTATAATGCATTATTTATAAACGTTTTACACCACAAGAAAACCTTCGACTCCCATTGACGCCCCTTAAAGAACAAGCCCATTGGGAGGAGTGGGCATG
>JBGVMR010000040.1:0-1842 GCA_045124875.1 Akkermansia sp.
ACGATATACGAGGTACGGAGTTCAGAGTCAGGCGCCTGTGGCGCAGTGTTGCAAAGCCGCGCATGAGTTGCCGCTGTCATTACGGCTGTATGCCTAACTATTACTTCGTATTTTGAATCTCGTAACTCGTACTTCAAATTAGCATTTACCGGGCTCATCTTCTTTACAACTTTCCAAAAAACCGGTGCCGCGGTATCACCCCCACGGCACCGGTAAAAAAGTTTGTTGTGATATTCGGCTTGTATGAGTGTTAAACTTTAAACATCAAAGATTCAACATCAAACATTACTTCTTCATTGCAGCGCGAATAAGCTCTGCGCACTCGGTATGGCCACGGCGCTCGGCTGTTTCAAGGGCTGAATCAAGGTTAGTAGCGCCTTTGGAGAGCAGCAACTGTACGATGTCCATATGGCCGTACAATGCAGCGCCATAAAGCCCCTTGTCGTAGTCAGTAGCGCCTTTGGAGAGCAGCAATTGTACGATGTCCATATGGCCTCCCTCTGCAGCGCCAAAAAGCCCCTCATCCGGGTCAGCGCCTTTGGAGAGCAGCAATTGTACGATGTCCATATGGCCACCTGCAGCAGCGCCCTCAAGACCCTCATCCGGGTCAGCGCCTTTGGAGAGCAGCAGCTGTACGATATCCATATGCCCACCCGCGGCAGCGCCACAAAGCCCCTCATCCGGGTCAGCGCCTTTGGAGAGCATGAACTGTACGATGTCCATATGGCCACCCATAGCAGCGTCACTAAGCCCCTCATCCGGGTCAGCGCCTTTGGAGAGCAGCAGCTGTACGATGTCCATATGGCCACCCCATGCAGCAGGTTTAAGCCCCCAATTGTAGTCAGTAGCGCCTTTGGAGAGCATCAACTGTACGATGTCCATATGGCCACCATAAGCAGCGCCCTCAAGCCCATAGTTCGAGTCAGCGCCTTTGGAGAGCATCAACTGCACAATGTCCATATGGCCACCACGAGCAGCGGCACTAAGCCCCCAGTCCGGGTCAGCGCCTTTGGAGAGCATCAACTGAACGATATCTATATGGCCTCCCTCTGCCGCGCCTCTAAGCCCCCAGTCCGGTTCAGCGCCTTTGGAGAGCAGAAACTGAACGATGTCCATATGCCCACCCAATGCAGCGCCTCTCAGCCCCTTGCTCGAGTCAGCGCCTTTGTCAAGGCATTGCAGAACCAGCTCTTTGTTACCGGCGGCAGCGGCACCCATGCAATAAATATTAAGTAGAAATCCGCCATTAAGCTTATCCAAAGTAGCAGTATCACCCTTATACCCGGCGCGTAAAATCTTTATTCCCTCTTCCGTGTAACCCGATAATTTCAAAAGATTGCATATCTTATCGAGAGGAGATACCGTGGTTGTAGCAGTATCCGTACTTGGTGCAGCCTCAGCCATGCAAGAAGTAAGTACACAGGGCACCGCGAAGAGGGAAAGAAGAAGTAATGCGCGTTTCATCATGTTTTTAATGGTTGGGTGTTGACAAAGAGTACTAAAAAATCAAAATCTATCAGCCAAGAAGAAAAATAACACGTTTTTTCATTCAAATCAAGCAGTATCTCGGCAAAAAGTGTAGAAGCCCCACAGATGACAATACAGGTAATGCCAATGGGAACCTCTGCATACCGGGGCACAGAAAAATGTATTTTTTAACGCCCTGTTAAACATTTCGGTGGATAAATCGGAGTTTATCGAGCAGAATCATCCGAGCGTAAGCGAGGCGAATTCCTTAGCCCCGCAAACGCGGGGCGGCATATGGTAGCCCACGGTGGAGCTGCGTCAGCAGCGAAACCGTGGGTTATAATGATAACAAAAAGGAACCCCACCGGATGGTGG
>JBGVMR010000041.1:0-25859 GCA_045124875.1 Akkermansia sp.
CAACCCTCTATGCCACCCCACCATCCGGTGGGGTTCCTTTTTATTATCATTATAACCCACGGTTTCGCTGCTGACGCAGCTCCACCGTGGGCTACCATATGCCGCCCCGCGTTTGCGGGGCTAAGGAATTCGCCTCGCTTACGCTCGGATGATTCTGCTCGACAAACTCCGATTTATCAACCGAACAATTTAACAGAGTGAAAGAAAAAAGCTGCTGTTCTCATCTGAACAGCAGCTTAAAATCAAACGAGGTATCAGATAACCCGTGCTATATTTTACTTACGGCGGCGGCGAGCAGCCAAACCGGCCAAGGCGAGCAGGGAAAGTGTGGCCGTGGTCGGTTCGGGGATGGTGGGCTCAGCCTCCATTACAGGCGCTGTGGTACCCATAATAGCTGTAATATCGTTTACCCCGCCGATAACAGAGTCAGATGTGAAGATTGTAAGACCGGCAATCTGACCATTGAAAACCTCACGAGCGTCTCCGGAGTTACCGGAACCAATCGCGAAAGTCTGATCGCTCTCAGCGGGGGTGTCAAAACCGCCCAAGTTGCGGGTATAGAAATTGCTGTTGGCTGTGCCGGCAATGTACTTGGCCCCACTGGCGGCATCTGTACCGGCCTTGAAAGAAATGCCTACCAGAGTCCATGTGTCAGCAACAATGCCTGCCCCGAAAGAATCTGTATATGTACCAGCGCTATAGCGTTCTGTGCTATCGGGTGATGTTGTGGTGGAGCTCATAGCATAGGTGTCATGCCAGGACTCATCTTTGTCCCGACCTACGAACATGGAGTAGCGAGTGGATGCTACAGAATTATTCTTCAGTGTAAGAGTACCGATGCCATCCGGCCCACCCACATTGATATAAGCACCGTTATCCTGAGTACCGTCGCCGGCTTCAAGACTGCGGTTCAGATAGGTAGTACCATCCAACACTAATTCTGCATCATACCCGCCTACGCTGAGCAAAGAATTAGTTCCGTCTACGGTGGGGTTAGTAATAATATTGCTGTTTGTAATCGCAACTTTTCCGTTGCGGACGTAAAGCGGCACCTTTGTCATCACGGCTTCATCAGTACCCACGCCGTTAATGCTGAGGGTTTCTTCTCCCTCTTTCACATAGGTTTTGGTGTAAGCCGAGGTAGTGGGTGTTGTCGTCATATAGTCCGGTAACGTATTGATAACTTTGTTCTATTGCATTCCTTACGCCAACACAAGCCTTAAAGTATAAAAATATTAAAAATTGGCTATGTCCTACCAAATGGAGGACACAACCGACCGCCAGCCACAATCGTTCACTAAAATTTTCAACAACCTTGACACATCATTACTAAAAATGCTAGAGTGTTAGGGTTATGTCAGAGCGCATTTACAATAATCCTATACGAGTTAAAGTTAGAGACGTTGCTTTATTTGGAATAAAAGAACAAATTGATACATTGGAAAAAGGGGAATTAGTTCTGAGGAATGTTGAACAAATAACTACGATAAAACTGACCTCCTATGACTATAATGAGTATTTGGGAGTTTTGTTATCAAGACTTAATCAAGAAACTCCTAGATTTTTAATCGTAATTCCTTATCCTTCTTTGTTCAACGACTATCTTGAAAACAGAATGTACAGTGAAGATGTAGACTATCCTTTTCTTTTCAATTATGACCGTTCTATTCTGCCTTTTCTTTCCACCAAGAAAATAATTTCTTGCTCAAACTACGAGCGAAATCCTGATATGTTGCCCACAATTCAGCAACTTCTTTTATCTCCTATTCTGACACCAAGTCTTCCCCTTTTGCGGAGCGATAGTCCTGATTATACCTCACCCATTGGTCATACTGCTTCTGATACTCATTCTACCATACGTCACAGTTCTTCTATAAAACTTTGTTTTCATCCATAACTACACTTACTTACCCGGTTTCCCTCATTTATGAGCAGTTTTTTCAACAAAACGCTTGACAACAAAGGAGTTTTGAGTATAATCACTTCAGCGAGTCTTATAGTGCTGGGGCTTCAAGCCTTCTTGTAAGAAAATGCGCTTTTCTGAAAATTAACTATGAGAGAAGAGAGCGAGTTTATTTTCGGATGCTCGCTCTTTCGTTTTATATAGAAAACGCCCTTGCGTTTTGGTATGCGGTGGCATTTGTATAATAAAGCGGTTGTTACCATACCGTTTTTCATTGAAATTCCAACCATTTGTCGCTTCATTTTTCCAAGAGAATTTTGCACAGTTGCGTAAAAATTCAAAACATTACTATCAGCCGGATAAGGAGCAACAAAATTCAAGTTGTTTAATGTGTTGGTAACAAATGATTTAAGGTTGCCGATTCTGTGCTTTGTTTTGCACTTAATCTCAATATCCTTGCTAATAAACACTTTACCATCCTTGATGTGCTTGGCTATTTGAGGGAATGCACCTACCTCAGTGATAACATTCTTCCCCTCATTCAACAAAGCCAACACGCCTGACAACTACGCGATATTCACGAAGTTATTTAGGCAGCGATAGGCATGGGAATCATAGGACGGTCACTTACCTTAGTCCTCTTCGTAAAGCAAAAGCAGGTCAGAATCTAATTTTTATAGAATAAACGTCATAAAAACCCACTACTCATAAGGTAGTGGGTAATTTTTGGTAGGGTGGTCATCCCCCATTTGGTAGGACAGAGCCTAAAAATTTATAAACTCGTGAACATGAAAAAATGTTAGAACTTACTCCGAATTTTAGTAAAACAAATCAAATTCTACAATGTTAGGACTTGCCCCGGAAAACCATCCGCGTGCTCTCCGAGATGTCCGTACGCTTGCAGACGATTGAGCACCGGATGGAGGTTTACCACAAGCAGCCGTCTCCGGCTCCGCCGCAGTAAGTTCACGCAAGCGGACGCCAAAACGCCCCCTTGCTTGCCTCGGCGTAGCTTTAGTGAAGCTGGGCCGGGTAGGAAGGGCATTCCCGGGAGCAACGGCTCCCCAACGGATGCATCCTACACTTGGCAAGGTGTTTTTGTTCGTTTTTCGAAACGGAAAAAGCCGTGTTCAAAGCCGGGCGTATCATCTGTACTGAGCTGGTCTTCTTCTTTCGGCTGGTGTGGGTCTGGATGCTTCTCGTTGAAATATTCGACAATGTGAAATCCGCACTTGTTGACATAGAAGTGGATATTCCGCTTTTCAAAATACGGAGTACCAGTCTCCCAAACTTCTGTGTCGGGGTGAAGTCTCTCAATCTCAGCCCAAATGGTCTGACCTACACCCTTGCTTTGAACACCATGCTTCACATACAAGAAATCCAGATGGTTGTGTCGGGTTTGCGCATCTATTTGTACGATGGCACCTCCCACCATACAGCCATTTTCCATAGCAGCATAAGCCACACTCCCGGGCTTGGATAGCGATGCATCGATGTGGCTTTCCGGGAGAATCACTTCCGAAATGGAGCCGTATTCAGCCTCCGCCCCTTTCTGAAATGCCTCCTGCATATCTCGCTTGAATGCCGGGAGGTCTTGCTCCGGTAAAATCTGTAATTGGATGCTCATAATGACCAAAGGGATTATACAGAAATTGGCGTTATCGTGCAAGCATCGATTCCAAACACCATCAGGAAAGCCTTGGCTTACGTCAAACGAACGGAATAAGTGCTTGATATTAACGAGTTATGCCTAAACCGAGCCACTTCGACACACTCGATTCGTCTACCTCTCCAGGGGGGGAATCGAACGCAAAACCTATCACGTTTGCAAAACTCTAAGAATAAGCGTTTTGAGGTTCGTTGGAATAAAGCAAGGTAGATATATACTACTGCATTTAGCGGAGGCGTGCAGAGGCGTTTGGGGTGCTTAAGTCTCCGGGATTGCATTTAAAGACCTGTTTTAGCGCCAACGGGAGAGCAATAAGACAGCGCGTAAACCGCTAAGCCATAGGCAAAATGAAACAGGCGGTAAATTCACGAAAAATCTGCCGCCTGTCTGTAGAAGTGGAGCAATTTTCAACCGAACGGAGGCTTACTCTGAGAATCTCCCCTTGCGGGACACCACTTTTAGTTTGTGAAAAGTGCATCTACGCTACAAAATCGCGCAAAAAATGGATTGACTGCCCGCACTGCATTATGCTATAAAACATTCGCGCTCAACCGGACAAAAAAACAAGAAGAAATAGCTTGTTCGTGTCAAAAGGAGGGCGGCAGCTTAGGAAGAGGCACTAGAATATTTAGCACCTAAATGAAAACAATGAAAATAGTGGCAGCGTTGCTTGTCATTGCGGTAATGGGGGTGGCCGCCATGGCGGTTGCAGATAATGAAGCACCGGCGTCTCTGCCGTACGAAATCAACTATGCAGATATCGGCAACTGGGTGAAGATTTCTGATGCCGGCAAGGAGGTGGATGTGTTTTACCTTTACCCCACCTGCTGGATGCCGACCGAGGCGGATGGAATGGTGAACACGATAAATAACAAATCCATGCGGGAGCAGGCTCCCGAAGTGTATGCCGAGCAGGCCTCGTGCTTCGAGGGTGTGGCGAATATTTATGCCCCGTACTATCGACAACTGAACGCCATGAAATCGCTCAGCTGCTCACTTGAGGAACAGGAAAAGCTGGTGGCCGGTGTGCCGTATCACGATGCACTGGCGGCGTTTGAATACTACCTGACCCATTTTAACAACGGCCGCCCGTTCATCCTGGTCGGTCATTCCCAAGGTTCCAATGTACTTAAGTTCCTCTTATCAGAGTACATGGAAGGCCACCCGGAAGTGTACAGCCGCATGGTGGCAGCCTACGTACTGGGGTACTCATACACCCGGCAATACTTCCAGGCAAATCCCCACCTGAAATTCGCTGAAGGCGAGACCGATACCCGGGTCATCATATCATGGAACTGTGAGTTCATGAAGGACGGCAAGTTCGGCGGCTTCAATCTGGTGTGTCACAAGGGTGCATTATCCATCAACCCCGTGTCATGGAGCCGGGATAATGAACTGACCGAGGCCGGAGATTCCCGCAATCTGGGAGCTTTGGATACGCGCGAGCGTTACTCTGCACAAGTTAAGTATGACCCGGCTCGCCAATACGAAGTGCTGGTGGTCGGCACTACCGACCAGCCCGCATGTGATAAAGGAATCGGAGAGTTTGCCCTTCACAGCTGTGATTTCCGCCTGTTTTATTACAATATCCGCGAGAATGCAAAGAAACGCGTGCACAGCTATTTCAATCACTTAAAGCCATGAGGGAGATTCAACGGGATTTAATATCGATAGGCTAAAAGAATCTAGAACTGTTTGTAGTTTGTCATTGCTCTGGCTCTGCTGCCTCCAACACTTTTTCTTCTACTTCGGCGTATTCGTATGAGGTGGGGACGATGACCTGTACAGCATCGACATCAAGGAAGGCAAGTCCGGCGGCGTGCCCAAGGTGTTCCGCTTGGATGAATCGGCCCTGCTGTATTTCAAGCAACAGTTCCCCAAGCTGGATGCTACGGCTAAAATCCGCGTATGCAAGCAGATTGTTCATCAGTTGATAGATTCCTTCGATTCGGTGGATTCTTCCGAGCTGGCTGCCTATATTGACGCCGTGATTGAGAACATGTCGCAGGAGCAGCTCGCCTCGCTGGAGAAATCGCCATCCGGGTTTGCCTCCCGCATCAAGAATCATGTGGTGGGGCCTGCTGAATGATTTTATCCGCAAGCAATTCGATAACCGCTTGGCCACCGGGCGCATTCTGTGCCGCCCGTCCTACAGCTTCCCGGCCAGCATCTCGCCCATCGACAGCACTGCCATCTACGACAAGAGTCTGTACGAGGCTGAGGAATCCGGCAACAAGTTCGAGACGGAGCTCATTCAGGCAATCACCGGCTTACCCAATATCCGGTGGTGGCATCGCAATATCGCGCGAACGGGTTTCGCCATCAATGGCTTTATCAACCACTATCCGGATTTTATCGTGAGAACGCGCTCCGGGAAGATAGTCATCATCGAGACCAAGGGCGACCATCTGGCCAACGAGGAGACTCTGGCCAAGCTGCACTTGGGCAGAGCATGGCAGGAACAAGCCGGGCCGGGGTATCGCTATTTCCTCGTGTTCCAAAACAAGGATATCAGCATGACCGGGGCGTACCCCATGAGCGAGTTCCACAAGATTCTGGCCGAACTGTAAACAACGAACAAAAAGCCACCCGCAAGACCATGACCCGCACCCGGCAGACCAAGGGCTCCACTTCGAGCAAATCCTCGGCTTTTGGCTCAGTTTTTGCGCCATCTGCAACAAAAATGAAGGAAACGCGCAACAAAATACCCGCCGCGTGCGCCTATTTATTAGAAAATCTGCACTTTCCGCAATTTTTTTTGTTGCGGATTCGGTGCCGGGAAGTATTATCTTAAGTAAAGGAGATAGATAATAATGAAGACAATTTTCCACAAAATCCTTGCCACCACAGCCCTGTGCCTTGCGGCGGCGGCGGTGAATAGCTGTCAACAAACGAGGGAAGTCGAATATTGGGAGGAAATGGAGCCACTTGAATATGGAGAGATGCCTATTTTAGATTATTTCCTCTGATGGGCAAGGCTGAGCCCCCACCTCTATCCATCGCTTGCAGGTGTCTTTTTATCCCTTTGCAAGCGATGTTTCAACTTAGGTTGGCACTCGCTGAAAAGCGGCACTTAAACTGCTGATTCTGTGTGGTTACTCAGTTCGAAACATCTTTGCTTGCCGCAGAGTCGCCATTCACTCAAAACCGCCTAAGCTCACAGAATCAACAGATTGTAGTTTCGAGGCTTCTTTAGTGAACCTAACATGAATTCGCGCTTAGAAAAAGAGGCTTGGGCATGCTTAGGCTTTTTGGCCTTTTGGGGGCATTTTGCGCCCGGTAGGGCGGTGGCGGGGCTTGCAAACGCTAGGGAGGGCGTAGCTTTAGCGTAGCCCCCTGCAATGCCTATGCGCGCGAGTGTATTGAAAATCAAAAATGCCTTATGGCATATGCTCTGCCTGCACCAGTTTTGAGATATCGCTCATATGCAAAGGCTTTTTCTTTGTCACGAAAAGCGATGGCGGTTTCAATATACCATGGTGCAAATTTGGAGGTGTGCGGTACATGCCCTGCATTGTGCATAGCCAAGCGTTCTTGCAAATCATGCGTCACGCCTGTGTAATGGCGTTTGCCTGTAGCGACATCACGCAGAATGTAAACGTAGTAGAAATGAGAGGTAGGCATTGGCATTGCAGAGTTTTTCGTTTACCGCATGTATTGCGCCACAGTGGTTTGCCCGCTTCCGCACTTCCGCCGTCGCTCCTTTGGAGCTATGGCGTGACAAGCGCTTCAGCGTGGCAGCCTCCCTTTTTTTCTCCGAAAAAACGGAGGCTGGAGCTTTTTCGGTTCAAATTTAGTGGCTTATTTTGATTTTTTGTTCGAAAGGAACTTCGGGTCACCAAAGATGCAACATCTCTATAACTCTTGATATATTAGCCTTTTATGCTCAAAGTTCGAACGGCTGAGTTTAGTAAAAATTGACTACCTCTTTCAAGCGAAATGGTGGAAAAATCCGAAAAATGCGAGGAATTATCTCTTTCTCGTAAAACCACGGCCTGCAAGGCAGGGGAGGTGCCGGTCAATGAGGTTGCCGTTTTATGTAATGCAAAGACCGTTGCTCTGTTAAGCGCCTCCGCCATAGCTTTGGCTGCTCAAAAGAGCAACGGTCTGGTTGTTGAAATAAGGGAACACTTACTTGCGACGGCGGCGCGCAGCCAAACCGGCAAGCGCCAGCAGAGAAAGCGTGGCAGTGGCAGGCTCAGGGACTGTAGAAGAGAGTTCCTTGATGGTCATCTCGCGACTGACGTTATTTGTACCCACGACAGTAACGACCATATCATCACCATAATCTACATTATACATGCCGAGAGTATAGTTGACAAAAAAGTCGTTCTTATTGATAACGGTACTGTCCGTCAAATCACCGTCGTACAATAATACGATTTTACCGCCCTCGAAAATCAGGCTGTTGCCCTGCATATCGATGCTCGCATCCATAGTGAAAACAATTTCACTGTAGAAATACGATTCCAGAGTGCCGGTCATCGTGACAGAGCCATTAACATTCAATGAGCTAAAAGTTTTAGCGTAGTCTTCGTCTTCATACCACATGCCGAGACAAACGCTGCCCATGGTGCTATTATCCTGAGCAATAAACTCACCGTCCAGAACAGTTGTTATGCTATCAATAGAGCCATAATTAGTAAAAGACCCTTTAGAGATAACATCAAGCAAATTGTCGCCCATGGCGGCTTCGTTTTCTTCAAAGGTCAAATTATCATCCCACTCTGCACCGGTATTAGGCGTAGCATCCGTAATGGTTCCGTAATTAACAGCGGTAGCACCATTTTCAACGACAAGGTAGCCCATACTGGCAGAGCCTTCATTTCTCATCGAAGAGCCTGTCCCATCAATAGAAATGAGACCGGACTTCAATGTAGAAGAGGCATCAATGCTGAGTTTTGAAGCGTTAGAAAATACAGAGGTGTTCTTAAACTCCAAAGCACCCCCATTGGTAGCGGAGACAGAACTCGCGATAAAATCCGTAAATGTATCTTCTACAGAATGGGAGAAAATTGCCGTATTTTCACCGGAAACGACAATGTTCTCTTGCGTATATGCCACGTTGGAATACGTGGTCTCTGCGGCTTGTGCGCCGGCTGTCATGTAACAACCAACTGCAACGGTAGTAATGATGTTTATGTTGATGTTCATATGGTGTAAAAACAGGAGAATATACAGCAACTAGAACGCAGATGCAAGTGTAAATGTTGGAAAACTTTTTGGAGTTGACCCCTAATCGGCCTGCCTGGGCGTAGAAAAACAGCGTATCAGGTGACCTGATACGCTGTTTACGAAGCCTGGAGTATTTTTCAACCGAACAGAGGCTTTCTCAGAGAATCTCCCCTTTCCTATTTCAGGCTGCCCCGTCGTTTCAAACGGGCCATCAGAGCTATTGACTCAACAACTATCGAATTGATTGCCAAGTGCATGGACTGGGCCAAGCACAGGAAACACAAAGCGGCAGCAAAAGTACATGTCGCGCTCGATTTGATCTCTTTCATTCCGATTCGCGTAGTCACAGATTCGGCCAATCATCATGATGTCAGCTAAATGAGTGAGTTGTGCGGGAACATGAAGTCCGGAGACATAGCCGTGATGGATAGGGCTTTTTGGGCGAAGCGAACAGTAAGAGTCATTGTCAGCAGATATGGGACAGCAGGTGAATCACCACCAGAGCGACACGCCCAGTTGCCCTCTGATTTGCTGGGGATCAACTGGACTATGCTTATTTGATATGGGACAGCATCGTCCCCCGTCGCACCATCATATGGGCACAGTTCCTAAACCTTTTTTCAAATAAAATCATCCATACCCCCAGTAATCATGCACTACTGAGGCGTAGCTTTATGCCCCTGTGGGATGGTAATGAAGTGATTGTAAGCTTTTTTGCCGGGGCTGAAGAGTGACAGGCAACAACTTTTATAGTTTTTTGTCTGTTTGCGTCGGGTTTCAACGAGCTCCTCTACACATGTCCGTTTCTCCGTTTAAGTCGTGGTATTGACGGGCGCGAACGCAGCCTTTTATAAGAGTCGAGTTATGCGCCGGCATACTTCTTCGACATTTGTTCGGCTGTTGAAGGCAGAAATGCGGAAGAAGCCTTCACCATGTGCACCGAACCCTGCACCCGGGGTGATGACCACCAGTGCTTCGCGGAGCATTTTATCGAAGAAATCCCAGCTTTTCATGCCCTCCGGGGTTTGTACCCAGATGTATGGAGCATGGATGCCGCCCCAGACGTTCAGGCCGACGGACATACAGGCGGCTCGCAGCAGCCCGGCATTGCTGAGATAGAAGTCAATGAGTGATTTTGTCTGTTCCAACCCTTCGTCGGTAAAGAGTGCCGCAGCTCCGCGTTGAACGATATAGCTTGCACCGTTGAATTTGGTGCCGGTACGGCGCTTCCAGAGCTCGGAGACGGAAATTTTGTTCCCCGCCGCATCTCTACCCCTAAGCTCCTTTGGTATCACAACATACCCGCAGCGCACGCCGGTGAACCCGCCCTGCTTGGAGAACGAGCGGAACTCGATGGCGCACTGCCGGGCTCTGGGGATAGCGTAGATGGAGGAGGGTATGCCTTCATCGGTGATAAAGGCCTCGTAGGCGCCGTCATATAACAGGATGCTATCGTTTGCCAGCGCATAGTCCACCCACTCCTTCAGTTGCTCATATGTGGCGACTGCCCCTGTGGGATTATTCGGAAAGCAAAGATAGATAAGGTCGGTATGCTGTGCGGGGATACGGGGCACAAAATCATTCTCCGGGGTGCACGGCAGATACACCAGCCCCTCGTAGGAGCCGTCCGGACGGACGCAGCCGGTGTTGCCTGCCATCACGTTGGTGTCCACATACACCGGGTAGACCGGGTCCGGGATGGCGATGGTGTTATTGTGTGCAAAGATATCCAGTATGTTGCCGGTATCACACTTTGCCCCGTCAGATACAAAGATTTCATCGGCTCCCACTTCAATACCGCGTTGTTTGTAGGAGACTTTCGCAATGGCTTCTCGCAGCCATGCGTACCCCTGTTCCGGCCCGTATCCGTGGAACGTTTCGCGCTTGCTCTGGTCATCCACGGCTTTGTGCATGGCATCAATGGCGGCTTGGGGGAGCGGCTCTGTCACATCGCCAATGCCGCAGCGGATGATGTGAGGTGCTTTCTCTGGATTGGCTGCGGCAAATGCTGCTACGCGGCGCCCGATTTCCGGGAACAGGTACCCGCTTTGAAGTTTGAGAAAATGTTGGTTTATGTTGGCCATGATATAAATGTTAGGTTGATGATGAAAAACGGATTGCAGTTATCACGAAGGAACGGAGATTTCTCCGCGGAAGACAATGGTTGCCGGCCCCGTGAGGGTAACATCGGAGAATTCCGTGCTCCCGATGCGGGTAAACGCTACCGAGAGGGTATCCCCCCCGGCCACGTCCACCTTGATGGGGCTTGCTGCTCCGGTAAGGGCAGCGTGCAGCAGGGCCGTAGCCGTGATTCCGGTGCCGCAGGCCAGAGTTTCTCCCTCGACCCCGCGTTCATAGGTGCGCAGCCTGAGGTGCCGGTCAGACAGCACCGTTGCAAAGTCCGCATTGGTGCCGGCCGGTGCAAAGGTGCGGTGATAGCGCAGGTAGGCACCCATTGTGTTCAAATCGATGTTTTCCACATCGGGCAGGAATACCACAGCGTGCGGCACACCGGTGTTCAGAAAATGAACCGGCGCGGGAATAATGTTATCCGCCGGCAGGATGTTGAGCTTCAGACTATTCGGCTCTGTCAGGCGGATGGTGACATCCTCATCCGGGTTCACTTGCCCCCGGACTATGCCTGCCATGGTTTCGAAGCAAAGAGTCGTTGTTTTTCCTCCTGATAAATGGCATGCGAATGCCGTGAAACAGCGGGCTCCGTTGCCGCACATTTCGGCTTCCCCGCCATCTGCATTATAATACCGCATGCGCACATCTGCCTTAATTTGAGGCGGCTCGATGGCGATGAGCCCATCTGCCCCGATGCCGAAACGTCGGTTGCACAGCCGGGCAATGTTTTCCCTTGTCAGGATGTGACTGAGGGCGAGGTCGCGGTTATCGACCATGACGAAGTCATTTCCGGCTCCGGTCATTTTGTAGAACGGAATAATCATTGTTGGCTTGTGGTTGGTGTTTCATTCAGCTTGCTGCCCGTGGGGATGAGGTGTCTGTGGTATTCCTGAAGGCTGTATACCTCATACCGTCCAAACGCCATTTTTTCCTCTAATCCGCCGATAGCAGCCACGACGCCGGAGACCGTTGTCGTGATGGGGATTCCGGCGGCCACCGCCTGCGAGCGCATCTGGGTTTCATCCAGCATGGGGGTGGCTCCTGATTCGGAGGTGTTGATGATCCAGTTGATTTCTCTATCCCGAATCAAATCCAGTACGTTGGGCCTCCCCCGGGATATACGATAGACCGCTCTGGTCTTGATACCGGCATTGTACAGCATGGTTGAAGTGCCGATGGTTGCGTAAATCGTAAAACCATAGCGTTGGAGTGTGGCGGCGAGCGGTACAAACAATTCCTTGTCGCTATCCCTGACGGACATAAAGACGCTGCCGGAGTCCGGTAATTCAGTTCCGGCGGCCATCTGGCTTTTGAGATAAGCCAGCCCCCAATCCCTGTCGATGCTCATGACTTCACCGGTCGACTTCATTTCCGGGCTCAGCGTCACATCTGCCCCGGGGAATTTGATGAAGGGAAATACGGCCTCTTTGACGGCATAATAGGGGAGTTTTACCTCATCTGTGAACCCCTGTTGTGCTAATTTGACGCCGACCATGCACATGGCTGCCAGCCCGGCCAGAGACTTGCCTATCGCCTTGCTCACAAAGGGAACAGTGCGCGAGGCTCTGGGGTTCACTTCAATCATGTAGAGCTCTCCGTCTTTGACGGCCAGCTGCATATTCATCAATCCGCAAATATGCAGAGCCTTCGAGAAAGCATGAGCAAAGGAGCGTACCTTGTCCTGCAGTTCCGGCGAGAGGGTGACAGGTGGCAGCACAGAGGCTGAATCTCCCGAGTGAATACCGGCCGGTTCCACATGTTCCAGAATCCCGCCGATGACGGTGACTTCTCCATCCGATACGCAATCAACGTCCAGCTCTACGGCGTTTTCCAGAAAGTGGTCTATCAGAATGGGGGTGCCCTCTGACACGATGGCCGCTTGCTCCACAAAGTAACGGAGCTCCGATTCCTTGTAGACAATCACCATGCCGCGACCGCCCAGTACATACGATGGACGAACGAGCACCGGGTAACCGATGCGCCGAGCCACGCTCAACGCCTCATCTACTGTGCAGGCAATGCCGTTGTCGGGCTGTCGGATGCCGATTTCTTTTGCCAGATTGCGGAAATAGTCTCTATCTTCTGCTAGGGCGATGTGTTCCGGTGAGGTGCCTATGATGTTTACCCCGGCATCTTTGAGTTGTTGCGCGAGGTTTAATGGAGTCTGTCCGCCGAATTGAACGATTGCACCGCAGCATTGTTCGCGCTTGTAAATGGGCAGCAAATCTTCGAGGGTCAATGGTTCAAAATAAAGCTTGTCAGAAGTGTCGTAGTCTGTTGAAACGGTTTCGGGGTTGGAATTCACCATGACTACTTCATAGCCGGCCTGCCGAAGAGCCGCAGCCGCCTGGCAGCAGCAGTAATCAAACTCAATGCCTTGCCCGATTCGGTTGGGTCCGCCACCGATTATCATGATGCTTTTCTTCCCGGGGGATACGCGTGGCGCTTCTCCCTGCGTGCTGTACGAACTGTAATAATAGGGGGTAAGTGCCTCAAACTCGCCGGCGCAGGTATCTACTGCTGCATATCCCGGCTGCAGGCCTATGCGTTCTCGCACAGAACGGACATCCGCTTCGCGGCAATGCAGGATGTGTGCTATCTGTCTGTCGCTGTACCCCAGCTCCTTGGCCTGGAGGAAAAGCGGGAAATCCGCTTCCATTCCGCGCAAGGAGCCGGCTGATGCTATTTCATCCTCAAAAGCGGCCAGTTCAGCAAGGTGGCGCAGGAAATAGGCATCTATCCCGGTAAGTTCCTGCACGCGTTGTACAGACCAGTGCCGTCGGAAAGCCGCCCGAATGTAGAAAATCCGCCCATCATTCGGGCGGGTCAGTTCGGCCTGTAATTGCAAGTCTGTAGCTTGTTCGTAAGTGGCATCCTTACCATCTGCACCGAAACCGAAACGCCCTGTTTCCAGTGAGCGCAGGGCTTTCTGCAGGCTTTGCTTCAGGTTACGCCCTATTGCCATAACCTCTCCCACGGATTTCATCTGAGTGCCGAGAGAGCTGTCTGCGTTGGGGAACTTCTCGAAAGTGAATCTCGGGATTTTGGTGACAACGTAATCAAGCGCCGGTTCAAAGCAGGAAGGGGTGTGGCCTGTTATATCATTTTTCAGTTCCGGTAAGTTATAACCAACTGCCAGCAAGGCGGCAATTTTGGCAATGGGGAATCCCGTGGCCTTGCTGGCAAGCGCACTCGAGCGGCTTACTCGCGGATTCATTTCAATAATGATTCGCCGCCCGGTCTCCGGATGCACAGCCCATTGCACGTTAGAACCACCGGTCTGTACGCCAATGGCTTTTAACACGCGCAGCGAATCATCGCGCATGGCCTGATACTCTGCATCGGAAAGTGTCTGAATGGGAGCAATGGTAATCGAGTCGCCCGTGTGGACCCCCATGGGATCCAGATTTTCGATGGAGCAGACAATCACACTGTTTCCCGCTCTATCCGTCATGACTTCCATCTCAAACTCCTTCCAGCCCAGCAGAGATTCTTCGATGAGTACCTCGCAGTTCAGGCTGGCTGCCAATCCGCGGCGAACGATGTCCGCAAACTCCTCCGGCGTGTGAGCTATGCCACCGCCCGTGCCGCCCAGGGTGAAGCCGGGGCGTATGATGAGTGGCCAGCTCCCGATGGTGCCGGCTACGGCTTCTGCTTCCTGCAGGGTGTGTGCAGACCCGGAGCGGGGCATGGCAAGCCCGAGTCCGTTCATGGTTTCTTTGAAAAGCTGTCTGTCCTCAGCGCGGCGAATGGCTGCTGCCGACGCACCGATTAGCTCCACGTTGTAGCGTTTCAATACGCCGCTTTCCTCCAGCTCCATGGCCAGATTGAGAGCCGTCTGTCCGCCAAGTGTAGGTAAAAGAGCATCCGGTCTCTCTCTGCGTATGATTTCATGCACAATATCGGCAGTCAACGGCTCAATGTATGTTCGGTCTGCCATGTCGGGGTCAGTCATGATTGTGGCCGGATTGGAATTAATCAGCACAACCTCATAGCCATCCTCCCTCAGAGCTTTACATGCCTGGGTTCCGGAGTAATCGAACTCACACCCCTGACCGATGATGATGGGGCCTGAACCAATGAGTAGAATCTTGTGTATATCTGTTCGTCTGGGCATAAGAATGAATAGTTAGTTTTGTGGGGATGCAACAAAATTAGGGAAAGGGAAGAGCGGATGTGGCATCTGCACGATGTCCTGCTTGAAGCGATTTAGGCGGTAAAGATTCTGCACTTTTCTTCTGAAGTCCGCACTGCCTGCGTTGAATCGAATAAGTCGGTCGAGTTCGGCATAAGTAAACCCGAGCCGCTCTTCATCCGTGCTTTGCTGTAAGCCGTCAGTCGGTGTTTTGTGAACAATGTGAGCAGGCAGGCCAAGCCAATCTCCCAGAGCCTTGACCTCGGTGACCGTCAGGCCTTGGATGGGCGCGTAACAACCGGCATTGTCGCCGAATTGGGTCGCGTAGCCCACGATATCTTCTGATAAATTGGAGGTGTTGATGACAAAGGCTGCGGGCTCGCACTGTGCTATGGCAAAGAGGGTTGCCATACGCAACCTTGCCGGCAGATTGATGCAGCAGACCTCTCTTATGTTACACCGGGGTGTAAGTTCGCTCAGTAGGGCTTCGAAGCATGGGTTGATATTGACTTCCAGACTGCGAATGCCCAGCCGTTCCACAACTTCCCGAGCATCGCAGATGTCACTTTGCACGCCATTGGGCAGCAGAACTCCCAGCACGTGTTCTGCACCGAAAATCCGCGCCAGCAGTGCTGCCACAACGGCGGAATCTTTGCCGCCGCTTATACCGACAACAAACTGCTTAGCCTCAACTTCTGCCGACCAGTGTCGCAGATGAGCTTCAATATGCAGAAATGCGGCCTGTGCATTAAAATGATATGTAGACGTGTTCATGAGTTTTCAATCAACGTTCGAAAGGTGCGGAAGAGGGTGCCTGCATCGTGCGGTCCGGGGGCGGCCTCCGGGTGGAACTGCACGCTGAAAGCCGGTTCCGTTCGGTGGCGTATGCCCTCGATGCTGTTATCATTGAGGTTAATATGTGTGAGTTCCAGACAGGATGGTAAATCCCGCAAGGCAAAATTATGATTCTGGCTGGTGATGTCCACCTGACCGCTCTGTATATTCAGCACCGGATGATTGCAGCCGTGGTGCCCGAAGGTAAGCCGGTGGCATGTTGCACCGCATGCAAGCCCCAGCAGCTGGTGACCCAGGCAGATTCCCATCATGGGTACTCTCCCCAGCAATTCGCGGACGGCCTGCTGCGCGTAGCCCAGTGCAGAGGGGTCGGCCGGGCCATTGGACAGAAAAACACCATCCGGCCGCATGCGCAAAACTTCTTCCGCAGAAGTATGCGCCGGGACTACCATCACTTGCATATCCTGCTTTTGCATGCTCCTCAGGATATTGTATTTTATGCCAAAATCGTACGCCACAATTCTGTATTTGCCCTGCGGATTTATTTCGTATGTATTCGGAGTTGTCACGCGCGAAGCGTAATCCTGCCCGTCCAGGCCTTCCCATACTGCGGCAAGCGCAATGGCAGTGGATTCGTCCATGGGCTCCTCGCTGACATGAAGATAGGCCCGTTGGGTACCGTGCGTGCGCAGATGCAAGGTAAGTGAACGTGTATCCACCCCGGCAATAGCCGGTATACCTTGGCGTTGCAGATAGGTTTCCAGTGCCTCTTCGGACCTGAAGTTTGCAGGCGGATTGAGTTCATGCACAACGAGTCCGTTCAGAAAACAGCCCCGGGATTCTGCGTCCTGCTCCGTACAGCCATAATTTCCGATTTGCGGTGAAGTGAGTGTCACAATCTGTCCGGCATAGGATGGGTCGGTTACGATTTCCTGATAGCCAGTCATGCCTGTGTTAAAGACCACTTCTCCCGGTGTATCCACCGGGGCACCTACAGAGTACCCCCTGAACACCGTGCCGTCAGCCAGGGCTAGAAAGGCGCGGCGTTCTCTTTTTGCTTTCCATCTGTATTCCATATCAATAGGTTCGTTCATTCTTATTCTCTACAAAATTAACCAAAGCCCGATTGGCTACCCGATAACCGCCCGGCGTCGGATATCGCCCCGTAAAGTACCAGTCACCGCTGTGGTGCGGGCAGCATTCCCTCAGTGCTGCGCAGCTCTGAAATACAACCTGCACCTCGGCGCGCATGTCTTCCGGTGTGAGAAGGTGTGCAATTTCTGCAATCAATTCCTCATCCGGAATGGCGGCGTAAACCATAGCCAGGCAATTTGTCCGGCTCTGCTTTTGTTTCAACTGCTCGCGGGCACAATCATAGGCATGTATCAGAGTCCGGGTATCATTTCTCTTGCGCAGAATGGATACAGCCGCCCGGAAAGCAATTAATTCGCCTGCTGTGGACATGTCGATACCATAACAATCCGGGTATTTAATGGGGGGAGCCGTACTGGCTACAATGATTTTGACCGGATCCAACCGGTCCAGCATGGGGAGAATGGCATCTCTCATGGTGTTGCCGCGAACAATTGAGTCATCCAATACCACCAACGTATCTTCCCCCGGTTGCACCAGCCCGTAGGTCAGGTCGTACACGTGCCGATATAAATCGCGGCGACTGGCGGCATCGGCGATGAAGGTGCGAAGCTTGGCATCTTTGACGGCTATCTGCCCGGAGCGTATGCAGGTGCCGCGCTCGGCGGCAAGGCGCATGAGCTCCTCCTGCAGGCCGAAAAAGCCGACTCTGGCAGAGTTGGGTATGTAACTGAAGAACGTATGAGCAAGGTCATCCTTGACTGCCTGCAGGAGTTGCGGCATGAGGTGGCGGCCGAGATTGCGCCGTTCCCGATGAATATCCGCATCATTCGGTCGCGAGAAATAGATGCGTTCAAAGACGCACCCACGGGGTTCGGCTTCGGGCAGGCAATCGCCGACCTCCAGTTGGCCGTCTTTCTTCATCACAACAGCCTTTCCGGGGGGCAGTTCCATCACCTCCCGCGTCGTGCAGTTGAAGGCTGCCTGTATGGCCGGTCGTTCACTGGCTACCACAAACACCTCATCATCGAAATAATAATACCCGGGGCGGATGCCATGTGCATCGCGTATGGCGAAGACATCCCCCGAACCTGTCATGCCGCACAGCGTGAATGCGCCATCCAGAGGCTGCAGAGCCGCCCGCAGCACCCCGGAAAGGTTGACCATTCCGGGGGTGCGGGATTCTTCTCTGTCCAGGTAGTGGGCTATGGTTTGCAGCAACAGATACCCATCCGCATGACTGGCCGGGTGATGCCCTGAGTTCAGGAACCACTCATACATTTCTGTATTAGTTGTCAGATTGAAGTTCCCGGCCAGCAGGAGCATACGACCCAGCTGTGTCGATTCATGCACAAAGGGATAACAGCAACTTATGTCGTGACGTCCGAAGGTTGCATAGCGCAGGTGTCCCAGAAGCAGCTCGCTGTGAAATTCCGCCCCGCCGCCGACCTGCCGCAGCACATCTGCCAGTGGATTATCCGCTGCCGAGCGCACCAGCTGATACGCCGGGCTCCCCGGTTCGGGGTGGAGATGCAGGGCTGCTATACCCGCACCGTCCTGGCCGCGATTGTGTTGCTTTTCGAGCAGAAGGATGAGGCGGCTTAGGCCGTAATTCTCTATACCATATTTACTTTTGTAGTATGAGAGCTCTTTTCTCAGGCGCACCATGGCTACGGCGCATTCGTGTTTTAAAGCGTCAGACATAAGTTGATAGAGCGCTAATTAGTATACGAAGAGCATTTCATGGTATTTCGGCAGCGGCCAGTTTTCATCGGCCACGTATGCCTCCAACCCGTCTGCAACACCGCGCAGATTCTCCATGGCTGCCAGTATTTCCTCGTGCAATCCGCTCAGCGCCTGTCGAAGTTTATCGCAGTAGAGTTGCAGTCTGTCCAGCCCCTCTCCCAGTATGACCGCCTGTGAGCGCAATGCTTCTACACCGGAGCTGACACCGGTTTCCTGCGCCAGTCTCAGACTGTGCAGAATTGTGAGGTACTGCTGCTGAATACCCGGAATAATCTGGCTGGTTGCAATTTCCAGCGCTGTTTTGCCTTCTATGCGTATCTTGCGGTGGTAATCTTCCAACCCGACCTCGAAACGGGATTCCAGTTCGCGACGGCTGAAGACACGGTATTTCTCAAACAACTGTACATTCTCCGGGCTCGTCAGGCACTTGAGCGATTCCATCGTGGTGCGGGTATGCGGCAGGCCGCGGCGCGCCGCCTCCTCCAGCCAGCTCTGCGTGTAGCCATCACCATTGAAAATGACGCGCTTGTGTGCCTTCAGGATGGCTTGCAGGTGGCTCTGCAGCTCCTCATGAAAATCCGCATCCTTCATCCCGGAAAGGAAATCGGACATGCGGTCAAAGGCCTCTGCCACAATCACATTGAGAATGATATTTGCCCCGGAACAGGATTGGCTTGAACCCGGTGCGCGGAACTCGAACTTGTTGCCAGTGAACGCGAAGGGGCTGGTGCGGTTGCGGTCGGTGGCATCGCGGGGGAGAGGCGGCAGCGTATCCACGCCGACCTTCATGGGCGCAATATCGGCGGCATCCTGCACGCTGCCTTGTTCCAACTGCTCCAGGATGGCTTCCAGCTGGTCGCCCAGATACATGGAGATAATGGCCGGGGGTGCTTCATTGGCACCGAGTCGGTGGTCGTTGCCCGCACCGCTCACGGCGCACCTGAGCAAATCGGCATGAAGGTCAACGGCTTCGATGATGGCGCACAGCACCGTCAGGAAGATGGCATCATCCTGCGGATTGCTGCCGGGGTTGAGCAGGTTCCGGCCTTCGTAATTGATGCTCCAGTTGTTGTGCTTGCCGGAGCCATTCACCCCGGCAAAGGGCTTCTCATGCAGCAGGCAGACAAAACCGTGCTTCTCTGCCGTCTGCCGCAATATTTCCATCACCAGCATATTGTGGTCGCAGGCCAGGTTCACCTCCTCAAAGACGGGAGCCAGCTCAAATTGCGCCGGAGCCACTTCGTTATGCCGGGTCTTGGCCGGAATACCCAGCTTCCAGAGGGTCTGCTCCACATCGCTCATAAAGTTGAGCACGCGCGGACGGATGGCGCCGAAATAGTGGTCTTCCAGCTGCTGGTGCTTGGCGGGCGGTGCGCCGAACAGGGTTCTGCCGGTCTGGATGAGGTCCGGTCTCAGCAGGAAAAAGTGCTTATCGATGAGGAAATACTCCTGCTCCACACCCAGCGTGACAGTCACCTTGCCATTGCCGGAGCAGCCGAAGCACTGCATCAGGCGCCGGGTAGCAGCCGAAAGAGCCTGAATGGAGCGCAGCAGCGGTGTCTTCTTATCCAGCGCCTCACCGGTATAACTGCAGAAGGCCGTGGGAATACAGAGCGTAGCGCCATTGTCATGCCGCTTGATAAAGGCCGGGCTGGTCGGGTCCCATGCCGTGTAACCGCGCGCTTCGAACGTGGAGCGGAGGCCACCGGAGGGGAAGCTGGAGGCATCCGGCTCGCCTATGATGAGGTTCTTGCCGGAAAACGCAAACAGGGCCTTGCTGCCACTTGGCTCCAGAAAAGAATCATGTTTTTCGGCAGTCCCTCCGGTGAGCGGCTGAAACCAGTGGGTATAGCTGGTGGCGCCCCTGGCCACGGCCCATTCCTTCATGGCATGTGCCACATCTCCGGCAATCGCAGGATTGAGCGGCTTTCCCTTCTCAATGGTCTGTAATAATTTGCTGCACGTTTCCTTGGGCAGGTAGTCGCGCATGACCTCGGCGTTGAACACGTCACAGCCGTAATCGGCTATGCCGGCTTGTACTGAATCCGGGACAATCGGGCTCTTCGATGTGGATATGTCTCTTATTGCGTTCTGGCGATTGAGATTTCTCATGGTTTCTTTCTTTGTTTTGTCGAGCCGGTGGCTCTACTTTTTACTCTAGCAAATACCGTGCCAACTTTTCAACGCATCCCAAAAATTGCCACTTTACGGCGGCTCGGGACTGAAATCCCGGCTTCGACACGCTTTCTCAACGCCCCGTGGCAGGTAAAAAATGTAAAATTCAGGTGGGTGGTTTTACAAAATTGTAACAGGCGGTGCGTTCAACAAGCGTAGAAACGCCGGGATCAGCCACGCATCTCGATAAATTGGTGTTTGTTGTTCTCGAAGCACGGCTTCCATTTTTCTGTGCTCATTGCTCAAATTCTAAGGTATGACAGCCCGGATTTCAAAGTTGGCACGGTATTTGCTAGAGTAAAAGAGTAGAGATTCATTATACCGTTTGTATGAAGACGCAGTTATACGTACCGGAAGACAAGGGGCTTTATCAGGCCCGGTTTGAGCATGATGCCTGTGGAGTCGGGCTGGTGACCAACATGAGAGGCGAGGCAAGCCACCGCATTATTGAACAGGGAATCACGGTGCTGAAACGCCTGATGCACAGAGGAGCCTCCGGTGCTGACCCTGATACCGGCGATGGTGCCGGATTGCTGATTGCCATGCCCGATGCCTTTTTCCGGGCGGTCGTTGATTTTCCCCTGCCGGCGCCCGGGCAGTATGGCGTGGCTATGATGTTTGGCGGAGAGGGACAGGAGGCAGCCATCGAGGAAGTGATACGGCGGGAAGGCGGCAGGATTCTCGGGTGGAGACAGGTGCCGGTCTGCACGGAGCGTATCGGTCAGGTTGCGCGGGACACTGTTCCCAGCATCCGCCAGTTATTCATTGCGGACAACACGGAAGTCCCCGGGGAGCAGGAACTAAACCTATACGTCATGAGGCGCTGCCTCGAAAAAGCCATCCCGGATTTGTACATTTGCAGCATGTCGTCCCGCACCATCGTATACAAGGGGCTGCTGCAGGGGGCTCAGCTGGATTCCTTTTACCCGGATTTGCAGGATACCCGCATGGTATCGACTCTGGTGGTGGTGCACCAGCGCTATAGCACCAACACCTTCCCCACCTGGGCTCTGGCACAGCCGTTCCGTTATCTGGCGCACAATGGAGAAATCAACACACTGCGCGGCAACCTGAATGCCCAGAAAGCCCGCGAGAATCTGTTAAAGAGCGACGTGCTCGGAAATCGATTGGGCAGACTGCTCCCGCTCATCAACGAAGCGCAGAGCGACTCCGCCTGTCTGGATAATATGCTGGAGCTTCTTGTGGCAGCCGGGCGGCCGCTGGAGCATGCGCTGCTGATGCTTATTCCGCAGGCCTGGGGCGAGAACTACCACATGGGGCGCGATGTCCGCGCGTTTTTCGAGTATCACTCTGCGCTGATGGAGCCATGGGATGGCCCCGCAGCCATCGTGGCAACTGATGGTAGCCGGGCCGTGGCCCTGCTGGACAGGAATGGCCTGCGCCCCCTGCGCTTCACGGAATGTCGTGATGGTCTGCTGGTTCTGTCCAGTGAGGCCGGGGTGCTGGATATACCTCAGGAACAAATCCGCCGCAAGGGGCGCCTGAAACCGGGCGGCATACTGGTGCTGGATATCCCCGGGCAACGCATCCTGGAGGATGCCGAGGTGAAGACTGCCCTGGCCCGCAGCAAGCCCTATCGCCGCTGGGTGGAGGAAAACCGCTTATCGGTGCGCGGGCTGTTTACTGAGATAACGGCGGCAGAACCGGAGGCTGATTTGCTGAGAAACCAGCTGCTGTTCGGCTACAGCAAGGAGGATGTTGATACCATATTATCAACGATGGCGGACAAAGGCACCGAGCCCATAGGCTCCATGGGGATGGAGGCAGCGCTGGCGGTGCTGTCCGACAAGCCGCAGCTGCTGTTCAACTACTTCAAGCAAAGCTTCGCGCAGGTTACGAATCCGCCCATTGACCCCATCCGGGAGGAACTCGTGATGAGCCTCATGACATACATCGGCAACAAAGGAAATATTCTGGAAGAAACGCCGGAACACGCCAGGCTCATCAAGTTGCGACGCCCCATCTTGACGGATGACGAATTGATGCACCTTTCCGCATTGGACAGGAATGGTTACGAAACCGCCGAAATATGCTGCGGTTTTGTGCCGGATGCAGATGGAACGGCTCTCAGGCATGCGCTGCAAGGCTTGGCCGCGCAAGCCACCGCGGCCGTGAAGCGAGGGCAGCGGCTTATTGTGCTTACAGACCGGAAGCTGCCCGCCGGATACGCCGCTATCCCTTCTCTCCTTGCCACAGTCTGTGTCCATAAAGCACTCGTTGAGAGTAATCTGCGGCCTGATGCCGGAATCATCGTCAGCTCGGGAGAAGTGCGCGAGGTCATGCACGCCGCGCTGCTGCTGGGCTATGGTGCCACCGCCATCAACCCATGGCTGGCCTTGCAGAGCATCACCGAACTGACCCGCTCCGGCAAGGTGAACTGCGATGCGGTCACGGCGGCCGGCAATTATGTGCGGGCTCTTGATAAAGGTCTGCTCAAGATTATGTCGAAGCTGGGGATTTCCACACTCCGCAGCTACCGCTCGGCGCAGGCCTTCGAGGCCTTGGGCCTGAGCTCCGATTTCATCAACGAATTTCTGCCCGGCACGGTGACGCGCATAGGCGGCGCAGGGCTGCCCCGCATCGCGGCTGATGCGGCAGCGCGCCTGGCGCAGTCGCAATCCGCTTCCCGGGCCTTGCCGCCGGGCGGGGTTTACAAGTATCACAAGGACGGCGAGTCCCGCCTGTGGACACCGCTGGCAATCAAGCTCTTCCGCGAAGCGGTATGGGAAAACAATGAAGAGAAGATGGCCGGATTCAGTGCCCTGATTGACCACCAGGAAGCGCATCCGTGCACGCTGCGGAGCCTGCTGGATTTTCGCGAAGTACCACCGGTTCCGCTGGAGGAAGTGGAAAGCGAAGGTGAGATAATGAAGCATTTTGTATCGGGCGCGATGTCGCTGGGGTCGCTCAGCCCTGAGGCGCACCATGCCATTGCCGCAGCCATGAACAGCATAGGAGCACGCAGCAACTGCGGTGAAGGCGGGGAGGAGCCCTCGCGCTTCGGCACGCAGCTCAACAGCGCCACCAAGCAGGTGGCCAGCGGTCGCTTCGGAGTCACTACGAACTACTTGTGCCACGCAGAGGAAATCCAGATTAAAATGGCACAGGGTGCCAAGCCCGGCGAGGGCGGCCAGCTCCCTGCGTTTAAGGTGGATGCGTTTATTGCCGGGGTACGCCACGCCATTCCGCAGGTGAGTCTCATTTCTCCGCCGCCGCACCACGATATCTACTCAATTGAGGATTTCGCCCAGCTTATCTATGACTTGCGGCAGGTGAATCCCAGGGCCCGCATTTCGGTCAAACTGGCTTCTGAAATGGGCGTGGGAACGGTGTGCGCAGGGGTAGCCAAGGCCAGTGCGGATACCATCCTGATTTCCGGCTACGATGGCGGCACCGGCGCCTCGCCGCTCACCAGCATCCGCCACACGGGTTTGCCCTGGGAACTTGGGCTGGCAGAAGCGCACCAGACTCTTGTGCTCAACAATATGCGCAACAGGGTGCGGCTCCAGACGGATGGACAGCTCAAAACCGGCCGTGATGTGGTCATCGCCGCGCTCCTGGGCGCGGAGGAGTTCGGTTTCGGCACCACTCTACTGGTGTGCCTGGGGTGTGCCATGATTCGCCAGTGCCACAGCAACACCTGCCCCATGGGTGTTGCCACCCAGGATGAGGAACGCCGCAAGCGCTTCATCGGCAAGCCTGAATATATCGTAAATTACCTCAGGCTCGTCGCCCGGCAAGTCCGCAGGCTCCTCGCCTCGCTGGGCCTGCACTGCATTCAGGAAGCCTGCGGGCGCGCCAACCTGCTCTGCGTTAAGAAGGACGCCGCGCGCTACGGGATCGATTTATCCGCCTTGCTGGTGCCCGCCCCCGCAGCCTGCGAAAAGTCAACCAACGCGGTAGCAGTCAACTCGTTTGACGAGCGCTATCTCGCCCATCTCCCGCTGCATTCGGGACGGTCCACCACCATACAGGCGCAAGTCTTCAACACCGACCGCAGCATCGGCACAGCCCTCTCCGGGCGGATTGCCCACTCTCAGCTGGCAGCGGTGCTGCGCCCCGACCAGCTCTGCATCAATCTGCGGGGAAGTGCCGGGCAAAGCTTCGGTGCTTTCCTGGTGAAGGGGGTCACGCTGCGGCTCGTTGGCGAGGCAAATGACTTTGTGGGGAAAGGGCTTTCCGGTGGCAGCATCAGTATCCGGGTGCCGGCAGAATCCGCTTTCAGGGCTCAGGATAACGTGATTGCCGGCAATGTGGTCGGCTACGGCGCCACCTCCGGTCGCATTTTTATCAACGGCCGGGCCGGTGAACGCTTTGCGGTCAGAAACAGTGGTGCCATCCTAGTGGCAGAGGGCGTGGGCGACCATGGCTGCGAGTATATGACCGGCGGGCGTGTCGCCGTGCTGGGCGCAGTCGGGGTTAATTTTGCCGCCGGCATGACCGGGGGAATTGCCTACGTCTATGATGAAAACGGCGATTTCGATCTCCATTGCAATACAGACTGCGTTGACCTCGAAAACGTGCCGGCCGATTCAGAGGCGGAACAGGAACTCCTGGCGCTGATACAGGAACACCACCGGGAAACCGGCAGCGTGCTCGCGGAGCGCATGATTGCCAACTGGCAGCACTACCGCCCCCGCTTCGTGCGCCTATTCCCGGTGGAATACCGCCGCGCCCTCCTGCTCGCCGCGAACAAGTGACCGCGCGATAAATGAGAATTTGTTGTTGTCGGAGCACCCTGGAAAAAGTTCACGGAATCAGTCTTGAAAAAGCACTACAAAAATGGTATTGTATGCGCAGCAGATGAAAATTTCACCGGAATTTCTGATGATTCAGGAAGTCAGTTCTGCCGTAATTCATGAAAAGGATGTCGAGGAACTGCTCAATAAGGTATTGTGCATTCTGGCAAAGCGGATGGGGATGATGCGCGGGACATTCACCCTGCTGTTTGGTGACACGCTGACAATCGAAGCCTCGCACGGCATTGAGGCCCGGCGGCAAAAGCTGGGTCAATACCG
>JBGVMR010000042.1:0-3527 GCA_045124875.1 Akkermansia sp.
CACCATCCGGTGGGGTTCCTTTTTATTATCATTATAACCCACGGTTTCGCTGCTGACGCAGCTCCACCGTGGGCTACCATATGCCGCCCCGCGTTTGCGGGGCTAAGGAATTCGCCTCGCTTACGCTCGGATGATTCTGCCCGACAAACTCCGATTTAACATTCATACCGGTCTATGTAATTTAATTATGCCCACGCGTGAGATAGGTTACAATCTTACCAACCGCCTGCATATTGAGCGGGCAAGAATACAAAAAATGCTTCGCGAGCGCATTTTTGACTTGCCAAAAGGGGGGCGGTGGTGCGAGAATAAAGACCTAATCATTTTTCCTGCCCGCCGGGCTTTGATAGCAGAGTACGGGCGTGGTGGGATTCTCGACACAATAGCAACGTTATACACATAGAAACAAATAGTTATGGCTAATTTGAACAAAGTCATGCTTATCGGCAACCTGACGGCAGACCCCGAGGTTCGCACTACCCCCCGCGGCAATTCTCTGACAGAACTGCGTTTGGCAGTAAACCGCGTCAACAATGGGCCTAATGAAGGCGAGCGCCGCGAAGAGACCACTTTCTTAGACGTCACCTGCTGGGGACGCACCGGTGAGATTGCAGCCCAGTACCTGAGCAAAGGCCGCCCCGTGTTTATTGAAGGGCGCCTGCAGATGGATACGTGGGAGGACAAGCAGACCGGGCAGCGCCGCAGCCGCATTCGCATTATAGCAGAGAACCTGCAATTGCTGGGTGGCCGCGATGGCGCCCCGCAGGGTGCCGGCAACGGCGGCAGCTACGGCAACAACAATGGCGGTGGCTACCAGCAGCGCAATAATTACGGCAACAACGGCGGTGGCTACCAACAGGGTGGCAACGGCTACGGTAACAACGGCGGCGGCTACCGCCAAGGCGGTGGCAATGGCTACGGCAACAACGGCGGCGGCTACCAGCAAGGTGGCTACCAGTCTGCCCCGCAGCAGCAGCCCCCCATGCCGCAGGAGGAAGACGACGATATCCCGTTCTGAAGCTCCCGAGCGTAACAAATATCACCAACCGAACAGCGGGCCTGCGGGTCCGCTTCTTTTCACCCTCATGAGTTCTTACAAATCGGCATTAGATTGGCTGTACTCCACCCAAATGTTCGGCATTAAGCTGGGGCTGGAAGGCATTACCCGCTTATTGCAGGCATGTGGCGTATTGTACCCGCGGGCACGCGTTATCCATGTAGCGGGCACCAACGGCAAGGGGTCCACCTGCGCCTTTACGGAGAGCGTGGCGCGCGCCGCCGGGTACAGCACCGGCTTGTTCACCTCGCCGCACCTGGTACGGTTCAACGAGCGCATACGCGTCAACGGGCAAGAGATACCCGATGCCGATGCCGCAAGGCTCATTTTCAAGGTCAGAGAAATCATTACCCCGTGGGAGACCAAGCCCACCTTTTTTGAGCTGGTTCTGGCCGTGGCCATGATGTATTTTGCAGAGCGCGGGGTAGACCTCATTGTGCTGGAGACCGGCATGGGCGGCCGCCTGGATGCCACCAACGCCGTGCCCAAAGATGTGGCCGTGCTCACCCCCATCGGCATGGACCACACGCAATACCTTGGCGAAACCCTGCACGATATCGCGGCAGAGAAAGCCGCCATCTTTGCCTGGCACCGCCCTGCCCTTACCGCCCCACAAGAGCCCGAGGCCATACGCGCCATACACGCCGCAGCACAGGCCATGGATACCGATTACCGCGTGGTGACCGAGGAATGCGAGCTGCCCCTGGGCCTGCACGGCAGCTACCAAAAGCGCAACGCCGCCTTGGCTTTGGCCGCCCTGCGCGCACTGCCCCACTTCTTGGCCTCGGAGGCCGAGATTGCAGCCGGCTTGGCAAACGTGCAATGGCCGGGGCGTTTCGAGGAGATTGCCCCGCAGGTTATCATGGACGGCGCCCACAACCCGCCCGCCATCCGTGTGCTGGTCAACAGCTGGCAAGAGCGCTTCGGCACGCAAAAAGCACGCTGTATTTACGCCGGCAGCGCAGACAAAGCGCTGGATGAGGTGCTGCAGCTGCTCGCCCCCATTGTGAGCGAGTGGGTGCTGCCCCCCGTGCAATCGCCCCGCATTTTGCCCCCGCATGACATGGCGGCCAAGGTGCGCGCGGCCTCTGCTGCCCCCATTTGCACCCCGGCCACCTTGGCAGAGGCCCTCACCCCCCTGCCCCCGCACACGCTCATCTGCGGCTCATTCTTCTTGCTGGGCGAGGCCAAGGCCCACCTGCAACAAGAGCAAGATTACCGCAAAACAGAGCAATAAGAACCACACACACCACACCACCGCTCATGACCCACTTTCGCCCCTGTATCGACCTGCACAACGGCCTTGTTAAACAAATTGTAGGCAGCAGCCTTACCGATGACGGCGCCGCCCTGCGCACCAACTTTGTGGCAGACCACCCCGCCGCTTGGTTTGCAGAGCTTTACAAAAAAGACGCCCTGCGCGGTGGGCATGTCATTAAACTGGGCCCCGGCAATGATGAGGCCGCCCGCGCCGCCTTGGCTGCCTACCCCGGCGGCCTGCAAATAGGCGGGGGCATTACCCCGCAAAACGCGCGCGAATGGCTGACGGCAGGCGCCTCTCACGTTATTGTTACCAGCGCCCTCTTTGACGCCGCCGGCAAATTACAACAGCGCACCCTCGATGAGCTGGTGGAGGGCATTGGCGCCCGGCACCTGGTGCTCGATTTGAGCTGCCGCCGCACCGCCAACGGCTGGACGGTGGCCATGAACCGCTGGCAAACCCTCACAGAGCTGCACATCACCCCCGCCACCCTCGACTCCCTCGCCCGCCATTGCGACGAGTTCCTCATCCACGCCGCAGATGTTGAGGGCAAATGCAACGGCATAGACCGCGAGCTGGTGCAACTGCTGGGCACCTGGCGCGGTTGCCCCATGACCTACGCCGGCGGTATCAGCACCATGGAAGATTTTGATTTGATTGACTCCCTCTCCCGCGGCTCCGTAGATGCCACCGTCGGCAGTGCCCTCGATATCTTCGGCGGCCACGGCGTGCAATATGCCCAACTCGTTCAACGAGAAAAAGGGATTCTATAATTACAGCTGATAACGCGTCTTCTTGTAATCGCCGTAGCCACACTTGTCACGCCGTAGCCCGTATGGGCGAAGGCGGAAGCCCCGCGCATGCGGGGCGGTAAGAATCTTAGCCGGAGCGTGAAGAGAGCCAGCGACAGCGGGCGAACGAAACCTCCGGTTCAAATAGATAAAAAATAGGAGCCCCGTTGAAAACGGCGGCGACAGAAAAGGGTGGCTTTATGATTTACGACCATCAAAATATTAAGCCTCAATATAATTTCATAAAATCAATAACGGAATAATTCATCCGCTTTTACATTTTGCGGCGGTTATTCTGTCACCGCCGTTTTCAACGGGGTTCCCTTCATCTTGTGCCTCTACCGGTGGTTCCGTTCGCCCTCGCTTGCGGGCTCCCTGCACCACCGGCTAAGTATCTTATCGCCCCTCACCGGGGCTC
>JBGVMR010000043.1:0-21002 GCA_045124875.1 Akkermansia sp.
TTTTTATATTAAAAAAAAAAAAAAAAAAAAAAAAAAAAAAAAAAAAATTAAAGAAGAGAACTATCCTCTATTTCCTTCTTGAGCAGCATACTAACACTTTTTTACCTCGGTATCCGTTGCCACATCGGCCGGTTTTCTGCATTCGGAACTGGTTCTTCCGCGACTGGCGTAATAGCCTATATTGGGAATATCAACATACATCTCGACATTGGCATCTGCACCGAAGGCAAGCAATAAGCGCACTAGGGGCAAATTATTGTTCTCTGCCGCAAGGTGGAGTGGGGGTTGATAAGAAGTGCGAGCACTGCACCTTTCATCAGCAAAGGGATTACCACATACATTAGCGCGCTGATTATGAAGGTAAGCACCGGAGCGGCGTGCATTAACATCAGCACCGGAACTTAACAACAGCTCTACCATGGCAAACGATTTGTCGGCATTGGCTACAGCCTCAAACAACTGCGTATTTCCATCCTCATCAATGCCGATTTCAGAACTCCAGGATAATTCACCATTCACGTCTACACCGGCAGCCAACAACAATCGCACCATACGCACATTGTTGTTGTTCACAGCTTTTCTTAATTCCCGCTCATATTGAACGGGCAACACTCCATCTGCACGGAGCAACTGAGCAGCCTCTTCTGCACTATACGATACTGCAGAGTAAGCCTCAACTGCTTTATTTTCTTCACCGCAAGAGACTAAGAATGCACCGCAGCAAGCGGCAACAGGCATACAGCACACACTCGTTTATACGAAAAATGCAACATATGGAGAAAAAGGTTTATTTTTGCATAGCTTGTTGCAACAATATCACAATATTGTCATGCCCCGCCTCTCTTGCGCATTCCATGGCGGTTCGGTTTTTACCATTCACACTATAAATATTTATAGCGGGAGCCGCCAGTAACAATTTCACAACTTCTTCATGCCCTTTAGAAGCAGCGTAAATCAATCCATTACCGGCATTTACATCTATACCCGGCACAGCCAACAAGCGTTTCACCATCGCGATATCCCCTCTCAGGCAAGCAGCAGAAAGCGCGGTACCCATATCCATACGAATCCCGTTTCGGTACCCTCTAGCCCAGAAATTGACATCGATATTCGGCACAGCCAAAAACAGTTCCAAAATCTCCATGTCACCACTCTCTGCCGCCAAATGCAACGGAGTGTTACACATATCATCCAACGCATTAACATTGATATTCGGGGTCTGCAGCAACACGGCCAACATCGTCTTATTCTTTCTCTCCACCACATGGTGCAGCAACGTTTGCCCAAAGGTATCCCTCTTATCGAACCTGATATCGGGCACCGAAATTAAAAGCTTCACCATCTCTACATTGCCTTTTTCAACAGCAATGTACAATGGGGTCTGATGCATATATTCCCCCACATTCACATTTATACCGGGGTACTTCAATAAGACCTTAACAAGTTCTATATTATTATCGCTTACGGCAGACCTCAACCATTTACCACCATCTGCATTTATATCGACCTCCGACACAGCCAACATTAATTCTACAATCCGGTAATTACCTTTAGATAAAGCATCTTCCAAAGGAGAGTTACCCCAATCCCCCTTTTTATAAGTAGCGCTCATACCGGCACTCAACAACGTTTGAACTTGGGCAACATCATTGTTTCTCACGGCAACTTCCAATGGATAATTGTTCTTTACGCCTGACGTTATCAATAATTTAAGACCCTCGACATCCTTAGCCTTGGCAAGTTTGAGCATAACAACGTCAGTAGCTGCGCCTGCCTCTACCAATAAAACAACCACTTGGGCATGTCTACCTTTCACAGCCAATTCCAGTGCATTTGTATCGTAATACTTTTTGCCGTATTCTTCCACCTCAATATCAGGGTTCATCCCCTTTGCCAAACAATCTTTTACGGTATCAACATCACCAGCTGCGGCGGCATCCAAAAACCGATACTTGCGAGTTGCAGATTGCTCTTTGGAGGCATTCATTATCGCCGCAATCTCTTGCTTTTTATTTTCATCAACAAACCAATAATCATTATACCCGGAAGCATCTGCTCCGGCCTCCAACAAAATTTTAAGGATTTCCACCTGCCCATATTCACAAGCTACTCTTAAACATTTGTCAGTAAGTTTTACATCTTTCGACAACATGAGTTTAATTATATCCGCATAGCCATGTTTACAGGCAGTATTTATACAACGTTCCGTTGCCTCTACCCCATGTTCCAACAAGAAATCAACAACCTTGATACAGCCATGCTCCGCAGCATTATCCAGCAATCTTTCTGAATCAAAATTCTGTTGCACCTTAAGATGAGATAACAGTAATACAGCAGCATCGTCTTGCCCGGAAGTAACAGATTCTGACGCTATCCACCGAACTTTATCATGGCTTTCTTCCGTTATTTTGGGTACAAACATTCTTACAAACTCTACATTGCCCATACGGGCAGCTTGCTCCAAAGCGCAGGTGGTTGACGAACTTGAGGCTAAATCATACTCAGAATATAAGGGATCTGCTCCTTGAGCAAGCAAGCGCTCAGCTTGCTTGGCATCGCCGGATTGAACACAATCTACCAATTGCAAGGAACGTTGCTTCAGCAATTTCTCACCATGCATCAGTAACTCCTCCACCTTCTGGCGTGAGGAATATTCCGCATACCCAGGGTAACACGAACCTACATAACTGTATACTGATTTGCCGTTTTTATCTTTGGTGCTTACTATGGCACCACCTTCAATAAGCGCCTTGAGAATACGTTGATTTTTGCTCAACACCGCATCCATCAACGGAGTGCATCCATTCTCTTTATTAGCAGAAAAGTTGGGATTTGCCCCCGCATTAATTAACAACTCAACCAAACTTTCATGCTTGAGCCGCACGGCCAAATGCAAGGGGGTCATCCCAAGGGTATCTACCACATCCGGATTCGCCCCGCCGGTAATCAAAACCTTCGCCATTTCATAATTGAATGGCCCACTCTTGCTTAACAAGGCAAGCAGCAACGCCACGCCCTCTTTATTGCACACATTCGGGTCTGCTCCTTTTGACAAAAGCAACCGGACCAGCTCAACATCGTTTGTTTGCATCACCGCTTTCCATAAGGCAGTCTCACCATTAACATTCACTGCATTTACATCTGCACCGGCCTCCAATAAAATTGGCACCATGATATCACCGTCACCTTGGCCGCTGCACGCCAGGATCAATGGAGTATCCCCCGCATTATCTGCAGCATTTGCATCTGCACCCGCCGCAATCAATATATTACCCACTCGCGCATACCCCTTTTGAGCAGCCAGCATCAACGGAGTCTTCCCGGTCTCATCTTTTACATTAACATCCAATCCCTCACTCAACAAAGCTTTCACCTGTTGCACGACTTCTTCTTCATAGCAGTTTGAATCAAACACTCGGTATATTTCAGCAATTCCGCAGGCTTGACCACCACCTCTATTCTCAGATGAATCACAACCGGACAACCACACTGCTGTTGCCGCTACCACACAACCACAAGAGGATAAGGAAAATCTCATATAACTCCACTCTAACATAAACACCCCCCTTGTTTCAAGGGAAATATAAAAAACACCATTAAAAATCAGCCACGCTCAAACACTTCTTTGAAGGGAGCATAGTTTCCGCGTCCCCTGGAATTATGGTCCTCTTTAATGGCAAAACAGATGCGCTTGAAAACTCCGCAAAACTCCGGTTCCTGCATAACCGCTTTGAATAATTCAGCCGTATGTTTGGGTGGATTCCGGAAAGCACCACAGCCGAGTGCGCCTAACACAAGTGAGGTCTGATTATTGTCACGAGCAATACGCAACACACTGCGTATTTTGTTTTTAACGGCAGGAATAAGATGAGCAACAACCCGCTCCTCTCCATCTATATATTCTAATTCTGGTCTGTTAATCGCGGCTACGGCTATCATGTTGACCCTCCATGGCCGGCACAAAAGTGGATAACCGTCTTCCTCTCCTCCTCTGAAAACCGTCACATCAGGAGAGAATATACCACCATAATTTCTATCCATAGGATAAGAATCTTGAGCGGTTTGCAACCCATACATAGGCGCGTAGTCAGCAAACTGATATAGTGAACGATAATAGTCAGAACACCGGAAAAGATACTCCTCTTGAGCCCCGCAGCCACTTAAAACACCGCCCCCCGGGTTTCTTCTGTTTGCCATATTGAGCACGCATACCCCGGACTCTTGCGCAACCAGTTTATTTGCTACAACCAAACAATCACAATTTTCCACCTCCACTATGGTTTCAAAGCGATTAGTTTTACAATCATCGGGGCTCAACTCTTCCTTATAAAAACGAGTATTGGTTGTCGTTGTTTCTGCGTTTTCCAAGGCAACACATTCACCGGAATCAACAACATAATCACCGCGTTTTACAATATATAACGTATTTTCATACACTTCTATGCGTAAACGATGTAACAGAAAATAGTCGCGTCGCTCTACAGCATAACGAAACGCTTGCTTCCACTCATTTGCATCCCATGTATCAGGCTTTTTATCGTTGAAATTCATTGATTCATTTTCTATGGTTATAAGGTTAACCCGAAGAAAACTATTGTAATATCAACAGTCTGACAGAATCCTTGAATTATGCAAGTTTTTTATGTTATATCATAAAAAATTCCCAACTTTTTCTTGCGGATTGGGGAGGAACTTGTATTATCTAATACAGAGAGATGAATAAATGGTTAACAGGGTTGATGATATTAATGAGCTGCAGCGCCTTGCATGGGGAGGTGTTGGCGGATAGCGCGAGCGAAAGCGAGGCGTGGATAGCGCAAAAGGCGGCAAGCACATGCAGGGGCATGCAGTTGTATGTATATGATTGCGAAACGGATGAGGAATATACCGTGGCATTAACCATGGAGGAAACGGAGGCGTTGCGGCAACTGGTATGCCGAATGCAGCCCTACCGAACCGAAGATGAAGGAGATGTTGACCCCAGCGAGATTGTGGAATTGCAGTTCTTGAATAACGCAGGGGAATGCATCGGTTTTGTGGACATATACGATGTAGTGTGCGAGGGGATGCCCCATGCTAACCCCAATCTGTCAAAGGTACTTTTCGTGTTGAGTAAGCAAGACTTCTCGAATTGGAACAGGCTTATTCACCAAGCTTAACAACGGATAAAACAATGAAAAAACAACTACCTATATACGGAGTGTCCATGCTGCTTTGCAGCTGCACCATGCAACAACCCTCTTCCTCGCTCGACTCACTTGGCTGGGGAGAGGATGAGGCGTATCCCGCGTGGCTGATTGAAGAAATGCAATCAAGCAGCGAGGACTATAAATCGCAGCTGCGTGAGGCTTTGAGGCACGGGGACGTCATCTCTTTGGAGCTGTTTTCCATACACGACGAAAACTGCAAAAATGCCACCCTAACCAACAAATGCGAATGCCGCATACGGGTAGCACACAAGATGGGAAACACCAAAACGATAAGAAAAAAAGTCAAACTGACCCGCAAAGAGCAGGAAACGCTCAGAACACTTATCTCGCGCGCACGGAGCGTGAAAAACGCCATAAAACCAACGCAGCGAATGAGCTATAGCGGGGTGGCACTGGTATGCACCGATGCGCAGGGCAAGCGCCTTTGGGATGCACCGGTAAGCATAGTACCGCAAAGCCAAGTGAGTGACGATGACTACGCACTCGGGGCGTATTTGGCCTTGCCGGATGCCGATTACGAGATATGGCAGCGCATCACAGAGCGCAAAACACCTCCACCGGCACAGCGAACAGATGCCGAAGCGGAGGCGCAAAATCAACAAGCGATAGCAAACCTTCACACCATGCTGAAGGGGTGCGCAAGTATACGCATACGCGGGCACAGCAATGTGTGCAAGTGCGCGTATCACCGTGATTTATCGGCCACAGAAAGCAAAGCCTTGTGTTCGCTGCTGTGGCGGGCAAAACCGCTGCAAGTGGCAGGGCGTTTTGAGGGGCGCAGAGAGAGGGAAATGTTCATCATCTTTTGCGATGCCAAGGGGCAAGAAATAGGGCGCATAAACGCAAGCTGCATAACAGATGCAGACTCTGCCCGCCACGCAACGCAGTGTACGGCAGAAGAAAGCATGTATCTGTCTACCCGAGATTATCAACGGTTACAACAATTCCTGATATGCAAATAAAATCCTCATTGTACCTATCTCTCGGCGCAGCCATGCTGCTCTGCAGTTGTGGCACACCCCAAACACAGTGGGGCAAGGATAGCTTATACAGCGAACAAGAGGTGGCAGACATGAAGCAAGAGAGCCGAGGCTACCTCCACAAATTGTGGGAGTCGGTGATGACGGCACACAGTATCTCTCTGGAGAAAACCACCATCCGCAACGGTAAAAAAGAAACGCAGCGCATACAACTGAACCGCCATGAGCAGAGCACCTTGCGGGTGCTGGTTTGCCGCATGCGCAGTGTTAAGCAAGACAGGATAGCATCCCCCGCCCCCGCAGGAGAAACAACACGGCTGATTTGCAGCGACAAAAACGGCAAGCAGATTTTTGCCGAAGAGGTACATGTGGTGTCGCACAGCAGTGTGAGCAAAGACGGCTATGCCGTGGGGGCATGCATTGAGCTGCCGGATGAGTATTTTACCATGTGGCAGCATATTATCAACCGCGAGACTTGCGAGGTATCGCCCCAAGAAGATGCAGCGGCAACTGCGCAGCACCAACAAGCCGTTGATACCCTGCAAGAGCAGCTGAAACACTGCGCCGCCGTTGAGGTGCTGGTACTGGGGCAAACCTACTATTTTGTGCGTATGCACACATTAAAGCAGCAAGAGGTGCAAGAGCTCTGCACCCTTTTGCAACGGGTAAAGCCACTACCGTTTAAGGGGCGTGTGCACGGGCTAGCCGACACCGAGACCGCACTATTCTTCATCGATGCAGCAGGCCGACAAATCGGCAGTTTGCGGGTAGAAGACATCACCAACACCTGTACCCCGCAACAGTGTGAGGCTAAAGAAAGCATGTACCTGAGCCGCAGGGATTACAATCGGCTACACCAACTGATTATAAAGCCATGAACAAGCGTTTTATATGGGGCTATCTCTTGGGCAGCTGTATCTTAACAGCCTGCGTGGCAAGACTGCAAATACCGGAGTCGACTCCGGCTCAAGCCATGCCGAAGGCGGCTCCGCAACCGCAAGCACAGGCGAAAAACCGTCAACAGCTATCGGCATTGCAGGCAGCGCTCGCTACATGCGTTCATATTGATATTACGAATATTACCATCGGTGGCGGCTCCCATACACACCACAGCACCGCAGAAGAAACACAAGAGGTGCTAGCTCTGCTCGACGAACTGCACCCACTGCCATTTGAAGGAAGCATACTCGCCCAGCCGGGGCAATGGTATGTGCTGACCTTTTATGATGCCAACAACAACAAACTCGCCACGGTGAGAAATTGGGAAATTACACACGAAAAAGCTGCCACTCATCCCCACCATTGCGCAGCCAAGGCCACCATGTACCTACCCGCCACCCACTATGCAAGATTTGAACAGATATTGCAGAAAACAAGCAATTAATTTGAATTTCGGCAAGCCCTAGGGCTCCAAAGGAGAACACATTCATTAATTTTTTGTACGGTATCAATTTTTGGCTGTACATCACAGGTCAAAAAAGGTAGAATGAAAGGCAGGAGAACTATCGACTCATTGCGCAAGAGAAGAGGGTTCTTTTTATAACGCATACTATTTACTACAATGAAATTACATCTTCCTAAAATGCTTTTCTCCGCATTGATGGCAACATTTATGTCATTTACCTATGCGGCAGACAGCATCAGCATCAATTTCTATAGAGGTGATACCACAGTTACAGATGGCACCTCTGGTGAGCTGGGTGGCGTAGGTGCCGCCGGCTGGAACAACGTAGCCGCCGGCAACACCAAAGAAACCACCGTTAAGAATCAGAACGGTGTAGATGCCGGTACCATTACCATTTCTAATGTTCACGGCAGTTGGTCAAGTAAGATACCCTCCGATGGTACACTTACCGGTGTTGTACAAAGCGGATACATAGATGTACCGAATCATGATAATTCAGGAAGCCGAGTCTACACCATTACGGTTAACCACAAATACTGGTTAGCAGATGCCACGTTCTACATGTCTGCCGATACAAGCGGGCAATTTGCCCCCATTGAGGTAAACGGAACAGCCTACATCGGTGGCACCAACCAAACCGGCGAAGGTGGATGGGGCAATTGCGGAAATCCGCCCGGCGTAACCACATACGATGATACCAACTCCATCAACGTAACCGGGATATGCGGAAACATCGTTGCAAAAAATCTCACTCCCGACTATGGGATTCGCGCCACACTAGCCGGCATGCAAATTAAGGACGGCGTTGACAGCGGATATACCGTACAATTAGGTACCGGTAGTTATGCCGCCACAGAGCAGACTTGGAGCCACAACGGCACGAATGTAGCATATGCAGACATTGCCGCAGGCAGCAAATATTTCGGCGTAAATGCAGCCACAGAAGGCTCCACCATCAGCTTTGCAGAGGGCGAAACCCTCGATTCATTCGCCGCACTGAGCAACAGTGTAACCTTAAGCTCCGATGGAGCACTCACCGTTAACGACATTTACACCGCCGCCGGAGCAGAAGCCGTGATTGACACCCGCGTGGATGTTACCACTGTGCGCAACAACGGTAGTCTGGAGATTACTGACAAAGGTGTGCTTGCATTCAAGAACAGCAGCGCAGCAAATGCCATTATGACGGCAACCGGCACCGGTGTCATTGAAACATACAAGGACACCGTTCTTCAGGGAACCGCCCGCCGCAACGACTCCTCACTTCCGCATACAACATCGGCATTTGAAGGCACCATTTCAGTAAAAGGAGGCACGCTTATCGTTGGCGATAACAGCCAATGGAACGGCTACTGGGGTATCAACTTATCATCTATCAAATCCATTGATTTGGACGGTGGCAACATGAAGTTGTTCTGTACAGACTCGGACCTAAACGTTATTAACGTGAAGCAGAATTCTGCAATGAACATCTGGGAAGCCACAGTCGTTAACGGCAGGGGTATTACCGTTAGCGAAATTGTACTGGGTGCAAACTTGACATCTCACGCCACGTGGGATTCTACCCTGAACATCGGCAAACTCCGTGGCACCGGTAACTTAACCTTTACCAAAGATCGAGGTTACAACGTCACTATCGACAGTGTTGACGGCTGCGGTATCATCACCAACGGTGTGACGATGAACCTCGGTGCAGATGCCACATCTGCCATCAACCTGAGCAAAGAAATTGAGAACACCGGCACGCTCAACGTTAACGGCGTCATCACCATTTCTGATGACTTATCCGGTTTCACCCTTGTAAAAGAAGGTGAACTGGGCGGGTTAAGCGTCAATGGCACAGATGGCTACCAAACCACCACCGGCAGTACCTACCTGTTGATTGACAACAATGGAGGTCAGGTAACAGTAGCACCCGAAACCGCCTTGTACCAAGGCAATGCTACCAAACTTGACCAAGATACCACCACGGGTGATGTTACCTTTGTGGGCGGTAGCTCCATGGATGCCATCTACCGTGTAAACACAGTAGATATCACCATAGGCGGTGACAATGCCACAGCCGGAACAGAGCGAGCTACCGGCGTTATTGTAGCGGCAGACCGCACCGTAACAATTGCCGGCAACAATGGCAATACCTCTGCTGCAGATATGTTGCTCAATGCATCCGGGGCTGGTACTGTAAAACTTACCGCGAATGCCTCTCTCGGAGCCGGGCAAGCCACACAGGCTCAAGGCAAGCTCACTATCAGCGGTAGCACGTTGAGCTTGAGCGGTGGTAATAACAACTCCGGTTCCATCGCTTCATTCTCCGCAGTTGAGCTTGACAACGCCGCTATCTACTTCGATAACAATAAGGACACCTTCCACAACCTCACCGTAACAAGCAACGGCGGCTCCGTAGAGCTGTATGACATGGGGGATGATACCAAGGCCCTTACCTTTGCCGGCACCACTACATTGAACGGCACGTTGACCCTCAGCAGCACGTGGAACTCTCAGTTGTACATCGAACAACTTTCCGGCAGCGGCAACTTGGTCATTGATGACAGCTCGCGCAACCAAGAGCTCCTTATCAACATTGCCGGAGGCAGCAATTACACCGGGCAAGTGCAGGTAAAACAGAGCTACGGCGCCCTCTCCATGAATGTTGCGGAGAATGCCGGAGTCAATGTAGCCTACATCAGCGTTGCGGGCAGAGAACTTAACCTGCAAAACATCAAAGCAGGCAACACCATTACCCTCAGCGGTGTAACAGGCTTTTTAACGAAGGGTAGCGTAATAACTGCCGATGTAGAACTGTACAACACCTCGGGAGCAAATGCCAAGGCTGCCGTTGAAATCAACGATGGTTACGGTTGGGAGACGAACCGATTCACCGGTTCTGTATCCGGCACCGGCAATTTCTTGATCAACAAGGACACCTCCGCAGTACACATGACCTATCAGTTTGAGGGTGATGTATCCGGATGGACCGGCCAGATGGAAGTTGTCGGCGGTGAGCACGATGTTGTATATACCGATGCCAACATTGCTGCAGATAAGGATGTGGTGGTCAGCAACTCCATCATCCGCGCACGAGATACAAAGGACAATAACGGCAACTCTGTAACTAAAGGCGGCGCCAATGTTACCTTTGATTACAGCCGTGCCGCAACGGTAAAGAGCGACATCGTCAACGACGGCAGCCGCAGTCTTAACCTTACCGTTAAAAACAGCAGTGAGGCAGGCACCACCTTTACCTCCGACACCATCAATGTAACCGGCCTGACGGTAGGTGACTCTACCAAGGCATCTTTTGTGGGGCTTGAGAACCTGGCCATGGCCAGCCTCAACATGAATGAGGCCTCCAGCATCAGCATCGGTGCCCAAGGTACCGGCACGTTGGCAGCCACAAGCGTGCGCTTGGCCGGCGGTGCCACCATCAACGGCAACCTCGACCTCAGCAACACTACCACGTTGACCCTCAACACCACCGCAGACTCCCCGGTAAGCATTACGGGAATGCTGGTAATGGAAATGGGCGGTGGCCTTACCTTGGAAGGCAATGTAAGAGACGCCATCACCGGGTTGAAATCCGGTGAAAAGCTCGACCTCTTCAGCGTTGGTGGCTTCACCTTGGGCGGAGCAGCGCTTGTTGATACACAGACCGTAACCAACCAAGAGTTTGCCATGAGCACCGTATTTGCCGGGCAGTGGGAAGACGACCTCTACCTCGGTTACGATGGTCTGATGGTCTATGTGAGCAACAATGCCCCCATCCCCGAGCCTGCAACGGCAACCCTCAGCTTGCTGGCACTGGCTGCATTGGCCGCACGCCGCCGCCGTAAGTAAACGGATTATTTAAATCAACCTCAAAAGCCGCAGTTTTCATAACTGCGGCTTTTTTTGCTGCACGAGCAAACAGATTTCGAAGATAAATTTGAGTTTGTGGGGGTGTTTGACGCGCCGTAGGCGAGCGGAATTTTTGAGCCCCGGCGAGGGGCGCAAGAACCCAGGCAGGGGCAAGCGAGCACCGCGAGCGCGGCCCCTGTTAAAGATAAAAAAGAAATGGAGCCCCGTTGAAAATGGTGGCGACAGAAAAGCGTGGCTTTATGTTTCATGTATCGTCTACATATTGAACTGCAATAAAATTCATAAAATCAACAACGGAATAATTCACCCACTATTTCCTTTTGCTACGGCTATTCTGTCACCACCGTTTTCAACGGTGTTCCATGCATCTTGTATCTCGACCGGAGGTTCCGTTCGCCCGCTGTCGCCGGCTCACTAAACGCTCCGGCTAAGCATAATATAACCACTAACCGAGGCTTAAAAATTAGACTCGCTATCGCTCGTACTAAACAGTCCCACAACTTACCATTTATGGGGCTAAGCAACCATCAACCGCCAACATAAACAAAGCCATTTCCGATACCGGTTCACGGCATCGGGGCCATTGCAAAGGGGCAAGCCGATGGCGCTGGCGCGAATAGATGAAAAAAAAGCTTTACAAAAGCAGGCATATCGTGCATTCTTGCCGCCGTCTATGTCATTTGCAGAACTCGGAATTTGCCCTGAAATTTTAGAAGCGATAGAGGTGCTCGGTTTTGAGACCCCCTCCCCCATTCAGCAGCAGGCCATCCCCGCCGCGCTGGAGGGTAAAGATATTGTGGGGTTGTCCCACACGGGTTCCGGCAAGACGCTGGCATTCTCCATACCGGCGCTGGAGAACATAGCCCCCGCCGTGCGTGATGTGCAGGTACTGTGTTTGGCGCCCACCCGCGAGCTTGCGGTGCAGATTTGCCGAGAGGTGGATAAGTTGGCCTTGTTCTTAGATGGCGTATCCGCCGTGCCGATATACGGTGGCACCTCCTTCGGGCCGCAATTGGCCGCGTTGCAACGCGGGGTGCAATTTGTGGTGGGCACCCCGGGCCGAGTGATTGATTTGATGGAGCAAGGCGAGCTCAAGACGGACACCATCACCACGCTGATTTTGGATGAGGCGGATGAGATGCTGGACATGGGATTCCAAGAGGACATTGACCGCGTGGTAGCCCAGTTGCCCGTGAACCGCCAAACGCTCTTCTTCTCTGCCACCATGTCGCCGGCTATCCGCGCGTTGATTAACCGACTTTCCGAAGCCCCGCAAGAAATCAGCATCGAGCGCCCCGTACTCACCGTGCCCACCTGCGAGCAATGCGTGTACGAGGTAGTGTTCTCCTCTCGCATCGAGGTGCTGAGCCGCCTGATTGAAATGGGCCGCATGAAGCGCGGGCTGGTATTTGCCAACACCAAGAGAGTGGTAGACGACGTGGTGGACGGCTTGCTGGCACGCGGCTATTCCGTAGACCGCCTGCATGGCGACATGCCGCAAACACTGCGCGAGCGCGTGATGGATTCTTTCCGCAAGGGCAACCTCAACGTGTTGGTAGCCACCGACATTGCAGCCCGAGGCTTGGATATTGATGATGTGGACATAGTAGTCAACTTTGAGCTGCCGCGCGACCCCGAGGACTACGTGCACCGCATTGGCCGCACGGCACGCGCCGGGCGCAAAGGCAAGGCCGTAACCTTCATCGGGCGCCGCGATTTCTCCTTACTGGGCCGCATTGAGCGCTTTGTGGGCATACGCATGCCGAGAGAAAAGGTAATGACCGCGCACCAAGTGGAGCAAGCTCGCCGTGAATCTTTGGTAGACGACATCATAGAAAAAGCGACCCAAGCCACAGAGTTGCCCGATGAGCTCAAAGACCTGGAGCTGCCGGCAGAGCAAATTATGGCAGCCATGTTTGACTTGCTGGTCAGCAAAGGCAGCTGCGAGCTGCAGCCCATACCCGAGGACCGCCCCGGCCGCCACGGCAATAAACCGGCCGAAAACAATGGCGGCGTGGTTGCCGAAAAAGGCAACGACTGGAGCACCCTGCAAGAAAGCACCAAGTTGTTTATGAACGGCGGCAAGCTCATCGGCATTCGCCCCAAGGATATTGCCGGGCTCTTCTACAACGAGGGTGGTGCACCCAAGGGATGCGTGGGTGATATCAAGATTTTCCTTAAGCACTCCATCATCGAGGTTTCTCCCGAAATTGCCCCGCAACTTTGCGAGCGCCTTGCCACCTGCAATATCTGCGGGTACGAGGTGAATATTCGCGAGGATAAAGGGATTCCCGGTCAAGATGCCGGCCCCCGCGTTAATGTGAGAGACCGCCGCTCCTCTGCCGATGCCGGCTACCGCCCCGAGCGCCGCGACCGTGCCGAGCGCGGTGAGCGTTTCGACCGCGGTAGCCGTTTTGAGCGAGCAGAGCGTTTCTCCAACGGTCCCCGCCGAGAAAAAGCCGAGCGCTTTGACCGCTACGAAGGCGCCCGCCGCGAGGGCGGGTTCCGCAAGCGCGATTCACGCGGCAGCGGAGATGGATTCTACACCAAATTTGCCGGCAGCAAGAAAGGCCGTAAAAAGTAAGCACCCCATATGAACACCCCCGCAGCAGAACGCGCGCTGGCCTATTTTCACCAAGGCTTTAATTGTGCCCAGTCCGTCTTTGCCGCTTTTGCACAAGAGATGGGCATAAGCGAGGAGCAAGCCCTGCGCTTTTCCGCCGGTTTCGGCGCAGGTGTGGGGCGCATGCGCGGTATGTGCGGGGCGTTCAGCGGCCTCACCATGGTGGCAGGCCATTGCAAGGGTAACCTCTGCGGGGTGCCCGAAGAAAAAGAAGTGATTTTCGCCCTCGTGCGAGAACTGGCAGATGCCTTCAAGGCAGAGTTCGGCACCCTCACCTGCCGAGAGCTGCTGCACTTGGATGCCCAAACACAAGAGGACGCCCGCCCCAACGAACGCACCCAAGCCTACTACGACGCCCGCCCCTGCGAACGCTGCGTTGCCTTCTGCGCCACCCAAGCTGCACAATTATTGGCAAACACGCAATAATATTTAGTGGCAATCACTTACATACATTCCACAAAAAAAAGAAGCCATTGGTTTTTTACCGATTTATTTTCAATAAGGCGCTGTTAAAGATGTCTGTTGATAGATGCACCACCCCTGTAAATTGTAATTTGTCGGGGTGTATGATGTGATGCTGTGAGCGTAGCGAACCAAATTTAAGAGCCCCGTGATAGCGGGGCGACGGACCAGTAGCCACGTGGTGTAGCTGCGTTAGCAGCGGAACCCGTGGTAGTGGTAGAAAAGAATCTCGGAGCCCGAAGCAGCGCAGCTGCTGAGGCCGACAGCAGGGTGGCATCCCCCCATAAGTATTGTTTATTCTTAATGGCGTAAGGTTTTTATTTTTCATGCATTGTATCATTACAAAATCAGCGTGAATATTAACACCACGCATTATGTCACCCCTCGCCGGGGTTCCAATATATTTTTCATCTTACCCCGGGGTTCTGCCCCGACGGGGCGCCACCGCCGGGCTATTGTATGCCGCCCCTTGGCCGGGGCTCAAAAATTCCGCTCGCTAACGCGAGCCATCTGCCCGCTAAACTCAAATTTAACACCCACAAAGTTTAGCATAGCATCCCCAAAAAAATAACTTGTAATTCGGTATGATTTATGATAGATAGGTGGTGTATGTTAAAACACACCATCTTCAGTCTGTTGGCGTGTGGCCTGGTAACGGCTACGGAAAGTTTTGAGTCTCTGCCCGCCGGTAAAATCACGGGTGGGGAGACAATGTACGGCAACATCAGCGCAGAGGCCGGGCATGCCGAAATCCTGAAAGGCAAGGCCCGCAGTGGCTCCGGCGCCTTGCACATCATGGGTGGCAAGGATAAGAGCGTCACCATCGCCTTGGAAAAACCGCTTACCAAAGAAACACCCTGCGATTTTTGGGCAGAGCGTTGGACTCGCCGCGCCCCCTTCGAGTTCGCCTTCATCGCCGTCACCCCCGAGGGTGAGCAGCGCTTGGTACACAACAACAATGTGGGTGTAGGCGGCTTCCACCTGCATGCAGAAGCCAAGCTGCCCGCCGGCACCACCGCCGTTAAGTTTGTATGCACCTCCGATGAAAAGGGTGGCATCATCATTGATGACTTCTGCATCATGGATGGCCCCATGGTCATCAAATCCGTCACCGGCATTGACCCGGGTGTATACCCCATCATGAAGCGCGCTCACTTCAACCCCGTAATGGGTATTGAGGTAAAGACCGGCGGCTCCACAGACCCCAAGGCACTTGAGAAAGTAACCCTCAAGATTGACGACCCCGCCAATGTGGAGAGCGTCACCATCCGCACCGGTAATGACAAGGGTATGGACTTCAGCAACAGTGTCGTGTTCGGCACCGCTACCCCTGCCGCAGACGGCACCGTAACCGTCACCTGCGAGGGCAATGTACCTGCCGGCCAAAGCTACCTGTGGGTAGATGTGAAGCCCTCAGAAAAAGCACTGGTAGGCGGCACCATCACCTTCAGCGACATGGTAACCACCATCGACGGCACCACATACAATGCAGAGCTTTCTCCCGTAACCCAGCGCGTGGGCTACTTGGTAGCCGTACCCGGTGAGGCCGTGGGCAACCAAACTGCCGGCGGCGAGCGCGACAGTATCGCCTTCCGTATTCCCGGCCTCATTCAGACCAAGAGCGGCGCTTTGGTGGGCTGCTTTGATGCCCGCTACACACACGAGGGCGACCTCTGCGCCGACATTGACGTAGCTGTGGTACGCTCTGAAGACGGAGGCCAAACTTGGACCACCCCCTACGTAGGCATGGACTCCGGCCCCGGCCACGACAACGGCTGCGGCGACCCCTGCATTGTACAGGATAAAAAAGGCCGCATTTGGATGCAGGCCTTGGCTTGCCACTTCGGCGGCGGTGCATCCCTGTGGACCTCTAAGACCGGTTTTGACCCCAAAACAACCGGCCAGTGGGAAATGACCTACAGTGATGACGACGGCAAGACCTGGGCCAAAGAGCACGTGAACCCCACCAACCAAATCAAGAAGGATGAGTGGACCACGATTCTCGCCGGTCCCGGCAACGGCATCACCCTCAAAGACGGCACCATCGTATTCCCCGCCCAGATTTGGGAGCGCGGCGCCAACCCGCAGTGCATGAGCACCATCTGCTACTCTAAGGACGGCGGCAAAAACTGGGTATACGGCAACGGCGTGCCCCACAGCACCTCCGAGTGCCAGGTGATTGAGCTCCAAGACGGCTCTATCATGATCAACTGCCGCAACGAGGCCCGCCAAGGCAAGCGCATTGTCTATGTGACCAAGGACCTGGGCAAAACCTGGCAGCCGCACTCCACCAACCTCAGCGCCCTGCAAGAGCCCACCTGCCAGGGTTCCATCGTTAAGGTTAAGACCAAGAAGTACGGCGAGCTCGTGCTCTTCTCCAACCCCAAGAGCGGCGGCCGCAACCACATGACCATCCGCACCTCTCACGATGACGGCAAGACCTGGAACGAGGGCTACCTGTACGATGTGCGCCAGTGCATGGGCTACTCTTGCATTGCCATGACCGATGACAAGCACGTGGGTATCTTCTACGAAACCTGCCACACCAACGGCAAAAACGGTTGCCGCGGCATCGGCTTCATCCGCATCCCGCTCGAGACCGTTGTCACCGGCAAGGAAGTGCCCGCCAAGCCTGCCAAAATCAAAAAAGCCGGCAAGAAAAAGTAAGCTTCTTCATTCAACCTAAATCCAAGCCCCGCAGCACCTCACGCTGCGGGGCTTTTTGAATTCCACTCGCTTGCGTAGCGCAACTGCCCGATAATGTTAGTCGTGTCGTAAAATACAATTCCCCCGTACTCCATTTGTATTTACCGGTATTGTCATTTATTTTTACTTGAATACTGCTTGATTTGAATGAAAAAACGTGTTATTTTTCTTTCATCTGATGGATTTTTGATTTTTGGTACTCTTATACAACCAACCAACCATTAAAAACATGATGAAACGTGCATTAGTTCTTCTTTCGCTCCTCGCGGTGCCCTGTGTGGTTACATCTTGCAAGGATGATGCTGCCACGGTATCTCCTCTCGACAATTTATTTAAACTTATGAAATTATTTAGTTACTCGGAAAAGGAAATAAAGATTTTACGCGCCGGGTATGAGGGTGATACTGTTACTTTAGAAAGTCTGAAAGATAAAAAGCACATTGGTATCTATTGTACGGGTGCCGCTGCCACCGGAAACAAAGAGCTGGTACTGCAATGCCTTGACAAAGGCGCAAAGCCGGACTATGGGCTTGTTGGCGCTGCATTGGGTGGCCATATGGATATCGTACAGTTGATGCTCAATAAAGGCGCTGATCCGGATGTGGGGCTTTGGGGCGCTGCTGGGGGTGGCCATATGGATATTGTACAGTTGATGCTCAAGAAAGGTGCTGACCTGAACTGGGGGCTTCGGTACGCTGCCGAGGGTGGCCATATGGATATCGTACAGTTGATGCTCTCCAAAGGCGCTACTGACTACAACTGGGGGCTTTATGGCGCTGCATGGGGTGGCCATATGGACATCGTACAGTTGATGCTCAATAAAGGCGCTGACCCGGATGCGGGGCTTAGTGGCGCTGCTGGGGGTGGCCATATGGACATCGTACAGTTGCTGCTCAATAAAGGCGCTGACCCGAACTTTGGGCTTGAGTGCGCTGCATTGGGTGGCCATATGGACATCGTACAATTGCTGCTCTCCAAAGGCGCTACTGACCTCAACGATGGGTTTCGGTACGCTGCAGAGGGTGGGCATATGGATATTGTACAGTTGCTGCTCGACAAAGGGGCTACTGACCTTGATTCAGCCCTTAAAGCAGCCGAGAGATGGGGCAATACCGAGTGCGCAGAGCTTATCCGCGCGGCAATGAAGAAGTAATGTTTGATGTTGAATCTTTGATGTTTAAAGTTTAACACTCATTCAAGGCGAATATCACAACAAACTTTTTTACCGGTGCCGTGGGGGTGATACCACGGCACCGGTTTTTTGTGGAAAGTTGTAAAGTAGATGAGCCAGGTAATTTGAAGTACGAGTTACGAGATTCAAAATACGAAGTAATAGTTAGGCATACAGCCGTAATGACAGCGGCAACTCATGCGCGGCTTTGCAATACTGCGCCGCAGGCGCCTGACTCTGAACTTCGTACCTTGTGTATCGTCATTCGTACATTCAAACTCCGATTTATCACCCGAAATGTTTAACAGGGCGTTAAAAAATACATTTTTCTGTGCCCCGGTGTGCAGAGGTTCCCATTGGCATTACCTGTATTGTCATCTGTGGGGCTTCTACACTTTTTGCCGAGATACTGCTTGAATTAAATGAAAAAACGTGTTATTTTTCTTCTTGGCTGATAGATGTTGATTTTTGGTACTCTTTATCAACAACCAACCATTAAAAACATGATGAAACGCGCATTACTTCTTCTTTCCCTCCTCTCAGTGCCGGGTATACTCACTTCTTGCAAGGATGATCATACCACCGCGCCAAGCACGGATGCTGCTGCACCCGGCAACTCTATAACCACAGAATCTTTTCTCGATAAGATATGCAATTTTTCGAAATTATCGGGTCAGCCGGAAAAGGAAATAAAGATTTTACGCGCCGGGTATGAGGGTGATACTGTTACTTTAGAAAGTCTGAAAGATAAAAAACACATTGGTATCTATTGTACGGGTGCCGCTGCCGCCGGAAAAAAAGAGCTGGTTCTGCAATGCCTTGATAAAGGCGCAAAGCCGAACTCTGGGCTTGTTGGTGCTGCCATGGGTGGCCATATGGATATCGTACAGTTGATGCTCTCCAAAGGCGCTACTAACTACAACAATGGGCTTAGTGGCGCTGCATATGGTGGTCATATGGAAATCGTACAGTTGATGTTCGACGAGGGCGCTACTGACTACGACAGGGGGCTTTTTGGCGCTGCTACGGGTGGCCATATGGACATCGTACAGTTGATGCTCTCCAAAGGCGCTACTGACTACAATTTGGGGCTTGAGAGCGCTGCCGTGGGTGGTCATATGGAAATCGTACAGTTGATGCTCGACGAGGGCGCTACTGACTACAACGAGGGGCTTTATGGCGCTGCTTGTGGTGGCCATATGGACATCGTACAGCTCATGCTCTCCAAAGGCGCTACTGACCTTGATTCAGCCCTTAAAGCAGCCGAGCTCTTCGGCCATACCGAGTGCGCAGAGCTTATCCGCGCGGCAAAGAAGAATGATAATACTGCCGCGCCAAGCACTGATACCGCTGCGCCAAGTACTGGTACAGCCTCTGCCGATGCTGCTACAGCCACGGTATCTCCTCTCGATAAGTTATGCCAATATTGGAGAGGCTCGGAAAAGGAAATAAAGATTTTACGCGCCGGGTATGAGGGTGATACTGTTACTTTAGAAAGTCTGAAAGATAAAAAACACATTGGTATCTATTGTACGGGTGCCGCTGCCGCCGGTAACAAAGAGCTGGTACTGCAATGCCTTGACAAAGGCGCCCACCCGGACTATGGGCTTAGGGGCGCTGCCATGGGTGGCCATATAGATATCGTACAGTTGCTGCTCAATAAAGGCGCTGCCCCGAACTCTGGGCTTACTGGCGCTGTATTAGGTGGCTATTTGGACATCGTAGATTTGATGCTTGACATAGGCGCTAACCCGGACTGTGCGCTTGAGAACGCTGCCGTGGATGGTCATATGGATATCGTACAGTTGCTGCTCTCCAAAGGCGCTACTGACTACAACCAGGGGCTTTATGGCGCTGCTCGTGGTGGCCATATGGACATCGTACAGTTGCTGCTCTCCAAAGGCGCTGACCCGAACAGGGGGCTTCATGGCGCTGCCGAGGGTGGCCATATGGATATCGTACAGTTGATGCTCAATAAAGGCGCTAACCCGGACTGGGGGCTTGAAGGCGCTGCATTGGGTGGCCATATGGATATCGTACAGCTCATGCTCTCCAAAGGCGCTACTGACTACAACTGGGGGCTTAGACGCGCTGCATCGGGTGGCCATATGGACATCGTACAGTTGATGCTCAAGAAAGGTGCTAACCCGGACAAGGGGCTTTGGGGCGCTGCATTGGCTGGCCATGAGGATATCGTACAGTTGTTGCTCGAGAAAGGAGCAACTCACAACCTTGAATCTGCCCTTGATGCAGCCGAGCTCCACGACCATACCGAGTGCGCAGAGCTTATCCGCGCGGCAATGAAGAAGTAATGTTTGATGTTGAATCTTTGATGTTTAAAGTTTAACACTCATACAAGCCGAATATCACAACAAACTTTTTTACCGGTGCCGCGGGGGTTATACCACGGCACCGGTTTTTTGGAAAGTTGTAAAGAAGATGAGCCAAGTAATTTGAAGTACGAGTTACGAGATTCAAAATACGAAGTAATAGTTAGGCATACAGCCGTAATGACAGCGGCAACTCATGCGCGGCTTTGCAACACTGCGCCACAGGCGCCTGACTCTGAACTCCGTACCTCGTATATCGT
>JBGVMR010000044.1:0-31770 GCA_045124875.1 Akkermansia sp.
CAACACCCTAGCAGGAAGGGGTGTGGGGAAGGGCGGTAATGAGCCCTTCCCCACGTAGCGTGGCATAAAATTTCACCTTTTTCATTTTCATAATTGACTTACGGGGCGCCACCGCCGGGCTATTGTATGTCGCCCCGCATGCGCGGGGTTCAAAAATTCCGCTCGCTAACGCGAGCCATCTGCTCGATAAACTCCGATTTATCAAACTCAAATCAAACCCGGCACCGCGCAAACGGGACAGAGCGCAAGGGTTTACTCGGGGGCTTGCTCGGGCGCTTTACGGTTTTTGTAATGGGTGAGCGGGGTGGGCTTTTTTTTCTTCTTTTTCGGGGCAAAATGCTCCGGATGGGCAGCGGCCCAAGCCTCGTACAAGTCGGGGCGGTTGGTGCGGGTACGCTCAAGAGCGTGCTCAAGCTTCCACTCTGCAATAGCCTTATGGTTGCCGGAGAGGAACACCTCGGGCACGGGCATACCACGGAACACGTTGGGTTTGGTGTAGGCGGGGGCCTCGAGCAAGCCGTTGGCAAAGGATTCTTCCTCTGAGCTGCGGGCGTCGCCCAATGCCCCGGGGAGCAGGCGGGCAATGGCATCTATCACCACCACGGCGGCAATGGCACCGTTGGTGAGAATATAGTCGCCGATGGAGAGCTCCATATCCACCAGCGTATCAATCACGCGCTGGTCTACGCCCTCGTAATGGCCGCAAACAAAAATGTAGTGGGTATCCTCGCCCGCTACGCAGGGGGCGGCAAGCTCTTCTGCCACGGGTTGAGAGAAAACGCGCCCCTGCGGGGTCATGAGGATAACGCGCGTGTTCTCTCGGCGCAGTTCTTCGATGGCTGCAAAGAGAGGCTCGCACTTCATGAGCATGCCCTGCCCGCCCCCGCACAGGTAGTCATCTGTACGGCGGTGTTTATCCGTAGCCCAATCACGCAGTTGGTGGGCACGCACCTCGATAATACCTTTATCGGCAGCGCGCCCCATAATACTTTGCGACAGCGGGGTGCTGATAAGCTCCGGGAAGAGTGTGAGGACGTCGATTTGCAGCATTTTAATTTTAGGATTTTACCGTTCGGCTTGAAAACTACTCGCGTTGGCAACTATCTGCAACGTTGCACAACGCGAGTATATTCAAAATCAAAATTTCAAAATCATCAATTACATGTTGTGGCGCAGCATGCCCTCGATGTAAGCATCGATATTGCCGTCCATCACATCCTGAATGTTACCGGACTCTACGCCCGTGCGCAGGTCTTTCACCATTTGGTATGGCTGGAACACGTAAGAGCGAATTTGGTTACCCCAGGCAATGTCACCCTTTTCGGAGTACTGGCGGTCTGCCTCGGCGCGCTTGCGGTCTTCCTCCAACTGAATGAGGCGGGCCTTGAGCATGCGCATGGCTTCCTCTCGGTTGCGCAGCTGGGAGCGCTGGGTTTGGCAAGCCACGATAATACCGGTGGGAAGGTGGGTAAGACGCACGGCGGTTTCCACCTTGTTCACGTTCTGGCCGCCTTTACCGCCGGAGCGATAAGTGTCCATCTTCACATCGGACTCCTTCACCTCAATCTCCACATCGTCGGAGATATCGGGGGTGGCATCCAAAGAGCAGAAAGAGGTATGGCGCTTGCCGGCGGAGTCAAAGGGGCTCATACGCACCAGGCGGTGAATACCGCGCTCGTTCTTGAGGTAGCCGTAGGCATACTCGCCATCTACCTTGAAGGTGACGGAGCGGATACCGGCCTCATCGCCATCGGTGCTTTCCATCACCTCGGTATTGAAGCCATGGCGCTCGCAATAGCGCAGGTACATGCGCAAGAGCATGGATGCCCAGTCGCAGGCCTCTGTACCACCGGCACCGGCGTGGATGGTAACGTAGCAGCCGGAGCTGTCGTGCGGGCCGTTGAGCAGCGTGATGAGCTCGAACTCCTCCAAGCGTTTCTCCCAAGCAGCGGCCTCGCCGGCGGCTTCGGCGCCCATGTCGGGGTCTTCCTTGGCCATTTCGATAGCAACCTCTACGTCCTCGAGCCCGCTTTCAAGAGCACGGAACTGCTCTAAGCGGCGCTTAAGGGGGTTAATCTCGGCCATGAGGGCGCGGGCGGCGGCGGGATTATCCCAAAAGTCCGGGGCGCTCATGCGTTCATCAAGCTCAGCTACTTTAGATTCAAGTGCTGCGAGGTCAAAGATAGCTCCCGAGCTCGGAAAGACGGCTGCGCATGGCCTCCGTGTCAAGCGTCGAGAGATCGTAATTGGTGGGCTGGTTCTCCATACGGGCGGAGAGTATACAGGAGGGCTATGTAAATGTCAAGCAGATATGATTAAGTACGAAGTACAAGGTACAAGGTACAAAGTAGAAACTCACAAAAATAATTCCTACTGCCAAAGTATAGTCTTGCAGAGCAAGCGCATTTATGCTAACTTTTCGGGCGTTATGAACAGAGACACCATTTGCGTACAAAGCGGATGGCAGCCGAAGAAGGGCGAAGCCCGCGTGCTGCCAATCTACCAGTCTACCACATTCAAGTACGAGACAAGCGACCAGATGGCACGCCTGTTCGATTTGGAGGAAGCCGGGTTCTTCTACACCCGCCTGCAAAACCCCACCAATGAGTGTGTGGCCAAAAAGATAGCCGAGCTTGAGGGCGGTGTGGCTGCTATTCTCACCTCTTCGGGGCAGGCTGCTTCTTTCTACTCCATTTTCAACATCTGCGAGGCGGGCGACCACTTCATCTCTTGCAGCGCCATTTACGGCGGCACGTTCAACCTGTTTGCCGTCACCTTCAAAAAGCTGGGTATCGAGGTAACATTCGTAGACCAGGATGCCCCCGAGGAGGAGATTCAGAAGGCTTTCCGCCCCAACACCAAGTGCGTGTTTGCAGAAACCATCTCCAACCCCTCCCTGCAGGTGCTCGACATCCGCAAGATGGCCAACATTGCCCACAAGAACGGCGTGCCGCTGATTGTGGATAACACCTTTGCCACCCCCATGAACTGCCGCCCGTTTGAACACGGCGCCGACATCGTGATGCACTCCACCACCAAGTACATGGATGGTCACGCCACGCAAGTGGGCGGTGTTGTGGTTGACAGCGGCAACTTTGATTGGGCTGCCCATGCCGACAAGTTCCCCGGCCTGACGCAGCCGGACGACTCATACCACGGGCTGGTGTACACCGACGCCTTCGGCAAGGGTGCCTACATCACTAAATGCACCGTGCAGCTCATGCGCGACCTGGGCTCCATCCCCTCCCCCATGAATGCCTTCTTGCTCAACCTCGGTTTGGAGACCCTGCACCTGCGTGTACCTCGCCACTGCGAAAATGCCCAAAAGGTGGCCGAGTTCTTGGAGCAACAGGATGACGTGGCGTGGATTAACTATGCCGGCCTGCCCAACAACCAATACTACGAGCTGGCCCAACGCCAGTTTGACGGTGGCCGCACCTGCGGCGTGGTAACATTCGGCATCAAAGGCGGCCGCGAGCGCGCCATCAAGTTCATGGACAGCCTGAAGCTCACTGCCATTGTCACCCACGTGGCAGATGCCCGCACCTGTGTGCTGCACCCCGCCAGCCACACACACCGCCAGCTCACCGATGAGCAGCTGATTGAAGCCGGCGTCAAGCCCGACCTCATCCGTTTCTCTGTGGGTATTGAGGCCGCAGAAGACATCATCGCCGACCTCAAACAGGCTTTCGAGGCTATTCAGGGCTAAGGCACTTTTACCCTACCTTTTCACACAAGGCGCATGCGGGCAACCGTGTGCGCCTTGTTTTTCATAAACCTGCCCCTGCAAACGAGTAAAATTGACTTGTCATTTCTCGTTTAAACTGATAATCTTACCCCATAGGGAATCATATATATATGCCGGAAGATCAGAATATCGAGTGGAAACAATCATGGCGAGATGAATACTTGAAGTGGATTTGCGGTTTTGCAAATGCTCAGGGCGGGCGCATCTATATTGGTCTGGATGACAACGGCAACGTCACCGGAGTAAAAGATTACCGCAAGTTGATGGAAGATATCCCTAACAAGGTTATTGCAGCTCTCGGTATTATGGTAGACGTCAACCTATTATCTCAGCATGGAGTGCATTATCTGGAAATCAACATTGCCCCCAGTTCTATCCCCGTAAGCTACAAGGGTGAATATCATTACCGCTGTGGCAGCACCAAACAAATTCTGAAAGGAGCAACCCTAAATGATTTTCTATTAAGGAAAAACGGAACTCATTGGGATGCTGCTTTGGCGCCAAGCATACATGTAGAAGATTTAGATCATGAGAGTTTTTCCATCTTCAAGCGCGAAGCAAAACGCAGCCAGCGTTTGAGCCCCGAGCAACTTACCAGCGATAACATAGAGTTACTCGATAGACTTCATCTCATTCAAAACGGTCTCTTAACCCGCGCCGCTGTCATGCTCTTTTACCGAGAACCGGAGAAAATCCAAATCGGTAGCTATGTTAAAATCGGCAGACTTGATAAGCAGGCCAACCTTTTGTATCACGACGAGATTCATGGCTCGCTTTTCGTGATAGCAGACCGCGTCATTGATTTATTGTACCTCAAATACTTAAAAGCAACTATTTCCTACCACAAAGATACCCGAGTAGAACGATATCCCTACCCGCGCGAAGCGGTCAGAGAGATTGTATTCAACGCTTTAGTTCACAATAATTGGGTAGGTTGCACCCCCATTCAAATTCGAGTAGATGATGATTGTTTGAGAATCAGCAACTGTTGCATACTTCCCATGGGGTGGACCCAAGAGAGTCTTACAACTCATCATCAATCAAAGCCATATAATCCCCTCATCGCCGAAACTTTCTTCCGCGCAGGTTATATCGAATCATGGGGGCGAGGCATTGACAATGTTAACAAATATTGCAGTGAAAACAAATATCCGCTTCCCGAATTCTCCCTTTTGGGAGAAGATTTAACTGTTACATTCTATCCGGATTCCTCAAAATCAAAAGCAAACACTCAGAATCAGTCTTCTCGCGGCTATACTGATACAGAGTTAAAAGTGCTGAAACTTATCAAAACAGCCCCTGCCATTACCCAAAAAGCAATTGCTGAGCAATTAAATATCAGTCGCAGTACCGTGCAACGCATTATCAAGCTATACATAAATTCGGGAATAATAGAACGGGTAGGAGCAAAATCACGTGGAGTATGGACAATAGCAGAATCTAGTAAAATATGAATCTCGATGTAATTACGTTGATACGGTGAAAGCGCATTTATGACGCTTTGATGACGCTTTGGTGACGCTTTGGTGACGCTTTGGTGACGCCATTTGTGACGCCATTTGTGTCGCCATTTGTGTCGCCATTTGTGACGCCATCGTGACGCCATTTGTGTCGCCATTTGTGTCGCCATTTGTGTCGCTTTGGTGACGCTTTGGAACCGATTATGTAGCCTATTTGACGACGCAGAAGACATCATCGCCGACCTCAAACAGGCCTTCGAGGCCATTCAGGGTTAAGATATTTTTGCCCCATCTTTTCACACAAGGCGCATGCGAGCAACCGCATGCGCCTTATTGTTATTCTACATGGGCATCTGCGGCCTTTTTGATACGGAAGCTGATATTAGAAAATCGGCAGGTACCGGATTCTGACACGGAGACATCCGTAGCCGTGCCGGTGGTAGGTGAATCAAACACCAAGTGAAGAGTACCTTCCTCAAACATATGGAAGCGAGTCAGCTTAGCTGTGGTAGAAGAGGTGCGTGTGTATTGCCAAACATGGCCGTAACTTTGGGAAAAATCAGGGCCGCTGAACTCTACATTAAAAACCTCTTGCTGAAAAAACGGCGTACAACCGTCATGCGTAGATTTGCTGTAATCAAGGCTCAAAATACACCCCGCCATGGAAGCCGGAGCCTCTGCCGACGGAATAGGGGTAGTGCATGATACTGCCGACACAGCACTCAGCAACAGACAAAGAGAAGAAATGGCTTTCATATACACGTTTCACTTCATGATAACAATCACACAGACAGTTTGACAGATTTTCTAAGAGATGCAAGGCTTTTCTGTTTGACATTCATTAAAAATTATAGTATTTAAAACATTGTAACAACACCGATGTTAAACCATGATGAAAAAAGCCCTGTACAGCGCAATAATTGTCGCCTTTATGTGTTCCGGCTTGGCATATGCCGAAAAAGTGAGCATGAAGGAATATCTTACGGAATTGAAGACCTCTGAATACACAGAGGTGCAAGAGACTTGGAAGAAAGTAAATGCCGGGATGGCGAGCTATTTGGATGTATTGGAGGCCGAAGAAAAAGCCATTCGCCTTGATTTGGAGCTTAACGAGATGAGCGCAGAAAAGAGAAAGCAGCTTAAGGCAAAATTAAAGAAAAACCTTGCGGTGCAGAAAGAGCTGAAAGATGTTCGCGCCCGTGCAGGGTTTTGATTCGCCCGGGCCCCTCACCCCAACGCCATCAGATATTATGTTGAAAAAGCTCCTTACCTTAACAACACTGGCAAGTCTGCCACTTTGCGCAGCAGAACAACAAGCACAAGCAGCCACCCCGCCTCAAACGGAAGAAGTGCCGCTGCATTTGTTGCAACTGGCCGAAGCCATAGGAACAAATCCAACGCCATACAACATGACGTGGCGCTCCGGCTATATATCCGTCTTTTTAAAAGCATACCCGCAACACCAAGCGTTGCTGCTGTCTCGCACCGGCAAACTTAATATGCATGGACGGCGCATGGTGGTCCTTGCTCTTTGGATGGCAGACACGGAAGAAGCCCGCGCTGAGCTGGAAGAACTGCGCACATACGACCCGCCGGCAACAGCCGGATTGCATGGCAAACAAAAACCGGATTTCACCCGCTTGGAGACTCTGTACAACGGCGTGGAAGAAGCCAACATTTTAGACACGGCTTGGGGTGTATATGATGCAAGCAAAGATCGCGAAGTGCTGGCTTCATTCATTCGCTGTGCCACCCGCACCGCCCCCCCCGAAGAAGGCGCCTACGAATACTGGGCCATACCAACTGCCGGGCGCAGTCCCATACCACCGGAAGCCGGGGATGTTGACATTATTGCAATGGCTGCCAAATGGAGCATTTTGAGCAGAGCAAAACAAGATGAAGAGTTTGCCGCAGAGGTAGAGGCTTGTTTGCAGGAAATGCCCGCCGATGTGCAAGAACGCTTCCGCGCCCCGCTGCCGCAGTACGGCCCCAACGAGCGCGATTATGATGCCGACGACACGCAATAAGGCCAACCGAAGCTTATTGAGATTGCTACCGTACAGCGAGTAAACGGCAGAAGCCACCAACGGCGAATGAATAAGCCTATCATGCCATGGAATGGGCTTGACTTTCGCGTGTATGCGCGTATAGTACGGCGCATACAGTTATGAAAGACCGGATAGCAAGTGTACAAAGTGCCGCTTTGGCTCAGATTGCTGCAATAGCAGACATGAAGGGGCTGGAGGATGCCCGCGTGGGTATCTTAGGCAAGAAGGGAAGCCTGACACAGGTGCAACAAGGCATGCGCGATGTGCCCAAGGAGGACAAACCTGCCGTGGGTGCCATGCTTAACGAGGCCCGCGCCATCATCACCGCCGCTATGGAGGACCGCAAGGCCGCCTTGCAGGCAGAGCTGGATGCCGCCGCCGTAGCCGGGGTAGACTTTACCATGCCGGGTGCCACCCTGCCCGCCGGTGGGTTGCACCCCATCTCGATTGTGCGAGATGAAGCCGTACGCGTGCTGCGCCGCATGGGCTTTACGCTTTCCGACGGCCCGGAGATTGAGGACGAGTGGCACTGCTTTGATGCCCTGAATACCCCGGACGACCACCCCGCCCGCAACGAGAAAGACACCTTCTATTTTGACAGCGGCAAGCTACTGCGCACGCAGACCAGCACCGTGCAGGCCCGCACCATGGAGAAGCAGGCACCGCCCGTGCGCATCATTTGCCCCGGCAGCGCCTTCCGCCGCGATGCGATTGACGCCACCCACCTCTCTGCCTTCAACCAGATTGAGGGTCTGTATGTGGACAAGAACGTAAGCGTGGGCGACCTGAAAGGCACGCTGGAGTATTTCCTGAAAGCCCTGTTCGGCAGCGAGACCGCCGTACGCTTCCGCCCGCACTTCTTCCCCTTCACAGAGCCGAGCTTTGAGATTGACGTGCTGCTGCAGGCCGCCGGGCAGGCTCCGCGTTGGATTGAAATTGCCGGTTGCGGCATGGTGAACCCCGCCGTGTTTGAGAACATCGACAAAGAGACGGGCAAGAACCTGTACAGCGGTTGCACGGGCTTTGCCTTCGGTATCGGTTTGGAGCGCTTGGCCATGATTCGCTGGGGCATCCGCGACATCCGCCTGCTCATCGAGAATGACGTGCGTTTCCTCGCCCAGTTCCAATAATTAACCCCAAGATTTTCACAGACAATGAATGTATCACTGAATTGGCTTTCAAGCTATATTGACCTGGAGGGGCTCGGCACACAAGAGATGGCCGACATGCTCACCTTTGCCGGTATTGAGGTAGAGGGCATCCAAGAGCGCGGCGTAACCACGGATTTGGTAGTTGTAGCCCAGGTCATGGAGAAAACACCCGTAGAGGGCAGCGACCACCTCAACGTTTGCATGGTAGACGCCGGCGAGGGCACCCTGCGCCAGATTGTTTGTGGCGCCAGCAACTACAAAGTGGGCGATAAAGTCCCCTGTGCCCTGCCCGGCTCCGTATTGCCCGGCGGCTGGGAGATTAAGGACGGCAAACTGCGCGGCATTGAAAGCCGTGGCATGCTTTGCTCTTGCTCCGAGCTGGGCTTGCCGGATAAAGAGCACGGCCTGTGGATTCTGCCGCAGGAATACGTGGTAGGCACCCCCGTGCGCAACTTTGTTGAGACCGACACCATTTTTGAGCTGGAGATTACCCCGAACCGCCCGGACCTGCTGAGCCACTGGGGTATGGCCCGCGAGCTTGCCGGCATTACCGGCCGCGCCCTCAAGGCAGACCCCGCCTCTGCCGCCATGGGTGCCGTAGAAACCAAGCCCGCCGGCGACTACATTACCCTCTCCGCCCCGGAGATTTGCCCGCTTTACACCGCCACCCGCATCAGCGGCGTCAAAATAGGTCCCTCCCCGCAGTGGTTGGCAGACCGCTTGGTATCCATCGGCCTGCGCCCCATCAACAACGTGGTAGACATCACCAACTACTGCCTCTTTGAGCTGGGCCATCCCCTGCACGCTTTTGATGCCGCCAAGCTGACCGGTGGCCTCAACATTCGCCGTGCTGCCGAGGGTGAGCAGTTTGTAAGCCTGATGAACGAGACCTACACCCTCAACACGGATGATGTGGTCATCTCCGATGCCTCCGGCGCAGCCCTGGCTTTGGGCGGCGTTATGGGCGGGCTTGACAGTGGCGTGACCGAGGCAACCACCGACATCGTGCTGGAGAGCGCATGGTTTGCCCGCAGTAACATCCGATTCACGAGCCGCCGCCTCGGCTTGGGCTCCGACTCCTCTTACCGTTTCGAGCGTGGCACCTCCCCGTGGAATGTACTGCGCGCAGCAGCCCGCGCCACAGAGCTGATTCTGGAGTGCTGCGGCGGCACTGCCGAGCCCGTATTGGTGGGTGGCCAAGCCCCCTGCCTGGTGCCCGAGGAGAACGCCCCCAACGCCACCGTGGTAGAGCAAGGCAGCGAGGCCAAGATTTACTACGCCCTTGACCAAGTGCAGCTCGACTGGAAAGAGCTGGACGTAATGACCAACGGCTCTATCCCCCATACGGAGGCTATCACCATCCTCAAGAACTTGGGTCTCAAGAACATTGACGGCCGCGGCACTTGGGATTGCCCGCCCTGGCGTCTGGACCTCAAGCGCAGCTGCGACTTGCTGGAGGAAATCGTACGCGTGTACGGCATTGACAACATCCCCGCCACCAACACCTCCATTTATGTTGAGGAAAGCGCCCACGACCGCGCCAATGACTACCGCATGAACCTGAGCCGCAAGCTTGCCGGTGCCGGGTTCTGGGAGGCCCAAACCTTCAAGCTCATCGCCGCAGAGAGCATTGACCCCACCATTGCCGATGTGAACAACGCCCTGCCAATCAAACCGTTGATGGACGGCGACATCATCCGCGTCTCCCTCCCCATCTCTGAGGACCACTCCACCCTGCGCCCCTCCCTCGCCCCGGGTCTTATCTCCGTGGCTGCCCGCAACATCAACCAAGGGCAAGAGGTACTGCGCTTCTTTGAGTGCGGCCGCGTGTTCCGCAACACCGGCGGCGGCAAGGGCAAGGATATTGAGACGGAGGTGCTGGGCATCTTCATGGCCGGCAAGCTCGGCCCCGCCAGCTGGGCAGACACCAAGCCCGCCACTGCCGGGTTTGAGCACATCCGCGCCGTGTTGGACATTTTAGTACCCAAGGCCACTATCACCCTCACCCCGGTTAAGAAACCGCGTGAGAACGCTGCCGTGGCTGCCGATATCGCCATCAACAACCAGGCATGCGGCTTCTTTGCCCGCCTGTCTCTGGCCAAGTGCCGCGCCCTCGGGCTGCCCATGGAGACCTACTATGCCGAGCTTGACCTGCGCAAGCTGCAGCAGGTGGCCACAGCCCCCTTCAAGGCCGCAGACCTGCCCCAGTTCCCCGGCTCCTCCCGCGATGCTTCTCTGGAGGTACCCGCCGCCACCCGCCATGCCGACATTACCAAGGCTGTGGAAGCCGCCAAGCAGAAGCTGCTGGTATCTTGCCGCCTCAAGGATGTGTTCTGCGACCCCAGCGGCGAGAAGCTGGCTGCAGACCGCAAGGCCATGACCTACACCTTCCTGTACCGCGATGCCAAGAAGACCCTCACCGCTGCTGAGGTAGACGCCGCCCACAAGACGGTGCTGGATGCCTTGGCTAAGGGTGTAAGCGGCCTTAACTTCCGTTAAAGAAAAGGGAAATCGATTCAAAAAGCCCCGTTCTCACACAGAGAACGGGGCTTTTTTGTAGCCTTGGCAATTTGCAGGTACGACAAAAAAGCGTGACAACAGACGGTAGAATATGGTATCGTAAACATGCTGAAAGATTTTACCATCATGTTTCGGAAACTGCTTGCAAGCTTGTTGATGGCGCTGCCGCTGATGGCAGCGGAGAAACCGCGTGCCGTAGTTATCTTTTACACGGATGACTTGGGGTACAATGATACCTCCACCTACGGGTGCGATAAGGTACCCTGCCCGCATTTGGATACACTGGCAGAAGAAGGGCTGTTGTTTACGGATGCCCACAGCACCAACTCGGTGTGCACGCCATCGCGCTACTCTCTGTTGATGGGAGAATATGCATGGCGCAAAAAGGGCATGCAGATTTTGCCGGGCGATGCCAAAATGATTCTGCCCACAAAGGAGGAGCAAGCCTCCCTGCCCTCGCTGATGCAGCAGGCAGGCTACCGCACGGCCGTAATCGGTAAATGGCACTTGGGGCTGGGCCGCGGCACACAACCCACCGACTGGAACAACCACATCTCCCCCGGCCCCAATGAGGTGGGTTTTGACCACGCCTTTATTCTTGCCGCCACGGGCGACCGCGTGCCCTGTGTGTACATTGAAAACGGCAAGGTGGTGAATTTGGACCCCAATGACCCCATTGAGGTGAGCTACGATAAGCCGTTTCCCGGCGAGCCGCTGGGCAGTACCCACCCCAAGCTGCTGAAACCTTGGGCCCGTAGCAACGGCCCGCAACACAACTGCGCCATTATTGACGGCATACCGCGCATCGGTTACATGAGAGGCGGCAAAGCAGCCTTGTGGACGGACCAAGATATGGCAGACCGCCTGACGGAGGAGGCTATCAAGTTCATACGCGAAAGTGCACAGATGGACAAGCCCATTTTCCTGTACTTTGCCACCAATGATATTCATGTGCCGCGTGACCCGCACAACCGGTTCAAAGGCAAAAGCCAAATGGGCATACGCGGGGATGTGACGGTACAGATGGATGATTGCTTAGGGCGAGTACGCGCAGCGCTTAAAGAAAACGGGTACGAAGATTGCCTCTTCATCTTCTCCAGCGACAATGGTCCCGTGATTAACGATGGCTATTTTGACGGCTCCATACGCGACTGCAAAGGGCACAACCCCGTGGCCCCCATGAACGCCGGCACCAGGCGAGACGGCAAGCTTACGGGCGGCAAATACGGCATTATGGAGGGCAGCACCCGCGTACCCTTCATTGTGTGTTGGCCCGGCCACACCCCCAAGGGAGAGGTGAGCCCCGCCCTGATGAGCCAAGTGGATTTGGCCCGAACCATTTGCGAGCTGGCAGGTGTTGACATACCGCAAGGCGCCCTGCCCGACAGCCGCAACATGCTGCCCGCCCTGCTCGGCCAAGATATGGAGGGTGCCCCCTTTATTATTGAAGCAGACAACGGCCGCACCCTCTCCATACGCAAGGGCCCCTACAAAGCCTACACCAAGGGCAAAAAGCGACACCTTTACAACGTGGCAGATGACCTGCAGGAAACCCGCAACCTTGCCGATAAAGAAGGCGAGATGGCCTCTGAGTTAATCACCGAGCTGAATGATTTTGCCACACCGACAACGAAATAATCATAGCCGCCGACATAATGATGACGCCGCCCGTTAAATACTAATTTATCGGGCGGTTTGATGTGCCCGCAGGGCGAAGACGGAAGCCGTAGGCGAGCGGAATCTTGGAGCCTCGCCGTATGGCGAGGCGGCATATGCTAGCCCCCGGTAAAGCCACGCAGTGGCGGAACCGGGGGTATAGAATAAAAGTTGACCGAACCCCGCCGAATGGCGGGGTGGCATAATGCGAGGTGTTAGTAGTTACGATGATTTTGCAATCGAAACAATAGAAATAAATACCTTATGACATCTGGCAACCCTCTATGCCACCCCACCATCCGGTGGGGTTCCTTTTTATTATCATTATAACCCACGGTTTCGCTGCTGACGCAGCTCCACCGTGGGCTAACATATGCCGCCCCGCGTTTGCGGGGCTAAGGAATTCGCCTCGCTTACGCTCGGATGATTCTGCCCGACAAACTCCGATTTATCACACTAAATTATATCATAGCATCACGTAAAAAGGGCTGCCCCGATTGATGGGGCAGCCGCATGAAAATACAAACCGATGGGGTGGGGGCTTTACTCCCACTCGATGGATGCCGGGGGCTTGGTGCTGATATCGAACAGTACGCGGTTGATGCCCTTCACCTCATTGAGAATACGGTTAGAGGCCTCGCGCAGCAGGTCGTAGGGCAGCTGCACCCAGTCGGCAGTCATGGCGTCCTCAGACACAATGGCGCGCAGGTTGGTGGCGAACTCGTAAGAGCGCTCGTCACCCTTAACACCTACGGTCTTGACGGGGATGAGGCCGGCGTATGCCTGCCAGCACTTGTCGTACCAATCCCACTTGCGGAGGGTGCCGATAAAGATGGCATCACACTCGCGGATGATGTCGAGGCGCTCTTTGGTAACCTCGCCGGGGCAGCGCACGGCCAAGCCGGGGCCCGGGAAGGGATGGCGCCACAGGATATCATGAGAAATGCCCATGGAGGCACCGAGCTCTCGCACCTCGTCTTTGAAGAGGAAGGCGAGCGGCTCTATCACCTTGCCCTCCTCTTGCATCTTGAGCACGCGCTCGACGCGGTTGTGGTGGGTCTTGATGACGGAGGCCTTGCTCTTGGCGTTGGAGGCGCTCTCAATCACGTCGGGGTAAAGAGTACCCTGGGCCAGCATCTCGGCATCGCCCACGGCGTCCCAGAACACGTCGATGAAGAGGTTGCCAATGATGCGGCGCTTCTTCTCGGGAGCGGTCTCGCCGGCCAAGGCTTCCAAGAATCGGGCAGAGGCGTCTACCGTCTCAATCTCTACACCCATGCGGGCAAAGTTGGCTTGCACCTCTTTGGCCTCGTCTTTGCGCAGCAGGCCATTATCTACAAAGATGCAGCGCACGTTGACGCCGGCCTCGTGCAGCAGAACGGCCAACACCGTGCTGTCTACACCGCCGGATACACCGCACACCACCTGTTTGTCGCCTACCTTGGCGCGGATGTCGTCGATAAGCTCGCGCTTGAAGTCGCCGATATCGAAGGGAGCCAGCTCTTTGGCGTGGGAGAGGAAGTTGCGCAGAATGGTGCGCCCCTCGTGAGAGTGCGTTACCTCGGGATGGAACTGAATACCGAACATGCTGTCACCCCACTGCAGGGATACGGGCACGCCATCGCTGTTGCGGGCAATCACCTTGCAATTGTCGGCCAAGTGGTCAACGGTGTCAGAATGGCTCATCCACACCTGCGAAGAGGGGGACATATCAGCATACAGGCCTTCAAGCTTCTCGGGGATGAGGGCGGCGGGGCCGTACTCGCGCTTGTTGCTGCTACGCACCGTACCGCCCGTCTTGATGTTGAGCAGCTGCATGCCGTAGCATACGCCCAAGATGGGCACATTGAAAGCCTTAAGCCACTCAAAGTCAATATCGGGGGCATCGGGCTCGGAGGTACTGCGCGGACCGCCGGAGAGAATAATGGCCCCGGGTTCGCTAATCTCATGCAGGTCTTCCAAGGCATACAACTTGGCCAGGAAGCCCAGCTCACGCACACGGCGAACAATCAGCTGCGTGTACTGTGAGCCATAGTCAATTACGGCTACAATGTGTTTCGGCGTCATAAAATCAATGGTGCTAACGTTTAATGCACGTTGTGTTGCGGGTTATTCTAGCACACTATCACGCCGTTGGAAAGTCTAAAATCACAATTTACCCGGGGCAAATCATCTTTTAGCCTGCAAGCGTCACGCTGCGCACGGTATCCCCCTCATGTTTAAGTACCAGCCACAGCGTATCCTCGGGCATCAGCACACCGTCAAAACGGTCTGCCCATTCTACCAACAACACACTGCCGCTGCTCAGGTATTCATCCCACCCCATGCCGAGGGCTTCATCCTCACTCTTCATGCGGTAGAAATCAAAATGCGCAGCGGGCACGCGCCCGTCCGCGTGCTCGTGCACGAGCGAGAAGGTGGGGCTGGCCGCCGGGTTGCTTGCACCCAGCCCTTGCAAAATCCCCTGCACCAGGTGAGTCTTGCCGGCACCTAAATCTCCCACCAGCCCTAATACCTCCCCACCTTGCAGGGTAGCAGCTAATTGTTGCCCCAATGCCACCATATCGGCCTCCGATTGCACGAAAATAGGCCCATTTTTGAAAATTTTATGCATTTTTTGCAATTTTTTTAAAAATTTTTTAATTTTAGACTTGCCAAAAGGCTCGGCATGTATATAATGTGCCAGCCCGCATAAGCGGGTGCAATCCTAAAATTCAGAAAATTATGGCATACGCAGTTTTCACATCCGGCAACAAGCAGTACCGAGTAACGGTAGGTGACGTGCTCACCGTAGACCGTATCTCCGGGCTGGTGAACGACGGCGAGACCACCTTCGACCAGGTTCTCTTGGTAGAGGATGGCGACGCAACAAAGGTAGGCACCCCCACGGTTGCCGGTGCAACAGTAACGGCCAAGGTTCTTGACGCAGAGGCTCGTGGCGCCAAGGGCGTTGCCTTCAAGTTCAAGCGCCGCAAGGGTTTCCACAAGAAGAAGGGCTTCCGCGCCGCTCTCACCAAGGTAGAGATCACCGCTATCAACGCCTGATTATTAACCACAAACCAATAGATTCTTACTAGTCATGGCACATAAGAAAGGTCAAGGTTCCGTTCGTAACGGTCGCGATTCCCGCAGCAAGCGCCTCGGCGTGAAGAAGTTCGGTGGGCAGTCCGTTATCGCCGGTAACATCATCGTACGTCAGCGTGGCACCAAGTTCCATCCCGGCAAGGGCGTGGGCATGGGCCGCGACTACACCATCTTCTCTTTGGTTGACGGTCGCGTATTCTTCGATCGCGAAGGTCGTCGCGTCAACGTTGCTCCCGAGGCTTAAGTTTCATTATCCTCTGAGAGATATGAAAAAAGCCGCTGCACCACGCAGCGGCTTTTTTGTCATGGTAGGGGCTATACACTTGCCATTTTCAAACAGTTATGCTAGAATGCGCGCCCGCATGAAGACCGCAGCAAAAAAACTTGCCAAATATACGGCAGCCGGTGTGGCAGCAGCTCTGAGCCTGAGCAGTTGCTACCCGCCGCAGATTGCATACGTAGACACCCCCATGGTGGTGGAGCGCCGTGCCACGCTGCAAGAAAATCTACTCAACATGCTGCCACAAGACGTGCGAGACCTGCCCGAAGCGCAGCAAGAAGCGCAGTGGATTTCTGACACCGCCTACAAAGCGGCAGCAGCCATAGCCCGCCATAACGACTCCAACTTCCCCGGGTGGGCAGGCAATTATTTAGTGAACTCTCGCCTGCAAGACCGCGGGCTCTGCTGGCATTACCAGCATGATATGTACCGCGAACTGCGCCGCCGACCATTAAAATACTTCGACTTGGGCTGCTGCGGCAGAGACATAGGCACACGGAAAGAGCACAATTGCATCTATGTAACCCCGAAACACACGGGGTGGCCACATGCATGGGTACTGGATGCTTGGCCATGGAATGGCCGCTTGCAGGTATTCAATGCATGGGACCTGAACCCGGACCAATGGAAAACCCGAGACAACATAACCCGTTATCTGGCAGAAGTATACACCGAAGGGCACCAATACCCCATGGAGCACTGGCTGACCATTCAAGATAAGAGGAAATGGTATGAGCTCTCCATATTCGGGCTTTCTTCTAACTACACCGACTCTTGGTGGCCGGAGGCGTGGTTTACCCCGCAATATCGCAGCATGATGAGTAACATCATCAAAGGCGCCCAAGAGCACCCGAACTCCCCCATCAATTATTGATACATGCGCCATTTTACAGCACAGCTCATTGTGGCAGCCACCGCCATAAGCACCCTGCCCTCATGCCAAACGGCCCCCCCTATCGGCTATGAGGACACCCCCGCTGTACTGCAAGAACGCCGCAACCTCAGAGACGAGCTGATTAACCTTTTGCCCGAAGAGCAACGCAACCTGCCCGAAGCGCAAGCAGAAGCTCAAATGCTGGCAGATACAGCCTACAAAGCAGCAGCAGCCATCGGCAGAATCAATCAGCCGCGCCGTTGGCCGGCTTGGCGCAATAACAGGCTGGTAAACAGCTTGAGCGATGATGCTTTAGAGCGTGGCCTTTGCTGGCATTACCAGCACGATATGTACCGCGAACTGAGACGCACCCCACTTACTTTCTTTGAGATAGGATGCTGCGTCTACAAAAGGGAAACGGGCAGAGAACACAATTGTGTCTACCTGAGAGCAGCCGATGGCGCATGGCCCGATGGCATTATCTTGGATGCGTGGAAACGCGCCGGCCGCCTCGTCTACCTACCTAAAGAGGATATAGACACCGACAACTGGACCGACCGCACCGATACCACCGAGTGGTTGGATGCCGTCTACCCCGTGGGGCACCGTTACCCCATTGAGCACTGGGCAACGGTTCGCTCTGATGAGGATTGGAACGACCATATACCCTCTTACGATGTGGTAGGCCAAAATACAAAGCAAGGCAAACGCATGATGGACAACATGCGTAAAGGCCTCAAAGAACGTAACGGCAACCCGGTGCCGTATTAAACCGGCTCAGTTTGCTTTGCAATTATGCAGAACTTCCGGCTTGTCAACCGACGCCGAATATGCTAAATTGAAAGGCGCGCAAAAATGTATGCGCGGCAGGGCAAAATGTATATTAACCGAGAGATATCGTGGCTGGAGTTTAACCAACGGGTGCTGGACCAAGCATACCGGCGAGAACTGCCACTTTTGGAAAGGGTTAAATTTTTGTCTATCAGCGCCAGCAATTTGGATGAATTTTTCCAAGTACGCGTAGGCGGGCTCATGCTGTTGCGCCAAAGCGGCAAATACGCAGCAGACCGCACGGGCTTGGCCCCCACCGAACAATTGGAGCTGATACGCCTGCGGGCATCGGGTATGGTGGCAGACCAATACATGCTGATGAACCGCGAGCTCATGCCCCTGATGCAGCAAGCAGGCATCAGCCCTCTGCACATCAATGAATTAACCGAAACACAATACGCTGCACTGGAGGAGCATTTCCTCAACAACATAGCCCCGCTGCTCACCCCGCTTGCCATGGAGGTAGAGCGCCCGCCTCTACTGCCTAACTTACACATTATCTTAGCACTGGAGCTGAGAGACCCCGACAGCGAAGCCACGCGCATGGTAACAGTGGTGTTGCCCGAGACGCTGCCGCGCCGCGTACACTCCGCCGCCTTGGGCCGAGATGGCTACGTATTGCTAGAGGACATGGTGAGCGAGTTCATTAACCACTTGTTCCCCGGTGAGCCGATTGTAAACCTCAGCGCCTTCCGCGTAACCCGCAACGGCGACATAGCCGTGGCAGAGGAAGAAGGCGGGGATTTTGCCCAAGAGATGGAAGCCGTGTTGGTAGCACGTAAGTTCTCCGATTGCGTACGTTTAGAGATACCGGCCAACACCCCGAAAGAGTTTGCACGCCGCATTGCTGACATGGTGGGGGCAGATGAGTTTTGCACCTACCCCGTGCAAGGAGCCTTGCAGTTGGTAGACTTCGGGCGCTTGGCATACGACCCCGGCAACGAGCACCTGAAGATGGATGCCTGGACCCCCGTGCCCCCCGCTGCCGTAGACCCCACCATGAGCATGTTCGACAACATAGCCCAAGGTGACATATTAATACACAACCCCTTCGAAAGCTACGAACCCGTAGTGCGTTTTGTAGAAGAAGCGGCCAAAGACCCGGATGTACTGGCCATCAAACAAGTGCTGTACCGCACGGCTCGCAACTCAAGATTTGTGGCAGCACTGTGCAGAGCCGCAGAGGCCGGTAAACAAGTTACCGTGCTCGTTGAGCTCAAAGCCCGTTTTGATGAAAGCCGCAACCTCATGCAGGCAGAGCAGCTGCAGAAAGCCGGCGTACAGGTGGTATACGGGGTCAAAGGCTTTAAAACCCACGCCAAAATCACCTTGGTAGTACGCCGAGAAAACGGCGCATTGCGCCGCTACTGCCACTTTGGCACCGGTAATTACAACGAGACCACGGCCGCCCTGTACAGCGACCTCAACTTGTTGACCTGCAACGAGCATTTGGGGGCCGATGCCTCACAATTCTTCAACTCCATCACCGGCTTGACCAAGCTGATGCGGTTCCGCAAGCTATTCCCCAGCCCCGGCATGATGAAAAAAAGGCTGTTAGAGCTGATAGAAGCCGAGGCAGAGCGCGCAAAACGCGGCGAGCCCGCCCACATTCACGCCAAGATGAACTCCCTGAACGACAAGGAGATTATGCGCGCATTGGAGAAGGCATCTCAAGCCGGGGTACGCATTCAATTAAATGTGCGCGGCATCTGTTGTTGGACCCCCGACACCCCGCAGGGGCAAGTGCGCACGCGCATTGTAAGCATTATTGACCGCTACCTGGAGCACGCCCGCATTTTCAGCTTCGGCAACGCCGGCAACCCATTGGTATACATAGCCAGTGCAGACTGGATGAGCCGCAACCTGGACCGCCGCGTAGAGCTGATGATACCCATCGAAAACCGCGATTTATCCAACCGCGTACGCGACATACTGGAGGCCTGTTTTAACGACACAGCTCAAGCCTACGTCATACGCCCGGATGGCACCTCTGCACAAGTAGTGCCGGCAGCGCGAAATAAACCTTTTGCCATGCAGCAACACCTGCAAGACTTGGCGCAACAAGCCGCTCGCACACGCGAACACGAGGCAAAACAAACCCTCGAGCCCCACAGGCCGAAATAAGTGCTCTCTTTTCCCACCGGCGATCGCAAATTGAAATTGACATTTAACTACTTGCATGCTACACTGATGGCAGCATGAAAATCGCAGTTATCGGTAAAGGTGGGCGCGAGCAAGCGCTGGTAGAGACTCTGGCCGCAAGCCCTTGCAAGCCTGAGATTTATACATTCCCCGGCAGTGATGCCATTCTGCAAACAGCCACAGCCATTAAGGCCGATGGGCTGGATGGGCTCATGGAGCAAATGGTAAGCCTCGGCATAGACCTTTGCGTAGCCGGTGAAGAAAGCTACCTCGTCAAAGATGATGGGTTGGCCAACCGCTGCCACGCCGCGGATATTCCTTGCTGGGGCCCCACCAAGGAAAGCGCCCAGCTGGAGGCCAGCAAAGAGTTTGCCAAAGAGTTCTTGGTGCGCCACAACATCCCCACCGGCAAAGCAACAGCCGTGGCAGATTACGAAGCCGCCGTCGCCGCCATCGGCGGGCAATACCCCACCGTGCTCAAGTTCGACGGTTTGGCCGCCGGCAAGGGTGTGGCTGTGTGCCCCGATGCCGCCTCTGCTGAAGAGTTCTTGCAAGAGGTGTTCATTGAGAAGCGTTTCGGCGAGGGGCGTCTGCTGGTAGAAGAGTTCCTCACCGGGCCTGAGATTTCCATCTTCGGTGCCATTTGCGATGACAAGTACCTCATCCTCTGCCCGGCACGCGACTACAAGCGCCTGCAAGACGGCGATGAAGGCCCCAACACCGGTGGCATGGGCGCCGTGGCATCTCGCCAACTGGCAAGTGCAGAGCTCATCAAAACCATTGAAGACACCATTGTAGCCCCCACGGTTGCCGGTTTGCAAAAGGACGGCCTGCCCTACCGCGGTTTCTTGTACTTCGGGTTGATGCTCACCCCGCAAGGCCCCAAGGTTATTGAATACAACTGCCGCTTCGGCGACCCCGAGTGTGAGGCCGTAATGCCCTTACTGCGTGGCGATTTGGCAAACTTCTGCTTCAACGGTGCCAAGGGCGAGTTCACCCCCGAGCTCATCAGCTTTGACGAGGGCTGGAGCGTGTGCTGCATACTTGCCAGCGCCGGCTACCCCGCATCCTCTCACAGTGGCGACCTCATCAGCGGGTTGGATGCCTGCGAGGCCCGCGTGTTCCACTGCGGCACCAAGAAGACTGCTGAAGGCTGGGTAACAAACGGTGGCCGTGTGCTTGCCATTGTAGCCCAAGGCGAAACGCTGGATGCCGCCCGCACCCGCGCCCATGCAGAGGCTGCCAAGGTAGACTTCGACGGCTCTCAACGCCGCAGCGATATTGCTTACAAAAACATGTAAATAAGTACAAAGTACAAGGTACAAAGTACAAAGTAATGATATGGCTTTACAGGATTTAAAGGCCAGAACAAAGCAATTTGCCCTGCGCATCATAAACTTGTACCACTCCCTTGCAAAAGTGGGCAGTGGTGCTGAAGTGTTGGGGAAACAACTGCTGCGTTCAGGCACATCTGTCGGGGCCAATTATCGTGCGGCAAGAATTGCTAAAAGTGACAAAGATTTCCTGAATAAGCTCAAAATTTCAGAGGAAGAAGCAGACGAAAGTGTCTTTTGGATTGAACTGTTAATAGAGGGCAAACTATTCGAAAAAGAGCGTTTACTTCCGTTACTTGAAGAAGCTCGCGAGTTAACTGCCATATTGACAGCCTCTATTAAGACCCTCAAAAGCAAACATTTAAAAAATTAACACCATCAACTTTGTACTTCGTACTTTGTACCTTGTACTTCGTACTTCTCTATCACCCTTCCACCATTATGATTACAGAAGAAGCACTCGATTTTTTATCCACCCTGCTGGACACCCCCTCCCCCACCGGTATGGAGATGGATGCCCAGCGCATTTGGGCAGAATACATCAAGCCGTTTACCGATGAGCAACAGTGCGATGCATACGGCTCTACTTGGGCGGTACTCAAGAGCAAGCAGCCCAATGCCCCCACCCTCATGCTCGATGCCCATGCCGACGAAATCGGCTTCTCCATTCGCCATATCGGCACAGATGGCTTTGTGTATGTGGAGCGACTCGGTGGGTCTGACGTAGCCATTGCCCGCGGCCGCCGCCTGCGTTTCTTCGGCACGGATGGCGAGGTAACAGGCGTCATTGGCAACACCGCCATTCATATTCGCGACGACCAAGACAAGTCACCCAAGCTCTGGGAGCTGTACGTAGACTTCGGGTGCGACAGCCGCGAGGAGGTAGAAGCCCTCGGTCTGCGCGTGGGCGACCGCGGTGTGTATTGCGATGGCCCTCTCATGCTCAACAACGGCAAGCGTTTGGTATGCCGTGCATTAGATGACCGCCTGTGCGGCTTTATCTTGGCAGAAACCGCACGCCGCATCAAAGAGCAAGGCATTGAACCTGCGTGGAACATTGTATTTGCCAACACCGTACAAGAAGAAGTAGGCTGCATTGGCGCCGCCATGCTCACCTACCGTATTCAGCCCGATGCCGCCATCTGCTTAGATGTAACCCACGCCACGGACAGCCCCGGCCTTAACACCGCCCGCTACGGCGAGGTTAAGCTCGGCAAGGGTGGCTGCCTCTGCTTCGGCCCTGCATGCCACCCCAACCTCAATGCCCGCATTGAGTATGTGGTTGACAAAGCCGGCATCCCCATGCAGCGCGAAACCAGCGGCCGCACCACCGGCACCAATACAGATCAGATTTTCCGCTCTCGCAGCGGTGTACCCGCCACCAATTTCTCCCTGCCCCTGCGCTACATGCACAGCCCGGTTGAAACTGCCGATATGGCCGATGTGGAAAGCATGATTGACATGCTGGTCGCTTTCATTGCAGAGCTGAAAGCAACAGACGATTTCCGCCACAAATTGGCACTCTGATTGCGTTATTGATACAGTTTCAGCCACCAAACAACATTGCTTGTTTGGTGGCTTTTTCATTTAATCTGCACATGAACGTAAAAAAAAAATGTTTTCAAAGATTTTTGCTTGACTTGAGGCCCATAGCTGGTAGACTGGTAACGTTATCTCACTTTAACCATTTTATAAACATGAAAAAGTTTTTCGGTATTCTGTTGGCAGTAGTTTCTACTCTCATTCTTCTTCCCGGCTGCGGCGGCGGTAGCGACACAGACCCCACCAAGGTAACGGCAAACGAGTTTGCCCGCGGTGCTAAGATGATTATCCTGCAGAACGGCCTTGCCGGTTGGTTGTATGTAACCCCCGATCAGCAGTTCTCCGGTTATACCATTGTTGACGAGAAGGATGCTAACGGCAATATTATCGCACAAGAAGCCGCGGCTGTGTATGGCCAGATTGGTGTAGGCGGCAACAACGGTGGCCGTGCCGGTTATACTTATAAGGTGAACTACGACGAGAACGGCGTACCCGTAACGGCAGACCTTACCATCTCCACCCAGTTCTCTCAAGAAGGCAACGACACTTTGGTTAACTTCTTCAACCAGGCCGTTGGTGAAGACGGCGGCGAGGTAGCAGACCTTCGTGGCGCTCCCGTTGTCAAGATTGACTTCCGCACCAACCAATTCACCATCACTGACGTGGCAGAGAATGAGGAAGGTGAGGATGAGCCCATCGAAATCGGCGGCACAGTTGTGGTACAACCCCAATAATATCATTTTCTACAACATTGAATACAAAGCGACACAATCTGCGGATTGTGTCGCTTCGTTTATAAGAAATGCAATTGACAAAATCTGAAAATAACGTATAATCAGCCGAAAGCGACCAACCATGAAACGCAGTCTCAAGAACTTAGCAATTGCCGCAGCTTGCCTGACCATTCCGGTATGCATCACAGCCTGTGGAGGCGATGATAATGCCGAACAGAAAACGGTAAAAAAAGTTGACCGTAAGAAGATACAAGAAGCGCAGGCAAAATTAAAAGAAAAAGGCATAGAGTGTTCACGCCAAGGATTAGCCAAACACCTGCGCGGCAATTGCAAAGCAGAGGTGCTGCAGTTGTTTATTGATGCAGGCATGACGCTTAATGACCCTAACATCCTCATGATGGTAATCATGCGTGGTACCGATGATGAAGAAGTTGTAAAATGCGCCAAGATATTGCTTCAACAAGGCGTCAACGTCAATGCATCCAACAAGGATGGCCAAACGGCATTGCACCTCGCTGTGGGGCGTGGCAATGTTGAACTGGTAAAATTGTTAATTGAAGCCAAGGCAGATGTAAATGCCAAAGACAAACGCGGCATGTCGGTATTAGACCGCACATTCAGCTCTGAAATCAGCGACTTGCTGATGGCTGCCGGCGCCCAAAAAAGAGAGCTGCCGCCAAGCCTTAATTTCTGATTAAGGCGCTGTAGCGGCATGCTTACAACTCCGCCTGCACATCTGCCAGCAGCAGCGCAGAAGCACGTGTTAAGAGTGCAACAACGGCATCAAATCCGGCCGGGCCACCATAGTAGGGGTCCGGCACGTCTTTTTCGGTTTCCTGAGCGGCAAACCAATTCCACATGCCTTTTACCTTAGCTGCATCATCGCTGTTGCGGGCAAGGGCAAGTATATCCTCCTCATTGCAATGGTCTTGGGGGATAATGAGGTCGAAATCTGAGAAATCTGCGCGGCGGAAGGTGCGGGCGCGGTGACCGCCGTAAGTAAAACCGGCGCGTTCTAAAGCGGCAAGCATGCGGGAATCGGGGCGAGAGCCGGTATGGTAAGAGGCCGTGCCGCAAGAGTCCACCTTAATTTGCTGAGAAAGGCCTGCCGCCTTAACGGCAGCATTGAAAATCACCTCTGCGGCAGGACTGCGGCAGATATTACCCAAGCAAACAAATAAAACTCTGAAAGGGGAGGGAGCACTCATAAATCAATTAAGCTAAGCGGGTTATCTGCATAGCACGCACCATGCATTGATTAACGGCACCATTAGCATTGGTGCAAGTGGCGGGATTGTAGCGCAGCGAGAACACGTGCTCGCCCTCGGGCACCTCAACATGCACGGCTGCCGTATGGGCAAAGGCCGTGGTTTCACACGCCTCTGTATGGTGCGGCAAAGGCACCACAGCTACCGGCTCTCCATCCAGCAGAAGCTCTCGCAAGGCGCAGGTATCGCCATCCCGCATAGAGGCAGTAGCATTGCAATACTGCACGCGTACGGCGTATTTACCCGCAGGCAAGGCTATTTTTTCATAGTTGAGCAAGGTGGTACAAGGCTCGGTATTAAGCCAGGCTTGCTCATTCTCTACGATATATTCTGCATGCTCACCAATTCTGTACGGCTGCAGGTATTGGCGGGCCCCGGGCGCGCAGCATTCAAATGGAGCACTGAAACCGGATGTACGATTACCGGCAACGGCCTGCACACGGTAAACCTTATATGGTTTATCATTCTTGCTCAATGGGTAACTACAATCGTGCGTGGTACCGATAGCTTTACCGTTAGCAAAAATATAATACACCTCTGCCTCTGCAACAGGGTGCCAGCAAAGGCATGATTCCGTAGGGGCATCCCATTGGGGCTCCGGCAAATCTTCATGCGCCACAGGGAAGCTACGGGGCTCTTCCTCATCCACGGGCATCAACTCAATTTCCACGTGCAACGGGCCTTTGGTATCCAGCGGTATGATATGAGAACCGGCCTTGCCGTTAATCATGACCGATGCAATCTCCGTACCATAGCCATTGATATGCACATTGAGCTCCATATCGCGTACGTGCAGATTAGTCAACCAGTGGCTACCGGCATATTGGCGCGGCACACAAGGGGAGAAGACGAGGCTATCATGCTCGTACTGAATACCGAACAAGCCATAATAGAACATACCGAGCATGCCGCTCACGCTCCACAACTGGCGGTCCGAGTTCAGCAGAGTATCCACTGCCTCACCGGTTTCTGCATGGAAGTTTTCTTTATTGGTGCCGAAAGCCAAGGCTGCACGCAGCAAAGAGGCCATGGAGAATGCAGCCCCCTCAGCATCGCCCAGCGAGGCATGTGCCAGCATCACATACGCCTCTTGGAACGGCCACACGGCGCGGTTGTGGTAACTGCTCACGTTATCTACCCGGTAAGGCGAAAAGACGGGAGTACCCCACGCAGAGCGCGGTATGGAGTCCAACGCGCGGCGAGCATGCTCGCCGGCCACACCACAGAAAACGGCCAGTGCCGTGGCAAGGGAATCCACGCGGTCATCTGCATAGCCATCTGCCGTGCGGTACATGCTGAAGTGCATGTTAGCGCGGCTCCAAAAGTTTTCCTGAATGGCAGCGCTGAGCTCAGCAGCACGCTGAGCATAGGGGGCAGCCTCTTGATGGCGCTCTTGTTCGCACAGCATACGGGCAACAATTCGCAGAGCCATACAATGCAGCACATTGGTACCGAAGGCGTATGAGGCACCGATATCGGCCATGCTCATATGGGAGGGGTAGCTCTGCTCTCGCCAATCAATGAAAGAGGTTTCACCGGGGCGCAGTACGCTATCTGCGAACAAGGTTGCATCATCTTGAGCAATGGTGTTGAGCATCACCTGTGTGCTGTATGCCAGCCACTCGGTATCGCCCGTAGATTCATACAAGCACCAAGCCCCCATGGCCCATGCCACGCGGTCGGTAGATATTGGCCAGCCGCCGCCGGTGCCGGTATCTTGCAGCACAACATCGTCTTTCACGCGTGACATCAAGCTATTACGAACGGCAGAGGGCTCTACGAGGGTAGCCCCCAGCGCGGCGGAATAGGCGATATCGCGAGTCCATACCGTCGACCAGTTAGCCCCGGCCAATAACAACGCGTCTTGGTGCATGTTGGCGCGCAATTCTCTCACTGCCAAGCGGTACATGAGAGAGAGAACCGGAATACTACTGCGCATGCCGGTATACCCGGCGGGCAGCTCGGGCACCTCTACGGTGCGCAGGTGCTGCCCGTTGCGGGTAATGCGCAGGTGGTGCGCGTCCTCCAACTGAGCGACAAGACCATTGCTCTGCACCAAACCATTCGCAGTCAGGCGAAAGGCTTCATTTTCAAACAGAACACGCTCTTGTTCGGTACCCATGCAGATGAGGACACGCTGTCTTTTTTACAAAATGGCACCCGGGGTGTAGCCTACGCCGGCCGGATATGCGGTGGCGAGCTCTTGCACCATGGCGCAGAAGGCATCTGTCTGGGCAGCGGCCATGCCGGTATCGCCGGCGTTAGCGTCGTAAATCTCCTGAATCTCCTCGCGGCTGAGCTTAAGGCGACCATCGGCACCCAAGCGGTCCAGCAGGTCATTTTGAGAGATACTGCCGCGGCGCAGGTCATCCGACACAGCAACGGCATGCTCCTTAATCACCTCATGAGCCTCTTCGCGGCCTACACCGCGTTTCACCGCAGCCATCATGATGGTGGTGGTCATCAAGAAGGGCAGATAGCGGTTCAGCTCAGTCTGAATCACAGGCTTGTAAATGTCCATCTGGTCCAGCACGGTGAGGAAGGTCTCAAACAAACCATCGGCAGCCATAAAGGCATCGGGCAGCACGCAGCGGCGCACTACAGAGCAAGAGACATCGCCCTCATTCCACTGGTCGCCGATAATGCCGGCAATCATGGTAAGGTGGCCCTTAAGAATGGCATGGAAACCGTTTACGCGCTCGCAAGAGCGGGGATTCTGCTTGTGCGGCATGGCGCTGGAGCCCGTCTGTCCCTTGGCAAAGCCCTCTGTGCACAACTCGTGGCCCACCATGAGGCGCCAGGTTTTACAGAAGCTGCTGGGGCCACTGGCCAAGCCAACCAAGCCGGAGATGATTTCAAAGTCGAGCGAGCGGGGGTATACCTGCCCTACATTCATCCACTTGGTAGCAATGCCAAGGTGAGCGCAGATGCGGCTCTCAAGCTCGGTAACGGTGGCGGGGTTCTTGGCAAAGAGGGAAAGCTGGTCTAACTGCGTACCAACTGCTCCCTTGAGGCCACGCACGCGGTAGCGCTGCATCATGCTCACCCAGGCGTGGGTCCAGTGGACGATTTCTTCACCGAACATAGCCACGCGCTTGCCCATGGTGCTGGCCTGAGCAGCCACATTGTGTGTACGGGCACCGAACACTACATCGCGCCATGCAGAGGCATGCTTGCTCATACGGTCAAGCACGGCAACAGCCTTATCGCGAATAATTTGCATACTGCGCCACACCTGCAACTGCTCCACATTTTCCGTGAGGTCGCGGCTGGTCATGCCCTTGTGAATGTGCTGGTGGCCGGCAAGGTCACAGAACTCTTCGATACGGGCCTTCACGTCGTGGCGGGTGATACGCTCGCGATTGTTAATCGACTCAATATCCACCTGTTCCTTAACGCTTTCGTAGGCGTCTATGGCTTCTTGCGGTATATCCAGCCCGAGGTCTTTCTGGGCTTTCATAACGGCGATCCAGAACTCGCGCTCCAGCACAATGCGGCCCTCGGCGGACCAAATGGACTTCATGGCGTCAGAGGCGTAGCGCCCTGCCAGTACGTTAGGAATTGCGTTCATCGTGTGTGAATGGTTAAATTCAGTGAGTGAGCCCATTATAGCATACTCCCCACTACAATGCAAGCCTGACAGAAAGACAAAATACCGCCTTAAGAATGAAGACGGTATGTATTATCAATCAGAAAAAAGCGAGCGTGGGCTTCACTTTTTCTTGGTATAGTAGCGCACGTAGTCGATTTCAAATTTTACGGGATAATCCTTGGGGTCAGCCTGTTCGGGCCAAGTCCCCTGCCCGCCAATGGCAGTATTCATGATGATATAGCATGGGGTCTTGAGAGGGTTATCACCATTGGGGTAATTGGCATCGGCAATATTGACGCGGCCTACCTCTTTATCATCAATAAGGATGCGCATCACTTCGTCATCCCACTCCAACACATAGACATGAAAATCTTTACTGTAATCCGCGAAATTGGTGGTCCGAATCACCTTATGCTCCTCATTACCGCCGTTTTTACCCCAGCGGAAGATGGAGTAACAGGTTTGGGGCTCTTGTGATATGTGCTCCAGAATATCAATCTCGCCATTGGCAGGCCAGCCGTAATCATTAACGTGCATGGTCCAAATAGCCGGCCATACGCCTTTGCCTTGGGGCACTTTTGCGCGGAACTCCAAGCGCCCGGGGGACTCAAAATGTTTCACGCCGCGTGTCGTAACAGAACCACTGGCAAATGGTTGGTATTTGATTTTCTCAATCCACCCCGTGCCGCCTTCTTTATAGTTGCAATTAGGGGTTTTCTTGGCTTTGGAGACGAGGATAAGTTTACCGTTGCGAACTCTGACACAATCTTTTGTATAGGCTTGAGATGCCCCGGGGTTGCGCACAACACCAAGCTCGTAAGCCCATTTTTTCTCATTAAGTTTCGTACCGTTGAACTCATCTCCCCACGCATACTCCCAACCACCGGGAAGCGTCTTGGGAACCTTAGATTTCGGCGCAGCATCCACTACAGGGGCGGTCAACAGGGCTATTGCAGCTATAATATTGCGTATCATGCCGGTAATGATAGCAAGTGTATAACGGGCTGACAAGCAAAAAAGAGCAAAATTGCCCCGCTCTTACTTTTCTGCAGCTCCGGTAGCCGAGGCTTCGGGCTGCTGCGCAGCCGGGGTAGAATGGCACTGTACCGTCAAGACGGCAGGCTGCGCCAGCTCTGCCACATAGTTACGCGGGCATACCACCGTATCCGGCAGGAAAACATCCATGGTAAAACATGGCATAGCAGGCTCTTGCGGGGCTGCTGCCGGGTTTTCTATCGGGTGATTGGCCTTAAGCCAATTGACAATACCTTTGCCAACGGTGCGAGCAAGTTTGCGCGCATTGGCATCTTGCGATATAAAATCAACGTGGCCACGATTGTTGACGTAAACAGCCTCAAAGATGATGGCCGGTATTTTTTCAGCATCAAGCGTATTCATCCACCCCGCGCCGGATTGCGAGCCAATGTGACGAGGCATTACCTTAATACCTTTTTTACCGTTGGGCATGCCGCCGGGTTGGTCAAGCAGCTCGGTACGCATAGCCTCGCACACGGCTTCTCCCAATGCGTTGCCGTGGTTTTTATTACAAATAATAAGCCCCGTAGGCGGGGTTGTGGACCACTTGGAGCCCACGCTGTTAAGATGAAGAAACACTACGCAAAGCGCATTTTGGTCAATGGCATAATCTGCGCTGATCATACCGGCACCAATGTGCTCGGGGTGGTGGGTAGACGGATAGCGCTTGGCATTTTTATCCGGTTTATTCAGGTGAATAACACCGGATTCTTTGTTGTAGGTGGCGAGGGGCTCTTTGGTGGGGGCCTCGCTGCGGTTGATGATGATACAGGGGTAGCCGGCGGCTTCCACCTCTTTGCGTACTTCAATGGCGTACTGTGCCCAGAAGGCGTACTCATTGATTTTGCCATCGGGAGATTCCGCCCCCGATGCCGTGTACTGGTGCCCGATGTCGATAACAACGGGGCGTTTATCTATGACGGCCCCGGCATGGACGGGCAGCCAACACACGCAAACGACGCAAATGAGGTGGAAGAGCCGTCTCATATTACTCGTTTACAGGAGCTTGCACCCCTTTGAGCATCTGATAAAGAGCGTCGGCAGAAGCACCGTCGCCACTGATGCACTCCATGGGGGTCTTACCGGCCTCTGTCTTGGCGTTTGCATCTGCACCGTTCTCGATGAGCCACTTAGCCAGCTCTACATCACCGCTGGCGCAAGCATAATGCAGTGCAGTGTTGCCCTTGGTTTCGGTAGTCGTCACGTTTACATCCTGGCCTTCGGCAATCAACGGCAACAGGGTCTGCAAGCGCTTCTGGTAAAGTTTACCGGTAGCAGTTGTGGGCTTGGCGCCGTTAACGCGCTCCAAGTGCCCATTGACAGCGGAGGCGCGTTCAGCTGCAATACGCTCTGCCTCTGCCTTGGCGGCAGCTTCAGCAGCAGCGGCCTCTGCGGCAAGGCGCTCAGCTTCAGCCTTAGCAGCAGCTTCTGCGGCGTCCTCTTCGCTCTGTTCTTCTACAACGGCCTCCTCTTCAACGGCGGGAGCAGCGGGCTCTTCTACTGCAGGAGCGGGGGTCTCCTCAACAGCGGGAGCAGCGGGCTCTTCTGCTGCAGGAGCGGGAGTCTCCTCAACAGCGGGAGCAACGGGCTCTTCTACTGCAGGAGCGGGAGTCTCCTCAACGGCGGGAGCAGCGGGCTCTTCTACTGCAGGAGCGGGAGTCTCCTCAACAGCGGGAGCAGCGGGCTCTTCTGCTGCAGGAGCGGGAGTCTCCTCAACAGCGGGAGCAGCGGGCTCTTCTACCGCAGGAGCGGGGGTCTCCTCAACGGCGGGAGCGGCGGGCTCTTCTACTGCAGGAGCGGGGGTTTCCTCAACGGCGGGAGCAGCGGGCTCTTCTACTTCAGGAGCGGGGATTTCCTCAACAGCAGGAGCAGCGGGCTCTTCTACTGCAGGAGCGGGGGTTTCCTCAACGGCGGGAGCAGCGGGCTCTTCTACTGCAGGAGCGGGGGTTTCCTCAACGGCGGGAGCAGCGGGCTCAACTGCAGTGGCTGCAGGTTTTTGAGCAGCTTGCTCGGGTGCAGGAGCAGCAGATTCATCTTTGCAGCTGACCACGCCGACACCAACGCTAACAGCCATCAAAAGAGCGGCAACACCACCAAGAGTGTTCTTTTTCATTTCTTCAGGAGTACTCATTTTATATGTGCGAATTGGTTCATATAAGCACAGTATAATCCTACCGTGCATCGTACGCGCGATAGTTTAATGACAAGTTGATAAATAGTCAAGTTTAATTTACTATTAAACGAAATTTATCTATATTTCAATGCATGCAGTCGCTTTTAGTCAACCCAAAATCCGCTTCAAACGAAATCGGAGTTTGAATGTACGAATTACGATATACGAGGTACGAAGTTCAGAGTCAGGCGCCTGCGGCGCAGTGTTGCAAAGCCGCGCATGAGTTGCCGCTGTCATTACGGCTGTATGCCTAACTATTACTTCGTATTTTGAATCTCGTAACTCGTACTTCAAATTA
>JBGVMR010000045.1:0-147276 GCA_045124875.1 Akkermansia sp.
GGTACTGGACCCGAAGCGGAGGTGACCTACCCTTGGCCAGGTTGAAGCATGGGTAAAACCATGTGGAGGACCGAACGGGTGAACGTTGAAAAGTTCTCCGATGAGCTGAGGGTAGGAGTGAAAGGCTAATCAAACCCCGTGATAGCTGGTTCTCTCCGAAATGCATTTAGGTGCAGCGTCACATGCTGATGAGCGGGGGTAAAGCACTGACAAGGCAAGGGGGCACACCCGCCTACCGACCCTTATCAAACTCTGAATACCGTTCAATGGAGTGTGGCAGTGAGACGGCGGGGGATAAGCTTCGTCGTCAAAAGGGAAACAGCCCAGACCGCCGGCTAAGGTGCCTCAATCATGCTAAGTGGAAAGGATGTGGGATGACCCAGACAGTGAGGATGTTGGCTTAGAAGCAGCCACCATTTAAAAAATGCGTAATAGCTTACTCATCGAGTTGTCCTGCGCCGAAAATGATTGGCGATAAGCATGATACCGAAGCCGCGGATTTCATCGTAAGATGGAGTGGTAGGAGAGCGTCGCAAGTGCGCTGAAGGGGAATAGCGATTGAACCTGGAGCGCTTGCGAGTGAGTATGCAGACATGAGTAACGTAAAGATACGTTAAATACGTATCCGCCGTAAACCCAAGGTTTCCGGGGCAACGATGTACGACCCCGGGTTAGTCGGGACCTAAGTCGAGGCCGAGAGGCGTAGGCGATGGACACACGGTTAATATTCCGTGACTTCCGAACCTTAAAGAAGGAGGACGCATGATGAATGCTACATAGCTTATTGAATTGCGAGCAGAGGCTTCGGCCAAAGCGTAGTAGTTGAAGTTGTGCCGAGAAAAGCCCTTCCGTATGCTAAGGAACCCGTACCGTAAACCGACACAGGTGGGTGGGTAGAATATACCAAGGCGAAAGAGTGAACCCTGGTTAAGGAACTCGGCAAATTAGCCCCGTAACTTCGGAAAAAGGGGTGCCATGGAGACATGGCCGCAGAGAAATGGCCCAACCGACTGTTTATCAAAAACACAGCATTCTGCCAAGACGCAAGTCGACGTATAGGATGTGACACGTGACCAATGCCGAAAGATTAAGGCAAGCGGTTAGCCGCAAGGCGAAGCTGTGAACCCAAGTCCCGGTGAATGTCGGCCGTAACTATAACGGTCCTAAGGTAGCGAAATTCCTTGTCGGGTAAGTTCCGACCTGCACGAATCGTGAAACGAGTTGGGCACTGTCTCAACCAGGTGCTCAGTGAAATTGTAACGCCGGTGAAGATGCCGGCCACCCGCAGAAGGACGGAAAGACCCTATAGACCTTAACTGTAAGCTGTCATTGTTTCTTCGGTCTCAATGCTCAGAGTAAGTGGGAGGCTTTGAGGGTAACCTTTAGGGGTTACCTGAGCCATCAATGAGACACCACCCTTTGGAACTGGAGAATCTAACTTCTGACCTTGAATCAGGTAGAAGGACCGTGTCAGCCGGTCAGTTTTACTGGGGCGGTATCCTCCCAAACAGTAACGGAGGAGTGCGAAGGTGGGCTCAACCCGGATGGCAACCGGGTGTCGAGTGCATGGGCATAAGCCCGCCTAACTGTGAGACCGACAAGTCGAGCAGATGCGAAAGCAGGCCCAAGTGATCCGGCGGGAGAGAGTGGAATCCCCGTCGCTCAACGGATAAAAGGTACCTTAGGGATAACAGGCTGATCACGCCCAAGAGTTCATATCGACGGCGTGGTTTGGCACCTCGATGTCGGCTCGTCGCATCCTGGGGCTGGAGAAGGTCCCAAGGGTCCGGCTGTTCGCCGGTTAAAGCGGCACGCGAGCTGGGTTCAGAACGTCGCGAGACAGTTCGGTCCTCTATCCTCTGTGGGCGTTGGAGAATTGAGGGGTTCAAACCTTAGTACGAGAGGACCGGGTTTGACGCACCACTGGTGCACCGGTTGTTCTGTCAAGAGCACGGCCGGGTAGCTAAGTGCGGAAGGAATAAGCGCTGAAAGCATCTAAGCGCCAAGTCCCTCCCAAGATGAATTCTCCCTATAGGAGCGTGGAAGACTACCACGTTGATAGGGTGCAGGTGTAAGTGCAGTAATGTACTCAGCCGAGCACTACTAACATCCGATAGACCTCATACACACCCAAGATGAATCACCCCCGGTGATAAACTTGATTCGCAGTGTGAAAAACCTCAACGCAAAAGAAATTGTGATTAACCCTACGCATTGCCACGCGGATGTCAGTCTGCTGCTTACCAAAGACAAAACTTAACAGCAGCGCGGCAAACATGACCGACCGGATACACGGTGAGCAACCGATACAAAACAAAGCTCCTCGCAACCTGGTGGTCATAGCCTGATGGTCCCACCCGGTCCCATTCCGAACCCGGAAGTGAAACATCAGCACGTCGATGGTAGTCGGACGATAGGTCCCGCGAGAGTAGATAGCCGCCAGGAATAACGAAGGCCGTCAACCGAAAGGTTGACGGCTTTCTTCGTTATTCCCTCAACGAGCGCAGCGAGTTCTTCACTACGCCTCGTCAGAGGCGTTCTTCACTGCACGCGCAGCGAGCTCTTCACTATACGTCGCAAGACGTATTCTTCACTACGAGCAACGCGAGTATAAACAAGTAGAAAGTTGAATTTTTAATGTTTAAAGTGGCGTGGTGCCACGGTATGTGGCGATGCTTCGCCTTTGGAGCGCCGCGAGGCTCGGGAGGAGCGCCGTTATCAACGGCATCATGACAAAGATAAACATCACGATAACCGCCGCGACGGCGGAGATTCTAAACAACACAGGCGCTGATTTAAAACATCGATTCCCCTTGCCAATGCTTAGCCTAGGCAAGGGTTGTTTATGTTACGGCTTTATTTGTGTTGTGTAAATATGAGCTTGATATCTGTAATGCCGAGCGTATAATGGCGATGTTATGAGAACCGCCTTGTATTGTATGTTCTTGGGTTGCTGTGTTTGGGGGCAAGAGGTAGCCGAACAAGCCGCATCTGTACCTTTAGAATCCGTCCTGATGGGGTGGGAGCATACCATGGTAAAATCTACCCAAAAGGTATACAGCTCTGATACATTGGTGGTATTTTGCAGCAAACCTACAGAATCCGATTCAGCTTATTGGTGCGTACAATGTTACCGCTATATTCACGGTGGCTGGGTGCCGGCAGAGTTGTTTGCTGAGCATAGCGCGCCTCCCACGCATTGGAGTCTACAGAACGGTTTTTTGATGCCGTACCGAGGAAATCGGCCCATAACAGAGGTTACACCTATTTCTGTTGCTACGCCGAAGAACGCGTTGTTTTTGTTTCAAATGATACCGGTGTCATATCATTCTTGGGGGAGACCTCAATATGAAGATGCATATGCAGAATTATTGAATCCCCAAACTTATGTGGTCAGAATGACGAAAAAATGGGCGTGGCATGCAATGGTTTACCATACCGTGTTAAGTTTACGTGATTCTCGTTGGCAAACCGTTGGTGCATTCGCACAAGCGAAAGGTTTTGATGAAAAGATAACATATCGTTTGCGTGATAACGAGGTGCAATGCGTAGATGAAAGCGGGCTTTTGTTGGCCGGTATTCCGCTGAATGGGGGGATAGGTTATTCTCCGCAATATGTACAAATGCGGTGTGTGAAGATGAATGCGAAGGGTTATGCAACGATTCGGTTTACCAATACGCTGAATCGCACTGTACGTATTCTCCCCGGGCGGTTTATTCTTTCGCCTCAAGATGCAGACGGCACTTTGTATTACGCCGATGCTGAAGGGAAGTCTGAGCAGGACATCATACTGCCACCACTTGCAGAAAAGAGTGTGTGCTTGAAGGTGGATTTGTCTTGCAGTCACGCTAGCGCGTATAGTGGCACCGTGCAGGTTTCATACCTTGCAGATTCAAGGGAGCCTTATTCCGGACGCACGGATGCGCATGAATGGATGCCGTACCGCATGGAATCAACTACGCTACCGGCGGTGCATCCTAATATAAATGTCTATGCTCTTAATGATAACACGGCAATCAGTATTTGTTTTGACCCGGGGATGACGTCCGGGATTGATTCATCCACCGTTTCTCTGTCTGTTTATCAGAAGAAGGGGGATTATTGGTATCCGGTTGGTAACGATGTGATTCCGAGACCAAACCGATTTCACGGTTGTTGTCGATTGCAGGGCGACACACTTCAATATGGACAGAGAGCCGGCGATGGTGTAGAATGGTTTGCATCCATTCCTCTTAAACTTCATGTGCAGGATGATGCAATGAAATAATCTTGCAATGTAGCCTGTGGCGTGTACAATGGTGGTTGTACACCACGCGATAATGAAAAACTTATTTTTGATGCCGGTAGTAGCGGCTTTAGTTACCTCTGCCTGCGCCGCAGAGTGGGGCACGGATTATGAGGCGGCGTTGGCACGTGCTAAGGCAGAGGGTAAGGCTGTGCTGGTTAATTTTACAGGGTCCGACTGGTGTGGCTATTGCATACGCCTTAAATCCGAGGTATTGGATGATACTCAATTTACGGATTGGGCAGAGATGCATTTTGTATTGTTGGAGGTGGATGTACCGAATAATCCGCAATTTGACGCCAAGTTGCTTGCTAAAAATAAGGAACTGTGTGCCAAGTATGCCGTAGATGGATTCCCGACTGTGTTGGTGTTGGATTCATCGGGGAGAGCGCTGGGCGGCTTGTTCGGGTTTAGTGACGATGCTGCCGCCGTTCGCGACGTATTAGAGCGGGGTTTGCATGTGGTGCAGTTGCTCGAATTTGCAGACGAGTTGCAGGGGGAAGCAAAAGTGCGGGCTTTGGTAGAAGCCTGGCAGTTATTGCCCGAGTCATTGCACGATTTGAACAGAGAGTTACAGGCCGAGATTAAGGCTGTTGACACAAAAGATCTCAGTGGGCTGAGGTCCGTGGAAGATGCGGAGCGTCGATTACAAGCGTGCCGTTATGCAGTGGAGGTAGCGCCTACGGATGCCGTAGCATTGGATATCGTGAATGCTGCTTTATTTGAGGCGGTGCCGTACAACCTCCGCCAGTTATTGGAGCTTAAGTTCAAGTTGTTGATAAGCTCTGTTGAGACTGAAGCAGATGTGTTGGCTGCCGCAGAGGTGGCATACCAAATCATTGATGCAGATTTGCGCTTGACTGCCGAGGCGAAAGAGAGCCGCAAGAAGCAGTTGCGCGGCGTTTTTGCAAATCCTCAAACAACGATTAACCGTAGCCGCGCTATGCGCCGCAAACGCCCTATACGTTAAATGAAACATCAGTCCACCCGGAAAAAGAGAAAGTCGCGCTCTAAAAAGAAGCAGTCTCACGTTATCCAACGAAAAAATCGAGACCTGCACTTTGGCTATGTGCAAGAAATATTATTGCTGATCTCGGTTGTTTGTGCTGTGGGTTGTTTCTTGGTGTCTTCTCCATGGGCGGGGTATTTGTTGTCGGGGTCGGTGTTGAGTTTTCTTATTTTGGTGATTAATTCACTTTTTAACAGAAAATTGCAGCGTTGTTTAGATGCTGCGGATAAGAAGATGCCCAAGGCACCGGAAGAAAGCGGTTGGGAAGCGGTCAGCCTTATGCATGGCCTGAAGCATAAGAACCATTACGAAAATTTACCACCCGAGGCAAAACAGAAAAGCCTTTTCGGTAAATTTGAGTAAATCTGACCGCGTAAACGAGAGTTAAACGCCTAATCTAAACGTATGAATGATATGCCGTTGATGCAATTGAACGCTGCAATGGTGGTATTACCGGGTCCCAACGCATTGAGTGTGCAAATAAACCCGTTGCTCAGTGTGGTGAGGCGGTGCCCGTTTGCCACATGGTCATGCCCGCGCAACATCCCCAAAATGCGCCTGCCGGTTAATGTGTGGTGTAGGGTGAAGTAGGCCGCCATGTCATCAGTACCTTGTGTAGCCGCGAGAAACCCGCGTTGGGGAGCAACGTGTTGCATTTGAGTGCGCAGCATGCCCCGCATAAAATCATCTCGGCAGGGGAAAAGAATTTCATCCGGCAATTTTTCAAATATGTTCGGCACCGTTTGTTCGCCGAAAAACTCTTGCAACAGGGCTTGATTATCGGTGTGAGGTGTGCAGGCATGGGCAAAGATAAGGCTATTATTCTGCCAAACTAATTCTCCCATGTAAGGGGAGATTCGGGCAAGCTCAATGGCGGCTTTGCCCAGAACATGCGCTTGCGAGGCGTGCCCGCTTTTGCTGAGGGTGTTGAGGTGATTAGCCGTGTCTGCGGGGCTAACGGCAGAGTAAAAGAAGCCGTTGGGTTTTACATCCAGCGCAAAGTCATGGTTGCCGCAAATGTAGCAGAGAGAGAAATCATCTCCATGCGCCCCCATGAGGCAATCTTGAACCAGCGCCAAAAGCGCAAAATCTTCCGCCCCGCGGTCAATGGCATCACCCAAGAGCAATAGGTAAGGGTGGGTGGATTTTTCGCAAGCGTAGCAAATGATACTGACCAAGGTTTCAAAATTGCCGTGCAAATCACCCACAAAATAATAATCCGTATCTTCATGGGCGGGCATGAGTACTCCGTTGCCGTCTTGTTTTGCAGCAGAATGGGCAGTAAAACGTTCTGCTATGCTTACTTGCGTATAAAAGTCAGCATAGTACTCAACCAACCGTTGCCACATGAGTGTGGTACGCAATGCAATCTCATGGCAGATTGCGTGTGGAAAATTGAGTGCAGTAAACAGAGGATTCATGTTATTTGCGTGTTTTTTATTACAGGGCAGCTGCGGCAAGCATGGCCGTTGCTTCTGCGCGGTTGAGTTTGCCTGTGGCTGTGCGTGGCAGGATAACGTGCAGCGTTCGGTGTGGCCGGTGATATTTCGGCAAAGTTGCAATAGCTTGTTGCAGGGCATCTTCTTGGCTGAGGGGCCCCTCCCACAACAGCCCTACGGCTTGCCCCAAGATGGGGTGAGGCATGGGCACTGCCAAAACCATCAAGCCTGTTGCGGCAGTAAGCGCTTGCTCAATGCTTTCTGCCTGTATTTTGATGCCACCGCTGTTGATAACACTATCCACCCGGCCGAGAATACGGAATTGCCCATTGGGCAAAATATCTGCCAAGTCGTTTGTTTCTAAAAGCTCAATACCGAGGTGCGGGGCAGTGACTGCCAGCGTATCTTTTGGCGTTAATGATACCCGCACACCCTCCAATGGTGTATAATATGGACTGCGTTGAGTTCCGTTAACCCTACGCAAAGCAATGTGGCTGAGGGTTTCCGTCATGCCGTACGAGGCAAAAACGGCTGTGTTGCATGGTTGCAGGGCGGATTCCAGCGCCGGGTCTACAAACCCACCCCCCAGCAAAATAGTGCGGGCTTTTTCCAGCTGTTCTCTACCGTTGCTTTGTTGCAGCGTATTGAGTGCTTGCATAGGCACCAGCGGGGCAAAATCAACCGTTTGTTTCAACTGTGCAAGCGGGGTGGATGACGGCTCTGCCGTTACCAAATTAAGCCCGCCTACAATGGCGCGCACCACCATCATCTTGCCGGCAATAAAGCGCAAGGGTAAGCAAAGCAGGGCGCTATCCCCCTTTTGCAGCCCGAAAAAACGGCACGTTGCTAAGGCGCTGTTACGCATGTACTCTTTACGTACCCTTATCTTTTTCGGCGTGCCGGTAGAGCCCGATGTTTGAAGCTCCAAGGTTTCCTTATCAGAATACCATTCTGTAAGAAACGCTGCCAAATCGGCCTCAATACCATATTCGGGGGCACCGGCAGGGCAAAATGGTACACCGTTGACAAGAAGAGGCTGCATAGCATCAGTTACCGAAACGGCGTTGGATGAGCACGTTGAAATAGGTGCCGGCGCCGCCTTCTTGCACCAAGTGTTTTTCCTCGGGCTTGGTGAGGTCTGCCATGGGCAGCAAAAAATCGCGTTGACTGAGATATTGCACCGCATCACCCTCACAGCCACGCGCCAAGTTGATTAGGTCTGTAAAATTGACATCGGCCGTAATATCACATTTACCTGCCAAGGGGGGCAATTCATCTGCCGACAACAAGGTGTGTGCCTTATAACCACGCAGTGAGCCGGCAGGGCGGCGGTAATACAGCTTGTCTACCGTTTGGCCGTAATCAATGGTGAGCATGGTGCCGGCTTTCCAGTACTTTTGCCAATCTGCATACCATTTGTGGTAACTTTCGTGCACTTCTATCACTTGCCCCTCTTTTGCCCAGTGCGCAAACGCGGAAGATGCCGGTAGCGGTTGCTTATCTGCTTGCCGAATCACGGTGCCATCAACAACAGCCAGGCCCAGCTCCCACCACTCCCCGTTTTGGAACACAAATTGGCGGGCAGGAAAGGCATCCGGCAGTTCATTACTGAATATAAAGGCGCGTCCGTTTACTTTTTTGAGTGCTTTTTCAATGGTATCGCAAATGGTTACAGCGCTGCCGGCTACCAAGCGCTGCAACTTTCGTAAGGAAGGCGAGCGGTCTACCATGATGTAACGCGCAAACATTTTCTCCCACAAAGAAAACTCACTGCGAATGGCCATGGCCATATCACCATTGCCACCGCCGATTTCAATGATGGGCAGGCGTCCGCCGCATGCCTTGCTGCTGTCTCGCCACAAGTCGACAATGCGACGAGCCGGAAGACTGCTCATGGTGGCAGCCGTAGAAAAATCGCCCCTGAACCCGATGCCGGGTATGTTGTTGCTATAATACCCCGCCTCTTCATCATACAGTGCAACTTCCATGAAGTCTGCCATGGAAATCCAATTGCTGTGTGCGAGAATATGCGGGGCTATTTTCATATGTGGTGACGGCCTCAGATGGAGAGGTCAAGCATGCGTTGCAGCGGCTTTTCGGCACGGCTGCGCAAGTCTTCGGCAATGCGAACCTCGGGTGCCATGTCGCGCAGGCAGTTACGCAGTTTTTCCAGTGTGTTGAGTTTCATATACTCACACTCGTTGCAAGAGCATTGCTCAAAGCCCATGCCGATGAACTCTTTACCCGGTACCAGCTTGCGCAGGCGGTGTAAAATACCGCTTTCCGTCACAATGATAAAGCGGTCGGCCTTGCTGTCGCGGCAGTAGGGTATCATCTTCTCCGTAGAGCAAATGTGGTCTGCCAACAAGCGGATGGGCTCTTGGCATTCGGGGTGGCATACCACCTCTGCATCGGGGTATTGAGCACGCATTTCAAGCACTCGGTCGCGTGTAAAACGCTCGTGTACATGGCAGGCCCCGTTCCAGAGAGTCATCTCTCGCCCTACTTTGCGCGAGGTCCATGCGCCCAAATTGCGGTCGGGCACAAAGAGAATCGGGCGATCTGCCGGGGCGGTTTCGATGATGCGTTGAGAATTGCCACTGGTCACAATGACATCTGCCAAGGCCTTAACGCCGATGGAGCAGTTAATGTAGGCAACAACGTAATAATTTTTGTCTTTGTTTTCCTCAAGAAATGCGGCCAACTCCTCCGCCGGGCAAGATTCTTCAAGAGAACACGCTGCGTCTGCATCCGGCAACAGTACCGTGCGTGTGGGATTGAGAATACAGGCTGTTTCTGCCATAAAGTGCACGCCGCAGAATACAATCACATCGCACTCTGCTTCTTGTGCCTTGCGAGCCAAGGCCAGAGAGTCGCCCACAAAGTCGGCTAAATCCTGAATCTCGGGGCGCTGGTAGCTGTGAGCAAGGATGACGGCATTGCGCTCTTGTTTAAGTCGCAGTATCTCTTGAATCAAATCCTGATTTGCCATGACGAGAGCCTACCATGTTACTGTGTTTTTGTCAAGCAAATGACACTTAATCAAGCTAACTATCACGGCTTAAAAAAAGCGGCACCGTGTTGTACGGTGCCGCTTGGTGGTTAAACTGATTTTGTGAACCCGAGTTTGTATTTCATCAGCTCCCAGCCTTCTGTGAGTATGTTGATGAAATTGCGGCGCAACCTGTGCCTGCCTTTCAATAAGACCGGCTTGGCCGGTATGGTGTCCGGCGTTTTCGCGTGGTTTTCTTTGATGAGAGCCGCTACGGTGTTGTAAACATTGTATTGCTCTACCAAGCGACGGCGAGCCTCGCGTATGGCGGGTAGGCGTTTTTCGTACTCGTTGTTATCAATAGCCTCGCGGATAATACGATAGGCTTCTTCGTGGTCTTCTAAGGGAATACGAATAAAGCTTTCTGCCGGGAACAGCTCTTCCAGATGCGGGTCGCCAACGTAGAACGCCAAGCACAGGCTCAAGAAAGGGTCTGATATCTTATCCGTCCAGTGGTAGGGGGCTACATAGTTTTCGATGGCGATGGTGTAGCGGTAATCGTTCTGAGCATCGTATTTTTTATCCAGCTTTTTAACGCCATAGCCGTACCACTCCAGCTCCGGCAGCCTGTCTGCAAGATATTTGATGAGGTTGTAGCGCTTTTGGTGCAAGGTGTGGCTTTGCTGTTTGGCGGAGCAAATGGTGGCAATATCCTTGCTCTTGGGGTACTCCGGCATGCTGAATACCTCTTCTGTGGGAATGCCGGCGCACCAATACAGACACCCCTCGCCATAGCGGTGGTTGGGGTGGGGTAACTGCGCAGGTGTGTGGGTTGTTAAGACAAAACCGAACTGAGCGGTGTAGCACTTGGGGTATATTTTAATGCTGGGCGGCTCACTGGTTACCAAGATGGTACGCTCTTTCGCGCATGCCAAGGTCTCTGTCTCATTCTTGATGGTGCCCGTACATTTGGGTACCTCATCATACACCATCAACCAATCGTACTGCGTACAGTTGGTGTCGTAGATAAAAAGGCAACCGTCTCTTTCTACGGTGTAGGACTCTTCTTCTGATAATCCTTTTTGTATTACTTTAACCCGTATCATGGTATATTATCTGCTATTACGGTCTTAATCCTTCTGCAAATCGGATGAATGATTCGTCCAGAATGGCGCATGCGCGTTCTACGCCGAAGAACTCGCCTACCTCTGTCACTTTGTTCTGCAATGTTTTGTAGGTGCGGAAGAAATTCTGAATCTCTTGCAGGTAGTGCGGGGGTAAGTCCTCCAGCGTGTTGATGTGATCGTAGCGAGGGTCGCCTACATTGACGGCCAGTATTTTGACATCCGGCTCGCCACAGTCTATCATGTCCATCCCCCCGATAATGCGGCAGTCTACATAACAACCGGGAAAGGTGGGGGCTGAGGTGAATACCAGAATATCCAACGGGTCGCCATCCAGGTATCTGGTGTGCTCAATAAATCCGTACTCTGCGGGGTAGTAGACGGAGGAGTACAGCACGCGGTCAAGCTTAATGCGCCCCGTGCGTTCATCTACCTCGTACTTATTGCGGCTCCCCATCGGGATTTCGATTCTGGCTTCTACCACTCTCATGATGTCTTATTCTATCATAACAGTTAAGCTGCGTCAAGGAGCTTAGGCTCAGATTTCTGCCAAAAGTGCATTTTGCATCAGGTCTTGCGGCGTTATGGCATCCAGCTCATCAAGCAGGGCTGAGGCAAAGCTGCCCGGGTGTGTATGGTGAGCCGCTGCGCGGTCACCTGCCAAGCCGAGGATGGCGGCAGAGGCAAATGCGGCATCCAGTGCATTGTCAGCCACTGCCATGCATGCGGCGCAGAGGGCACCCATAGAGCAGCCGACACCCGTTACTCGAGTCATCAGCACGTGGCCATTGCGGCAGGTAATGGTGCGGGTGCCATTTGTGGCGTAATCCGTTTCACCCGTTACCAGTACGGCTGCACCGGTTTTGAGCGCCAAAGCTTTAGCCGCCGGTAGGGCTGCGGCGCTATCCTCCGAGCTTTCCACCCCGCGGCATAGGGCGCCTTCTGCCCCGGCCAAAGCAATAATCTCAGAGGCATTACCGCGAATCATAGCGGGGGGCGTTTGCAGCAGCTCCGTGCATACTTGAGTGCGGAACTTGAGAAGCCCCACGGCTACAGGATCCAGTACCCAGGGGACACCGGCAGATGCGGCATCTGCTACGGCGGCGCGCATGGTGTCTGCCTGTTGTACGGAAAGTGTGCCTACATTTATCAGTAAGCCGTTGGCACAGCTGTGCAGCAGGTCTCGTATTTCCTCCGTGTGGGTCAGCATTACCGGGACTCCCCCAACAGCCAGCAACAGGTTGGCCGTAATGCTTTGCACCACATTATTGGTTAAATTGAGAATAAGTGGTTTTTGCTCACGCAGGCGTTGCAATACTTCTGCTGCGGTTCGGTTGAGTGTGTTCATGACAGGTCTCGTGCTGCTTGGGTGGGATCTTCTGCGGCACAAATGGCAGACACCACAGCCACGCCCGCCGCCAAGCCCGTGGCACGTATGGCAGCGGTGCGCTCTTTGTTAAGCCCGCCGATAGCCACAATGGGCAGGGGACTGGTGCGGGCCAACGCGGCCCAGCCCTCGACCCCCATGGGTGGTGGGGCGTCATCTTTAGTAATGGTGGGGAACACGGGGCCACAGCCGATATTATCTACCAATGCGGTATCTACCGCCGCCATCTGTTCTGCGGTGGTAACGGTAAGCCCCAGAATCTTGTTCGGGCCGATGAGGGCGCGTGCCTGGGCTACCGGCATGTCATCTTGCCCAATGTGTATGCCTTCTGCATCAATCTCCACCGCCAGCTGCACATTATCGTTAATAATAAGTGGCACACCCACACTGCGCAGGTATGCTTGCAAGGGGAGTACTTGGGCTTTTTGCTCTTCATGGCTGAGCTTTTCGGAGCGATATTGAACCAAGGTGACACCACCCTCAACGGCACGTCGAACTGTTTCTACCAAGCCGTAGCGGCAGCGCTCCACCTCATCGGTGACAAGGTACAAATGGTAATTGATTTGCGGTTTCATGCAAACAGCGGGGTTGAATAATAACGATCTGCAGAGTCCGGCAGAATGACCACAATAGTCTTGCCTCTGTTTTCTTCTCTCTGCGCTACTTGTGTGGCAGCCCATAACGCAGCGCCGGAGGATATGCCCACCAATATGCCATCTGCGGTGCCCAGCTCTTTGGCTGTGCAGAAAGGTACGGCATTGTCAACGGTTATCACCTCATCAATCAGGGCTCGCTCCAACACGGCAGGAATAAAGTTGGCGCCAATGCCCTGAATAGCATGCGGCCCCGCCGCCCCACCGCTGAGCAGGGGGGACGCCGCAGGCTCCACCGCTACGACATGCAGCTGTGGGTTTTTCTCCTTCAGAAACTTAGCCGTGCCGGTCAATGTGCCACCGGTACCCACGCCGGCCACCAGTATATCCACATGCCCTGCCGTATCTGCCCAAATCTCCGGGCCGGTGGTGGCATAATGAGCTGCAGAATTGGCCGGGTTCTCGAACTGCCCGGCAATAATGGCACCGGGTATGTTGCGCTGCAGCTCCTCTGCCTTGGCAATGCAGCCTTTCATGCCTTCCGCCCCGGGGGTGAGAACTACTTCTGCACCGTATGCCTTGAGAATATTGCGGCGCTCGGTACTCATGGTATCGGGCATCACCATAATGGCGCGGTAGCCTTTGGCCGTGGCCAAGGCCGCCAGCCCTATACCCGTGTTGCCGCTGGTGGGCTCAATAATGGTTCCTCCGGTTTGCAGCTGTCTGTTGGCTTCTGCCGCCTCTATAATGAATTTTGCAGCCCTATCTTTGACAGACCCCGTCGGGTTCAGGTACTCCAACTTACACAGCAAACGCGCTGCCAAGCCATGGTTCTTATTATAATTAACCGGCTCCATCAACGGAGTGCCCCCAATGAGTGTGCTGATGCTGCGGTGTATCATATTGCCACCATGCTATCACATAACGCCAAGCAGGTCAATAGGAATAATTTCGGCCTTTTGTGACATTTTTGCCATGTCGAAATGCGTATGGTATTGACTTTTTTTCATAATTCATTAGAATCTCTCCCTGTATGGCACAACAGAACGCAATTTCACCCACTCGCGCGGAGGATTTCCCGGAGTGGTATCAGCAAGTCATTAAGGCCGCCGACCTCGCAGAGAACTCTGAGGTGCGCGGTTGTATGGTTATTAAACCTTGGGGCTACGCCATTTGGGAGCTCATTCAACAGCAGATGGATGCCGAGTTTAAACGCACCGGGCATACCAACGCTTATTTCCCCATGCTTATACCGGTTTCTTACCTTGAGAAAGAAGCTGAGCATGCCGAGGGCTTTGCTACTGAATGTGCCGTTGTGACGCATCACCGTTTGGAGGCTGTAAAAGACCCCGAAACCGGTAAGACCAAGATGATACCCTCCGGCGAGCTGACGGATAAGTATGTGATTCGCCCCACGTCCGAGACGGTAATCGGTGCCGCATTCTCCCGCTGGCTGGAGAGTTACCGTGACCTTCCCTTCAAGGTGAACCAGTGGTGCAACGTGATGCGCTGGGAAATGCGCCCCCGCATTTTCCTGCGTACGGCCGAGTTCTTGTGGCAAGAAGGCCATACCGCCCACGAAACCCGCGAGGAGGCAGAGGAGGAAACCGCTGTGATGCACAAGGTGTACGAGGACTTCCAGCGAGATGTGCTTGCCGTGCCCTCCATTCCCGGTGAAAAGACTGCCCACGAGCGTTTCCCCGGGGCTGTGCGTACCTTTACCGTAGAGGCTATGGTGCAAGACCGCAAGGCTATTCAGGCCGGTACGTCTCACTTCCTCGGCCAGAACTTCGCTAAGGCTCAGAACATTTCTTTTGCCGGTCGCAATAATGAGCGCCAGTTTGCTTGGACCACCTCTTGGGGTGTATCCACCCGTATGATTGGTACGCTGATTATGGCTCACTCTGACGATGACGGTCTCGTTTGCCCGCCCCGTGTGGCTCCCAAGCAGATTGTCATCATCCCCGTGACACCCAAGGCTGATACCAAGCAGGCCATTCTCGACCACTGCCAAGACCTTGCCGACAAGCTCAGTGCCATGAGCTACCACGGTTTGCCCGTGCGCGTTCAGGTGGATACACGTGATATTAACGGTGGTACCAAGAAGTGGGACTGGATTAAGAAAGGTGTGCCGCTGCGTGTCGAAATCGGCCCGCGCGATTTGGAGAAAGGCTCCATTTGCCTTGCCCGCCGCGACCAAGCTTCCAACGAAAAGAGCTTCATCTCTGAAGAAGAGTTTGTGAACAATGCCGTGGCTTTGCTTGACGATGTGCAGAACAGCCTGCTGCAGCGCCAGCTTAATTTCCGCGACAGCCACATTCGCCCCTGCGACAGCTTGGAGGACCTTAAGGCCAACTTTGCCGGCGGTACAGATGCCGATTGGCTGCTTTGCCCTTGGGATGGCTCCCCCGAGGAAGAAGAAGAGCTCGGCAAGAGCTTGCGTATCTCCATTCGCTGCATACCGCACGGGGAGATGGGCGTAGGCCCCGAGGTTCCGTGCATTCTGACCGGGCGCCCCACCACACGCCGTGTGCTTTGGGCCCGCAGCTATTAATTAACTTTCTCCTCTTGGGCGGGGGTGTTGCCATGTGCGGCACCCTCGCTTTTTTTGGCTATTTGACTTGTCTGTTAAGTTGTGGTAGAGTATGCCTGTTATTCAACTTCTATTATTGATATGAATGCAATTAAACAGTTTTGCTGTAAAGCATCGACTAATCGCGTGTTTGAATTGTTCATCATTGCGATTATTCTTGTTAACTCGTTGTTGATTGGTGTAGAAACCTATACGGTGAATCCCACCATCACGTTGATTCAGAATATCATCTTGGGTATCTTTACCGTAGAGATTCTGATGCGCTATGTTGCTGCGCCTGATAATAAAACATTCTTTACCGGAGGATGGAATATATTTGACCTTTCATTGGTACTTTTCGGCTATATCCCCGAGGATTTGATGCCCAACGCTTCCATGGCTATGGCATTCCGAGTATTGCGTGTTTTCCGCGTATTGCGTTTGCTGCGTACCTGTAAAGAAATTAAGTTGATTATCAGTGTGTTGGTGAAATCGCTCAGCGCGCTGTTCTATAACTTGATGTTCTACTGTATTTTCCTTTATCTGTTTGCCATTATCGGTGTGTCTCTGTTCAAGTTGCCGCAGGCCGATAGTTTGCAGGGTGAAGAAAAAGTGCGTTACGAGCTTTATATAGCAGATGCACCCCACGCGCCGGGCAATGCTGCTGACCCCTACGGCACGTTGGATGAATCCATGTTCACGCTCTTCCGTGTTATGACGGGTGATGACTGGTCTGATGTACGCTACAACCTTGTTACGGCCAGCGAGCGAGGTGTGGTTAAGGTGAGCCCCACTGTTATTACCACATACCATGTTCTTTGGTTTGTGATTTCTGCCTTCTTGCTGCTTAACCTTGTGGTAGGTGCCATTCTTAACAACTATCAGGTTGTTATGGATTCTATCAAGAAAGAAGAAAAAGACGAGGATGAAAGCAAGGAAACAGCTTGATTAACAATATCGCTTTTTAACTGAAAAATAAGGGGGGATGCTGAATATCGGCATCCCCCCTTGATTATAACCGGTAGAATTAAAAATCAATATCGGAGCGCATTTTGCTCGTTATGCTTACCCTCGGTAGCGGGGGCGTAGGCTTTATTGGTCCAGCTCAGGTTGTATACTTTTGCATCGGCTCCGTCTGCCGTCAGGCGCAGCCCGTTGGTCCCGTTAGCAGCGGAAGCCGGCAGGGCTTGCCCGATGAGCATATCGTTCAACCAAACGTAGTAACCGTCGGGGATATTGAGCTCTTGGTTGCCGGGGTGCCATACTACACGCAGCTCATACTTGGGGGAGGAGTTTTTATTACAGTACAACACCATGTCTCCCCACATAATGCAGCCCTCACTCAGATTGAGCATGCCGCTGTGTGTGCCGTCAAATATCTCGATACGCAGGGCTTTGCCGTTGCTCATCCAGCCACCGGTACCACCGTTGCCGAAGGTGGCTCTTATATTGACAGAGTACCCGAGAGCCGGTGTAAATTCTCCTTTGGCAACGAATTTTTTGGAGCCGTTTTTTAAGTCGAAGAACTCTTTATCATCTCGGGTGGCCCAGCGTTCGCCATCCGCCTCTGCGCGGGGTAATCCGGCAGTGCGTCCGCCAATGCCCATGGCCTGTGCTAAATTGCCGGCAATGATGAGAGAGCCTTGCTCGTTGGGGTGCAAACCATCTCTGCCGGCGCGGTTCGACATGGAGTCCGGCCAGCTGAAGGGAACCTCATGGGTGAAATCTACCAAGCCTTTGTTAATATCTACATATACCAGCTTGCATTTGAATTTTTTGGAGTACTGGCTTACCCAGCTGCGGAGCAGGGTGTTGTATTGACGCACCGCCAAATGGCGCTCGGGCTGGTTGTTGTTATGGTGGCTACCCCAGCAGGGTACGGCCATGATATATAGCGTATCTGTGCTTTCGCTCAGCACATGAGAGGCTATTTTACCCATATTACCCCAGTCGTCATTAGGTTTTCTGCTATAGCGTCCTTTGGTGCAGCTTACCTTGCCTCCCAGCATATTTTGCATTTTGGTGCAGAAATTTGCCTCGGTGTAACCGCCGTCGGAGAGCAGGTCGTTAGTGCCCATCAGGCAGCACCATGTGTCGCAATTGTATGTGGCTGCGGCGCTTTCCGTAGAGTGCCCACCGTAGTTTACGCCACTCATGCCGTCATTGGAGCCGGAGATAATGTTGTGGGTGCGACCGGAGGATTGAGCCAAGTGAGTGTTGGGGAAGTTTACGCCGCCATAACTTTCGCCGGCATCGCTGGTGGTCAGTTTGGTGTAGCCGGGGGTGTAGCCTTCTCGGGGACCTACTATTTCAGACTCAATACCATTATCAACCAATATTTTGAAAAATTGCCAGCGCCACGTCTGGTCGTTTACGCCGTGCGTGATAGAGTCACCCATGAACATGATTCTGCCTACGCTGCTGCCATCTTCCCTCTTGCTGACATAGGGCGCTGTGTAGTCTTTCGGCGGCTCATACTCAGCTGTATCTAAGGTAGAACGCGTGTCTATCGTAAACTCTGTTACATAATTCAGGTTTACATTGTAGCCGGATGTGGTAGAAATTTTGGAAGACTTGAGGCCGTTGGCTAGCAGCACCTCGTGTTCAGAGCCTCCGGCTGCTACGGCCGTTACCCGCACACCATTGCTTTGGTTGTTGGTGAGCTTAAGTGTTACGATGCCCTCTACTGCGTACTGCTGCAAGGTGGCATATGAAATTCTTTGGTGTGTTTGCCATACGTTGCCCATCCAGTGAAAACACAGCTCGGGTTCTCGTTCACCTGTCGGTTTGTTGGTATCTGCCATATCGGCCATACCGTAGGCAACGGCATTGGTTTGCCACAGCATCATCGGGTTGCCACTCTTGTAATCATTAGAGTTGACATAGCTGTGCAGCGAATTAAGGTTCAGCTTAACTGTTACAGATGTTGCTCCTGCTGATTGTACTTGAAAATGCCCCTTGCCATCATATACTACACCGTTGTCCGTGTCGCATTGAAAGGTCGATAAGTCCGAGTATGTTGCCGCATTTGTCATTTGTGCGGCTATGGCCAGAATTGTTGTCAGAAATCGAGTCTTTTTCATCGTCTCAAAAGAGGAGAAGTTGAGTTTGATTTTCAGTGTAATTTTTATGCTATGGCAAGAGTGATGCTCAGAATTGAATGATGCTTTCTTCTCTTAATTTTTCTGCAAATAGTCTGAAGATTTTCGCTGGTGATGTAGGCGCTGCAGCAATGCATTGCTGCATGTGTTTTTGTTGCATGACAGCCAGTTGTTTCATCATAATGGTGTCAACATTGGCATAGCCATATTGTGCTTTTGCTTTTTTCAGCTCAGCAGCGTGGTATTCTTGCACCTCATCGAAATCCTGCTCTGTAGCAGTGGACGGAAGCTCCTTCAGTGCGTTGAGTCTGGCGGTATTGATGCTGATAAGTTTGTCGAAATACTCGCGATCTCTGCCGGTGATGAAAGAGGGGTCTAACTTAATGACTTCTTCTAAGAAAAGAATGTGAGCCTCTACAGATGTTTTGGATATATTGCGTTCTTCTACCGTAGCCATGCTGTCAAATCCGGCTGCAAGGATGAAAAGCAGCGCAGCGCGAACCTGTGGTGAAAATTGCTCCCACTCTTCATATTGTTGCGTTGCTACAGCTGCTACGGTTGTATTCTCTTGTGCCGTGGCTGACAATGTTACACCGGAACAGATTACTGCGAAAATAACGGAGCGAAGATTCATATAGACGAAATGTGTTGTTGCTATATATATCCTACAAAAAATGACAAATATGTAAAGTCAAATATGTTTGATATCAGGAAATTCGAAACACGAATACGGGGCTTAAGGCTTTCCGGTACACGTGGATTCAGTTCTCCGCTTTATGAGCCGTGGCTACGCGTGTGATTCGCCTATGAGGTTTTGGTATAAGGCCAAGTGTGCGCTTATCATATCTTCTCGTCGATAGGGGGGCGGTACCGGCAACGTTGGTACGGGGCGCTTGGCGTACCATTGGCTCAAAACAGAGGCCATGGCTGCGGTATCACCCGTGGGAACTTTGCCTTCCGGCAAGAATACATCGAGCTGTTCGCCCACGCCGCCATGCTCATACCCGGCAACGGGTAACCCCAGCGCCAGTGCCTCAAGCGTTGTTTTGCCGAATGATTCCGGCTGAAGCGTGAGGGATAAGGTGACATCACACGCGCAAAGAACATCTCGCAGGTCTCGGCGGTGGCCGGTCCACGTCACGTCTTGGCTTACGCCGTATTTTTCAAACGTCTGTTCAATTTCTTGACGTATGGCTTCTTTGCCTTTTTTTGTTTCACCGACAATGACGGCATGCGCCGGTATGCCTTTTGCCTTGAGCTCGCTGATGATGGGGGGCAGGTGAGTGGCTCCCTTAATTCTGGTAATGCGACCCGGCAGGCATATGGTGAACTTGCCCTCCAGCTCCGGATAATCGCTTCTCCACTTGCTGAGCCATTCTTCTGAGGGGCGATACTCGGGGTGATTTTTTGAAACGTCTACCGAGTTGGGGATAACGGCGATGGCGTCTTCCGGCGTGCGCGGGTAGTTTTCCAGAATATGTTGCTTCATGCAACGGGAAACGGCAATAACCTTATCTCCCTTTGCCATGATACCCGAGTAGAAATTAACGGAATGAAAACCATGGAAGGTACTTACCACTTTGGGCCTGGCTGATTTGCGCAGTCTTTTTACTGCTAATTGCCCAACCCACGCCGGAACACGAGAATGCAAGTGCAGAATATCCGGTTTTTCTTCCTTAAGCAAACGCGCTAACTTGCCTACTTGGAACAAAGTGAAAATACTTTTTTTGCCGATGGGTCGTGTAATATGGCGGGCCCCTGTGGCTTCTATGGCTTCTACCATAGGGCCACCGGCAGATACAACAATGCACTCCACCCCCAGTTCGGTAAGTCCCTGGCATAGCTCAAGCACAACCTGTTCTACCCCTCCGGAGGAGAGTGAGGGTAAGAGATGCATTACTTTCATGGTACCAATTGAGGGAATTTTTGTAAAATAAAGTCAGCCGCGCGTCCGGCTTCGTTGAGTACGGTATTACTCTGCGGTATCTGATGCTCTTTGGCCCAAGTTGTGAAGGTACATACGGCGCCTTCTGCCGTAAGCATGTTGAGACCACGGGCAACGCGGGATATCTTATCTTTTTTCTTGCCGATTTTGCGTGGCATCTCAATAACAGCCACCGGTGCTCCGCTACTGAGCGCTTCGTACACCATGGATACGCTGTCTTGTGTAACCCATACCTCGCGAGCACAGGCCAAGTGGTCTGCCACCCAAGTGGGACCTGTTTGGTCCACGGGCTCAATGCGTACACTGGGGCAAGCAGCAGTTACTTCTTGCACAAAATCTTTGGGTGTGCGGCGAGAGGTAGTCAACACAATGTTGTGCGGACAATGGCGCACAATCGTGGTAAGTTGGTTGAGTACGTGCTCGGCATCCCAATCAAATTCCTTACTGGGACCACCTATGAGAATAAGCGTCTCCGTCTTTTCTGTGTTCGGTTGGGGCTTAATGTTGTTGATTGCCCCATTCGTAAGGAATACGTTGTCTGCCGGTTTCTTGCCTTCGGGCATATCATGGCGTGGGATGACGCAAAGGTCAAACATGCGCATGGGCAGGCTGGGTTTCATACACACTACGCGAGGACAACGCAGGTGCCGAGAAAGACTCAATGCTGCTAAATGGGTGCTGTGCCCGGCGCAAAGGATAAGGTCCGGCCGCGGTAAATCCAAATCTTTTCCCTTGTAGAAAAATTTAGAAAACCAAGATTTGCCCACGATAGAAACTTCGTGTATGGCGTGGGGGGCATTGGGCGCCTTTTGCATCGCGCGCTCCAACAGTGCCGAGGCCAAGCCCCGAGTTTGGGACAAGTGGCCTTTTTTTTCGTCGCTGATGATGTAGATAATCATGAGGTTTTGATATTAACAGAGTGGCAATGTCACACTGCCGTGCAAGGTTTTGCCCAGCAGCGGTGTGTTGAGAGTGCCACAATTCATGGTGGATTCTGTTACGGTAAAGTCGGTTCCCGGATCAAAGAGCAACAAGGGCGCTACTACGGGGGTGCCTTCTTCGGCATCGTAGGGGGTAGCTATTTCTGCCGGTGCTACGCAGCATGCGCGTACCACTTCTGCCCATGTGAGTTTACCCGGTTTGATGAGGTGGGTATAAATGGCCGGTAAAAATGTATCTAGCGCCACCATGCCCTGCGGTGCAGAGACAAAATCTTGCTTTTTGGCAAAGGGAATGCAGGGCGTGTGGTCTGTGACGATGCAATCTATGGTGCCGTCTTTCACGCCTGCCAGCAAAGCCTCGCAGTCAGCAGTGTCGCGCAGCGGGGGCAGGGTCTTGAAGGTTGTATCGTAGTCGCCCACGTTTTCGTGAGTATAGAGCAGGTGGTGCAGGGCTACTTCTGCGGTCAAGTCCTTCATGCCGCCCTGTTTGGCGCGGCGGATAATGGCTACGCCTTCTGCCGTGCTTACGGTTTGGATATGTAGTTTAGCTCCGGCATCTTGCGCCAAGCGGATGAGGGTCTCGATGCCGATTTCTTCTGCGCAGGCCGGGGTGCCGTGCAGCCCGAGCTTGTATGAGGTAGTTCCCGGGTGCACGTAGGTGTTGCGAGTCAGCGCGGGTACATCACCTCTTATAGCGAAAGTGAGCCCTAATTCTGCTGCATATTTCATGGCGCGGTGCAGCATCAGGAGGTTATCTGTCACATGCTCTGCATCGCTCAAGATATTGACCCCTCGTGCGGCCAGTGTGTTGTAGGGTGTTTGCTGGGCGCCCTCCATCCCCTCTGTGATGCAGCCTGCCGGCACCATGGTGGCAGCAGAGCGTTGGGTGACGGCGTCTGCAAAACTGTCCAGCGTGGAGGCGTTGTCAAAGCAGAAGCCCGGCGTGGGCATTACCAGCATGCCCCATACGCCGCCTTGTATGGCAGCTTGCCCTGTGCGGTAAATGCTTTCTCTTTTGCTGCACCCGGCTATTTCTATTTTTGCGTGCAGGTCAAAAAGTGCCGGCAGCAATAATTTCCCCGTAGCATCAATAACTCTGGCGCCCTCGGAGATTTTCATTTCACCGGCATCTGTGACACCGTTTACCCCTTTGAGCGGTATGTCGTCCAAGAAAATGTTGGCGGGTTCATCGCCGTTTTGCCCCATGCGCAAATCCAGCTTTTGCCCGGTGAGAGCCCAGGTGGCGTTGATAATGTAGGTATTAGTCATTGTTTTGCGTTTGGGGGGTAAGGTGATAAAGAATGCTCATGCGTGCGGCGATGCCGTTTTCAACCTGGTTGTTAATCAAGCAGTTGCGGTAATCCATGGCGGCATCACATATTTCAACGCCACGATTAACGGGGCCGGGGTGCATGATGCTCAGGTTAAGGTCGTCTATGCGGCGCAATCTTTCCTCCGTTACGCCGAATGCTTGGTGATAGTCGCTGCGGGGGAAGAAAGGCGTATCCATTCGCTCATTTTGAACGCGCAGCAGGTAGATGACATCCGGTTTCCAACCAAACACCTGCTCCCAGTTGGTGAAACGGGGGATGCCCGTATACTTCTCTTGCGGTACCAGCGGGCCGGGGCCCATGTAGGCTACTTCTGCCCCGAGACGACGCAAAATGGTGCTGGTGGAGCGTGCTACACGGCTGTGCAGAATATCGCCGATAATCACAACGCGCTTGCCTGCCACATCCCCATATTTTTCTTTAATGGTGAAGGCGTCCAAGAATGCTTGGCTGGGGTGTGCATGGGCGCCGTCACCGGCGTTGATAACAGCTGCTTTGCAGTGGCGTGCAATCACAGCGGGTATGCCGCTGTTTTTGTGGCGCACGATGATGTAGTCCATCTTCATGCTCATGAGGGTGTCAATGGTGTCGTGCACACTCTCGCCCTTTACTACGGATGATGTAGAAACGGTGAAGGTGGTGACATCTGCCGACAAGCGGTTGGCTGCTACCTCGAACGAGGAGCGAGTGCGTGTGCTCGGTTCGTAGAACAGGGTGAGCACGGATTTGCCTTTGAGTGCCGGCACTTTCTTGACGCTTTTGGTGAAGATGTCTTTCATGGCCGAGGTGCTCTCCAAAATGGTGTGGATGTCCTCGTCGCTCAATGCGTCAATCGTAATTAAATCTTTTCTGGGATTCATGGGTTCTGCGATGGCAAAAGGTTCAGTATGTCAGCTCTTCTGTGCCGTCTATCTCTTGCAGGTGCAGTTGCACGCGTTCTGCCTCGGGGGCTTCCAGCTTGAATGCGGCATAGTCAGGATGTATGGGCAACTGGCGGCCGCCACGATCTGCAAGGCATTGCAGCTCTACCTTGGCGGGGCGTCCGTACTCAAAGATGACCTCCATGGCAGCACGTGCCGTGCGCCCTGTTTGACAAACATCGTCGACCAGCACCAAAGTCATGTCATCGGGTGAGAACGGCAGGTACGAGGACTTGAGGGCGGGGCGTATGCCTCGCAGGCTCAGGTCATCTCTGTACAAGGTAATGTCGAGAGCCCCGTATTCTGCTTGGCAGCCGGCGGCTTGCAGTTTTTGAACGAGTCGGCGAGCAAGCACATCGCCATGGCTGATGAGCCCGACGATAGCCAGCTTGCCAACGGCCTGCGGAACTGTGTTGTTGAGCAGGTGGCTTGCCCAGGCATCAAGTGCCTGTTCAATCTCGGCCTGTTTGATGGTGGGCATAGGGGGAAGTTTTGCTTATTGTTGTGCGAGTTTGATAATGCGGTGCGCAGCCATGGCTGCGTTGATGGGCGTTTTCTTGTGCAAACCCACTGTTGTGGCGGGTACGCCACCGGGCAGCTGAGAAATTGCCAACAGAGCATCTACACCATTAAGCGGCCCACAGGGTACGGGTACACCGATGACCGGCAGCTCTGTATTCATGACTACGACGCCGGGCAATGCTGCGGAAAGGCCTGCAACACAAAGCAGAACAGCCTTGGTGCCGCTTTCCTCAAGATCTTTGAGGTATTGAAGAAGTTCCGGTAAATCACGGTGAGCAGAGTAAACTACCTCTTCATGTTCAATGTCTTGCTCTTTAAAATATTCGAGTGCCGGCTCCATGAAGGAGAGGTCGCTCTTGCTGCCGTATATGGTAATCACTTTCATGCTGAAAGTCATTCTAGCACTTAGTACACGCTCTCGCAAGCAAAAAGCGCACTCATGCCGTAATTATAAAACGGCTCATTCTTCCCGTTTATCATGCACGGGCAACATGAGAAGACGGAATACTGCCAACACCGGCAATTGAGCCCAAAGATAATACCACGGGGCGGTGCCCAAGTAATCTAATAGGGTTCCTTCTATGGGGGCGCCCTGCGTGTAGCCGTAATTGGTGTTTAACCACATATTAACGGGGATGATGAGGAGCACGTAGGTATCCATCATCACCAATGCGTTCACATCGTCATACCCTCTTGCCCTCCATCCTTGCAGCACCGGTATGGATAGTGCCACGATAAGTAACAAACCATGTGCTATGAAGAATACGAAAAAGGCCATGCTTGGGTAGCCATTGGCCATGGCCGGGGTGATGAGCCCTTGTATGCTGCCCACCAATACGCCGAAGTATACCAAGGTGCATGCCGGCCGCCACCGCCACCATAAGGCAATGAATGCAAATATGCTCATGAATGAGCAAAAATGCAGCGGTAGGTTATATTGCCAACTTCCGTAGGCGTCCGATACTGCGCGCCATGCAAACTCACTGAGAAACTGCAATGCTACTACTGCTGCCAATATGCGGCAAATTAACTGTCTGCCTTTTTCCCGACATTTGCTGCCGAAATAAAGCAGAATAGCCGCCACCGCCACAGTGCAGCCCAGCGCTGCAAAATGCTCGGTAGACCAACGAACAAAGGGGTAATACGGCTCGCTCATGCTTTGTGCTCCCCGCAGTGGGTGGTCGGTGAGTGTTGATGCCTAACGGGTATATACATGAGGCAGAACAATGCAAGCGCCGGCAGCTCTAACCAAAGGTAATACCAAGGAGCCGGCCCCAAACCATCCAATATGCTGCCGGCGGGGGCTGCGGTTGTATAGCCGTAATTGCTGCCCAGTAATAAGTTTATGGGGTGTATGGCTACGAGGTAGGCATTCATCATCAATACGCTGCGCACCGGGTCTTTGGCTTTTGCTTTCCAGTCCGTCAAAATGGGGATAGCTAAGGCGGATAGTAACAATAAGCCGTGCGAACCGAAGAATATAAAGAAGTCCAGTCTCGGGAATCCGTACACAATCGCCGGTGTAATCAAGCCTTGAATACTGGCGCTCAATACCCCGAAGTATACCAGAGAACGCGCCCACCGTGGCCCCCACCATAAGGCAATGAAACAAAGTAAAGCCATCACCGCACAAAAATGCAGAGGCAATTCATCCTTAATAAATTGCTCCGGGCTATGTTGAGTAAAGCGCCACGTATATTCTGCCACATACAGAATCAGATTGGCCATGGCAATGCATTTACACATAATAATGCGCTTTGAGGCGGAGAGATATCGCCCGTATGTCAATATAGCTGTTATCAGTACTGCAATAACGGCTAAGGTATAAAAATGGGTGCAAGACCACATTTTAAAGTCGGAGTATTCGAATGCCATGTTGATGTGAGTGGAGAGGTTTTTGCTCAGTAACCGCCGGTATCAGCACCTTGCTTATGCCAAATGCGGGCAAGTTGAGAACAGGCCATTAACTGGACTTGGTGAAAGATCATGAGCGGAAGTAAGAGATTGTTATCCAGCGTGCCGAAAATGGCCAACATCATGGGCGCGCCTACTGCCAAACTTTTTTTAGAGCCGCAAAATACTATGCTGATGCGGTCTTCTCTGGAAAACCCCATTGCCTTGCTGCTGTAATACGTTGCAGCAAAGGTGATGCAGAGTATAACAGTACATGCCAAGATGAGCCCACCCAGCTGTAGTGCTTGCAGTTGCTCCCAATATCGGCCTACCGTTGCGGCGGAAAAAGAGGTGTATATGACAAGCCAAATGGTTGTTTGGTCTGTCCAGCTGATGAGCGGTTTGTGTGCCGCAACCCAGTTTTTAAGCCATTTACGGCTTATTTGCCCCAAAAGGAAAGGTAGTAGAATTTGGTAGCATATTTTAAGAATGGTTGCTATGCCTATATCTGCCTGAGCCGCCCCGCTGTGAGAAAATAAAATCCCCACCAATACAGGGGTGAGGAATACTCCGAGCATGCTGGAAACAGAGGCAGAGCACACAGCGGCCGGTATATTGCCCCCTGCCATGGAGGTAAAGGCAATGCTGCTTTGAACGGTAGACGGCAAACATGCTACATAGACCAGCCCTGCATACAATGCAGCCCCTACAAGCGGCTCAAATACCGGTTGTAAAAGAGGTATGATAATCGGGAAAAAAACGAAGGTGAAGAGCAATACCATACTCTGTAACCTCCAATTAAGTATTCCCGCTATTACGCTTTCTCGAGATAGTTTAACGCCGTACAGGTAGAACAAAAGCACGATGGCGGCATTAGTCAGTATATCAAATGCCTCGGCGCATCCTCCACTGCAGGAGAGTACTAAACCCAGTATCACGCTGATGCCGATACCGACGGTGAAGCGGTCAGCTTTGCTGAGGATGCGTTTTATTCCATTCATGCTTTTTGCCGATGGTGCGAGCCGGGTGACCCGTTATTTGCGGGGCGGAAAATCGTATGTGATGCGCCCCGATGAGGTGTTGAATACCAGATAGGCATCAAAATTTTTACCGCTCTTGTGGCTGGTGAATCCTTTTATCAGGTCTGTCTTGCCTTTACTGAGCAACTTGCCGACTATTTCTGCCGTGAGGGTAATGCCACACATAACTCGCGGAATAACCAAAGGCTTACGCGGTTTTCCAACGGTGAAGCCTTCTACGTGCCAAGCTGTTGCTGTTTCCAAAAGCTCATGCTCGCCCTTGCCTTTTACTTTGACGACACCGTGTCGCGTTGCTTTTGAGAGGTCTTCTGCTGTGGCATCTGCTGCTGTAAACTTGCTGTTGGCGGTAGATTTGTCTGCCGTCTTTTTGCGCGGTTCTCGCGGTGGGAACTCGAAGCCTACGTTACCTTTCTTTTCATCCAGCACCAAAAAGGCATCGAAAGGACGGTTGGTGCGTTGAGAAACAAAGCCCGTTATCAATTCACTCTTGCCTTCTGCCAATACGCGGTAAAGCTGGCCGATTTCTATCTCTTTGCCCAGAATGGTGCGAGACATGGAGAAGCCGCTTTTGTTACCGCTTTGGCGGAACTCGGGCACGCTCCATTGCTTATCGTTTTCAAAAAGCTCAAGCTCGCCTTGGTCCTTAACCTGCACCATGCCCAATGAGGATTGTTGTGCCGTATTTTCTTCTGCTTCCGGTTTGGCATCGTCAAAGAAGAACTCTGCTTTCCATGCGCCTTTTTCTTTTTCCGGGGGTAGAAGCCGTAACCCTGCTTTGAAGGGTTTGCCGAACTTGGAGCGGAACCCATCCATGGGGGGGAGGGTTCTATTGGTGATAAGTTGCTCCAATTGATCATCGCTAAGACTCAACCCGGCGTGTACACGCCGGATTCTGAACTTGCAGGCCGGGCAAGTAATCGCATCTACTCTGGCGCTCAGTTGGGGTTCTCCGCAAGCCGGACATGCTACTTTCAAGTCTTCATTCTTGCCGTTTTGCATGTAATCCCGCACAGATGCAACAATCTCACTCGTGTAGGTGCGTATGTCTTTCATGAAGGCTTCTCTTCCGAGTTTGCCTCCTTCCATCTGCTTGAGCCTGTATTCCCACTCTCCGGTTAATTCCGGGCTGGAGAGCGTACTCAATCCAATTTTGCTCAGCAAGTCAATTAAGTCCATGCCCCTGCGTGTGGCAACCAAATCCTTGCCATCGCGGGCTATGTATTCTTGTGTGATGAGCCCTTCGATAATGGCTGCGCGAGTGGCCGGGGTGCCCAAGCCGCGCTCCTTCATGGCGTAGGCCAGTTCTTCATCATCCACCAATTTACCTGCTGTTTCCATGGCCGTAAGCAGGGTTGCTTCGGTATAAGGTGCAGGGGGCTTGGTTTGGTCGTGGATGGCCTCGGCTTTTTGAGTGGTAACCTCTTCGCCGGGGGCTACGCTGCACAGCTCATCTTTCTTGCGGCGCTCTGCATTGCCGTAAAGGGCTTTCCATCCGGCTTTCAGCATAATTCGCCCGTGGGTGTGGAAGTAGTCCTTTGCCCCGGGGCTTTTTACGATAGTGGTGCGCTCTGTATCTTCGTATTCTGCATTTGGCATGAATACCCCCAAAAAGCGCTGTACAACCAAGTTGAATATCTTGGCTGCATCTCCGGTGAGGGCGATGAACTTGCCCGTCGGGATAATGGCAAAGTGGTCGCTTACCTTGCTGCTGTCGAATACGCGCTTAGAGGGGCGTATTCTTTTTGCCTCTAATATTTCATTGGCAAAGGGTGCCATGGTCGGCATATTGTCAGCAATGGCAGATACGGTGCGTGTGGCAATGCCGATGTAGTCGTTAGGTAAGAACTTGGAGTCTGTTCTGGGGTAGGTGAGCACCTTATGTTTTTCGTAGCATTCTTGTGCAATTTGTAAGGTACGGCTGGCAGAGAACCCGAATCTGTTGCTGGCCTCTTTTTGTAAAGAGGTAAGATCAAAAAGGAGAGGGGCCGGCATAGATACCGGTTTCTTTACTTCTTTTACTTCGCCGGGCTTGCCTAAGCATCGCTTTGCGATTGCTTCTGCCGTGGCTTTGTCCCATATACGCTCACGGGTGCGTTGCGGGGACTTCTCATCTTTTTTCCAGTCTGCATCAAACCACTTGCCTTCATAGGTGCCGGCTTGGGCTTTGAAGGTGGCTCTCACCTCGCTGTAAGTTTCGGGTACAAAGTTCAGTATGTCTTTTTGTCTGGCTGCCAACAATGCCAAGGTGGGCGTTTGCACACGCCCGGTGGGGGTTACGTTGAAACCACCTGCGCCCGATTGCAGCACCGTGAGGGCGCGGGTGCTGTTAAGTCCTACCAACCAGTCAGATTCAGAGCGGCATACGGCTGCATCTGCCAAGTTTGCCATCTCTTCATCGCTCTTAAGCGCACTCCATGCTTCCATAATGGCATCATCCGTCATGCTTTGCATCCACAGGCGCTTCAGCGGCTTTTTGATTTTGCCGAATCGTATAATGTTGCGGAAAATAAGCTCACCTTCGCGCCCGGCATCGCATGCGTTTACCAGCATGTTTACTTCTTTGCTGCGTGCCAGTTTCAGCACCTTCTTCAGGCGGTCTGCTGATTTGGGAATGGGCTCCAGCTCCATGCTGCGGGGCATGACCGGCAGATAGTCCATTTTCCAAGGCAAGCTCTTGCCGTCTTCTGTTTGCGGCTTTTTCTGCTCCACCAAGTGGCCCACGGCAGAGGTAATAATGATGCTGTCATTACTGTAGCTGCCGTCTGCATCAGATTTCTTGAGCTTACCGAGCTTGCGCCCCAGTACTCGCGCCAAATCTGCTGCTACGCTGGGTTTCTCTGCAATGATGAGTGTCTTGGACATGGTCTTCGGAAAAGGTTTCGGCCACCCGCAAGGTGGCTTTTTGCTTCTTTATAGATAGCCTGAAATTCCCCCTCTTTGTCAAGTCTAAAATGAGTCATTGCTTATTTTGTCGGCGGATAAAAAACCTGCTCTCCGTTCTGGAGAGCAGGTTAAGATTATCAGGGGATGAATGTAGGATTATTTCTTAATGCGGTCATCCTCACCGGGCCCCCATGACGGAAGGTAATCCGGGATTTTCGGGCCATCGCCGGGGCAGGTGTCGGGTACGCGGTATTGTTTGCGTGCAGCGTAGTATTTTGCAGTAAGGTCTTGCATGACCTCTGCATAGGCAGGGTCTTGCGAGACGTTGTGCATTTGCTGCGGGTCTTTCTCATTATCAATGAGCAACCATTCATTTTCAGGCTTGCGTTGGCCGCTCTTGCGCTCATGGCCCAGCGGGGTCCAAATTCGGGCGAAGGTGTAGCGGGCTGTGCGAATGCCATCGTGGCGGGGGGCGTTGTGCTCACCGGGTTGCTCGTAGAAAGCGTAATAGAGCGGGCGGTCGCGGAACTGGGGTGCATCGCCTGTTTCAAACAGCGGTACCAGAGAGACACCCTCCATGGTGCGGGTGTTTTCCGGAGTGTCGGTGCCTGTTACCTCCAGCAGAGTGGGGGCGTAGTCTATGTTTTGCACCATTGCATTGCTGCGGGTCTTGGCCGGTATCTTGCCTTTCCATCTCATGATGAGAGGCATGCGCATGGATTCTTCAAAAATCCAGCGTTTGTCGTACAAGCCGTGTTCGCCGAGGTAGAAGCCTTGGTCGCCTACGTAGATAACAAGTGTGTTCTCAGAGAGCCCGCTCTGGTCCAGATAGTCCAGCAAGGTGGCAATGGATTCATCCAGCGCAAGGATACAGCCCAGATAGTCCTCCATGTACCAACGCCAGCGTTGTTCTGCCATATCTTCCGGTGTTTTGATTTTGCCGGAGCGCACGGCTTCTACGAACTCGCGTGTGCGCTGTGTGTAGAAGTCTACGTATACTTGTTGCAAGCCCGGCTCAATCCAATCCGTATTCCATCCCAAATTTGTCTTGGGGGCGAACTTTGGCTCATGTTTTTCGATATCAAAGTCGGCAGGTATTTGGCCGGCAAATTCGCCGCTCTTGATTTTATTGCGCAGTTGGTGCTTGGGGATAATCTCCTTCATTACATCGAAGGGGATTTCGGAGTATACCAAGTGGTTGTCGTTCCAGTTACAGAGGTCCCATCGTATGGTTTGACGGTTGTGCTGCATGAACTCGGGGCGGTCTTCCCATGTGTCGTGCAGGGTGGCCGGGGGTGTCATTTTTGCCACGTGCTTCTTGATTATATCCAGATGACGCGGTGCCGGCAACCAGTTGCGGTGCGGGGCTTTGTGCCCCACAATCAGGGCAAAGGGTTTGCTCTTGTCGCGGCTTTCCATCCAGGTAATAGCCATGTTGGTCACCACATCTGTTACATAGCCACGAAGTCGTATGCTTTTGGTGCGTCCTTGGGCATCTGCATATTGGAATGTGGAGTTAAGATAATCACCTTGGCTGGGGAATACCTGCCAAGAGTCAAAGCCGGTGGGTTGAGAAATCAGGTGCCATTTGCCGACAATACCGGTTTGGTAACCTGCTGCTTGCAGCATTTGGGGGTATGTGGGCTGTGCTCCATTAAATGCCGGCCCACCGTAGTTGTATAAGAAACCGTTGTTGTGAGAATGACGCCCGGTGAGCATGCAGGCGCGCGACGGCCCACAGAGTGAGTTGGCGCAGTAGGCTCGGTCAAATACCATGCCCTCGTTGGCCAAGCGTCTGAACCCGGGCAGCGGTACCGGTGAGTCCTTTTCGTTGGTACCCATTGCGTTTACGGAGTGATCATCTGAAATGATGAAGAGGATGTTAGGCCTCTTATCTTCCGCAGCCGCAGCTACTACTGCCCCCATGAACATTGCCGCTACTGCGGCCAGTGTACGTGAGATTATCATAACGTACTCACTCTATCTTAAATCAAGGCCTCCGTCAAGGATAATTCTTGCTTGTATTATGGCCTTTTAGCGATGCTTTGCAGAGGTTGCGGAAAGTTGGAGGCCCCGGCCTTTTGTACTTGACTATTGTATACTGTTGTGTAGAATTGCAGTAGCAATACTTTCTGTAAAGAAGGAGAACATTAGGTATGAAAAAAGTTTTAATTATCGGGGGTGGCCCGGCCGGCCTGACAGCTGCATACGAATTAGCCCGCAAAGGTGGGGTTGAAGTTACCATTTTTGAGCGCGAATCTCAGCTCGGGGGCATTTCTCGTACCCTTGAGTACAACGGCAACCGCATTGATATCGGTGGCCACCGCTTCTTCTCAAAGTCTGACACCGTCATGAATTGGTGGAGCGATATGATGCCTTTGCAGGGGGCTCCTTCTTGCGATGATGTAGAGCTTAAACGAGAGGTGACTCTGGCGGAGAATGGCCCCGACCCCGAGAAAGAAGACCGTGCCATGTTGGTGCGCTCTCGCCTCAGCCGTATTCTCTTCTTGCGTAAGTTCTTTGATTATCCGGTTTCTCTCAGCTACAATACCGTGCGTAATTTAGGGCCCGTTCGTATGGTGAAAATGGGGTTCAGCTACCTTGCCAGTATGGTGCATAAGCGTAAAGAAAACAGCTTGGAGGATTTCTTTATCAACCGCTTCGGCTCAGAGCTATATAAAACATTCTTTCGCGATTATACCGCTAAGGTATGGGGCGTGCCCTGTAACAAAATCGGCGCAGATTGGGGCGCTCAGCGCGTAAAGGGGCTTTCTATCGCCAAGGTGTTGGGTCACGCTCTCGGTAAGCTCGCTTTCTGGAAAAAACGCGATAAGCAAGGCGGCGAAACCTCCCTTATTGAAGAGTTCTGGTACCCCAAATATGGTCCCGGTCAACTGTGGGAAACCGTGGGCACCGAAGCAGAAAAGCTGGGCGTTAAGATCCTTCGCCGTCAGGATGTTGAGCAGATTATTGTCGAAAATGGCCGCATCGTTGCTCTTCTTGTCAAAGATTTGTCTACCGGGGAAACTACCCGTTACGAGGCAGATGAGGTAATCTCCACCACTTCCGTTCAAGAGCTTATTCGTAAGATGGGCGATGCCGCCCCGGCTCCGGTCAAAGAGGTTGCAGAAGGTTTGGTATACCGCGACTTTATGACTGTTGGTCTGTTGCTTAATAAGTTGCAGCTCAAGAGCAAGAATATGAACACTACCGTGGGTGAACACGGTGTGGTGCCCGATAACTGGATTTATGTTCAAGAGCCCGATGTTAAGGTGGGCCGCCTGCAAATCTTCAACAACTGGAGCCCCTACCTTGTAAGCGATCGCAGCAAGGCATGGATTGGTATGGAATACTTCGTCAATGAGGGTGATGAACTCTGGAGTATGGACGATGCCGCTTTCTGTGACTTTGCGGAGGGCGAGCTGGCTAAGCTCGGCATCATAGATAAGACTGATGTTGTAGATCACAAGGTGTTCCGTATTGAAAAAGCATATCCTGCCTATTTCGGCAGCTATAAGCAATTCTCCGTCATTCGCGAGTGGGTAGACAGCCTTCAGAATCTCTACTTGGTAGGTCGTAACGGTATGCACCGTTACAATAACATGGACCACTCCATGCTTTCTGCTATGGAGGCTGCAAAAAATATTTCTTCCGGTATTACCACTAAAGATAATATATGGGAAGTGAACACAGAGAAAGAGTATCATGAATCCAAGTGATAATCAAGTGAGCAGAATCCGCCGGATTCTGCTTTGCTTTTTTACGGTTACGCTGCTCAGCATTTTCATCTTCGGGCCTTCCGGGGATAAGTACGTAGATGCCGACGGTAATGTGCATGTGCCCGGCTTTTTTAATGATGCCGTCATCACTTACGCAGACCAGATAAATGGTACCAATCCCGTTACGGATTGGCATAGCCCCCTCTACATGTATGAGGGCAGGGTTGTGCATTCTTTTTTGGAGTTTCTCACTGGCCAAGAGGTTGATGGTTATTTGCCGCAACGTGTTTTAATGTGGGTGGCTGATATTCTGATGCTGGTCAACTTGTCCTATTGGCTTGCATTGATGTTGCAACGCAACATCCGTATGTGGTGGATGACGTTGCCTTTGTGGTTCGGCATGATGCAGTTGCACCTCATTATGGGGGTCAGCTTGGATTTCTTTTTCACCACAGCTTTATTCAGTGCCATCTCATTGAGTATACTGCTATACCGTAGCAATAAAAAGTGGGTACTTGTACTCAGCTGTATAGGTATGGTTTTGTTGTTGGGGCACATGGTAGAGTACCGCAGAAATGCCGCTTTGCTGCTGCCTATTTTTGTGTATTTGGTTACTGCCAGGTTTATGCCGGCCTTTCGGATTCCTCTCAAGGCATGCGTTGCGGCTGTATTTACCTTGGTTCTTTATTATGTGGCTACTCATTTTATTGCTCTGTGTGGCTTGCCCATTGAAGACAGACCCTCGCTTATGCCCATGGTAGAGTCAGACCTTCGCATTGCTGCCATTTTGGAGGATAAACGTGAAGAAGAATGGGTGCGCTTGCGTTCTGTGGGCTTGTTTGTTCGTGATCATGAATACCGCGATTCCATTACCGCGTATTGGGCAGGGGCAGAACACCCTGAAGATTGGGATAGTGTTTGGAACTATTACGTGCATGCTTGGAAAAATAATACCGGCAACATGTTGATGGCCCGCGCTTTGCAGTTCTCTCAATTTATGTGGAGTGGTGGTACCCCTTGGGTGGTGGAAAAAACGGCAGATGCCATGTACCCCCAAATGACGGATAACCCACAGCGTTGGAAAGTATTGGCAGATACTGATGTTAAGTCTCTTTTCGTTCGCATTTTCCGTTTAACGCTTACGTTGAGCACAATTGCCCTCTGCTTCCGCTATGTGTGGCTTTGGTTGGTGCGGCGTAGCTCCTTCTCCCCCGAGCAATATCTGATGATGATTATCACCGGTGCGGCCACGGCCTATTCCCTCAGTTATGCCGTTGTTACTCCAACGGCGGATTTGCGATATCTTCTGCCCGCTCAGGTTTTGGGTATCTTCGTCTTGTGTTACCTCGGGCTTAAGAAACGTTTGAAAATGAATTGATATCTTTTTCAGCGACTCATTGCCATCAGGGCTTTACTCCGTTTAAACGCTTGAGTTTGGACGGAATTTTTTGTCGTTGCCTTTTTATGCCGCTGCGGAATGGCGGGGAGCAGAAAAAACGAAATTATTGTTATATTCGCGTAAACCATAGTATTGAATGCTTGTAAAAGTGTAACCCTTTTTTACTTCCTTTAAAACTTGCGACTCTGAACAGTAAAAAAAAGCCACCGTTCACGGTGAACGGTGGCTTTGTGAAGCTGTGTGTAACAGCGCTTTACTTGCGGCGGCGAGCAGCCAATGCTGCCAGTGCCAGCAGGCTCAGCGTTGCCGTAGCAGGCTCGGGTACAACGTTCGGGTTCGTTGCAATTACCACGGCCTTGAGGGCGTTGTCCTCAATAATCAAATCATGAGCCTCAATGGTGATGTTCTCTTGGGCTGTGAGCGCGTAGGTGGTGGGCAGCTCCAGCTCTACAAGATAATCGGCAAGCACCAGCTTGTCATTGATGATGCCCTCCAACTCAAGCACGTCTGCGTCAGAAAGATTGCCGATGAGCGTTACGTGGAACTCTTTGCCGTCCTTGTGGGCCTCTGCTGCCATCTCTGTCAACGCGGCTTCCGTCAGGCTCAGCTCCAAGGTGCCACCGGTAAACTCAAGGTTGCCGGTCTCCGTCATCTGCATGCTGCCCTCTGTCGTTGCGCTGTCAACCGTAAAGGTGATGGAGTTGCCTTCGCTCAATCCCAAGTCGGTCGTAACGTCCATGTTGCAGCTTTCTGCCAAGGTGAAGCTGGCGTTTGCACCCACATTCACCGTGCCGGTCAAACTGGCCTTACCGGTAATGGTCATGTTGCCATCTACATTCAAAGTGGCATCCTTGCCTACGTTTACATTGTTGGCCGTGAGGGTGGCGTTCGACTTAACGGTAATCGTACCGGCGCCGGTTTGATCAATGTTATAGGTGGTGTTTTTGCTTTCGAACGAAGTTGTGCTTACGTTAGTGTCAACAGTGTCTAAAGCATAACCTCTGCTCGGGAGAGCCCCGGTAAGGTTCTTGTCATGCCCGCCACCGATGTTGATGGTGCCGTTACCGCTTTGATTAAGTGTGATGGTGCTGGCCTTTGCAAAATTGCTACCGTAGGCCAAGTGAATCAAACCATCACCGCTTTGGTTGAATACAATATCATGGGCATATGATTTGCTAGTCGCTTCAAGGCGCCCGATTACCAGCTTGGCAGAGTCTGCACTTTGGTTGAATGTGGTTGTTCCACTATAACCCATGTATACCGTATCGCGCAGGGACATGATTCCGGCATTATCCGTTTGGTTAATAGTAGCACCGGCTCTCAGATCCATGTCGCCATATACCCTCAGCGTACCACCACTCTGGTTCATGGTGAAACTGCTGCTGTTACCGAAAGCCGTCATACGGTGTCCAGCACCACCAATACCCTGTACGTTTGCAGTATAGCCGAAGGAGAGACTGCCGCCGGTGAGTGTCAGGCTGTTTTTGATGTATGACTGCTTGGAACCACCTGCATAACCGTTACCGCTGGTGCAGTTAGAAGTACTGGTGGATACAGTACCGCTGTTAACTACCAGATTGTTGGTTGTAATCTTCGTAGCAGTAAGGCTGCCTCCGTTTACGGTGATGCTTCCTGTACTCTCAAGTCCGGTGTAGCTGCCGCCACCTTTATACTGACCACCCAATACAACCTTACCATTGCCTTGTACCGTGATATTGCCGCTCACCTTCAAACCACTGGTAATATTTGTGTTAGTTTTACCGCCGTCAGGTGTTACCCAGCCCCAGCTTTCATTGAAAGCACCTACATAATCGACATCGCCTGCGGAGTCAGCTGTATCACCGATAACTAAATCTCCGGCCCACGTATCCGTGGCGTTCTCCATCCCTACGTTCAAATAGGAATCCGTCTTGCCTTCCGGCGTTACTACATTATCAGTCGTTAACGTATCACCCATTGCCGGCAAGGCAAGAGAGGCCATTACTGCTACACTGAGTAGTTTAGGTAAATGTAATTTCATGGTTTTATCGTTTGTTTATTTTTTGTGCGTTGTTCAGAGGCTATGCCCCCGGCCAAGCATCATGCGCGTGCTAAGACTACATCTTTTCAAATGAGATGTCAAGCTATAAATGTTATTTTTCTTTATTTTTCAATAAATTATAGATAAAAATAACACGTAAGAGACGGTGCATGTATCCTATTTTGGTTGGTTTACTGTACTGAATAGTAAAAGAAAATGCGTTATCTCATTTGAAAAGAGATGATGAGTGTATCTCGCAACATAAAACACCTAAACAGAAGCATGCCATCGCAGCCGTAACAAAGTAGGGTAGTGTATGTGAAATTGAGTCATTTGTTGAGATAGCGCACTTGTTTGTCGATGTTTGTAGGAGAAGAACGCGCATAAATTACGCAATAAATTCGTACATCGTATTTCGTAGTTCGTATTTCTGCTTGACATTTTGTCTCAGTTAGGGCACTCTTTGCGGCGTAATGAACAACACTGTACTCATAATCGGAGCTGGTGGTGTGGGCCATGTAGTGGCTCACAAGTGCGCCCAGATGGCAGATGTTTACAAAAACATCCATCTGGCATCCCGTACCAAGAGCAAGTGCGATGCCATAGCTGCAGACGTATTTGCCCGCAGCGGTGTGCAGATTACCACGCACGCGGTGGATGCCGACAACGTGCCCGCCACGGTTGCCCTCATCAAAGAGGTGCAGCCCGACCTCGTGCTCAACGTTGCGCTGCCCTACCAAGACCTTCCCCTGATGGATGCCTGCTTGGAGGCCGGTGTGAACTACCTTGATACCGCCAACTACGAGCCTCGCGACGTTGCTAAGTTTGAGTACAGCTGGCAGTGGGCATACCAAGACCGCTTCAAGAATGCCGGTCTCTATGCGCTGCTCGGTTCCGGGTTTGACCCCGGTGTTACCAATGTGTACACCGCATGGGCTCTCAAGCACCACTTTGATGAGATTGAGTACCTTGACATCATCGACGTGAACGGCGGTGATCACGGCCAAGCTTTCGCTACCAATTTCAACCCCGAAATCAACATTCGTGAGGTGACGGCTCCCTGCCGCCACTGGGAGAACGGCGATTTCCAAGAGACTGCCGCCATGAGCATGCACCAGCCCTTCGCTTGCCCGGACGGTGTCGGCACCTACGAGATTTACCGCATGTACCATGAGGAGATGGAGTCTCTCGTTAAGCACATTCCCACCATCAAGCGTGCCCAGTTCTGGATGAGCTTCTCCCCCAACTACATCAACCACCTTACCGTGCTCAAGAATGTGGGCATGACCCGCATTGACCCCGTTGTGTACAATGGTGTTGAGATTGTACCCCTGCAATTCCTCAAAGCCGTATTGCCCGACCCCGGCGACCTCGGCAAGACCACCCATGGTCGCACCTGCATCGGCTGTGTTATTCAGGGTAAGAAAGACGGTAAGTATAAGGCCGTTTACATCTACAACATTTGCGACCACGAGGAATGCTTCCGCGAGGTGGGCTCTCAAGCCATCTCCTACACCACCGGCGTTCCTGCCGCCATCGGTGGCCGCCTTATCCTCTCCGGCGTATGGGGTGGGCAGGGTGTGTTCAATATGGAGCAGAACGACCCCGATCCCTTCATGGACGCCCTCAACCAATACGGCCTCCCCTGGAACTGCATCGAGCTCACCGAGGAGCAGGCCAAAGCCCTCCGTGTTGCGGAGTAAGTTGTAAAAAACTGTATTTTCTGCACCCGCCGAGCCATTATCCTCGGTGGGTGCAATTTTTTATGTGATTTGGGAGACTTTCGTTTTATCGGGCGATAAAGCTTGCCAAACAAGGGGGTATGGTGTAGACTGGCAGATAACAAACACGACAAGATATGCGAGGATTAGAGAAAGAATATCAGCAACTGTTGTACATGGGAATGCAGGGCGATGAGGAGGCTCGCAGACTTTGCATTCGCATAGAGCATGATATGAATGAAGGCATGTTGAGCCCCATGTGCCTGGCTTGGGCGCAGGAGTATGCCGAGGCCGGGGATACGATGTGCCGCATACTTGTTGTGGAGAATTCCTTGGCTGACAATATAGAGGATGTGGATTGGATTAAACTGGAGGCCTGGTGCATGGAAATTGTGCAAGAAGACCCTAAGATGGGGTATTTCTTATTGGCCTGCTTGTACAATCCTGCAACAGCCGGGTTAGAGGACCTGGACCAGATGCTTGACTATTTGCGCAAGGGACACGAGGCATGCAGCCCGCAGTGCAGTTTTGAGCTCGCCTCGTATTATTGGGTGAATGAATCCGATAAGCATAGTGCGCAAGAAATTCGGGATATGATGGAGCTGAATAAGAACTACTTATCCATGCCCGAACAATACAGTTTGTTGGCAGAAGTTTGTGATGCGCAGGGCGATTGGGCATCTGCAATGAGCTATTTGAAGCGTTGGCACAAACAGGACCCGAAGGATGCTGTAGCATGCTTGCAGATTGCATGGCGCTATGCCCATGGCGAGGGCGTGCGTGTTAATGCGGAAAACGCGCTCAAATATTACCAGAAAGCTGCCAATTTGGGTAGCGCCGAGGGCTTGTATCAAGTGGGCGTCATGACGTTGCGGGGCGAAGGTTGCCGTCGCAATGTTAAACGTGGTGTGGATTTTCTGCACCGTGCTGCCGATGCTGACAGCGCGGAGGCTTTCGGCCTGCTGGGGACAATGTATGCGGAGGGCGATGGCGTGAATGCGGATATGGAGAAAGCCATTTCCTATTGGGAGCAAGGTGCAGAGTTGGAAGACGGCTTGAGCTGTTTGCACCTGGCCCGCGCGTATTACTCCGGAAGCGGGGTAGAGGCAGACCCGGACAGAGCTGCGAACTTGCTGGATATTGCACGCGAAGAAGCGTCAATGGGGGATGAGGCGTATGCCGCCATGCTGCGGAGTGTAGAGGCTTATGCCTCCGGCATGGGTATGCCTATTACCGCCAATCAAGACGGGCCGGTAACCGAGGCTGACATGCAGCGTGCTATTGAAAATAATGACTTTGAGGATGTTGCAGAGCGCGTCTACATGCGCTTGTGCCAATACCCTGATGATGAAGAATTGTTGCGCATGGCGCGTTTCTTGCTGAAACTCAAAGTGATGGATGAGGAGCAAGTGCGCGACTATATCTCAATGTTACGCAGCTTTGCCGACCATTACCCCGAGGTTGCCATGATGCTGGGCGACATGTATTACCATGGCGAGGGGGCTACTCGCAATGCACGCTCTGCCATGTTGTTTTATCAAAAGGCCCTGGAGTTCGGGGTGGAGGCAGATGTGTTGGTGCGCGTTATTCTCGGCCTGCATGAAGAAGTACTCAAGGGTGGGCGAGAAGAGTTGCCTGCTTGGTTGGAGGAAGTTCCGAACGCTGAGGGTAACACCGCCCCGTTATTCTACATGATGGGCTTGCTGTACAGTGTGGGCCTGTATGTGGAGCAGTCTGTCGAAAAAGCGGCAGAGATGTTTGTTTTGGCTGAGCAGGATGGATTTGCCGGCAATGCAGAGGAGGATGTTGCCGCATGGCAAAGCGGCGCCAAGACTCTGCGCGAATGCGTGCTGCCCAACGACTGATAACGCCGATTTATTTGATAAAGAAACTCTGCAAGCCACTTGTTGTTGGCTTGCAGAGTTTTGTTTGGGATAAATGACTATGACGATGCTTCTCTTGCCTCAACTTATATTGAGTTTGAAGAATCGCTTGGCGTTGGCGGTGGTGCAGGCGGCAATGGCCTCGGGCGTGGTATGGCGCAGCTCTGCAATTTTATCTACCACGTATTTGGTGCGGCCCGGTATATTGGTAATGCCGCGGAAGGGGGCAGGGGAAAGGAAGGGTGAATCCGTCTCCACCATAAAACGGTCCTCCGGGCACCATGCCGCAACGGCTTGAATATCCTCCGTCTTGTTGAAGGTCACTAAGCCGGTGAAAGAAATCAGCCCATCCAGCTCATTAAAAATACGCTCTGCTTGCTCTCCGTTTCCGATAAAGCAGTGGAACACGGGGCGCACCTTGGGGAAGTTGCGGGCAATGGCAAAGGCATCCTCAAAACTGGCAAGCCCTTTTTTGTCGCGCGTGTGCAGTGAGATGTTGAGCCCCAGCTCTTGAGCCAGCGCAAAGTGGCGCTCCAAAAAGACATGTTGGCGTGCGCGGTAGGCCTCCTCGCTCCAGCCCTCGGGAGCGGGCCAGTAATAATCAAGCCCCGTTTCGCCGATAGCGGCTTGCGGGTGCTTGCGGCACAGCTCCTCCATGTAGCAAAGCTGCTCTTCCGTTACGTTAGTCACATCGCTGGGGTGAACGGCAAGGCAAGAGGAAACGAAATCCGGCATGCGACGGGCAATCTCCAGCTGCGGTTCCCAATCATCTGCCCCCGTGCCTTGAGAGATGCAATGGCCTACCCCCAATGCGATGGAATCTGCCCGCAATTGCTCCAAATCATCGTACTTGTTGGACACCAAGTGACAATGGGTATCAATAATCATAACGTTGCATTAGTAAAGGATAATCTTACGGGCACCGAAGTTCCACAACAGCACCAGCCCTTCTGTCAGAATCTTAGACAAAGCGACCACGCAGGTTTCTTCCTGCATGGGGCTGCCCAGTACCAACGCGTACATGTAATTAAACAACTGGGTTATGCCGAATTCGCTCCATAACCACCCCAGTATATCCTTAAATAACCACATGAACAGCAGTGTGAGCAACAAACCGACCCCGCCGATGATGGCAAAAATGGAAAACTCTTTCTTAGGTGATTCTTCCATTTTGCGCTGTTTGAATACAAATGTGTTACAGCATAAATATGTGACTAAAAGACCGAAGCAGAACCCAATGCCGGAGGCAATCAAATGGTTTACGCCCAGTACGGCGTTGAAAAACATCAGCGCAGAAAAATCGACGATAAAGGCGATTCCACCCGCAAACAAATAGCGCACAAACGCTTGCACCAAAGGCTTGATTCCGTTCTCTTCTGCCATAACGCGCCGCATTATAGGTCACTTCTTGTTTCTGTCAAGTAAATTCCGGTAACGTTTCGGTATAAAGAAATTGATTTACCCCCAAAACGACTGCTTAGGGAACTTATGTAGCGTGCTCTTTACTTTTTTGCTTGGGCGCGGCTCAGTATCTCGCGAACATAGGGCTCTCCCGAGAGCGTGGGGATGATGTAGAGCGCAATGCGTGCCCTCGTGCAGGCAACGTAAAAATCATTGGGGCTGAATGCCATGGACTCCCCGGGTGCCGGAATATCGGTGAGGATGACCACCAGAGACTCCAGACCTTTGAAGGCTCGGATGCTTTCGCCGAAGACAATTTTTCCCTCTCTCCAGCAATTCAAGCGGTCCAACGCTCGGTCTGCGGATTCGCCGAGATATGAGCTTGAAACATGGGGAATGCGGTTGAGAGAAGACTTTTCCGGCTTTTTCCACGGGGAAAGAACGGCAATATCGCGGCGGTCAAACTTCTGCAGCAGCTCCTGCAAGAGGGCATCTGCCATTTCTGCTCGTTTTTCAACCTCTGCTGCGCCGGGGAGAATATGCACCTCTTGCACGCTGAGGGGAAGGGTGTATACTGCAGTGCCTGCCGGCAACAGGCAGTGCCCGTAATCTGCAATGTCTTTGCTGTTTCTCAGGTTGATGGTAAGTGTAATACGTGTGGGTAGTTCCGGTACGGTGTCTGTATGGCCGTATAGAGATTGATTCGTATCCGAGAACAGATACAGTTTGCCGCCGGGGGCTAAGGCTTGTTGAATCAGCGGCCACCAAGAGGGGTGAAAATCTTGTGCCTCGTCTACAAAAACGTAATCATAACGATGATGTTTCTCTATTTCTTCTAACAAGACCGGCATGTTTCTTGCTACTTCTTTTTCTGCGCTGCGCCAGTCTATGCTTTCTCCTGTGGGTTCCAGCACTTTGTCGCAAAATCTTGCAAACGTTGTGGCATAGACAATGTCTTTTTTGCGATATTTGCGTATTTCCTTATGTTCACGCAAGCTTTGTCCCAAGTGGCGGTTATAGCACAGTAGCAGAATGCGCTGCTTGCCTTTAGCCCCTGCAATGCGCTTGCCGAGTCTTGTCACCTCGGTCAGTGCCATAACGGTTTTGCCCGAGCCGGCACATCCATCCACTCGTATGCCCCCCGTGCAATTCTCCAGCATGCTGAGCATGTGGGTTTGCGGCACGCCCTCGCGGTCCATGATGCCTACGTATGTTTTGGGGTCTTGCATGTAGTGGATTGTTTGCACCAAGAAACTGCGAATCTCGTCCATCAGCTCCGTGTCAAACTCTTTTTTATCAACGAATAGAGATTTGATTCTTTTTTTGAGGTGGTCTTGCAGCTCCTCCATGCCGAACACCAGCATGTCATCCCATTCCGGGTCTTTAGGAAAGTCGTCTCTTTTCTGTTGCAACAGCACGGCCAACGGGCGCATTTCTATGTTTTTGTCCTCAAAGCGTCTGTCCAAGCAAGTTTTGAGCTTTTTGCTTGCCAAATACGCTTGTTGCACCGGGGAGGTGTATGTGCCGAAATCTGACACCTCTCCGTTGGTTGCCACAAATGACCATTTGCCGTCTTTGACGTTGATGGTTTTGATGTTTTTCACCTCCATCACCAGAATGCCCTTGCCGGGTATCAGGATAATGAAGTCTGTTTCATAATTAGTGTAATAGCGCTTTTTGGTATGAAAAAAGAAGCGCCACAAATCATGTATGACAATCCAGTTATCCGGCAGGTTATCTCTCAAAAATTCGTACACCAATCTTTCACCTGCTGCGCCTGCAGCTGTGCTTTTACTGGTGAAACATGCGGGAAACATTAAGGCCATGGTAGTGATAAAGTGGGGTTGCGCGAGTTGGCTTATTCTACCACATATTTACCCCTATCGCAAGTGGAAATCACAGCAATTCTGCTGCGGCTTCCAGCTTTTTGACAGAGGCTCGCCCTTTTGCTGCTAAGGTGGGGGCAAATACGGAGAGCCGGTACTCTGCCACCATGAGTCCGTAGGCCAGCCAAGCGGGGGATGATGCGTGGCGGGGGTATTGCTCATAAAAATCTGCGCGAATGGCGGCGTTGAGGGTGTCGATGCGCTCCAGCTCGCGTATGGCGGGTTGTTGGGCAATTTTCTGCAACCGCATGAGGATGCCTCGGGCAAAGCGCGAGAGGTCTTGCAGGTTTTCGGGCGCGACATCAGAGATGAAGAACGGGCGGGTGAGCCATTGCCAATCTCGTTGTAAATCCTCTGCAATGCGGGCGGCATAGCGGTCTCTTGTTGCGGTGAGGCAGTATTCTCTCAAGGCTCGGTCTGTTTCAGCCAATTGCTCCCACAATTTGTTAAGCGGGCCGGCAATGGTATCATACAGTCGTTCTCGCATGCGGGTGCAGGCTGCCTCAAATTCTTCTGCCGTGCGGGGGAGGGGGGCACACAGTGCAGCATCCATAGCAGCATAGATGGTGTCAGCCGCATTGTTTTTGGGGGCTGCACCCAGTGTGGTGAGTGCCAGTTTTGCCTCCATTGATTTGAGTGGCAGCTTTTTGCGGATGCCGTTGATGAAGTCGCCATGTTTGATGAGCGCCAGCCTGCGCACGCCGAAGCGGTGGGCTCGGTCTGCCTCTGCCTGTGTGGGGAACACCTTAATACGCACGCGCTCGCCGTCATCTTGCAATGCCGGGTAGCCTTGGCCGGTACCCACCTCTACCGTGGCGGGCAGGGCACCGCAATCCCAGCGGGTCATGGGGGTGGCTGAGAAAGTGCGAGATGCTTGTTTTTTGAAGCGTTTTTGCTGATATTCTGCCAGATGCTCGCGCAAGGCTGCGGCATCTGTGCCGAAGGCAAGCTCGTCCCCGTTATCGTCGCATACCCAAATTTTAGTTACCATCTCGGCAGGCAGGCGAGTGAAGTCGAACTGCTGAGCATTGCAGAACTTTTGTGTGCGGCGCATAACAAACTCTGCAAGCGCTTGCCCCAAGGGGCGGTCCGGCTCGCGGTCGTACCAATCCTCTGCAAAATCATCTGCTGCTTCGCCAATGGGCATCAGGAAGTTGCGTACATCTTTGGGTAGCGTGCGCAGTAGTATCTCTGCGCGGTCTGCCAAGTGGGCTTGCACCCCCCAGCCGGGCAGCCAATCCGGGAAATCAGCCAGTTGGTCAACATGCACACCCAGGGTGATGCCATCGTCTGCCTCGCCCGGGGCATGGCTGTAATACACGGGGTATTCGCCGCCCGCCACATGCAGCTCGTCCGGGTATAAATCTGCCGGGGCTTCGTCTTCTCCGGGGTAAACGCAATCGCTATACGGGATGAATAGGCATTTGGCGTCTCTCTTTTCCTCTTTTTCCCGCCAGTTGCGCAGGGCTTTTTCACCGGCGCAGTCTTTCGGTAAGCGCTCGGCAAAAAAGTTGAAGACACCCTCGCTGCACCAGATGAGGTCACGGCGGCGCAGCTTCGCTTCTACGGTGCGCACTTCCTCGCGCATGTTTTCCAAATGTTTGAGGAAGGGGGGCATGTCTTTTAATTGGCGCTCCATGATGCCATCGCGAATCATGATTTCTCTTGCTGCGGGCAGGTTGATGCGGGCATAGCTGATGCGCCTGCCATCTATAATGGTGAGCCCGCCGCATGTTACCCTTTCTTTTGCAAATACTTGCCCTGCTGCGCGATCCCACGCGGCATCGTAGGCGTGGTGAGAGCATAACTGCGGTGCTATCTGTTCTACCCAGGCGGGGTCCAACACGGCACAACGGCGCATGAACAGGCGGCTGGTTTCTACCAGTTCTGTGCCGAATATCCATTCTGCCCGCTTTTGCCTGCGGAACATACCGCTGCCCGGGAAAATGGAAAAATCTCGCCCGCCGGCGCCGCGATACACTTTTTCTTCTGCTCGCCAGAACCCAAATTGCAGCGGTGCCCCGGCAAGGATGGCGCGGTGTATCATCTCGGGGGTGGCTTGCTCCGTTTCTGCCGGCAGGGCAGGTATGCTCCACCGCATGGTATCTTGCAGGGCGGCAGAGAGGTCTTGCGCCAGATTATGCCACTCTACCATGCGCAGGAAACTCAGGTAATTTTTGCTGCACCATTTGCGCAGCTGATTGCGGTTGAGGTTGCGCTTTGTTTTGAACTCCAGAGAGCTGCGCCAAAGTGTGAGCATGGAGATGAAGTCGCTGTCCGCATTTTTCCACTGCGCATGCGCTTGGTCTGCCTGCGTGGCAAAGTCTTGCGGGCGCTCGCGGGGGTCCATTATACTTAACCCGGCAACAATAACCAGCAGCTCGGGCAGGCAGTGTTGGTGCTCTGCCTCAAGCAACATGCGCCCCAAACGCGGGTCTAAGGGCAGGCGTGCCAAGTTGCGCCCGGTTTGGGTGAGCTTTTTGTGGCGGTCCAACGCGCCAATCTCACGCAGCGTTTTGTAGCCCTCGTTCACCAAGCGGGGGCTCGGCGGGTCCGGCAGGGGGAACTCCCCCAGCGGGGGCAAACGCAGGTCTGCCATGCGCAAAATAACACCGGCCAATGCACTGCGCTTGATTTCGGGGTCGGTGTAGGCATCTCTCGCATCGAAATCCGTTTGGGAATACAGGCGAATGCAAACACCCTCCGTCACACGGCCACAGCGGCCGGCTCGCTGCCGTGCACTGGCTTGAGAGATTGGCTCTACCTGCAAGCGTTGAATTTGGCGCCCGGGTAAATAGCGAGAGATTCGGGCCAACCCGCTGTCTACCACATAGATGATACCCGGTATGGTGAGCGAGGTTTCGGCAACATTGGTAGCCAGTACAATGCGGCGAGTTTTGCCAGATGGGTGAAAGATGCGTTGCTGTTCGGCAAGCCCCAAGCGGGCGAAAAGCGGCAGAATATCGGTGCGGGGCAGGTTCAGCGCGTTAAGCTCATCTGCGCAGTCGCGTATTTCTCGCTCGCCGGGCAGAAAGACGAGCACGTCTCCCCTCTCATCATACTCCGACAACCATTGCACGGCACGTGCCACGTGTTGTGGCAATTCTTCATCCGGGTGCCGTTGGGGCATGTAGTGGTAATCTACGTGGTAGGTGCGCCCTTCTACGTTGATAACGGGTGCGTTGTTGAAAAACTCAGAGAACGCGCCCGCATCCATGGTGGCGGATGAGATGATGAGCTTGAGGTCAGGCCGCCGCTCTAACAGCAGTTTGAGATACCCCAGCAGAAAATCTATGTTGAGGCTGCGCTCATGGGCTTCGTCCAAGATGATGGTGTGGTACTTGCGCAGGTCTCGGTCGTCTTGCGTTTCGGCCAGCAGAATGCCGTCCGTCATCAGCTTAAGCTTGGTGTCGCGCCCTGTTTTGTCGTCGAAGCGCACTTGGTAGCCCACGTAGCTGCCGATATCGCAGCCCACTTCTTCGGCAATACGGCGAGCCACGGCAACAGCTGCCAAACGGCGGGGTTGGGTACAGCCCAACATGCCGCGGCGGTTGCCTGCTACCTCGAGGGCAATTTTGGGTAGCTGTGTTGTTTTACCGCTGCCGGTTTCGCCGATTACTACAACAACCCTGTTGTTGCGCAAGGCCTCTGCAATTTCACGCCTCCGCCGAGAAATCGGAAGGTCGGGGTAGGTGAAGCGTGGTTGTGGCGTGGGGGCGTCCATTTCTTACCATTCCTGTACCGCGCCGCCTGCCATGCGGGATTTTTCTGCTAAAAAGACAATGCGGTGGCCGTATACGGAGTCTTCCAATAGCGTTTTACCGGGGGAGGTAGGCTCGCCTCGCAGGTAGGCGATAAAGTCCAGCACTATCTCGCGGTCGCCGCCGCCATGGTGGCAGCCCTCTTGGCTGGCAGAAATATCTACCATGTGTTGTACACGCCCCGTGGGGGCCTCCGGGGCAATGTGTGAAATGGTGAAACGCCCGGATTCAAAGTTGCCGTAAAGCTCACCTTTCGTGCCGATGATATGGATGTTGCGGGTAGATACGGAGGCGCCGCCCGTCATGGAGAAAGTGCCCGTTGCCCCGTCTTTGAAATGAAGGAGTACGGATTGGTGGTCTACGATGTCGGTCTCGCAGCGGTAGACGCAACGGCTATAGGGGTTACCGGGGGTGCTGAGCAGCTTTTCTTTAGCCTCAGCGGTTTCCGGCGGGGCGCAGTTGCTGTCATACCACACATTATCTGCCCATCTCTGCGGGTTTTCGATATAGAGACGGCGGGCGGAGTAGGGGCAATCCCGCTCTACCGGGCAATCGTTAAGGCAGTGGGTGCCTGCGCCCTGCGGTGCATGTGTGGGCACAAATTGATACATGCTGCCCACGCTGCAAATGCGTTGCGGCGGGTTGTCGCCCATGAGCCAAGCCATCAAATCCAAATCGTGGCTGCACTTGGTCAGCAGCATGCCAGAGCCGCATATCTCTGCCGAGGCATACTTGCCGCGCACAAAGGAAACGCTTTCGTGAAAGTAATTTACCTGCGCCGTCATCTGGATATTGATGACGTGGCCAATCTCGCCGTTGCAGAGAGCCTGCTTGATTCTCTGGTAAAAAGGCGCGTAACGCAGTACATGGCACACCATGACGGTGCGGCCGGTCTCTCTTGCGCATTGCAACAGCACATCTGCCTCTTCTTCATTGAGCGCAAATGGCTTTTCCAACAACATGTCGTAGCCGTGCCGCAGCAGGGGGATGGAGGTGCTAACGTGCAACCTGTCCATCGTGCCGTTGATGACGGCATCTGCATATTTCGGCTTGGCTACCAATTCTTCAACACTGCAAAAGCATTGGTCGTCATCCAGCCCGAAGGTGAGGCGTGCGTATTCTCTCCGCTTGGGGTCTGTATCTACCACACCCACAATCTGCAGTAGCTCGGGGTTGGTGAGTGCCACACTTGAGTATATCATGGAGCGTACGCCCATGCCCACCACGATGACTCGCAGCGGTGGCTTGCGCATGCCCTGTATACCCTTGCTCATGCTTATTTCCCCCAGCGCTGGGTAATGCCGTTGTATGAGTCTATGCGGCGGTCGCGGAAGAAGGGCCAAATACGGCGGTGGTCCTCAAGCGCGTTCAAATCCAAATCTGCATAGAGAATGGTGCGCTCTTTGACCGGGGCTTTTGCCACAATCTGCCCGCAGTAGTCTGCCACAAAACTTTGTCCCCAGAAGGTGGTTTCACCCTCCACCCCGCAACGGTTAACGGCGCATACGTAGCAACCATTGGCCACGGCATGCCCTCGCTGTACGGTTTCCCAAGCGCAGTGTTGGGCGGTGTAGAGAGCTTCTTCCCCGGGAATCCAGCCGATGGCTGTGGGGTAGAAGATGATTTCAGCCCCTTGCATGGCGGTGAGTCGAGCTGCTTCCGGGTACCATTGGTCCCAGCAAATGAGCACGCCAATACGGCCGTAGAGTGTATCAAAGCATTTGTAGCCCAAATCGCCCGGGGTGAAGTAAAACTTTTCTTCAAAGCCGGGGTCTTGCGGTATGTGCATTTTGCGGTACATGCCCAAGAACTTGCCGTCTGCATCTATCACCCAAGCTGTGTTGTGGTATATGCCGGTAGCGCGCTTTTCAAAACCGGCGGCTACGATAACCACTTTCAGCTCTTTGGCCAATTCGCACAGCTCGTCGGTCCATTCTCCGGGGATGGGGTCTGCCGTGTTGAAAAGCTCACAATCTTGAGTGCGGCAGAAGTACAGAGTGGTGCACATCTCCTGAGTGCAAATAATTTGCGCACCGCCGGCTGCTGCCTCACGGATGGCTTGCATCTGCATACGCTTGTTCTCTGCCGGTTCTGCTACGGCCTCTTGCTGAATCAATGCAATCTTGGGCATGCCCCCAGTATACCACGCGCACGCCCATTGTGCAAGCAGTATGCCTTATTTTGATATAAAATCAGTTTGCTTTGGGGTATTGCTTTAATCCCTGAGGTATCCAATCTTGCGGAAAATCACTGCCGTTTTGCAAGGCGTTGCGTATGGCTGAGGATGATGCGGGGTGGGCTCCGGAGATGAACGTAGCGCGCACGCCGTCGCGCGGTTGCGGGGGCGTGCCACGATGGTATACAATGAAGTGCAGGTGCTCAATCAGGTAATCATACCGTGCCCACTTGTGCAATTGCTCCCACTGGTCGGTACCCATCAGCCAGTAAAGTTCATCGTGCGGGTGTTGTTGCAGCCATATTTCCACAAGGCGCCAGCTCCAGCTTGGAGGTGGCAGTATCAAATCTAAGTCCGATACCGTAGCCCAGGGGAGGTTTTGGGTGGCGCGGTAAAGCATATCCAGCCTTTGCTCTGCGCAAAAGTAGGCACTCTTACCCGTTTTGAACGGGGAACACGCCGCCGGGAGAAATACCACTTTTTCTGCGCCTCCTTGTGTTACCGCAGCCTCTGCAATGGCTAAATGCCCCGCGTGTATGGGGTCAAATGAGCCTCCGAATAAGCACGTTTTCATGGTGTGGATTATAATCCTTCCGTGTCTTTATACGGTAAGAAACAGCCTACGGGCACCTTCACGAAAGTGAGTTCTCTCTTAAGGCGGCGGTAGTGGTTAATGAAAGCGGTGAGGTCGCCATAGTTTTTGGCTGTTTTGGGGATGCCCTGCTGGCCGCAATTCACCAAAATGTTGTAGTGTAATTCTGCGTGCAGGTGGGCAGGGAACATGCCGTTGTTGGTGCCAATGGTGCCAATCTGCTCACCGCGACCCACTAATTGCCCCAGTTGAACATCTATGCGGTCTAAGTGTGCGTAAAGTGTTTGGCAGCAGAGAACGCGGCCACTTTTCGGGTCGCGGAAAGCATGGCGTACGATAACCACTTTTCCCCAACGCCCTTTGGCGTCATCTGCATAGGTTACCAAGCCGTGGCCTATGGTGTATACCGGGTCTCCGAGGTCCGAGTTCCCGCCTCCGTTGCCGTTCCAGTCTTCGCCCAAGTGTCGTGGCGATTTTAAACGAAGTCCGCGTGCTTTGTAATAGCCGTCTCCATTGGGCTTGCCTACGGGAAAATCAAAACCGTCTGCCAGCGGTACCAATGCCCATTTGCCGTCTTCAGAGAACTTTGCCCACACAACTGCCTCCGCTTGTTGTGCAAGTATGCCCATGCTGAATACCGTTACGGTCAGGAGAAATCGGAAAAAACGTACCATGCACACATTGTAACATATATCGTTTTACTCTTTCAAGAAGCAATCTTGCCATGCAGTGCGGTTTTTTTCTCTTGAGTTGAATCTCAAATTATGCTAATTGTTATGTGATGCTTTTGCGAGTTATAGGGATTTTATGTGTGCTGATGTTATCGGCTTGGGGCGGCACTCGCATATCTTTTGACCACGGCTGGGTATTCAAATATGGAGGCAAGGGAATGCCCGACGTGTTGGGGGACTGGGTAAAAGCAGATTGTGAAGAGCCCGCTAACGATGCGACAAAAGCAGTGGATGGTTTGGAGTATACTCGCTGGGCCGCTACGGATGATAAGCCCGGGCATTATCTGACCGTGACTCCCAAACTTAAGAAAAAGGTGCATTCTCTCCGTATTGTTTGGGAGAATGATACGCCTAAACAGGTAAAATTACAATTGAACTATGGTAAGAAGACGGAAACTTTTGAGCTTACCGGGCAGGGTAAGGAAACCATAGTTGATATAGGGGGCTACTCTGTTCAATCTCTTACCGTTACTGTTACCGGTAAGGGAAATTGGGCCAGTATACGAGAGGTAGAGTTCAGAGATGCGAAGAATCGGGTAATAGCCTTGCCGCCTTTGTATAAAGAAGCCATGCCGGGATACGAGGCAAAGGGGTTTCGTAAAGTGCAGTTGCCGCATGATTGGGCGATTGAAAGCAAGTTCTTGCCCGATGAGCCCAATGAGACCGGCAAGTTGCCGTGGGTAGGGTATGGTTGGTACCGCAGAGAATTCAATATACCTGCTGAGTTTGATGCGGATAATGAGCGCTATTATTTAGATTTTGATGGTGTGATGTCATGCCCTCAAGTATTTGTCAATGGGCAAAAGGCCGGTGAGTGGGCGTATGGCTATAATTCTTTTCGAGTGGATATAACGCCCTATCTTCGGGCGGGTAAACGCAATGTGATTGCGGTTATGGCAAGCAATAAGCCGCTGTCTACCCGTTGGTATCCCGGGGCCGGCATTTACCGCCATGTATGGATGGAGAAGACAACTCCCGTGCATATTGACCAATGGGGTATATACGTGACAACGCCTCAAGTGGATGAGCAATCCGCCACGGTGAACGTTTGTACAACGGTGCTGAATACAGGCAACCGCCCGGCGGAGATAAAGGTTATTCAGCAGGTCTCAAGTGTGAAATCTGAGCCGGTATCGGTGCGCGTTGCTGCCGGAGAATCCGTAACCGTAGAACAGGAGATGGTGTTGCCTAATCCCAAACTGTGGAGCTGTGAATCGCCTCACTTATACGAAATGAAGACGATTGTGCAGATGGATGGTAAAAATCTGGATACCCGCATTACCTCTTTTGGCGTGAGAACCATTGAGTGGCGCGCCGATGGCTTTTATTTGAATGGTAAGCGTGTGCAATTAAAAGGGGTATGCGAGCACCACGACCTCGGCCCTCTGGGGACAGCCTTTCATGAGCGTGCGTACGAACGCAAAATCATAACGCTCAAATCCATGGGGTGCAATGCCATTCGCATGACTCATAATCCCCCGGCTCCTCAAGTGCTTGATTTGTGCGATAAACACGGTATTCTCGTGATTGATGAGCTTTTTGATATTTGGAAATATCAAAAGTATGATAAGAAGTTCGGGTACCACATTTTATGGAACTCTTGGTGGAAACGAGATGTACGCCAAGTATTGCTCAGAGATCGTAACCACCCCTGCATTATTGCTTGGAGTGGTGGTAACGAAGTGCCGGAAATCACGCATAAGAACGGTGTCTCTATCTCTCAAGCATTGCGAGAAGAAATTCGGCTGTATGATACAACCCGTCCCTACACCGTGGGTACCAATGCGGCAGAGGGAGCTTATAACGGTTTTGGGGATACACAAGATGCTTTTGGGTACAATTATAAACCTTCTCATTATGCCGGCTATGTTTCCAAGCGGCCTCAAATGCCTGTCTATGGTTCAGAAACGGCCTCTTGTGTCGGTACCCGAGACACATATGTCTTCCCCTTGAAGTGGGGGGTAAAAGATGGTTATATAGGTGCAGGGACAATCCCTTTTCAGGTAAGCAGTTATGGGCTTGCCGCCCCGGGCTGGGGCTATTGCCCGGATGTAGAGTTTACCGCACAAGATGCCGTGCCGCAAGTAGCCGGTGAGTTTGTGTGGACGGGGCATGATTACCTTGGCGAGCCCACCCCGTATAATCAAGATGCTTCTATTGAGAATAATATCAAACATTTGCCGGAGAAAGAGAGAAAGGCTATCATGCGAGAATTTCGTAAAATGGGTAATAAAGCCCCCTCTCGTAGCTCTTATTTCGGTATTATAGATTTGGCCGGTTTCCCGAAAGATACTTATTATTTATACCGCAGTCGCTGGGCTCCGGATGAGCAGTTTGCACATTTGTTACCGCATTGGAACTGGCGCGGGCGCGAGGGGCAGGTAACACCCGTGATGTGTTTTTCCTCCGGCGATGAGGCTGAGCTTTTTGTCAACGGCCGTAGCCAAGGCGTGCGCCGTAAGGGCGAGGGCGACCATTTTACGCAAGCCGGGGTAAAAGTTTGTAAAAACGGCCACCGATTTGTATGGGAAAACGTTAAATATAAACCCGGTGAGTTGAAAGTTGTTGTGCGTAAAAACGGCAAGCCGTGGGCAGAAGCCGTGCGTGTAACAACCGGGGCTGCGGCATGTGTAGATGCCGAGGTTGACCGCAAAGAATTGCTTGGTGATGGCCGAGATTTGTCCTATATATCATTATCTGTTCAAGATAAGGCCGGCCATGTAGTGCCTACCGATTGCCGCAGAGTTACGGTTTCTGTGGAGGGGCCGGCAGAGCTTATAGGGTGCTGCAATGGTAACCCCATTGATCAAACCTGCATGCAAAGCCCTAAACAGGAGTTTTTTAATGGCCGCTTGTGCGTTGTTGTGCGTGCAAAACGTAAGGGAAGCGGTACTGTGAAAGTTACGATTAAACCTGCCGACTTACCGGAGAAAGTAATCAGCATTCGCGTGCGAGAGGCTACCGCCGAAGAACTCTCGCGCTGATATCTTGCTGTCTTTTCTCTCTCGGGTACCGCTGTTGTGCATGGTGCCGCCCGCCGAATCTTGCTGTTTTTGCTTCTTCCTTAAGCCGCATACTTAATTAAGTCTTGCGTGAGCGGGTAGGGTAGGGTACAATATGGGTATGAGCAAACTTGATGACCTTTTTGCCTTTTTAAGTATCCCGAGCGTATCTGCCGTGGCAGAGCATGCTGCGGATGTGGAGCGTTGCGCTGATTTTTTGGTAAATAAGCTTTCCTCCCTCGGGTTTGATGCCAAGAAGCATCTTACGAATATTCACCCCATTGTGGTAGCACATAGCCCCAAGGTGGAGGGTAAGCCCACTATTCTCATCTACGGTCACTACGATGTGATGCCCGTTGACCCGCTGAACGAGTGGCACAGCGACCCCTTTACCCCCACGGTAAGAGATGGCCGTGTGTACGCCCGCGGTGCTTCCGATGATAAGGGCGAAATCATGGCCCACATCCTCGGTGTAGAGCAGGTTATCAAAGAAGATGGCGCTCTGCCCCTTAATGTTATCTTCTTGCTTGAGGGTGAAGAAGAGCGTGGTAGTACCAGCTTGTTTGAGTTTATTCAGAAGCCCGAGGTGAAGCAAGAGCTTGCATGCGATGTTATCGTGGTTAGCGATACCGGCATGGCTGCGCCCGATATTCCCTCTTTCTCATACGGCCTCAAGGGCTTGTGCTGCTTCGAGTTGGAGGTTTCTGCCCCCTGCATGGATTTGCACTCCGGCGTTTTCGGTGGCTCCGTTGCCAACCCCATTACCACGCTGTGCGAGATGATTGCCACCACGCACGATGCTGATAACCACATTACCGTGGAAGGCTTCTACGATGGCGTGAGCGATATCGCCCAGTGGGAAAAAGACAGCTGGAAGCGCGTGCCCGGCATGAGCGATGATGAGCTTGCCGAGCTGACCGGCGTGCCTTGCCTGCGTACGGAAACCGGTTATACCGGCGCAGAGTGCGTGTATGCACGCCCCACATTTGAACTCAACGGTATCTCCGGCGGTTATGAGGGCGAGGGCTCCAAGACCGTTATCCCCACCAAGGCGCTTGCCAAGATGAGCTGCCGTTTGGTACCGGGGCAGAACCCCGAGGATATTCTCGACAAGGTAGAGGCTCACTTCCTCAAGGTGTGCCCCCCGAGCGTTCGCATGAAGTTTACGCGACAACACGGCGGCGAGGCTTACATTTGCGACCCGCATTCCTCTTGGGGTAAAGCTGCACAGAAGGCTTTGGAAGATACCTTCGGCAATCCCCCCGTTCTGGTGCGTGAGGGTGGCTCCATCCCCATTATTGCAGAGATTTCTAAGCAGCTGGGTAAAGATGCCCTCTTCCTCGGCATGGACTTGCCCGATGCCCGCATCCATTCTCCCAACGAAAATATGCGCGTGGAGATTTTTGAGAAGGGTATCACCATGGCTGCCAATATGCTGCGCCTTATGGCTAATGCTCAGTAATGGTAGCGCCGTATGAATGCCGTTGAAATCGATAACATACACAAGACTTTTCCTGCGCACTTCGGAAAAGGCGGTGTGTATGCTGTAAAAGGGGTGAGTCTGCATATCCCTCAGGGCTCTGTGTACGGTCTCATTGGCCCCAACGGTTCCGGCAAAAGTACGGTTATGAAGGCTTTGGTGGGGCTGCTTGCTCCCGATGAAGGTAGCTGCCGAGTATTCGGGCAGCCCGCCACAGCCGCAGCCAATCGCAAGGAAATAGGGTTCTTGCCTGAAAATCCTTATTTTTACAAGTTCTTGACCGGCGAAGAAACAGTGCGTTTTTACGGCCGTTTGTGCGGGCTGCGCGGTAAGGAATTGCGTATGCGCACGGCTGAGATGCTGGAGCTTGCCGGCCTCACAGAAGCAGCGAATCGCCGTTTGGGGGGGTACTCTAAGGGTATGTTGCAGCGCGTTGGCTTGGCGCAAGCCCTGGTACAGCGCCCTCGCTTGCTGGTGCTGGATGAGCCAACGGCCGGGGTAGACCCCATCGGCTCTCGCGCAATTCGAGATATTATTCTTAACCTCAAAGAGCAGGGGATGACCGTGTTCCTTTGTTCTCACCTCTTGGAGCAAGTGCAAGAGATTTGTGATAACGTGGGTATTTTGTACCGAGGCTGCATGATTGCAGATGGTTCTGTAGAAAGCATCACCTGCGACCGCTCCCTTACAGAAGTCTCATTGCGTAACCCTTCCCCGGAATTGTTGGAGCAAATACGCACCTTGGCCGGCGATTCTTGGCAAGGGGCTTCCGCTGCGCGCAATTCTCTTGAATCTGTCTTCATTCGCGGTATTCAAGCCAAACTGCGTGAGCAGGAGCAAAATAAGTAATCCCTTTGTATTGTTATGAAGTTTCTTATCACAGCCGGGCCCACAAGAGAGCCGTTGGACCCTGTTCGTTACCTGACTAACCGCTCCTCGGGGCGCATGGGTTATGCGCTGGCCGGTGCTGCTCGGCATGAGGGGCACGAGGTGTTGCTTATCTCCGGCCCCACTACGTTGGATGTTCCTGCCGGGGTTGATTTTATTCCCGTTGAAACGGCGCAGCAGATGTATGATGCCGTGCGCGATATGATTGAGGGGGTAGATGTTGCCATCCTTTGCGCTGCCGTGGCAGATTATCGACCGGTTGCCTGCGCCGACCACAAAATTAAAAAGAACGCTGAAAAGCTGGTATTGGAGCTGGAGCGCACCCCCGATATCCTGGGTAGTATGCGCTCTGTATTCGGCTTTGAGGGTAAGTTGATTGGTTTTGCAGCAGAAACGAATGATGTGATTGCATACGGCCGCGATAAATTGCAGCGTAAGCAGTGTGATATTATTGTGGCGAACGATGTCTCTAAACCCGGTATAGGGTTTGATTCTCGTGAAAATGAGGTAGTGCTTATTTTCCCTGACCGTGAGGTACCTCTGGCTCAGGACACCAAAGAGCACATAGCTTTGCAGATTGTAGAACACGCCACCGCTATTCCCTCATGACTGTTACCATGGAGATGCTCGGCTGGAACGCCGATTTTGCCGCAGCCTTTGCCGCGCTGGAGGAGCCGACTTGGTACCCTGCACGCATTATTAGAGAAACGCGCCATAACTTCACGGTAATAGCCAAGGGTAAGGGAGACCATGAGGTGGTATTGTGCGGTAAAGTTTGGCATGATGCCCAAAGCGACGCAGACTTGCCTACCGTGGGCGATTGGGTTGCCGTTGACCCCGGCACCGGCAAAGATTTGCCCGTTATCCGCGCTTTGTTGCCCAGGCGTAATCGCTTTTCCCGCAAAGCCCCCGGTAAGAGCTGCGCAGAGCAGGTAATCGGTTGCAATGTGGATATGGTGGTGCTGGTGACAGATGCCGATAGCGACTATAATCTGCGCCGCATCGAGCGTTATCTTACCCTTATTCACAAGTGCGGAGCCAAGCCTGTGGTGCTTATCAATAAAGAAGATATCGTTGCCCCCGAGCTGATGAAGCGCGCTTGCGATGAGGTCTCCGCCCTAGGGGTGGAGGTGTACCCCATTGTGGCACGGTGGAAAAAAGGCTACCCCAAATATCTGCGCCGTGTGCCCAAAGGGGTTACCATCACCGTGGTTGGTTCCTCCGGTGTGGGTAAAAGTACTTTTGTTAACTCTCTGTTGGGGGATGAATGGCTTGAAACCGGCGGTGTTAACGAGGTAACGGGCAAAGGCCGCCATACAACGGTGGCGCGCGAGCTGGTGGTGCTGCCCGGTGGCGGTGTGCTTATTGATAACCCCGGTATGCGAGAAATCCAAATGTGGACGGATGTTGCCTCTCTGCGTGCCCAGTTTGACGACCTCTCTCAACTGGCCTACGAATGCCGATTTGCTGACTGCTCTCACCGCAAAGATGCCGGCTGTGCCATTCGTGCTGCCTTGGAGAATGGCTCGCTCTCCGCAGAGCGCTACGAGCATTTCCTTAACCTTGAAAACGAAATCGCTGAGCTGGAGCGCCGCTCCGCCAAGCGTCAAATGACGCTCGAGCGCGTGACCAAACGCGAGAAACGCCACAAGCTCCGCAACCGCGAAGACCGCGAGGACCACGCTCGCGATATGCATCCCCACCGCCGCCAATTGCATTGAGGCTGCCGTGGCGGTTATATCATTTCTCGTTTTTGCGAAGCTCCTCAATTTCTTTACGGAGCAGGGAACCCACGCGGTGCCGTGCCAAATAAACCTGGGCCAAACTTACACCCAGCTTGCGCCGTACTTCACCTGCGCTCATACCCCGCATAACGTAGTAATCAAAAATTTGAAACTGCTTGGGGGTTACTTGCATTTTAACGCGCTCCGTTGCGGCCTTGATGATATTGCGCTGCCATTCTCTCTCCCATACCTGCTCAAAGCCCTCGCTGCTTAAGTCCGGTATGGCATCGGTGTCGGGCAGATATTGTGTATCCTCTGCATTAGGCAGTCCGCTTTCTGAAGCCCTTTGCTTAAACCTGTCTTTGATACGCCATAAGGTAATGTGCCAAAGCCACTTTTTGAAAGACCCTTTTTGCGGGTCATACCCCCCTGTGCGGCTCTGCTTCGCAATGGTAAGGATGGTTTCTTGCACGGTATCCCACGCTTCGTCATCGCGCAGCCCCGCTTGCTTGGCCACCGCATAAATAAGCCGCCAGTAGGTGCGGTAAAAATCGTCCCAACTGCGCTGGTCTTGCCAGTCATGCAGCCGTGCTATCAAACTACGCCGCGTGTGCTCGGCGTACTTTTCAAGCTCGCCTTCATTTGGTTGCTCCCATGGTAGTTCTTTTTGCACGTGGGCTATTTTCTAGCATATTTTATCTCTCTTGGCAAGCTCAGAGTTAACAGTATTTGCGTATATGTTTTTGAAAAGGTAGGGCGGGGGTGCCGTCTTACTCTCGGTATGTCTATTGAGTGTTGTAATTGGGGTGCTCCCCCTGCTGATAAACAAAATGCTGCATGCGCCGAATGGAAGTATGCGCTTCACACCATGATGATTGCTCAGGCCGAAACAAGCGTTTTGTTTGAGCGCTTGGCGGAGGCTACCCACAACGCTAATGCACGGCGCACTTTAGCGGATATGGCCGCAGAATCTCGCGCCCTTGTGCAAGAATTGCTCTGCCTTATCAATGAAATTACCTAAACCAATCGCTATGTTAAATTGGTACTGTTGATAAATCGTCATGCGATTTATCATGATCTGAAACAAAAAGAGAGGCTCGCGTTGTGGCGGCCTCTCTTGCTTGAAAAGCGTCGTGGTAATTGCGTTAGTTCTGCACCATCTTGCGGGTACCACCGTGTTTGTAATAGGTGTCGTACATGCAATCAATCACAGTGGGCAGGCCGAGCTTAATGCGAGATTCTGCCTTGTTTGCCATGGCAGGCAGGGCTTTTTCGTCAAGCTTGGGCATGCCGTCTACGTTGTTGGCGGTAATGCGTATCTGGTCGCTTATCCACTCAAGGTTGTATTCTGCTTTTTCGGCAGAGGCTTTGAGTTGTGCTAAATCGGAAGCGGTGCTGCCGTTTTCGCTGCTCAAAATGCAAATGTCGTGGAATGTAACCGTGCGTGTGGAACCCAAGAACTTGCGTTCGCTGCGCTCATACACAATCGCTCCTATTACAGTGCCATCGCTGCACACGGCCGCCACGGCATATACTTTGCCGTCAATCTTTTTGCCGAGTTTGCGGCTTAAAAGGTCTCGCCCCATGCGAAAATCTACCAGCTCTTGCGGAACGGAGTAGAGGGTGGCGTGGGGCAGCTCTGTGCTTTCCTTGCCGGGCATTCTGGTCACGGTGTGCATGAGCATTTGAGCCAGCTCTTCTGCGCTCGGGTTACTGCGGCGCAGCGGTGCTTCATACGCGGAGATGTAGTGCACGGTCATGTCCTTACCTGCATCTACTATTTGCATGGTACGTACACACATAGTGCCTTGCTGCTCTGCGTTTTCATTCCATTTGACATCCCCATTACCTCTCCAGCCCTTGGGCAGTGGGTAGGTAACAGCCGTCTTATTGCAGTGTGCATCTTGCACAACTACCTTGTTTGCAGCCTGTAAACTGCCTGCGGCCAGAATGCCGGCCGCCAACGCTACGCAGAGTTGGGTGAAGGCGTTTTTCATGTACTCATTTTCTCTTAAAAGTTCTCTTTTGTCAATACTAAAGTAAAGTTAAATTATTGAGAATTGACAAAAATGCAAATTTATGGTATTGTGCGCGCGTTATGGCAGGCTTAATCATCGCGCCGAAGGCGCGCATATTCCATGGGCACGATTGGGTGTATGGTACAGAGGTGCGAACTGTGTTCGGAAATCCGGCACCGGGCGATGTGGTGGCGCTGAAAGATCAGCGAGACCATTATTTGGGCTCGGCCATGTATAATCCGCACTCTCAAATAGTGGCTCGCCGTTTTTCTCGTCGTAAGCAAGACTTGGATCGCGACTTTTTTGCACGTCGCATATCGCAGGCCATGATGCTGCGCGAGCGCTGGTTACCGGGTGAAGAACTCAACCGCTTAGTATGGAGCGAGAGTGATGGCTTGCCCGGTTTGATAATAGACCGTTACAAAGATGTGCTGGTTGTGCAAACGCTTACGCTGGCAATGTACCAGCGCTTGGGCTTGATCCGCGATATATTGGGTGATTTGTTGGAGCCTCGTGCCATTATTGTGCGCAATGATTCACCCATGCTGATAGCAGAGGGTATTGAACCCTCTACTTATGTGGCTGCCGGTGAAATGCCCGAGCCATTCGAGGCTACCAACAGAGGCCTTAAGTTTATGGTTGACCTTGCCACAGGGCAGAAAACCGGCTTGTATTTAGACCAAATGCAGAATTACCAAGAGGTTGCCCGCTTTGCCCGTGGTCGCCGTGTGCTTGACTGCTTCAGTAACCAGGGTGGCTTTGCGTTGGCTTGTGCCAAGGCCGGTGCTGCAAGTGTTACCGCTGTTGATATTTCTGAAGATGCCATCGCTGCCGTGCAACGCAATGCCGAGCTTAACGGCGTGAAGGTGGATGCCGTTGCAGAGAATGCGTTCGACTTCTTGAAGCGCGAGAGTGATGCCGTGCGCAACGGTGCAGACCCCAAGTGGGACCTCATCATACTTGACCCGCCCAGCTTTACCCGCAATAAGAAGAGCATAAACGGCGCCATGCGTGGGTATAAGGAGATTCACCTGCGCGCCATGCAAATGCTGCCTGTGGGTGGTGTGCTCTCCACTTTCTGCTGCTCTCACCATGCCAGCACGGCCATGTTCCGCGAGGTGATTGCCGATGCCGCAGTGGATGGCCATTGCACGCTTCGCCTTATGGCATCTCATGGCCAGAGCCCGGATCATCCCATTTTGCTCAACATCCCGGAAACTGAGTACCTCAAAGGCTTTACCTTTGAGTTAGTGCCCGGCCGTTAAGCATTGGTTTGTCAACATGCGAGTCTTACGTTCTGTACTGTGCCTGATATCTGCACCCGCATGGGGGGCAGAGCCCTCAACTCTGTCGTTGGGTACGGGTACGGTTTCTCCGGACTTGTTTGTTGATGGCGATTATGCGGAGGTGGTAGAAATCCCGGCAGAGTCCACCCCCACAGCGGTCGAAGTTGCAGCTGCCGAGAGTGTGGAACCCACCGTGCCGAAAGCGCCTGTTGCTGAGCCGGTGGAGGTGACAACGGCGTTGCCGCCCGCAATGCCCGAGCCGAGCCCGGCGCCGGTAGTTGTGTCTGTGCCCGAGGTAGTAGCGCGAGACATGAATCCGGAAGAGTTGGCTGCTTTGGACGCTGAAAAACCGGCACCTACTCCCGATGTGATGACTCCGCCTGACGGGATGGCACTAATTGAAAGCTATCTGGAGCCCATATATGCAGGGCTTTCCAAACGTACACCGGATGGAGATTGGGTTACATGCCATTTTAAACAACCCCTCGTACCCCGTGAGCAGACCCAAGTTGCCGTGTTGGGGTATCATGATTTCAGTAATACGAAATCCACTACCGAAATGCGCATGAAAACGGCAGAGTTTTGCCGCCAAATGCAGTTTCTGAAAGATTCTGATATTTGTGTTATTTCCATGCAGGACTTTTTGGAGTGGCGTTTCGGCACACGTTGCTTGCCGGCTCGTTGTGTGCTTATTACCATTGACGATGGCTGGAAAAGCGTGTATACCGATGCTTACCCCATTCTTAAAGCATATGGCTACCCCTTTACGCTCTTTGTTTATGTGCGATACATTGGGGTGCAGGGGGCATCTATGACCCATGAGCAGTTGAACGAAATGCGTGCACACGGTGCTACCATCGGCAGCCATTCATGGAATCATCTTTACCCCAGCAAATGGAAACGCTATCAGCAAACCTCCGTAGAATATGCGGCACAGCTGCAAACAGAAATCTTTGATTCCCGTGAAAAATTGATGGAGTGGTTCGGCTGTTGCAGTACCTATTGTTACCCCGGTGGTTACCATACTGCACCCATGCGCACCTCTCTTAAAATGGCGCATTACCAAGCCGCCTTCACGGTGATTGAAAAAAAGGTAACGTGTGATGTTACCCCATACCAAGTGAATCGCTACATGGTGTTCGGTGTAGATACCTCTATCTTCCGCCGCGCTGTTAATTTTGATGGCAAAGAAGGGGTAGATGCTACCATTGTTGCCATCAATGATGCAGAGCCCCCCGCGCGCCTCTTTTTCCCACAAGCCTTTGTTGGGGTAGATTCCCCCTTGGTTCAAAATGAAAAGACCGCTGCGCAAAAAGCAGCAGAAGCCGCAGCTGCCACTGAGGCTTCTACCGAGGAATCAACGGAAGCCCCTACCGAAGAAGCAACCGTTGCGCCCCCTACCACGGAGCCGGCCTCTGCTACTCCTAATCCGCAAAAAACAGATTCTGCCACGCCGTCTCTCTGAGTCCCTAGTCATTTCCTCGCCAGGAAAAAGACTTGGACTCGGTAGTTATGGAGCCTTGTAACTATTGTCTGCGGTTAACGGGCTATAAAAAATCCCGCGCTACTTGAGAGAAGCGCGGGATGAGAAATATGGTGTGTATGGCCTTTATTCTGCGGCGTGTTGCCAGTCTATGCGGTTTTCTTCTTTCCAGAACTTTTCCAAGCCGTAGAAATCGCGTACCTCGGCAGCCATGATGTGAACCATAACGTCAATGTAGTCCAGCACAGACCAAAGGGCGTTCGGTGTGCGCTCTGCGTATACGGGAGAGATTTGGTATTTCTCCCACACCTCTTTATCAACACCGCCGAGTACGGCGCGAAGGTGAGGGGTAGAGGTGGCAGTGCAGACGATGGCAAAATCTGTGATGGAAGATGTGCCGCGCAAATCATACACGGCGATATCCGTTGCCTTGGTTTCATCTGCGGCGGCGGCGCAGGCCAATGCTAATTCTTTGCTGTTCATAAGTATTTTGTTGTAAAGTTTAATCAGATTCTGGGTGTTTCTTTTTCTTCTTCAATCTCCTCTTCAGTGGGGGGCTCGTCATCCGGTGTTTGGAGATCGGTAGGCGCGTCAAGCTCTTCCGGCATGGGCGGGGGCAATTCACGCGTAGGCGGGTTGAGCATCATGCCGGTTTCAACAAGCTCGGCAATATGCTCACCACTGAGGGTTTCGTACTCAATGAGTTTATCTGCCACAAGAAGAAGCTTATCCTTATTCTCGGTCAAGATGTTGATGGCGCGCTGATAGTTTTCCGTAACGATGCGCTGAATTTCTTCATCGATGATTTGAGCAGTGCGCTCGGAGTAATTGCGCGTGGTTTGGGATATATCGCGAGCCAAGAATACCTCGCTGTGGTTGGAGCCGTATTCGATGGGGCCGAGCTTGTCGCTCATGCCGTATACGCATACCATCTTGCGGGCAATGGCTGTGGCTTGCTGAATATCCCCGCGTGCACCGCCGGAAACATCGCCGAATACTACTTGCTCTGCGCAGCGCCCACCCATGGCCATGACGATGTAGTCCAGCAGCTCGCTCTTGTACTCGCTGTGTTTATCTTCATCGGGCAACATCATGGTGACACCCAGTGCCGGGCCACGCGGTATGATGGTGACTTTGTGCAGGGGCAGGGTCTTAGCCAAGTCTGTCTTAAGCAAGCACAGGGCGTGGCCTGCCTCGTGCACGGCGGTGTTGTACTTCTCTTTGTCGGTAATCTCAAGAGAGCGACGCTCGCGGCCCCAGCGTACTTTTTCGCGGGCTTCTTCAAGGTCTGCCTGCATCACGGTGTTTTGGTTTTTGCGGGCGGCAATAAGGGCTGCCTCGTTTACCAAGTTGGCAAGCTCTGCGCCGGAGAAGCCGGTGGTTGCTTTTGCTATGGGGGTGAGATTGACGGACGGGTCAAGCTTCACCTTGCGCACGTGTACTCGCAGAATCTGCTCGCGGCCTGCGGCATCGGGCAGGTGTACCATCACTTGGCGGTCAAAACGGCCGGGGCGCAGCAACGCGGGGTCCAGCACGTCTACACGGTTGGTGGCTGCAATGACGATGACGTTTTCATTGGGGGTAAAGCCATCCATCTCCACCAGCATGGCGTTGAGGGTTTGCTCTCGCTCATCGTGGCCACCACCTACGCCATGGCCACGGTGACGCCCCACGGCATCAATCTCATCAATGAAGATGAGGCAGGGGGAGTTCTTCTTGGCCTCGGCAAACATATCGCGTACACGGCTGGCACCCACACCCACGAACATCTCTACAAAGTCGGAGCCCGAGATGGTGTAGAACGGTACATCTGCCTCGCCGGCAATGGCCTTGGCAAGCAGGGTTTTACCCGTGCCGGGAGGCCCTACCATGAGCACGCCCTTGGGAATGGTACCGCCAAGGTTGCGGAACTTCTTGGGATTGCGCAAGAACTCTACAATCTCCCACAGCTCTTCTTTTGCTTCAGAAATGCCGGCAACATCTTTGAAGGTGATGTTGTTGCTGGCGGGGTCGAGCAAGCGGGCGCGGCTGCGGGCAAACTTCATGGCACCGCCGGGGCCACCGCTTTGTGCGCGGAAGAGGAAGATGAGGATGAAGATGATGATGACAACGGGCAGGCAGTTGATGAGAATGGCCTCCCACGTGTTGCTTTCAATCTTGTGGGTAAACTTGTTATCCAGCAACTCCCTTACTTTGTCACCTTGGAAAGCTGTGCTGAAGTTAACCACTACGGGCTCGGTCTGGTCGGGTGTTACATTGGTGAGCGGGGCTGTCTTTCTGTATTGGCCGATGACATAGCGGCAAGACTCATCCATCGGTATCGTGACGATAAACGGGGTGATGGCTGTCTGCTGCGCGCTGTTGGTAACGGTAGTGTTGCTGTTACCGGCATTGAGAATACGCCCCTCTCTGTAAAGTTTCTCAAATTGCTTAACTGTAATGATTTCTGCTACCGGGCCATTCTTAGTACCTTTGATGTGAGAATAGCGGTGCGGTATGTTCCCGGGTACCGATGATTGGGCTGTTGCTGCGGGCTCTTGTACTGCTGCGCCGCTTTCCACCTGCTGCTGATTTCCCTTTTGTGCGACTTCCTCAGTGTTGGGGGTATCATTTGCTTCGCCAACAGCAGATGCCTTTTGCTGCTTCGGTGTATCGGTTGCTACGGCAGTAGCTTCGATGGGCTTATTCTGTTGCGCTGCAGCCTTTTGTGCGTTTCTGGGGGTAAGGAAGAACTTGATGGTTTTTGTGATGCCTGCTTCATTGAGCAGGTTTTTCATTTCCTCACTGTTGGTGTAAGGTACGGCAAATATGACATCCGTTGTCGGGGGCTGCTGCTTGACGCGATAAGCGCTAATTGTTGCTTTGGTGCTACCGTTGTTGGTAGTCACGACAACCGGGAACTTACTTTGGTTATTGAGTATTATCCTACCGGCTTTGCAGTCGTTTTCAAACTCCTCAAGCGTAATCTTCTTGGTTGAACCACCGAAGCCATCATCCGACATAAATGCCAGTGCAAGAATGCCTGTGATGACTGCAATCAATATCCAAAGTCCCCAGTTGGTGCGACCTTGAGCCGGTGGTTGTACGGGCGGACGCCCGTTCGGGTTTTGATTTTGCTCTGCCATTGTGCTGGTTTGTATTTAATGTTTTGTCCATTCTACATGAAAAAAACGATTGTGTGAACGCATTTTCTTGCCATAAACAATGAAAATATTGTCATGACGCTATGGTGTACGACTCTTGTTCTGGTAAAACACGCTGCAAGATGGTAAAATGGGTGCATGCAGTACGAAACGGTAGAAGAAAGTTTGGGTTATAAGTTTACCGATATTACCTGGCTGAAGCAGGCTCTTACCCACCCCAGTGCAGATCAGAAGAAGAGTACCAATCTCAATTATGAGCGCTTGGAGTACTTGGGGGATGCCGTGTTGGAGCTGGTGGTAAGCCGCGAGCTTTTTTCTCTGTTTCCCAAGGTGGATGAAGGGGAGCTTACCAAACTTCGTTCCGGTATTGTCAGCAGAAAACATTTGTCTGATTTATGCCGAGAATTGGGGTGGTGCGATTATTTGCAAATGAGCCCACAGTTATTGAAAGTCGGCGGTAGGGATTCCGTCTCTACCTTGGCTAACACCTTTGAATCCGTCATCGGGGCGGTTATGATGGATTCTAACTACAATGCTGCCAGAAAGGTTGTGATGCGTTTGTTAAAAGACAGCTTAGAACATGCGGAAGCGCTTAAAGACGTTAATTACAAGGGTAGCTTGTTAGAGGTTTTGCAAGCTGTAGATGGAACCGGCCCGGTGTATGATGTTAAACCGGTGGATGAATCTCAACCTGCGGGGCCGTTCATTGCCCGTGTGTTATGGCATGATAATGAAATAGGGTGTGGCCAAGGGCAGAGTAAGCACCGTGCTCAGGTGGCAGCTGCTCAAGATGCCCTGGCTCGCCGCGTGTGGGAGGCCCCGGCAGAAGAGTAAAGAAAAGCCGCAGCCAATGCAGGCTACGGCTTGATTGAAAAGGGTACTTTGTAAAAATCTTACTGGGCGCCACCGAGCACGCCCCCCAGTAGCACGATGGCTTGAATCAAGGTCTGAGAACCGTAGAAGGCAGGGTCTGCCTCCGTCAAACGTTCAACTTCTTGCACCATGGCCTCCATAATGTGTTCACGCTCTGCGAACCAAGCATCCATTTCGGCTTGCACCTCCGGTGACGGTATGGGAAGGCTGCTGAATTGAGCTGCCTGTGCATCCAGCGCCGGCAGTAATTCCAAGATTGCTTCACCGGCTGCTTCTGCGCTGTCTTCATCGGTGGCGGCAGCCAGGTTGGTATTGATTTGCTCAATGATGCCGAACATTGCCTCTAACGGTGCGGTGTAAGCAGAAAGCTCAGATTGTTCGGCTACTGTGGCCGGTGTTGCAGGCTCTGCTGCTTGGCTAACGGCAACCGTTGCAAAGCTGAACAGGGCGATAAGGTGGGTATGTGTGGACATGTGCGCATACTAGCATGCCCCGGCTTACTCTGCAAGTGCTTTGTATGTCAGAAAATCGCAAAAAATGACCGGATAGCGTTTTTTGTGCTTCACATGAATCAAAATGCGGGTATAATGATGGCGTTCAATTTTTACATTATTAGTTACCATGAAAATCTGGTTAGATGGCAAGTTAGTTGACTCGGAGGCCGCTACGGTTTCTGTTTTCGATCACGGTGTGTTATACGGTGATGGCGTCTTTGAAGGTATTCGCTTCTACTCGGGTAAGGTGTTCCGCCTGCAAGAGCATATTGTGCGCCTTTTTGATTCCATGCGCTATTTGATGATTGAGTCTCCCTGGACCTTTGAGGAGGTATGTGACGCAACGGAGGAAACAGTGGCAGCCAACGGTATGCAAGATGGCTACATCCGTTTGGTTGTAACCCGCGGTAAGGGGGATTTGGGCCTTAATCCCCGTAACTGCCCCAAGCCCAGCATGTTCATCATTGTGCAGAACATTGCCCTGTACCCCGCAGAGATGTACGAGAAGGGGCTCAGCATGATTACCTCGTCATTCCGCCGCCCCAACCCTGACATCCTTTGCCCGCAGGTGAAAAGCCTCAACTACCTTAACGGTATTTCCGCTAAGATTGAGGCCGTGCAGCAAGGTGCCGGCGAGGCGCTTATGCTCAACCAGCATGGTAATGTTGCAGAGTGCACGGGTGACAATATCTTCATTGTACGCAATGGTGTAGTTATGACCCCGCCGCTTACCGAGGGGGCCCTTGGTGGCATTACTCGCCATGCCGTGTTTGACATTTGCACAGAGTTGGGTATCCCCTGCATTGAGAAGGTGATGAACCGCTTCGATGTGCTCAGTGCCGATGAATGTTTCCTGACCGGTACGGCTGCAGAGGTTATTGCCGCTACATCTTTGGATGGCCGTACCATCGGCACGGGCCAAGCCGGCCCTGTTACCAACCGCATTCTGGCTCGTTTCCGCACTTTGGTGCGTGAGTAATTGCTGCGTAATTTATCAATTCGGGCGGCAGTGTGGGTGATAGAACCCGGGCTGCCGCCATTTCTTTACAATTAATGATGGAAACGTTATACAAAGGAAAATTTCTGAACATGGTGCGAGAGGGGCAGTGGGAGTTCTGCGAGCGCGTTAACCGTACTTCTGCCGTGATGATTTTTGCCTGCACGCCCGAGGGTAAGGTGTTGCTGGTAGAGGAATTTCGCCCGCCCATCGGTATGCAGAGTTTGTGTTTCCCGGCCGGGTTAAGCGGTGATGAGGGCCCGGAGTCAGATGAAATAGCGGCACGCCGAGAGTTGTTGGAAGAAACCGGCTACGAGGCTGATGAAATGCGGTATCTTTTCACCGGGCCATCTTCCCCCGGGCTTACCTCCGAAACTCTGTCCTTTTATTTGGCAACGGGGTTGCGCAAGGTTGCTGCCGGTGGCGGTGTGGATAATGAGAATATCATCGTGCATGAGGCCCCCTTGGCGGAGATTGATGCCTGGCTGGCAGCGCAAATTGAAGTCGGTAAATCGATAGATCCCCGCATTTATACAGGGCTTTATTTCATTAAACAGCAGGGCTGAGGCTGTTTCACAGCACCAGCCCCATTATCAGCATGCCTGTTACCACACCATAAATACTCAGGTGGTGGTGTCCCCAGCGCTCGGCCATGGGCAGAAGCTCGTCAAATGATATGAATACCATGATGCCGGCTACAATGGCAAACAGCACGGCCAGTAGCGTGGCGCTCAAGAACGGCAGTAAAATCAGCATACATACCAAGGCTCCCAACGGCTCTGCAAGCCCTGTGAGTGTTCCGATGAGAAATGCCTTGCGTCTGCTGCCTGTGCCGTAGAGCAGGGGTACGGCTACTGTAATGCCCTCCGGTATATTGTGTATTGCCACGGCTAAGGCAACGGATGCCGCAATGCCGGTGTTGTCGAATGCCGCCGCTACTGTGGCCATGCCTTCCGGAAAGTTGTGTACGCCGATGGCGATGGCAAACAACATGGCAGAGCGGCGTACGCGTTGCTTCACTTTGCGTTTGCATTCATCTGTCGTACATTGGTTGAGGTGGCTCAGTTCATTGAGACTGAGTACCTCGTGTGGGTTTTCGTCTTCCGGTACCAAGTGGTCAATCAAACTGGCCACCAACATACCGCCGAAGAAGGCCCCCAGCACAATCCATTTGCTGCCTTCGGCATCGCCAAGCATATCTGTAGCTGCGGGCATCAGCTCCATGAATGAGATGTAAACCATCACCCCGGCACTGGCGCCCAAGGCATAAGTCAGCGCTCGGGTATCCGTTTTTTTCAAAAACAGCGCCAGCGCTGCACCCACGCCCGTGCATAAGCCGGCCAGCAGTGATAGTACACCACCTGTCAGCAACTGCTCCTTCATCTCCCAAAACATGCGCTCTTTTTACTCTTATATGCTCCCTCTGTCAAGAGTAAATGGTGTATATTGCAACCAAATGCAGTGTATAACGCAAAATGAGCGTGACAAACGCCGGGTTTAGGGGTACACTCTGTGCATGCACTATACACCGTATACACTTTATCCTGTGGGCGCATTGAGCGCACGTGCCGCAGCTCAACCTCGTGAGGGCGTTTTGTTGCGCGGTGATAATGGCGGCTATGCCTGCTTGCAGTCGTGGCCCGAGCTCGGGGATTCTCCCCTTGAGTATGAGCTTGAGGCGCTTCGCGAAGGCTCCCCCCTTAAGCTTGGTGCCCGTGCCCTTAAGTGTATTGAGTTAGATGGTGAAGCCCGCGCCAAGGGTGTGAATCTTTTTGAGGGTCTGCGTGTTCCCCGCAGCCATGCCACGCTCACTGTAAGTGCTACACCTTCTCAGGTGTACAATCTGCACCAGCGTGGGTTCCGTGTCGGTAAAATCAAGGTGGTGCCCAAGCTTGCCACTACGGTAGAGCGCCTCACGAACCTTGCCGCCATGGTGCCCGATTGGAAGTGGCGCGTTGATTTTAACTGCACGCTTACGCTTGAAGAAGCACTTAAGTTCTGGGATATGCTCTCGGATGCCATGAAAGCTCGCATTGATTTTGTGGAAGACCCCTGCTATTACGATGTGAATGTATGGCAGGCCTTGCAAGATGCCGGTATGCCCTTGGGCTATGATATGCCCGTGCAAGAGGCCAGCGGTAATATACCTGCCCGCACCACCAAGCCCATGATGCGTCTTGTTAAGCCGGCTCGCCACCACAGCAACAGTGGTTTGCCCGTGTTTACCACTTACCTTGACCACCCCCTCGGCCAGTGCTGGGCTGCTTATAATGCTGCCAAGTTCTATACCGATAAGCCGGAGTCCGAGGTGCCCCTGTGTGGTTTGGTTACGCATCACGTTTATCGCCCCAATGCTTTCTCTGAGCAGTTGGGGATGGATGTTACCCCGGAGTTTAAAGTGCCTGCCGGCACCGGCCTCGGCTTTGATTCCCTCTTGGCTGCGCTTCCTTGGAAAAAGCTGTAAGCAACGCTACATTGCTGAAAAACTTTCAAGCCCGCTTTTGCGGGCTTTTTTATCGTTCTACGAGGTATAAAAATTCATGCACATGCGTGGCGCGGTTACGTAGGTTACGGCAACCGCGGAAGGTGGCATAATCTTGCTTCATCAGGGTAACTCGCCCGTGCTTGAGGAGTAAAGATTCCATCTCTTGCGGGGTGATGAAGCCCTCAGAATTATATGAAATTAAGATATGCGGGGCAGAAATAGTGCCAATGAGGGTGCTCAATGATTCTGCAGCCTTGGCTTTGGTGTTGTAGGCAGAGCGGTTCCACTCTGCGGGAATCCCCGAGACGCGGGATGTGTTTTGGGGCCTCTTGTACTCTGCAAGCAAATTGAGCATGAAATAATTGGAGCCGTAGGGGTGCTGGTTGTAGGGTGGGTCCAGATAGGCGAGGTCCAGCTCGGGCAGGCTACGGGCGGCTTCGGTTGCATCTTGTTGCAGTACTCGGTACTCACACTCAAAACGCGAGAAAATGGGCAGGGGGATGCTGATGGGGGCAAGTATGCGTTGCAGCGCATTTCTGCCACGTCCACCGAATTGGCCGATTCCTGCTGCATTTTTATGAAATCCCTTGAATACGCCCGAGGTGTTGGTGTGTACAGATGCTTGTGTAAGCAGTGGTGCTAAAAAATAGGGTTGAAGATGAAGCGGTAAGGCCTCAATCAGTTGGCGGGCAGTATCAAGATAAACCGCATTGCGGCGCGTGTAAAATACCCTCTCTCCGGGTTTAATGTTGTCATCATCTGCGGGGGCATAAAGCTCGCTGATGAAGCCCGGCGTGGGAGTTGTTTCTATATGGTGACGCAGGGTTACATGCTGCTGCACCAGCGTTTCTTGAGATACGCTGTTATGATTGCTCAGGTAACAGGTGTTGAGTATGTTGCTGTATAACTCTAAGTCATTACTGTACAGCTCGCTGCTGTATTGTTTGAAAAAACGGGATACAACCCCGGAACCCGAAAAAGCATCAAAAATGCGAAGTTTTTTGCGCCCGATTCGTTGAATAACGGCGCGAACCCCACGCTCTATCAACGGCAACAAGGCTCTCTTGTTGCCGATATAGGTGATGAGTTGTTGTGAAAGAAAGCCCGGGTCTTCTTTCATGGGGTCTCCTACAGAGTTTGCCTCACCAAATCAATAAGCGCATCTTTCAGTAACGTAGAGCCGAAATAGCCGTAGGTTTTTAAGCGCTCCCCTTCGCGGCGTATTTCTGCAGATGTTTGACGTATTTTGGGTAAGTAGTTAACCTCGTAATCGCCCATGACGAGCTCATCCTCAACAGGGTGGGCAATCATTGTATCTCCCCAGGCTTTGAGCAACGCGGCTAAGTTGCGTATCTCTTTTGCTGCGGCATCTGCTGTGCCTCTGTCTTTGACGCTTTGTAGGGTTTTGAGTATTTTGACCTGCAATTCCACCCCTTCGCGGATGAGTGCTTCCGTTTCCGGGTTGGGTTGCGGTAATGCTTCATCTTCAGGTAACATGGCATCGAAATCAGGTAAATCTCTCAAGGGCGGGATACCGGATTCCTCATCCTCATTTGCTGCTGCCGGCAAGGCGCATGCCGTGGCTATCAGTATGCTGAAAATCGTCTTTTTTATTGCTGAAGCATCATGCATAAGGCTCGAAATTGTTTGAAGAATGAAAGAGAATGGTAGCAGTTGTTCTTTTCTAAACGAAATATATGTTCGTACACTTTACCCCATTCGGTTTGCATGGCTTTGCCGTATTTTTGAATCAACTCATCTTGCACTTGTCGGGGTAGGCTTTCTATTTTCAGTAGCTCTGTTCGCGCCTCATAGACGCGTGGCAATATATCATAAAGTGCCTTCGCGTTAGCTTCTGCTGAGTCTTTATCTTGCGCGGCTGCCAGAATTGGCTCCAAGTCTTGCGCTAATTCAATATAACGCACAAATGCGTTCTCCACTTCCGTTGGTATGGCAGCTTGTGCATTGATACTGCAACAGATGACTACTGCTACAGGGTATAATATCTTCATGCGTTTTTATGGGGAAATGTGTCTGAAATTGAACCTCCGGCGCGGATCTATCGCCGCCGGAGGCTCATGTAGGAAATGCGTTTGAATTACTCAGCTTTCTTTTCTTCGGCCTCTTCTTCTTTTTGTTGGGCGAGTTCGTCATCCACCATTTCGCTGAGTCGTGAGATTTGAGACTCCGTCGTTTCTGTCAGACGAGTGAGGGCTGAGCGCTTGGAATCCAGCGTGCGCTGAAGGTTTCTGCGCTTGTTGATTCGGTCTTTTAGCTCCTTGTTAAGGGCCTCTCTTTGGTCGCGAAGCGGCTTTTTGTACTCCTCTGGTAACAGGTTCTTATGAAGTCGAATAATCTTCTTGAAGTCTTCGTTGCCTTCTAATTCTTCTCTTGCTTCTTCATATTTGCCTGCAAGCATCAGTTCTCTTGCCTTATCCATGGATACCCAGAATCCGCTGATAAGCTCAGTAACTTTACCGGTGTATTCCAAGGGTTTATGGTTCTTATTGCGGCGCAAAACTTCTTCCACTTTGCGCTTGCAGTTTTTAAGCATTACGAGGTTGCTGCGGCGTGGATTGTACCATACTTGGGCAATGTGTTCGCCGTCTTCTTCAAGCTGCTCTTCAAGCTTATCATACTCGGCCTGTTCCTTTTTCTCAAGGTCGGCGAGTTTTGATTCGCTCATTTTCTTACGCTTTTTCTCGATACCGGCAATGGCTTTTTCCCACTTTGCATCCAGTGATTTTAGGGTCTTGATGTACCAATTGTAAGCTTCCGGATATTCCGGTATGCCTTGGTAAGACTCTCTCAATGCTTCAAACTTGTCTAACCCGCCTATTTTTCGGGCATTTTCCTTTTGGTTCATGTCCATTACCATGGCATCGTATGCGGCCTTGCCTTCTACTGCATACTTATTACGCTCATTTTGTGGAACAATTTCAAACTCAAAGGGCTGAGCCGTCAGCGCATCGAGCTCTGCTTGCATGGCGTCAATTTCCTCGCAAGCAGCTTCAATTTTTTGAAGACTTTTTTCTACTGTGTTATATGTGCTGTTGTAGCGGGACGTGAAATTGCGGGAGGGTTCCTTAATTTCATCTTTTTTCTTTTCTACCTCAGCAACTTTGCCTTTGAGCATGTCGAAGCTTTTTTCTTTAGAAGAAGGCCCATTCAATGCGGGTGCTGTTTCTTCTGCTTGCTCTTCGGTTTGCTCCTCGGCCTGCTCCTCTTGCGTGTCGGATGCTTCTTCTGCGGGGGCTTCAGGAGCTTCTTCAGTTTCTTGCTCTGTAGTTTCAGGCGTCTCTGTTGCCGTTTTTTCCGGCTCTTCTGCTGTGGGGGCTGCTTCCTTCTTGGCAGGCTTTGCTTTTACCTCTTTTTTGTAAAGAACGGAAGATGCGTTAACTTCTTTAGTAACTTTTTCCCCCTTTTTGTTAATGCCGGTAAACTTTACCGTGGTATCGGATTCATACGCAATTTTGCATTGCGTATATTTCTCTGCATTTGAGAGTGTGATATCGTACAACTGAGGGGCGGCTTGCAGCATGGCTGTGCCTAAAGCAAGTATCGCTAAGAATGAAATGGGACGCTTCATAAGTGTATATTTATGACTTTTCACTTAAAATATCATATTATCCTCCATAATGCAAACTTCAAATGCGTAACGCGATGAAGAAAGTTTGTGTTCCGGACTGATTCTTGCATTTTTCCGGTTATGATTGATAGGAGAAAATTGAAATGGCAGTTTTTATCTGATGGTAAAAAAGCCCGGGGCTGATTCAAGGCCTCGGGCTTTTTTTGATTAGTTATAAGATAAACTATTAGTTACCACTGCGTCTGGCGCGAATCTCTTTGAGCATTCTCTCGGGATCGGCGAAGTCTTTTTCAATCTTTTTGCGGAAAAATTCTTTGCGATCTGCGGGGGCGCAATCAATGAGCTCAAGCATAATCTGGTGAATAGCCTCAATGTCTTCAACACTGTCTGCTACTTGAAGTTTGCTGTTAGCAAGGGCGATGATGATTTGCCCTTTGACCTGAAGCATTGTCTCAAGATTGGCGGGGTAAGCTGTTGCAATAGCCTCATTGATGATGGGCAGGGCTTTTTCGGGGTCGCCGTTGGTTGCTCTGAGCTTCTTTTCCAACTCTTCCATTTGGGCCGTTGCCTTGGCCATATCCTTCATGCCGGTTACATCGTTAACGTCTGCATCGGCAATTACCTGCATCATGACTGCGTTGGCAATCTTGAGGTCGGGGGCGAGGGATGCGTGTACCTCCGCGAGTTTCAATGCCTTTTCAGAACCCTCAAGCTTTTCTGCTTCTTTTACTTTGGCTGCGTTTTCCTTAGCCTTGTTGAGAGAGTCTTGAACACGAGCCATGTTGGCGCCACCGACAAAACCGCCGATGATGTAGCCCTCAGGGGACATAATCATGATGGTGGGGAAACCGCTGATCTTATATTGCTCGCACAATTGGCGGTTCTTGTTGTAAAGCTCTTGACCTATACGATTTACATCGCTGGGTACGTCAATCTCCACGAATACGAAATCATCTTTGGCGAAGCTTTCGAAAGCCGGCGTGTCAAACACGTTCTTCTTGAGCTGAATGCAGTAGCCGCACCAGTCAGACCCGGTGAAGTCTACCAAAACGGACTTGCCCTCAGCTGCTGCGCGTGTTCTGGCAGCATCCAAGTCTGTCGTCCACTCAATAGCGGCGAATGCCGGTGCCACAGCGGCAGCCAGCCCGGTCATGTACAGTATGTTCTTGAACATGTTCATATTATACGTATTGTTTAGTTTGTCTGCAAGCCTAATGTGTACACATGACACATGGCATGCAGTTGCTTATTTTGATTGTTGTTTGATTTTAAGGTCTTTGAGTACGGCTGCGGGGGCTGAGAACATGCTTTCTATTTCTCGGTGCAGAGCAGCGGCGTCTGCCGCATCCGAGAATTCTGCCATCAGAAGCATAATCGCTTTTATCTCCAGCACGTCTTCCTCACTCTGTGCCTGCATTACCAGATTGTTGAGGGATTGCTCCAAGTACCTCATACGCATGCCTCGTATGGTATCAGCGCACTGAGGTGAGGCTTCTGCCAAGGCGGCTTCAAATTCTTGGAGTACTTGGTCCCTATTGCTCCCGGCTGCCGTAATCTGTTGTTTTAAATGCTCGATGAGTTCCGTCTCTCTGATTTCGGTGTGTATGCCGGTAGTGTTATTCGGGTCATAAAGTGCAATCTCGTCTCTCAGATTTCGGAAATAGGGCTTAAGGTCCGGGTGAAGAGAGGTATATACTGCCATCAGCGCCGTTGCTCGTGCTTCGCCATCAAGCTTTCTTGCTGCTGCTGTTTTGGCTTGGTTTGTTAAGGCCTGGTTCAGGGGGGCAATAACGTATTGTATGTCATCTCTTCCGCCGATGAATCCACCCAGCACTGTGCCATCGGCATCCAATACCAATATGGTGGGGTAGGATGAAATGCCGTATCGGGCGGCCAGCTCTCGGTTGCGGGTATGCAGCGCTGCTCCGATTTTATTCACATTTTTTGGTATGTCTACCTCCAGCAACACGAATTTATCTTTTGCGTATTCTTGAAAGGCCGGTGTGTCAAGAATCGTGCTGCGCAAGCGTACGCACCATCCGCACCAGTCGGACCCGGTGAAGTCTACCAATATGGCTTTTCCCTCTTTTTTGGCTTTAGCTTTAGCCGCTTCCAAATCAGTCAGCCATTCTGCGCCTTGTAGCGGGGTGGCCATCACGATGGTGGCTATTGCAGCTGTGGTATATAATACGCGTTGCATTTTTTTATTAGTGAATTTACATACTGCAGGGCAGTATTATGTTAAATTGAAAAAACAGGCAAGGCAACATATGCCGCCTTGCCTGTTGAAAGAATGTTGTCAAGACGGAGATTTATTTGCCGAAGGCTGTCTTGTATACAGCCAACACCTCTTCCCAAGTGCAGGGACGGGGGTTGCCACCGGTGCAAACATCGGCCATAGCGGCATCGGTAAGAGCCTCCAAGTCTTCCTCCTTCACCCCGATTTCTGCAAGGGTCTGGGGAATCTTAACATCGATGGAGAGCTGCTTAACGGCCTCAACAGCTGCCTTGCGGTACTCTTCCTGGCTCATGGCGTCTACGCCTTGCACACCCATGGCGCGGGCAATCTCGCGGTACTTCTCGCCGGTGTATTCGGCATTGTACTCCATGACGTAGGGCAGCAATACTGCGTTGGCAACGCCGTGGGGGGTGTTGTAGAAAGCGCTCAGCGGGTGAGCCATACCATGTACCACGCCCAAACCTACGTTAGAGAATGCCATGCCGGTCATGTATTGACCCAGTGCCATGCCTTCGCGGCCATCGGGGTCGTTCTCCACAGCTGCGCGCAGGCTCTTGGCGATAAGCTCAACGGCTTTGATGTTGAGGGTGTCGGCAAGCTCCCAAGCTGCAAGGGTGGTATAACCTTCAATGGCGTGGGTAAGGGCATCCATGCCGGTTGCTGCGGTAAGCCCCTTGGGCATAGAGGACATCATGTCGGGGTCTACCACGGCTACTACGGGGATATCGTGCGGGTCTACGCAAACAAACTTGCGGCGCTTGGCCTCATCTGTAATAACGTAGTTAATGGTGGTTTCTGCTGCAGTGCCGGCTGTGGTGGCTACTGCGATAACGGGTACGCACTTGTTCTTGGTGGGAGCCAAGCCCTCCAGAGAAACCACATCGGCGAACTCGGGGTTGTTGATGATGATGCCGATAGCCTTGGCGGTATCTTGCGGGGAGCCACCACCGATTGCAATCATGTAGTCTGCACCGGCAGACTTAAAGGCTTCTACACCGGCTTCTACAACGGCTACGCTCGGGTTGGCTTTTACCTTGTCATAAATCTCATAGGCGCAGCCGGCGGCATCCAATAGGTCTGTCACCTTTGCAACTACTCCAAATTTTACCAAATCGGCATCTGTTACTACCAGAGCCTTGGAAAAACCGCGGGATTTTACCTCCGTTACAATCTCTTTCACGGCGCCATGGCCGTGATAACTTGTCTCATTCAGAATAAAGCGTTTTGCTGACATGTCTGCATTCTACCAAATTATGTGGTGTTTACAAGCAAAAATTAATATGCTGTGCAGGATTGTGGAAAGAAAGTTTCACAATGCCTCCCGTTTGTCATGGAGGGCGGTTAGTTTGCCGTGTTAGCCTCTTCAATTTCCGGCACGGTAACGGGAAGAGAATTTAAAGGAAGCGTGGGGGCTTGCGGTAGCGCTTCTTCCTGCTTTTCGTAAGCTTGCACGTTGTAATGGCGTTCCAACAGTAGCTCGGTATGCTCACCCATGGAGCCGGCCGGGGAGAAGTGTACTTCTGCCGTTATTTCGAAATAGCGGTGCGATTCTCCCAAACTGATGGCAAAAAACGGGGCGTTCTCATCAAATACATTGGCATGGGCATTTGTGCGGCGGCTTCCGTCTTTGTCATGCAGGGCAAGCGGGATATCGTGCCTGAATAATTGCTCTTTATTTGAAGAGTAGCGCGCAGCATGCGAAAATATTTGCAGCGGTTGTTTTGTGGCGCGGTCTCTTATGACCAACATGATGGTTCCTTCTCTGCCGGGGTTTGCATAAATCTCTGCTTGGTAAATCCCGAATTGGGAGCTGGGTTCTGCCAGTAAGAGCTTGGGTTCTGAGCCGTATATGTATTCATTGCTTCGCACCAGCTCTTGTATGCGTTGTGGGGTTGGTTCGCTTACCAATGGGGCAAATTGAGTATCAATTTCTCTGATGGCAGCGTTGATTGAGGCAAAGGCTTTTGCTCTGTTACTGGCGCCTCGCCATGCCAGCAAGAGATAGCGTTTGCCTCCCAAATCCAATGCCAAATCGGGTATCTGCGTTTTGTCTTCTTCTACCGGGGGCGGGATGGGGGCGCCCGGCTCAATCAGTAAGTAGCCGTCGGGCAGAGCCTCTCCGGCAGCAACGGTACGAAATGCCACGTGCACCGTGCCGGGAATCCCGCCACTTGTGGGTGCTACCAGTACAACATGCCCGGGTTTGCTGTAAAATGTATCATCTGCCGCTGTGTGTGCCCATTTGGGGGCGGTTGCCAGATATTGCTCAAAGATTTCGGGGTGCTCTTTTTCCAGCGCTAACAGATTAGGCGCCGCTTGTATGGTCGGGCTTTGTTCATCTGATTCTGTAAGCGTGAGCATTGTACAAAGGGCTGATGGCCCCATCAATTGGTCCGCGGCTTCGTGTACAATGCCTTTTTTTTCACTTTTACGGGTAACTTCTACCGGGTAGGGGGGCGGTATGTCTGCCTCTATGGCGAGCTGCATAAAAATGAGAGCCCCTGCGCCCCATACCGTCAGATAGGCACCTATTTGCCCTATTGCACGCAGGTTGCGCATTTTTAAAAAGAAAAGTACGGAACTATAGATTACCTGCGTGCATGAGAGAACAAAGCTTAATAAAATAAACCAACCGCAAATACTGCGTATGGTATGGTGCGTCTCTTCCTGTGCACTTAACGGGAATAAAATGGGCAGGCACGCCACAAGGGCTGTGGCGCAGAGTATACAACTCATTTTCCACGGCGCGAGTAGCCATTTGAAGGTAAACTTGCGGAGCATGTTTCCGTTTTACTGATGCGTGTTTTTGATGCGGAAATGCTCCGGATGTTCCAATATAAACCGAGAAATCGTGGCCCCCGGAGCGGGCGAAACCAATTCTCTGTACCGTCTGAACGCCGTTTGGTGTACAAAAGGTTCTTGGCTTAATTCTCCATTTACCAACAACATGGATATTGTATCTGCGTATGGAGTAAGCCCCATATCCCGATAATGTTTCTCTACGCGAATCAACATGGCGGCACTGACGCCACTTAAGTCTGCGCGCCTCATGGCTGCATCTACCTTTGCGCATTCGTATGCTTTACGCACCGGTTCGGGGAGCTTCTTGGTTTCGGGGCCAGCGGGGGCTATGTTGAATGCTTCTTCTAACTCGTCCGGGGCGAGCAGGTTGTTTTGTCGTAACAGAATTTTGTAGGCGTGGTATGCCAACTCCGGGTCGCGGCTGGTGGCGTATTCTCTTATCAAAGGCATAACCCCTTGCTCATCTTGTTGCTCCAGCATCTCCAGTATCAGTATCATGGGGCGTGCAGAGTTGCACGATATCATGTCTTCTCCCTCTTTCGGTAAGAGCGTTTGCAGTTTTTTGAGCGCGCTTCGTAATTTGTCTGCATCTATTTGCCAGTTGAGGTCATGCAGGGCTTGTAGTATGGTTAAGGGGATGTCTTCTATAAAGTGCTCGCTGTGTTCCCAGTATACCATGTTAGCAACGTAGGCTTGGGCTCTTTCACTATCTGCCAAGCGCATGAATGCCAAGCATGTTTTGGGGGCTCCTTGCGGTATCCGCTCAATGGACTCACTCTCAAGATAGGTGGTTAACTTTGCTTCCACTCTGTCATAGGCGGGGGCACAATATTTGCGACAGAGGTATTGTCTGCAAGCATCGTGCATGGTCAAATCTGCTTGCCGGACTCGCAGTTTCATATAGCGAATCAATGCCAAAGTGTCGTATGGTATGCGTACGGCTAACTCTTTTGGGATAAGATTGTTCTGCTTCAGGCTATTTAAAAGCTCCGGCTTGCTTTGTAAGAAGAAAATAGTATTGCAGCCGGCGTGGTTTTCATGCAGTGCATTTGCTCCGTGGCTCAGCAGTAACTCAAATGTTTCATTAACTGCTTGTGCAAAGTGGTGGTCATGCAAGTAGCGGTAATCCTGTTCTATTGTTTTGCAGAGCAACAATAAAGGTGTATCACCTGCCGTGTCTTCCGCATTCGGGTTCGCACCTTTATCCAACAATTCCGTGACGTGCTGCTTTGATTGGACTCCGTCAAAGTTTTCAATGACGGAGAGCAATTCGAAATCCAATTGCTGTTGGGCGCTCAGGGGGGTATTGGGCACGGTCGCCTCCGGACTGTTCCCTTGCGTCAGGGGGCAGAGTACAAAAAGAAGAGCTGTAACCGTGTTGCGCATGCCTCTATCCGTAGTTTATATTATCGTAGTTTATTTGTCAACATTACTTTGTTGAATAAGATTCAGGAAATCGTCTGCATGTTGTAGAATATAGCGGGCTGTGGCAATTTCCAGCTCATAGCTCCAATCTTTTCCCAAAGCCTCGAGCTCATCCAGCTTTTCAGGGTTGTCCATATTGTCCGCGTATTCACCGTAGACAGTTATGGCCGACTCCGGGGCTCCGATAGTGCGCAGGGCTTGTATACACTCCGCTTTACGCTCAGCACTCAGGTTGCCGTACCACATTTCATCCAGAGAGGTTGCTAAAAGCGCGGTGCGGATGGCGGGGGTATCTGCTTCTCTCCCGTGGGTAGCCAGCCAGCTTTTGACTGCGCCGTTGGTGCAGGGGGGTAATCCCATGTGTTGTAACTTGGCGCTCCATGCACCTGCTTGTATAGCAAGGTTAGGAGATTTGCACAGCTCCTCAACTATCTCCGTCGCTTGGGGGTCTCTCCCCAACAATTCGACAGCATGCGCCGCAAGGTCGCGGTCATTGATTAGTTCTGCCTGTCTTATTACTTGTAGAATCTTGTTGCGGTCTACACATACGCCCGGCACGTCTACCAGAATGTAGATGAGCGTTGCTGCCGTGGCATGTTGGCAAGTTGAGTGGTCGTGGTGAGGATTGTTGGGTGGAATTTGCCATAACGGGGAAGCGTTGATGACCTCTGCTGCATATGTCGGGTCAACGCGATACAGAATTTCAGCTGCGCTCAGTAGCGCCATGCTGAAACTGTCGTGTGCCATTTGCTCTTGCGTAGGGGAGAAAATAGACGCAATTTGTTGTAAGTAGGGGCGTGCTTCTTCTGCACCCATCTTGCGAATGCCTGCACGTGTTAAATCATCAATCAACGCAATGCCTCCGCGTATTTCCATTGGCGGGGCTACCAACCGTAGCCCACGCTTTTCCAATGCTTCTAATACGCCGGGGCGGTTAGCCAGTATATCATAGGCACACAGCCCGGCGTGGGCAGATTCAGCGCCTGCTATTTTGGCAACATCTGCTCCTTTGCTGATGAGGTAGGCTATAAAGTCGAGCCATTTATTGAGAAATTCCTCATCTTCTGCATAGCTTAAATGTGCCGCAGCTTCTTGTAAAATTGTGGACCCCTTGTATGTGGCATTGATATCTGCGCCTTTGCTCAGAAATAACTCTACCATGCGCATGTTTGTCAGCCCATCATAGTGGTCTTTGATAATATAGCCGGCACATACAATGCATGCTGCATCTTCCGCAGTAAGCATAGGCTTTGTTTTTAAAATGTCTTCCAGTACGTATGCCCACCCTCGCTCCATGACGAGTGCTATGTCCTCAGCCGTTACCGGGCCTGCATATTGCAACAAATGGCGAGCAACGGCTTCGTGTTCACATGCGTACGCCGCAGTTTCCAGCAGCCCTCGGTCATAGTATATCACGCCCTTTGTGTCAGCCCCGCTTTGCACCAGCAAATCGACCAATTGTATAATCGTATCTGCCGTATAGCTATCATCTATGCCCGGGGTCAAAGCATACCCCAAGGGCGACCATGCTACCTCGCCGTATGCATCTCTTGTCCTCGCGTTCGGGTTGGCACCCTCTAATAACAAACAACGTGCTAATTCCGGTTTTTTGAATAAACAGGCCAAATGAAGCATGGTTATTCCTCGCTCGGGGGTGGTATAGTGTACGTCCGCCGTTTGATCAAACCTCGTTATCAATTCTGTGATTTCATCTTCCCCGGCCAGCACTTCTTCCAGCTCTTCATCACTCTTAACGGCTTTGTAACCTGCCAGCACTTCTTCATATTGAGCCGCAGCTTCGGGAGTTGCCTTCCCGAATTGCTTTTCCCCGCAGGCAGACAATAACATGATGCCGCCGAAAAGGATGATTCCGTTTTTTATGAGCCTGTGCTTCATCTGTAAAACTATGATAGCATATTAAGAACACCCAACGCAAGATAAATTGCCAATCCGGTTATTTTCTTGATTATAGCGGTGCTTTTTTCCTTGCGTGAGCTGAGGGTATTTGATATTCTATCAACATAATCGGTTATTAAGCATGTTGGAAGCCCGTAATATCTGTTTGGAAGTTGATGCAGGGGAGGAGCCTCTCTTCTTGCTCAACGATGTGAGTTTTTGTATCCCGCGTGGCCATTTTATGGCCATTGTGGGACCCAGTGGTTGTGGTAAGACTACTCTGCTTAAGGCAATTGCCGGCATTAAATCAATAACCGCCGGCTCCTTTTATTGGGAGGGGCGAGATTTGATGGAGGATGGCGATTTCGAGCCCCACGAGATTGGCTATGTGCCGCAGTTCAGCATTGCTTACGATGAGTTGACGGTAGATGAGAGTATTGAACATTCTGCCCGCTTGCGTGTCAGGGCCGATGAAGATGAACTCAATGACATCATTGATAATGTTTTGGCAGAAACCGGGTTGACAGATATTGCTGATCGCCAAGTGAAATTGCTTTCCGGTGGTCAAAAACGCCGCTTGGCATTGGCTATGGAGCTTGTGAGCGGGCCTCGCATCTTGCTGTGCGATGAGGTTACCAGTGGGCTAGACCCCCGCTCCGAGCGAGAAATCGTTGAGCTGTTGCATGAATTGAGCATGAAGGACGGGCGCATCGTTATCTCCGTTACTCATAGCTTGGCGCAGATGGAACTTTACGATAGTATCATGGTGATGCACAGGGGCAATCTTGCTTTCCACGGTACGCCCAATGTAATGTGCCACTATTTCTCCGTATCCAACTTTGAAGAGGTGTATCCCCAGCTCAGCTGCCGCGAGCCTCGGGATTGGAATAACAGTTGGATGAAACACCGTGTAGATTACTACAAACGTCTCGAAAAAGAACACTTGCAGAAGTTTATGCAACGCGGTGAAACTCCCCCGCCGCCTTGCCCTCGTAATGACGAAGAACAAGGAAATAAACCCTTGCCCGGGTTCTTCTCTCAATTAACCACCTTATTGGGGCGCAGGTTCAGCATCTTTTTCCGCGACCGCGGGCAGCTTACCCTGCAAATCGCCATGATTCTTATCTTCCCCATCATGGTGGCTTGTTTTACCGACCAAGGATGGCAAACGTTACTTAACCTGAATGGTGCGGAAACTCAAAACATGATGGAAGGGGTAGAGAACATGAAGAATCTTGCCAATCAAAATGCATTGGTCGGTTCTGCTATTTCCGGCATCATCATGTTCCAAGTGATATTGCTGGGCTTGATGGGCTCCAACAATTCTGCCCGCGAGGTGGCAGGCGAGCGCCTCATCATGGAAAAAGAGAAGTTTGCCGGCGTTGGTACAATGGCCTATGTGTTATCAAAGGTGCTGTTCTTGAGTATTTTGGTGTTGGTTCAAAGTATCTGGATGTTTGGCTTTGTGCATTACTTCTGGGGCTTCAAGGGCGAAATTATGAATCACCTACTGTTCTTGTTGTTAGCCAATGCCGCCATGACCAGCGTGTGCCTCGGTATTTCTGCCAACTCCAAAACACCGGACCAAGCTTCTCTTCTCAGTATCTATTTGGTGGGCTTCCAATTGCCCCTCAGCGGTGCCGTGTTGGCACTCAATGATACGTTAGCTTCTATAACGCAACCCTTCATTTCTGCCTATTGGGCTTGGAGCGGTAGCCTTTCCGGGGTGGAAAATACGTATCGTGACGTAGTTGACAACATTGTAAGAACTGATTTTGCTGCATACGACTTATGTTTGATTGTGCTCGGTGCCCATATTCTGTTGGGTATCGTACTCACTTACATAGGTGTGCGCAGGACTTGTTGGGAATAATTTAATCATTCAATAATTTTATGGCAAGAGCTAAAAGAAACAGAGGAAAATCTCGGGATAATTACCCGCTCATCATTATATGCGCGTCCTTGGCGTTGGTCGTTGTAGGCGCCGTTCTCTTTAAAAACGCTTCATCCGATGCAAATGAACAAGTAGATAATTTTTCTGCTACTCCGTCATCACAAAATGGGGGAAGCGGTTCCGGCAATTCTGCCGCAGACCAATATCTTAAACGCGGGTCATCGGCAGTGGGTAACCACTTCAAAATAGCTGCCTCCGTGTTGGAGGTAGACTCTCACGGTGGAAGTCGTGTTTTTAAAGTGCGTACCCAAGATAATAAATGCTTAGGTTTATTTGTGCCTGCCGGTACAAAGTTGGATGCCAACGTGCGCGCCGGCATGGAGTACATATTTGAGGTAGAGGGCCGCAACGGGACCAAGCCCGATGGCTCTTCTGTGAAAGGCATTTTGGTTGTCACTCAAGCAAAAGCAAAATAATGAAATCTCTCTACATATTACCCCTTATTCCTTTAATGCTGGGTGTAGCCACCGCGCAAATGCCCACGAATTCACCGCAGAGCTTTGATGCATCCGGTAAGTCTGCACAAGCGCAAGCCGGTGTTCACAATGACGACCCCAACCGCTATGGCGAGACCCCTCCGCCTCAGCTCTTCGGTATGGAGCTCCCCCTCTTGGATCCTTCCACAGATACTGTCTCTTTCAACGGCGGTAAGTTTGATGTGGGCAACAACGCCATGGTTCGTGAGCGCTTCGAGAAGTACCTCAATCAGACCCCGGATGATACGGAGGCCTCGCGCAAGTACCGCCGTTCCATTGAAAAATTGATTGATTTAACGCAAAAGTATTCCAAAAACGCCGGCCCCATCGGTAGCAAGGTTTTGGTAAAAATAGGCATGACCCTGTATGATATCTCCGATTATCCCGGCGATGGTCAGCAGGCCGGTGCTCTGGCCAGTGGTATGGTGAGTGTGCTGGATGCCCAGCGTGCCAACTTGCGCCGCGATAAAGCCAATGCTCAATTGGATGAGGACATTGATAAGCTCGTTAAAAAGACGAATTCTCTTACCAACCAAAATACCCAAAAGGGGAGTGGCGGTGGCTCTATCGGTAATATTCAGGGTAAATCCGGTGGCTCCGGCAGCGTCAGCCACACGGTGCAAATAGCTGCAAATACACAAAAAATTGCAGAGAATAAAACCAAACAAGGTGCTAATATCGCAACCAATGAAGCTAACTTGTTGCGTGCAAAAATTCAGTACCAAGCCCTGTTGCTTTCTTTGTTCCTGCAGCGTCGTTTTGATCACGTTGTAATTGGTGCCCGTGTGTACCGTCACCTCTTCCGTGATGGTGATACCACGCTGAACTTGGATAAAGAATCTGATGCTTATCAAATGTTTACCGGTATATCCGGTATGCCTCCTACCGTCAATGCCTTAGATAGTGCTGCCGCTAACGCACGCCGAGATATTGACCAGAGTATGGATGCTATTGCCAACCTTTTGGCGCAGAATAAACTGGGTGAAGCCACCAATCGTTTGATTACGGCTGTTGCTATTGGTGAGTTCATGCAGAGCGTGGCTACATTCCCGGTAGAATCTCGCCGCCGTATTGCGGAATACTGGACCCTGCGTAAAAATGCCCTTATCGCACTCAATGCTCGCGACTACGATGAAGTGGTGCGCATCTCCAACCGCTTGAAGGAGCTCGATGTTGATTATAATGACTCCCAGCTTATGTCCTATGTGGATGCCAAGAAGACCCAAAGTGACTCTTACTTGCGCCAAGCCAGAAAAGCGCTGCAAGCCGGTAAAGATGATGAGGCTATGGAGGCCTTGGCCAATGCCGCAGTCGTATGGCCGCGCAATCCCAATATTCAAAAAGCACGAGAGGAAATTGAAAAGCTTGACAACTACGACAAAGAACGTACTGAGTTTGCTGATTTGATTAAGGCTAAGCGCTTCCGTGATATTTATGCAGATCGCGATCGCCTTGCCGTGGTCGTGATGCTCGACCCCGAGCTGAAAAAGCAATACGAGGCCGTTATTCGTTACATAGAGGTTATAGATAACTCTATCAAACAGTATCGTGAAATCGAAGAACAACAAGGGGCTTTGGGCGCAGGCTTGGCATACGAGAAGCTCTTGGAAATGCAGAACGAGAACGAGGCCTTAGATGACCCCTTGTTGCGTGGTCAGCTGAAACACGATAAGCCTTTCTCTGATGCGTTGAGAGACATGCGTGACGCTGCCGGCGACTTTACCGATGCTCTGGATACAGCCAGAAAACATGAGAAAAACGATGAGTATGGCTCGGCCCTGGCTCATTACTATCGCGCTTTAGAGCTTAACCCCACCTCCGTTATGGCAAAAGAGGGCATCAAGCGTGTATATGAGGTGCTATACAGCGCCCAGTTCTGATAATGTTTTCAACCGTGGTCATGCGCTGCATGGCCACGGTTTTGTTGAATCATTAACCCGCAATACACAAGTTGAGGACCCGTTTTGCGCCTTCACCCAGTGGCCCGCTTCATGTGGGGCATTTGTTAGCTGCCGTGCAGGCCCGCCGTTTGGCAGATGCCCATGGCGGTGAGTGTTTGTTACGTATAGAAGATATCGACATCACCCGTGCCCATAGCCGCGAGTGGGTAGATTTAATGTACGAGGATTTTGCGTGGCTGGGCCTGCAATTTGACGGCGCCGTTATGGTGCAGAGCGCGCGGTTTGATGTGTACGCCGCTGCGCTCGACAAACTCAAAGCCATGGGGCTGCTATACCCCTGTTTCTGCACCCGTGCCGAGATTAAAGCCCAAATTGCTGAAATGGGCAGGGCTCCCCATGCCACTTTGGGGTATCAATACCCCGGTACCTGCAAAAAATTGTCACCGGCAGAAGCTGCAGAGCGTATAGCCGCCGGCGCCCCCCATGCCTGGCGGCTTGATATGCAACGCGTGCAAGACCTTATCGGTACCCCCTTGTGGGCAGATATGCACAAAGGGGTACAACGTTGTGTACCAACTGCTTTTGGCGATGTAGTGTTGGCTCGTAAAGAAATGCCCGCCAGCTATCATCTGTCCGTTGTGATAGATGATGCCGCCCAAGGTGTCACCCACGTCACCCGCGGTGCAGACCTCTTTGATGCCACCCACATACACCGCGCCCTACAAGCCGTACTCGCCCTGCCGGTACCCACCTATTGCCACCATGGCTTATTGAAAGATGCCACCGGCAAACGCTTGGCCAAGCGAGATGGCGCGCGCTCCCTCGCCTCCCTCCGCGCCGCCGGCCTCTCCCCGCAAAGTGTCTATCGCTCCCTTCAAGACGCCTTGTCTAATGGCGGCATCTGGTCCTCCCCCCCCACACACACTCGTGAGCGCTAGCGAACCCTTCGCGTGAGCGCTAGCGAACCCTTCGCGTGAACGCTAGCGAACCCTTCACGTGAACGAAGTGAACCCTTCACGTGAACGAAGTGAACCCTTCATGTGAACGAAGTGCCCCCTAATGAAAAAAGCTCGCTCACGCTCACATGAAGGGCTTGCTGCGCAAGCATGAAAGGCTCGCTCACGCTCACGTGAAGGGGCTTGCTGCGCAAGCATGAAGGGTTCGCTTGCGCTCACGATATTAAATTGATTACTGTTTATGTTTTTTTGCCGTATTGATGGAATTCACCAACATATACCGAAGTTTCGTACAAAGATTCAGCAAAATTTGAGCTTGTTCCGGGCTGATTGTCTCAGATTCTCGGAGCAATTTTAACCAATACAAACTTTCATTGCATTCCTTAAGCGCCAATTGTAATTTATAAACAAAATCATCTTTACTATAACCATATTGTGCTTCATGTATATTAGCGCCTACGCTGCTACTGGAACGCAGTAATTGATTCTTGATATTCGGTCTATTATGAATAGAATCAAATAAGCGGATAACATCAGCAGCAAATTTAAGAGATAAAGCCGAGAGAGAGTCATTCATCGTGTGATTTTAACATAGGCTATCAAAAAATCAAGCAACCATTTTCATGTGAACGAAGTGAGCTTTTTTCATTATAGCCCGCTTCCGCTCTCGTGCGGTGTAGCCGGGAGCAACCCGGCTATTAAAGGGGGCTAGACTTGGCTCGTTATCATTCTATTCATCTATCTTATGGCATTCTTTCGTTATTTTGACAACATCCGGCATTTCTCGAAGCAGAAGTTTGTGCCACAAAGAGCAGGTGAAGTAGCTACCACAATGTTGAATAAACAACATTGGTATTGTTTTACCATTAATAGTTACGCTAGAACGACGAGGGTACGTCTTATTTACCTTGGGTAGTCCTTCAATATTTCTGTGTTCTATACCCAGAGAATCCATCATGCTATTAAAGAAATTCGCTGCCCTGACACCAATGAATATACAGTAGTCCGGCTTCAACGTTTCCACGACCGGTATATAGCTCTTCCAACCCCGGGCAAAATCATCGTCTGTAGGCTGCTCTCGATTTGTACCTCCGTAGTTCATGGGACGCTGTACAAAATTGTAATATGAGAGCTGCTCCCAAAGTGCCGTTTTATCCACTATCACATTTTCTCCTACCAAAAAATGCATGAGATTACCCCACGTCCTGTTATACCAGCCGAATTCTATGTTTGATTCCCAGACGCAAATTCTTGTATATTGGGAGTCGTTTTCCCATTCTTTGATATTTTCTGATATATTCGGTTTATCTTCTCTGGTGGTAACATAATGAGATTCGCCAATCACCAAGATACGGGCCGGAGATGATGCATAGTTCTTACCTACCCAAGGATACCACATAAGCTGTGCCGTTTCCTTCAAGGTACAGAAAATTGAATCGTATTGGCTATCACAATGTTTATCCATAGTTTTAATGTATCAGATTTTGAAATTGCTACAATAAAAAATGTATTTGAACTTGCAATTTACTTGCTGATAGAAAGTTAAATCAAGATAGAGGATAATGCTTAAGCCTTGGTTTCTTGACTCCGGCTGTCACATAATAAGCTCCCAGCGTAATAATTTTCTGAACCTTGCGCAGATATCTTCCGGAATCGCTTGCGTCACTCATTTGTTTTTGGTAAAATACCGGGCATGGCAATTACTCTCAGTCAGAATGAAATCAGTGTCCGCGCCGCAAAGTTTGCCGGGGTGTGGAAAGATACGGAGCGCGAGGAGGCGGAAGCGCAGTCATTTTTAATCGACTTTTTTCAGGTGCTGGGGGTAGACCGCAAGAAAGTTGCCATTTTTGAGCATAAGGTGAAATGCTTGGATGGCGGCAATGGCTATATTGACTTGTTTTGGAAAGGTAAAATCCTTATCGAGATGAAATCTCGCGGTAAAGACCTAGCCGCTGCCTACGAGCAGGCCAAACGCTATGCAGATACGCTGGCGCACCATGAGATACCCAAAATTATTATGGTGTGTGATTTTGAAAACTGGCATGTATATGATTTGAGTAAGGATGCTCAGCTTACCACGTTTACCCTCTCTGAGCTGCCGCAGTATATTCACCTTTTCCATTATCTGGCCGGGTATGAGCAGCGCGAGTATCAGGAGGAAGACCCCGTCAACGTACAGGCTGCCGAGTTGTTGGGGAAACTGCATGATAGATTGAAAGAAATCGGCTATGTGGGGCACCCGTTGGAGGTGTATCTTGTGCGTCTGCTCTTCTGTCTGTTTGCGGAGGACACCGGCATTTTCTGTAAAGATGCGTTCCGCTCCTACATTTTAAACTGTACAGCAGAGGACGGGCGCGACCTTGCCCCGTTGCTGGCGGAGCTCTTCCAAGTGCTCAACACCCCGGAGAAAAATCGCCTCTGCACGCGTCATGATGCCATCAAAGAGTTCCCCTATGTTAATGGCGGGCTCTTTGCAGAATACCTCCCCATGCCGGCTTTTGATACAGAAATGCGCAAGGCTTTGCTTGATTGTTGCTCTCTGGATTGGAGCCGCATTTCTCCCGCTATTTTCGGCTCTATGTTCCAAAGTGTGATGGATGCCGCAGCCCGCCGTGCCCTCGGTGCGCACTATACGAGCGAACGTAACATCCTCAAGCTTATCAACCCGCTGTTTATGGATGCTCTGCGTGAGGAGTTTGAGAGTATACAGTATGATAAATCCAACCGCAAAGAAGGTCGCTTGCAAGCTTTCCACAAAAAGCTCTCGGAGCTCACCTTCTTAGACCCGGCCTGTGGCTGCGGTAACTTCCTTGTGGTGGCGTATCGTGAGCTGCGCCGCTTGGAGCTTTCTGTGATTGCTGAGCGTGAAAAACTAGAATCCTCTGGTACAGGGTGGATGCTCTCGGCCAATGACGTATGCCTCGTCAATGTTAATCAATTCTACGGCATTGAGATTGAGGAGTTCCCCGCCCAGATTGCTCAGGTAGCTATGTGGCTCATGGACCATCAGATGAATATCGAGGCCGGTAATTACTTCGGTGAAGCCTATGCCCGTATTCCGCTGACGGCATCCGCTACGATTGTATGCGGCAATGCATTGCAGATTGATTGGGAAAGCGTGGTACCGAAGGAGAAGCTCAGCTACATTATGGGGAATCCCCCTTTTGTAGGGAAAAGTTATCAAAGTAAGGAACAAAAGAGCGACATGGCGCTTGTTTTTTCCGAGGTAAAGAATTATGGTAATCTGGATTTCGTCGCTTCATGGTTTAAGAAGTCGGCTGATTATATACAAGGCACTCAAATAGAATGTTGCTTTGTTGCGACAAACTCTCTTTGCCAAGGAATAGCAGTACCTCCATTATGGAACTACCTGTATAAGCAAGGCGTAACTATTAATTTTGCGTATCAAACATTTAAATGGAATAGTGAGGCCCGAGGTAAAGCTGCGGTTCATTGTGTAATAGTAGGTTTTGGGCTGTTTAAACGAGGTAAAAAATTACTATTCAAAGAAGATGAATGCTCTGTCGTAGAAAACATAAATCCTTATCTTATAGCATATAAAGACATTATCATAGATGCCCGTTCTCAGGCATTGTGCGATGTCCCGCCTATTTCGGTGGGCTCATTTGCAGTGGATGGAGGAAATTTAATAATGAACGAAGAAGAATCGCAAAGCTTAATAAAGCAAGATGAGACTTTATCCAATTTTATTCGACGATATTATAGTCCAGAAGATTTCATTCAGGGTAAGCCTCGATATTGCTTTTGGTTGAAAGATATACCTCTGTCTATTTTAAGGAGCTCCGCTATCTTGCGAGATAGATTAAAGGCCGTACAGGCATTTCGAAGCGCAAGTAAGAAAATCCCTACGCAAAAGAAAGCCGCAACACCTTGGATGTTTGGAGAAGAACGCCAGCCTGATAGTGATTATATTTTAATCCCTAGAACTTCTTCTGAAAGTAGAGCATATATCCCTATGGGATTCATGCCATCCGATGTTATAGCAGGAGATACTATCATTTTACCCAATGCGACATTGTATCACTTTGGCATTTTGACCTCATCCATGCACATGGCTTGGATGAAAACAGTATGCGGCAGAATGAAGAGTGATTATAGATACTCAGGGAATATGGCATACAATAATTTCCCTTGGCCTGACGCCTCCGATGCCCAAATAAATAAAATCATGGAACTTGCTCAGGGAGTACTGGATGCACGCGCCTTGTATCCTAATAGTTCTTTGGCAGATATGTATGACCCTTTGACTATGCCTCCTGAACTACAGACGGCTCACAGAAAGCTGGATGCTGCGGTAGAGAAAGCATACGGGCGTAAATTTAGGGATGATGCGGAGCGTGTGGCGTTCCTCTTTGAGAGATACAGCGAGCTAACGCAGAGAGAGAATATTACGGAAAAATCTGCTCGCCGAGTTTGAGAAGACGAGTGTAGAGAAAAAGCTCCGGGATGAATAATCCTCGGAGCTTTTTCAAAATTGTATGGCGTCGTTTATTTCTTACCGCCATATATACGGCGCCATTTATGCCAGTCCATATTGGTCACATAAATGGTTTTACCATCTCTATCGCGGGCAGCACGTTTGCAGCCTTGTAAATCCTCAAAATGGAGTGCGGCACTGCGGCTACAAAAATCCCCCGCAGACTACAACTGCGGGGGTGTAAAAAAGCGTAAGCATCTGCGGAGTTTTTACCCCATTCCGCGAGCCGATGTTTTCAATACTTTAAACATCAAAAATTCAACATTAAACATCATTTTCTCGCCATCATTATTCGCTTTGTTGACTCAATCCCCCGCAACCACCGCCCCACCGCCATCATCCACGCACCTATTCCCCTTACTGCTACAGGTAAGCCTGATAGACCGGCAGCAAGAAAGATGTTTAAATGTTGAATGTGAATTGTGGCGTCTTATCCACTTGGTAGCAGAATAGAATCATCTACTAATTTGATACGCTGCTACCTATTTAACCTGCTCTTACCATATCCTACTGAGAACACATCTCATTTCAAATGAGATGCGCGCATTTACATTCATTTATCAATATGTTACATGATTAATTCTGCTCTGTTTTGCAAATTGTCCTACATGCTTAATATGATATAACATATTAAATATCAAATGCTTTTTTGTTGTTTTTACTGGACATCTCATTTGAAAAGAGTTATTATTCCCGCGTTCGCTCCAATAGCAAGACTCTCATTCGTTTGCTAACAGGGGGAAGGACGCAGAACAAACAATAAACAACTAATATCAATGAAAATAAGATTACCGAAAGCGATGCTGGCAGCAGTGCTTAGCGCTATGCTGGTTAGCGGTGTCCAAGCCGCCACTTTGTACCCCTACGAGGTACTGGAGCTTGGGGCGGGGGAAACAACAACATGGCAAAATTTTGATAACCTTCAAGGGGGCGATGCCGACTCTCCTTTTGTAAAGGATGGTGAGGGCACCTTGCGCTTCGAGAATGTACAAGGCAGCACTTCTAATTACTACAAGGCTCCTATCGTTGCCCGAGAGGGTAAGGTAGAGTTTGTAAACAGCACCATTTATGCCCATGGTGCGTACACGCCCTCCGGGCCTGTTAATACTTGGTTGATGGTGGGTGGTCAGAATGCTGAAATGACATTCACTAACTCCTCATTCAACATTGCCACAGGAGAAACCCACATGAATGTAGGCACCGCAGACGGTAGCGGTACTCTTACCCTTGACAATACCAACATGAAGATAACCGGCTCCATCTTCTCCGGTTACCATAGCTATGCAGGTAATGAAGATAGCTGGGGCTTAGGTTGGTACTATAATTATAACGGCACAGCCGCAACAGATGATATCTCTGCGGAAAAACAGAACCCCAAAAGCATAGAACACCGTTATACCGAGGGCTTTTATACCGATGGCTACAATGGCCAAAATCGCAAGTTTGGTGAGGGTACCATCAATGTCACCAATGGCTCCAAACTTGATGTTGCCACGGCTTTCACCATGGGCACCTCTACTCTTAATGTAGACGGCGCAGGCTCTACCGTAGTTTCTCAAACCGGTTATGGCGGTATTGTTGCCGATGGTTCCGAGTATGAAGATACCTACGCTATTATTTTGGGCCGATGGAGCGGTGCTGAAAGCACCATCAATGTAACCAACGGCGCACAGATTGAATCCTACGGCCAGCTGCGTACACAGCGTTCCTCCGGTCTGGCAAACACCTATAGCGAAATTAACGTAGACGGTGAGGGCTCCAAATTCCATGTAAAGGCAACTGCCAATTTGGGCTTATACGAGGGTACCAATAACACCACCGTCGTGAACGTCACAAATGGTGGCGAGGCTGCCTTTGCCAAGACTGTGATGGGAGCTTCCGGGGTAGACGTCAACATCGATTCTACCTCTACACTCAGCTCCGACCTTATCGAGGTGAAAAACGGTTCTCTGGATAACGACGGCACCATCTCTGCTTACACCGATGACTCTGTTGAAGCCATGCTTAAACTCGTTGGTGGCAGCGTTGTTAACACCGGTACCATTGAGATTGATACCATGATTGACTCCGGTGACTTGACGCTCAATGGTGGCCTTATGGCTGATATAACCATGAACGGAGGAGAGCTCTATGTGGATGGCTACTCTAAAACCGAATCTTTGACCCTTAACGGTGGTACGGTTTGGTTCAGTGAGGGCGCTGTACTTGACCTGCAGGGCAATGAGCTCGTGCTCAACGGTGCCGATTTGGTGCTGATGGTTGCCGATGGCGCTCAACTCTCCGATAAATATACGCTCTTTACCAACGCTTCAAAAGACGTAGAGTTCAATATTACCCTTGTAGATGATCAAGGCAATAATCTTGGCTCTGCTACGGGTGTTGCTTCAATCCCCGAGCCGACCACGGCTACACTCTCCTTGCTTGCCCTCGCTGGCTTGGCTGCCCGCCGTCGCCGCAAGTAAAGCTTCGTTTTCTTCATATAATATCAACACCATTGCTCTTCGCCGGGCAATGGTGTTTTTCTTTACCCTGCATATAAAAACCGCCCCGGCAGACATCAACCTACCGAGGCAATCCATCTGAACCGGCGCAACCTTACATAGCCTTAAGCATACCGGACAAATAACTGGCCAACTCCTCAAACCCATAAAAAAAGGGATGTGTTTCCACATCCCTTTTTGAAAGATCTGTTCTGAGGGTTAATCCAGTCGAATAGTTTTACCGGGCTCGGGTACAATGATATTGCTTTGCGGCAGCTTGTTGCTCAACTCTGCATGCATGGAGGCGGTGGCCTCGGGGTCGCCGTGTACGAGAACGATAGTCTTGGGGGCGAGGGTGCAGGCGTAGTTAATGAGGGCCGCACGCGTGGCGTGGCCGGAGAAGTCGAAGGTTTCGATGCGGCAGCGCAGGGGGTAGCCTTGGCCTTTGCCGTTGGGTTTCACAATATCGCCGTGGTTGGTGGCTTTGATGCGGCCGGCGGGGGAGTCGGGGTCGCTGTAGCCTACAAAGAGGATGGCATCTTTGGGGTGCGGCAGCACTTGCGAGGCCATGTTGTAAGAGACGGTGTGCTCGCTCATCATGCCGCTGGAGACCAGGTAGATATTGCCGGGGCTGACTACCAGCGGGCCTTTGCCTTGTTTGGGCAGGCCGTGGGTTTCTACATTGTCTTTGAGCTTGTAGCCGGGGGTGAGGCGCGGCGTGCTGTCGCTGAGTTTGTCGTATATCAGCGTAATTTTGGAGCTGAGGCCGCCGAAGTAAACCGGTACATCGGGGATGAGCCCTTTTTCTTTGAATCTGCCCAGCTCGCAGAGCAGCTCTTGGCTCTTGCCGAGGGCAAATACAGGTATGAGCACGGCGCCGCCGTCTTCCAGTACCTCGCGAATAGCAGTAGCAAAGCGCAGCAGCTCTTTTTCGCGGGTGTAGTCAGTGGCGCGTTCGGTGCAACCGTGGGTGCATTCCATGATGAGAATATCCACCCCTTCCTGCGGAAAATCTGCGCCGCCGATGAGGGTTTGGTTGTCGAACTGCACGTCGCCTGTGTAAAAGACGGTGGTGCCGGAGACGCTTTCGAGCATGACGCCGCAAGAGCCGAGGATGTGCCCGGCATCGTACAGTGTTGCAAGCACATTGCCATTATACCCGGTGCGGAAGGATTCATTGTACGGGCGGCCGATCCAAGCGCGGGACAAGCGCTCCAGCTCGCCGTGTGTGTAGAAGGGGTATTCTGCAATACCCTCTGCCACGCGCTTGCTGGTCATCACGTTGACAGAGTTGTGCAGCATGGCATCACCCACTTTCACGGTGCCTTCCGTCATGATAACCTCTGCATTGGGGTATTCATGTTGGAATACGGGCAGGGTGCCGATGTGGTCTAAGTGAGAGTGTGTAATGAAGATGCAGTCGGGGTCTGCCGCGCCGATGAGTTTGTAGTCGGGCTTGGCCTCGTTGCCGTCTTTTTTAGGATGCATCCCTGCATCCAACACGATGCGAGAGCCCTCCAGGTCCAACAGATAGCTGTTGGCGCCGATTTCGTCTGCTCCCGTCAGATTGGTAAATGTAATCATGTCTTCTTTTTATTATTCGGGGAGGCATTCATCCTCAACAATTTGAGCCAAGTTTTGGCGCTTGCGGATGATGTGCCAATGCTCGCCGTCTACCAGCACTTCTGCTGCAAGCGGGCGTGAGTTATAGTTGGAGGCCATGCTGAACCCATAGGCGCCGGCGCTCATTTCTGCCAAGATTTCGCCGGGTTTTACATCGGCAATTTTGCGGTTTTGGGCTTGGAAGTCGCCACTCTCGCAGATGGGGCCTACGATATCGGCAATGATGGTGTCATTGTGGTGTTCCTTAACAGGCCAAATCTCATGGTAGCCTTCGTAGAGCGCGGGGCGTATGATGTCGTTCATGCCGGCATCTATCATCTTGAATGTTTTGGCTTCTCCCTTTTTCTCGTACAGGCAAGTGGTAAGCATGCAGGCGGCATTGCCGACCAAACGGCGGCCCGGCTCAACCAAAATCTTGAGCCCCAAGGGCTGCAGAAGCGGTATGATGGCATCTGCGTAGCTCTTGAAGGTTATTTGCTCCGGGTGCTTAGCCCACCACTCCGGTGAGCCGGACTCTAAGCAGCCATCGTACACAATGCCGATACCGCCGCCGATGCTCCAGAACTCGATGTTGTAAAGCTCTTTGAACTTTTTAGCCACGGGGGCTACTTTTTCGATGGCTTTGACAAAGGGTGCAACATCCGTAAGCTGAGAGCCTATGTGCATTTGCAAACCGCGTATGTAGAGGTGGGGCATTTCTGCCGCAATGGTTGCATACAGCTCTTCGATGCGAGAGAAGTCTACGCCGAACTTGTTTTCATTGGTGCCGGTGGTAATGTACTTGTGCGTGTTGGCCTCCACATTGGGGTTAACGCGCACGGCCACGGGGGCTTTAACGCCCAATTCACCGGCAATGCGGTTAATTTCTCGCAGCTCGTTCTCGCTTTCACAGTTGAAACAATAGATGTTCAGACTGAGTGCGTAGCGAATCTCTGCTTCCGTTTTGCCGACACCGGCGTAGGTGCAAAGGGTGGGGTCGCCACCGGCGTTGACAACGCGCCACAGTTCACCGCCGGAAACAATGTCGAACCCCACGCCTTGTTTGGCCATCAGGTTAAGAATCGCCTTGTTGGAGCATGCTTTTACAGCGTATGCAATATGGGCATTCAGCGGGGCAAGAACCTGTTGCAGCTCTGCCAAATCATCCATAATGGTTTTGCGGCTGTATACAAAGGTGGGGGTGCCGACAGTGGCGGCAATGTCTGCCAGATTGACATCCTCACAGTGCAGGGCGCCGTTTTTGTATGCGAAGGTATGCATAAATGTGGTGATTACTCGTTTGTGTTGTTTTCTAAATTCGGGTTTACGTGCTCGGTGTCGTCATCTATGATGGCTGCTACCCAGTAGAGGTCTTTTGAGTTTTCTAAAGCCAACTTAATGAGAACGGAAATCGGCACTGCCAAGAACATGCCCACGGGCCCCCATACCCAGCCCCACAGCAATACGGAAAGCAATACCACAGAGGTTGCAATGCCGAACTGTTTGCCGAGGAATATGGGCTCTATGCCGTTGCCTATTGCAAAGTTAATAGCGATAAAGCCTCCGGCGACGATGAACGCATCTCCCCAGCCCCCGAACAACATGGCCATCAGAATGGGAGGAATTGCCGCTACAATGGAACCGATTGTGGGAATGTAGTTGAGCACGTAGGCCAAAACGCCCCACAGGAAGGCGAAGGGGACATTCATGGCTGCGCACAGCCACCATGCCAACAAACCGGTGCAGGCGCTTGCTATGGTTTTGATAAACAAGTATTTTTGAATCCCCTTAAGAGCCTTGAATATTTGCTGCTTGCCGTGAACTTTTTGACTGGGTAAGGAGCGGAAATTTTTGATGAACAAGGGAGCTTCTCCCAATAAAAAGGTCATCAGAACCAAGATGAGCGTGGTGATAGACATGAATGAAAGCGCGCCGGAACCTACCGCCTGAGACATGTTGACGATTTTTTCCATGCCCAGATAATCTTGCGGGGCATTCATTACATGCTTAGCTTCGGTGCCCAGCCCCCACTTATCCAGCCAGCAGATAACGTCTCCGATTTTTTCCTGAAACTTTACCACAACTTCGCCTTGCAGGGTGCGTGCCATGTCGGCAGCTAAAAAGCGAATAAGGGTTCCTACGGCAAAGATGATGCCTGCATCAACAATTAAGGTGCATATAACCGCCAACCAGTGTGGGAAATGCACTTTCTTACGCAAGATGTCGGTAACGGAGTAACTGATAATTGCCAAAAATGCAGCCAGCATAATCGGCACCAATAAATCGCGAAGTTCTCGCAGCCCGATGAGGATGACTACGGCTGCGGCCAGCATTACCATGATGCGGGTGCCATCGGCCTTGCCTGATTTGCCTTCCGGCCTTTTTTCCCATTTCTCGGAATTTTCGCTCATACGCGCGTTATTTTACTTATTTTACCTTGATTTTTCAAGCCTTAATATCGCCATAACTTTCTTTCTGTTGAGAATAAAAAAGCCCCTCTGCAAGCGGAGCCGCAGAGGGGGGAGAAGTCTAAATTGTTCTCTGAGACTGTCAGGCGTTGTACATCTTGGTGTAGTACTCGTCTGCCATGCGGTCGGAATTGAACGCGGGGGTGATGTCCTCCATGGCATTGAATACGTGGTCAATCCAACCGTCCTTGTTGTCGTAATACAGGGGAAGTACCTTGGATTCCAAAATGTTGTAGAAGTTGTCGCGGTCGGAGCGGTCGCGGGCCTCGGGGGCCAGACCGGGTTTGGCCTCGGGAATCATGAAGCAGTTCTCGCCATCGCGAGCAAACTCGCGCACCCAACCATCGTTGGTGGAGATGGTGAGAGAGCCGTTCATGGCGGCAGACATACCGGAGGTACCGGAGGCCTCGCGTGTTACTACGGGGTTATTCAGCCAGATATCGGAGCCGTTCTTGAGCATGCGGCTGAGGCCGAGCTCGTAACCGGTAAGCACGGCGCAGCGCGGGTATTTCTCACTCAGCTTATTAAGCTTGTTGAAGATATCTACTGCGGCAAAGTCTGTGGGGTAGGGTTTGCCTGCCCAAATCATCTGCACGGGGCGATTGGTGCGTTGCAGCATGCGCTCAAACATAACCGGGTTCTCGGTAATGAGTGCAGGGCGCTTGTAGGCGGCAAAGCGGCGAGCCCATACGATGGTAAGTGTGTCTTGGTCAAACAGATGCCCGGTTTGCTCACCTACCATGCGGAACAGCTCCTTCTTGAGGGCGCGCTTGCGGTTGACAAAGGCTCTCTTATCGCGTGCGGCAAAGGCCTCTGCCAACTCTGCATCTTGCCAGTAGTTCAGGTTCTGGGCATTGGTAACATGGGTGATGGGGCAAATATCCGTGTAACCCTGCCACATTTGGCGAGATACCTCGCCGTGCAGCTCAGATACACCGTTGGCGATGTGAGATAATCTCAGCGCAGCCAATGTGTAGTTGAATGTTTGCTCGTTCGGATCCAGCTTCAGCATGCTGCGTACTTGGTCCAGTGACAGACCATCAAAGAAGGAGAAATTAGCCATCAGGTTAATGTCCATCTTCTCATTGCCTGCTTCTTCAGGTGTATGCGTGGTGAAAACAAAACGCTTGCGTACTTCTTCCACATTGCCGCCGTTGCGGGCCAGCATGTTGAATGCTGCGCCGATGGCGTGGGCCTCGTTCATGTGGTAAATTTCAGGCTCTACGCCCAGCTCTTCAAACAAACGGGCACCGCCTTGACCCAATACGATGTACTGGGAGATACGGGTCATCGGGTTAGAATCATACAAGCGCTGGGTGATGGAGCGGCTGATGGCATCGTTCTCCGGCAAATCGGTGCTCAGGAAGAACATGGGGGCTGTGCCGAAGGTCTCCGGGCGCAGGTAGTAGGCCTTTACCCACACGGGGGCATTGCAAATGTGGATGAGGAACTTGATGTTGTGGTCTTCCAGGAAACTGTACTCTTTGCGGCGGTATTGTACAGCCATAGAACCATCTTCGGCTCGTATTTGGTTGTAGTAGCCGTATGACCAGAGGATGCCTACGCCGACAAGATTCTGTCTCAGTGCACCGGCAGAGCGCATGTGAGAGCCGGCCAAATAACCCAGGCCGCCGGAGTAAATCTTGAACACGTTGTCTATGGCGTACTCCATGCAGAAGTAGGCTACGGACTTACTGTACTTGGGGTCTATCTCGTACGGGTGTGCGTACTGAGCCGGAAGAAAAGAGGAGGTACTCATCTTTTTGATTTGATTATGTGTATTATGGTGAAGATTGCGATGCCGCCTTGCGTCTTCAAAACGCTCGAGCGGATACTTATCATTCTTATACACCAACTCTGCGATACAGAAAAGAAAAAAATGCCGTGGTGACGCAAATCAACCATATTCTGTAGCCGGACAGCTTATTTCGCTTGAGTTGCAAAACGCCGTGTAGAACCCAATGTGTCAATATATTGCACCATTTCAAACAGGTCCATTTCTTTTGTCTCCGCTTGTTCTGCAAAGAGGAGAAACTCTTCCAGCGCGGCTGATAACATGATGGTGCGATTATGGCACTCAAGGGTGTGCATAGCTGTGTTTAAGCGTGTCAATTGTGCTTCTGTGCAGCGGAAAGTAACGGATTTAAGCTTCATAGCGCACTCAGCTTATCATGCAACCGGCGTTCTTCAAGTGATGTTGTATGTAAAAAATCTAATTCGCATGGAAATTGTATGGAATAAGTGATAATCTGATGCCGCCATGAAAACATTACGCAATATTACACGGTTTACGTATGAGTTCACCTCATTCCAAGGCTGGCGGGTAACACTCTGCCGCAACCAAATGCACTTTACCCGCTATTTTTCAGATAAGCAGTATGGTGGGGAAGCGGAGTCGTTGGCGGCGGCCATGGAGACGAGGGAAAAAGTGCTGGCGGCTTTACGCCGTTACCCGCATAACCCGGAGCTTGCCTTCTCTGAATGCAGAGAGGATGTCAATGAAGGCCTGTATCCGCGGGGGCTGCGCCCGCGTAAATCTCAATGTGTTGGCTAATGCCGGCGTGTCAGAGTATAAGCATGCAATCTCCGTATGAGAAGAAACGGTAGCGTTGCTCTACAGCTTGCCGGTAGGCCTCCATAATCAACTCTTTACCGGCAAAGGCACATACCAGCATGATGAGGGTGCTTTGCGGCAGGTGGAAGTTGGTGAGCAGCCCGCCTACTACCTTGTACTCATAACCCGGGTAGATGAAAATGTCTGTGTCTCCGCTGCACGGTTGCAGGGGGCGGCCATGGCGAGTTGCCAAGGTTTCCAAAACGCGTACGCTGGTGGTGCCCACGGCAATTACTCTGCGGGCTTGCTCTACCGCGGTAGCCGTATCGCCGGGCAGGGTAAAGCTTTCGCGGTGCATGTGGTGGTCTTCTATGAACTCTGCCTTTACGGGGCGGAACGTGCCCACACCCACATGCAGGGTGACAAAGCTATGCGGTACGGCTGCCAGAATCTCGGGGGTAAAGTGCAGGCCCGCCGTGGGGGCTGCAATGGCGCCCTCATGCTCGGCATAAACAGTTTGGTATCGTTCTTTATCCGCAGGCTCGCTTTCGCGGTTCATGTAGTGCGGCAGGGCAAGTCTGCCGTACACCTCGGGGTCAATGAACTTATCCCAGCGGATGTAGCGATAGCCCTCATCATCAATGGATTCTACCGTGCCGGTGGCATCGCCCACTTGTACGGTGCGCCCCACCTTCATTTTTTTGCCGGGGCGTACCATGCACTTCCACACCAGCTCTTGGGCAAGGCCGGCACGCACTAATTCAATGGAGCCATCGTTACTGAAATAGCGCGCCGGTACCACTTTGGTGTTGTTAAGCACAAAGTGGTCACCGGGCTGCACGTATTCGAGAATATCGCTGAAGTGTCGGTGCTCGATGAGCCCCGTATCGCGGTGTACCACCAACATGCGGCTCGCTGCGCGGTCCGGCAGCGGGCGGTCGGCTATCAGCTCTTCCGGCAGATGATAATCAAAATCTACGGTGCGCATGTTGGTGGTAATGTTTGTGTTAATTATCAGCAGGGGAAGATGCTGATGCGGCGCAGTACCTCATCGCGGCCCAACACCTGCATAATGACATCGATGCCGGGGCCGGCATGTGTGCCGGTAAGCGCCATGCGCAGCGGGAACATCATGGCACCCACCTTCACCCCATTGGCCTTGGCCAGCGGTTTGATGACTTGGAATGCTGCCTCGCCGCTCCACTCCTCAATGCCGTTAAAGGCCTCTACCAAGTGGTTGAGCATTTCGCGGGCGTTGTCTTGCAACTTGGCCATGCTCTCTTGCTCGTATTCCAGCACTTGTACCCATTTTACCCATGCGGGCACCTCGCTGAGCAATTGCACCTTGGTTTGTACAGAGGGCAGCGCCTCGCGCAGTTGAGCCGTGTCTTCCAAACCGGCGGCAGCGCAGAACGGCATGGCAAGCTCGCAGAAGCGGGCGGGCTCCAGCTTCATGATGTGCTGCTGGTTCATCCACTTGCACTTGGTGATGTCGAACTTGGCGGCGGCGCGGTTTACGTTCTCCAGAGAGAAGAGGTCAATAAGCTGCTCTTTGGTGAATACCTCTTCATCGCTCTTGCTGCTCCAGCCGAGCAGGGCAATGAAGTTGATGACGGCATCGGGCAAGAAGCCTTCCTCCGGGTAGTTGCCCAGCTGGGCGCCTACGTCGCGCTTGCTCATCTTGGAGCCGTCCGGGTTTTGAATCAGCGGTATGTGGGCATATACGGGCGGCTCTACGCCAAAGGCGTCAAACAACTGTAAATGCTTGAAGGTGTTCATGATGTGGTCTTCACCACGTATCACGTGAGATATCTTCATCTCGATGTCATCCACCACGTTGACCAAGTGGAAGATGTAGGATCCATCGGTGCGCTTTACGACCATGTCGGGGGTGTTGTCCTCATTGGTGTAGTCTACGGAGATGTCGCCGCACACCAAGTCGTGCAGGGTCATAACGCCGTCTCTCTTGAAACGGAAACGCCATACGGTACCCTCACTGGTGCCGGGGATTTCATCGCCGTTCTTGTCGCGCTTGTTGGGGGCAGGGCACTCGTATACGCGGCCCATCTCTACCAACTTGTTGAAGTAGCGGTCGTAAATATCTTTGCGTTGGCTCTGGAAGTACGGTTCGCAGGGGCCGCCTTTGCCCTCGCCCTCATCCCAATCAAGCCCCAACCAGCTCATGCCGGTGAAAATGGCTTTCATGGCGTCTTCTACATGACGCTCTTGGTCTGTGTCTTCTATGCGAAGAATGAAGGTGCCGCCCATTTTGCGGGCGAAAAGATAATTGAACAAAGCGGTGCGGGCACCACCGATGTGCAGATAGCCGGTGGGCGACGGTGCGAAGCGTGTACGTATAGCCGTTGACATGCGCGCCTTATACACCCATTCCCCCGTTTTTGCAAGTCTAAAATCACCCTTACTACCTATAATTTATTGCTTTTTGCCGGTTTCCCCTTTGCAAAAAAAGTCGCCATTGCGTTTGCAATGGCGACCCGATATTGTCAATCTGTGTAAAGTTACATTTTATTTGCGGCGACGGCGTGCTGAAAGGGCAGCCAAAGCCAGCAGGCTGAGAGTGGCTGTTGTCGGCTCGGGGATGGAGCTAACGGGGCGTGTGGTAGAGGTACCGTTGGTGCCGCGAATTTCAACTGCCGTATCGGCTGTTAAGTCTGTTTCGCCGGCATTGAGGATGATGTCACCGAGGTAGAACTCCGTATCATCCGTTACATCATAGCCTACTTCCAATACCAGTTTAGAGCCGTTAAGCTTGAACATGTTGCCGTTTATGTCAATGCTGCCACCGGCCTTAATGATAAGCTCACCCACACCGTAGCCTGCCAAGAAGCCGTCCATGGTGATGTCTCCCTCTACGACAAAGCTGCCCCCCATCAGGTGCATGGATTGCAGACGGCTGTTTTCTAAGGCGGTGAAGGTACCGGCTCTCAGTACAACTGTACCTTCAATGGTGTCGCTGTTGATAACTTCACCGGCATTTATCCAAAGCTCGTTTACGGAGAGAATACCGTTGTTTTCAACACTGCTTTTTTTGAATATCGAATCTGACGTGAAAATATTCGAAGTTTTTGTTATATATTATTTTTAATACAATTATAACAAATACACTTGCAATCTCTTTTAAAAAGATATTGCAGTGGAGAAGAAAAGACACCACTCTGCAAATAATCTATGATTCAGTAGATTACTTGTAGCACTGTCGTAGTCAATGTCTGCTCTTTTTTAGAGGTAAACTTTGACAGTGAGCTCAAACTTTTACAAAAATTCTATTGCGATAGAGGACGTAGCAAATAAGCCATGCTAAAACAAAGTAAGCCATGCCGAAAGCCGTGGTATACCAGGATTTCGAGAAAAGCTCATGAATAGTACCGCCGAAGATTCGATTGGTGAGATGCCCGAACTCGATGATATGGGTAAAAAGGTAGATGAAGAGGGCATTACTGCCGATGACTTTGAGAGGCCACGCCCACATGGATAGTTTGCATACATCGATGATGAGATGAAAAACAACCATGAGTAAGGCGCCTATGCCCCCACAAAGCAGCACAAAGCACGGGGTCCAGATGTTTTTGATGCAGGGACCGAATAATCCGAGAACAATAGCAATGCTACCGCAAATGCTCAAAATTAATATGCGACGCGCCGCCCCAGCTGCCGGGCTGAATGCCCGCCCGCTGAGGTACCCGGCCAGAGCCAGTGCCGTGGCAGAAAGAATGCAGAGCGGCCCCTCGGGGTCAATGTACCTGTAGTGTAATTTGCCGGGGCAAAGTGCAGCGTCTACCTTGGCATTGAAACAGCCGGATGGTGTCATGTCGCCCCCCAGATATTGCATAAGGAAGACGGATATGAGTATCAACGCAGCACTTGTAGCAACTCCCCAAGTTTTGCGTACCATTAACACCAGAGAACCGGCCAATGCCCCACTGAGGCCGATGAGACCCAGCACTGAGGCACAACGAATTTTATCTGCATCCCACAGCAAAGGGCCGTTTACTAAAATACCCAGTAAAACCAAGATGAGAGCACGGCCCCACATGTGCAGCAATAATTTGCCGTTGCCGGCACCCATTCCCATGCGTTTGCGTACGGAAAAGTTCAGGGATATGCCGGACAAGTAAACAAACAGAGGGAAAATGAGGTCGTACACCCGTAAGCCCTCCCACGCCGCGTGCCCCATGTGGTAGCGTACATCTTCCCAAAAGGGGGAGGGACATATGCTGTATACGCCCCATAGTGTAGTGCTCAGCCCGATGATGAGGGCGGTATCGAGCCCGCGCAATGCATCCAGAGATTGCAGTCGTTGATTTGCCGTTGACATGGCTTGTTACATAATACTGCTGCCCAAGGTGAGGGAAAGCAAGAAAAGAATAAGGTGAAGAGAGGCCAGCCCCAACAACATGTTCATGCGTTTATCTGCCGGGGTACGTGTAATTTTAAGTAAGATGAAGCCGCCGCAGAGAATTGCGGCCAGCCAGCAAAGATTCCAGCTAACATCCGGTACAAAGACTGCCGTTTGCTTGAGGGTTGCATACGGGGCAATAAGGAAGGCGAGAGCCAGCCCTCGTGCCCTTTTGTCACCCAGGCGTACGGCCAATGTGCGCTTGCCGGTGGTGGCGTCTTCTTTTCTGTCTCTTATGTTGTTAATCTCTATAAGCAGGCAAGAGAGCAACCCACATTGCATGCCGACGATGAATGCGGCCCCGTACACAAAGAGGAAGAAGGTGTTGTACTCAAAACCTATTTGAACGTAGACGGTGCCCATAACGGCAATCAGCCCGAAGAAGAGCAGTACGAAGAGCTCGCCCAGCCCTTTGTAGGCAAGTGGGTAGGGGCCGCCGGTATAACAATAGGCGCACAGCATGCTCGGTATGCCGATGGCGATGATGGGCCACCCCTGCGCCTGTATTAAGGGGATGGAAAAGCCGGCTGCTGCTGCCAAAAAGACACAACCTGCTATTTTGACCGCACGGGAGGACATTGCACCACTGGCCGTAATGCGGCGCGGGCCTTGGCGCTTAGCTGTATCCGCCTTTTTGTCGGAATCCAGAGAGTCATTGAACAGGTTGCAGGCAATTTGGATGCACACGGCGCTCAGTACAGTAAAGACAGCAAGCGACCAATTGAGGCTTATCGGTTGCCATTGCGGTAATTCAGCGGGGTTGACGTGTTGGTATTTCCACACAATCATGCAACCGGCCCATACGGCAACAATGCCGGCGGGCAGGGTTTTGGGGCGTGCTGCCAAGAATATGGATTTGATGGTGTTCATTGTTTACGTGGATATTTGCGGCGGCCTCCCTGCGCTTTGCGAAAAGGCTCAAAAAGGGCATCCAGTCCGCTGTTTTTGATGAGTAAAGTTTGCTCCATGAGCCGCCCGAGTTTGCCTTTGGGCCACCCGCGTTGCCAAAACCAATCCAGGTACTCTGTGGGTAAATCCATCAGGGGGCACCCATCGGGCGGAAATTTGGCCGGGCCATACATGCCATAGGGCATGTGCATGGCTGCAATTTCTGCCAGCAGGGCTCGCAGGTCATCTGCGCTCGGTATGGCTGCGTTTTGCATCAGTGTTTGATGCTCCAGCTTATTTGTTCTCCGGCGTACATGGGCACCACTTCCTGCCCGTAACTGCGGTAAGAGGCCGGCACCGGCATGGGGGTGTCTTGCAAGGTGACGCGCTTGCTGATGGGGGTGAGCCCATGAATGCGGCAGGCATTGCCGCTGACAAATCCTTGCAGTTTATCAAGTGCGCCGTGCTGTGCGAAAATCTCTGCCAGCTTCGGCAGCGCCAAGGGCGCAGTAAACACGCCGGCTGCGCAGCCGCAGGCTTCTTTTTTGCAGCGGGGGTGCGGTGCGGAATCACTGCCGAACATGAGACGCGGGTGCCCGCCAATGGCGGCTTGTAACAATGCGTCGCGGTCGTGCGGGCGCTTGGCTATGGGTTTGCAGAACAAGTGGGGTTGCAGGGCGCCTCCCGCTACGTCATCCAGCGTAATGATGAGGTGTTGCAGTGTGACGGTGGCGCACAGGTTTTCGTATTCATCCAACAAATCCAACGCAGCTGCGGTGGTGATGTGCTCCATGCATATGCACAGTTTGGGGAATTGTTGTGCCAAGTGTTTGTACACGCCCAAGAACTCGGCCTCGCGGTCCATCACAAAACCGTGGCTTTCGCCGTGAATGAGCAGGGGTATGCCCATTTCTTCCATCATTTTGAGCGTACTCTCTGCCTCTGCCAAGTTGGCAACGCCGCCTTCGCTGTTGGTGGTAATGCCTGCGGGGTAGAGCTTGTAGCCGAAGAACCCGGGTGTTTCTTTTGCCAGTTGCAGTTGTTGCTCGCTTTGTTTGGTGAAAAAGAGAGTCATGTAGCGGGAGAACTCCGTATCCCCCATGGCGGTGGCTATACGCTCCCCGTATGCTACCATGGCGCCCGGTTGTGTAACCGGTGGCACCAGATTGGGCATGATGACTGCCCCTGCAAAATCTGCCGACAGCGGGGCTACCAGTTTGAGCATGTCACCGTCTCTCAGGTGCAGGTGCATATCCAGCGGGGATTCCAGCGTAATTTCCATGCACTTATTGTATCAGATAATCACTTTTTTGCAAGCCGTAATCAACTATGAGCTTGCCTGCTGCACGAAAATGAGATATAACAGAGCCGTATGAAAAAGATTACCCGTGTTATGATGTATACCCTTGCTGCGCTGCTGGTGAGTACCGCTGCGGCAGATAATTTTTATGGCCCGCATGGCAATAATGTCGGCCGTGCAGAAACGGACAGCAACGGTAACACCCGTTATTATGACCGCAATGGCAGATATATTGGCCGTGCAGAGAAAAACGGCAACAATGTGCGCTATTATGACAGCCGAGGCTCATATGCCGGGCGCGCAGAGTCATCCGGTAACAGTACCCGCTATTACGATAGCCGTGGCTCTTATTCCGGGCGTGCGGATCAATCCGGCAACAGCACGCGTTATTATGACAGCCGTGGTTCATACTCCGGCCGTGCCGAAAAATCCGGTAACAGTACGCGTTATTACGACCGCAATGGCTCGTACTCCGGCTCAAAGAATCACTGATAATCAATTCTTGTTTTTCTTGATGTTCTCTGCTGCTCTTCGGCCTCCCGTTGGGCAGCAGTTTTTTATGTGGATGTTGGATGGTCTTTAAAAATCAACAGCTTTGGGGGGATATCCCATTATATGCTTGACTATCGTGATTGATACATGTATTCTTGCGCGCATGAATCTGAAGCAAATGATGGCCTTGGCTTGTATGCCTGCTATGTTAAGTGTTGCCCCGGCGGTAGATGTTGTGCTTTCCGGTGGTGTAGCGCTGAAATCGTGGGAGAAACTGCGTGGGCCGAATGCGCACGATAACTGGTGGGCAAACTTTATCCGCGGTGCTACGGTGCGTATTGATAAGATTCAGAAAGAGAACCCCGATGCCAAAATTGTTTGGATTGTGTTTCGACCTGCCTACATAAACCGTGGTAAGGAAGATGGCAAGGATTACATGGGCATGATTCGCGAGCAGGCTGCCAAACGCAAGCTCAAGGTTGTATTCGTGGATACTGCGGAGCAAGCATACAGAGCCATTAACAATGCCGGCAATGGTAAAGAGAAGATAACCTCTTTCTACTATTTCGGGCATTCTAATGCCCATGCGTTCATGCTGGATTACAGTAGCGATATTATAGGTGCTTCTACTCAATGGATGCATGAGTCTGATTTGGCTGCAAAATTAGACAAATCCGCTTTTGCCCCCAATGCAGAATGCTGGAGTTTCGGGTGTTACACCGGTAACAGCATGTCTGCCACTTGGCACAATGCCCTCGGTATCCCCTTGTGGGGTAACACTTCTTTTACCCGTTATCAACCCGTCGGTTGGGGCGAGTTACCCGAAGGCGGCAGCAAATGGGTAAATGGTACCGCCAAATAAGGTCTGTGTTTTCTTGATTATTGTTGCTCTTCGGGTGGTAATTTGTTGAGCATGTCCTCAATCGTCTTGAGACGAGAGGACCACAGCTGATTGCTCTTCTCATTGGGGGAGAGCTCATCCAAAAATATTTTTGCTTCTTGAAGCCACAACCTGGCGGTCTTAATATCCCCCATTTCAATTGCGTGCATGGCAGATTCTGCGAGTGCATCTGCATACATGTATTTGAGTAGGGGATTATTGGGCGTTTGTTGCAATAAGTTGTAGATGATGCCTCTATACTCTGCAAACTCTGCGGTGGCTTTGGCTTTTTCGTTTTCTTGTTTGCTGTGTACCATAGCTTGGGTCCTGATGATACCGGCACGAGTTTGTGCATAATCCGCATTGTTCGGGGCGGTTTCTATCAGGCCGTTAATGCGGGCAAGGGCTTCTCTGCAATAACGTTCTGCTGTTTGGTATTCTTTTTTACGCATGGCTATATCCGCCATGTGGGCAAGAGCTCTGCATTGGTGGAAGGGATATTCTGCATTATCTCTGTCCATGGATTCCAGCTGCTTAGCTATCTTAATGCATTCTTCAAATGCGGCTTGTGCCAGCAGATTGAATTTTTCAGCCTGCACTTCATCTGTTTCTGCCAAGGCTTGTCTGTTATTCATGATGCCTATGGTGTAGTAGGCGGTAGAGAGGTCTTGCCGGAAAGATAGCCTGTGCGGGGCTGCATCAGCCAATTCGTAGAGAATCTCTTTACTTTCAGTAAGCAAAACCTCTGCCGTACTGAAGTCGTTCAAATCCATATACAATGTGGCTAAGCTTATTTGGGCAACCGCCAATCCCTTGCGAGACGCCTCGTGCATGGGGTAGTTCGTGACTAACCGGCGGTATAAATTGATCATTTCAATTAACGCTTGGCGGCGTTGCTCCATATTGCCACTGTTAACGGCCAGTTGGGCTGCGGTACCCATGGCTTCGCCTTGGGCGCAGAGGTAGTCCGGGTTATTGGGTGCTTCTGCACATACTTCTTTTATGAGAGTGAGCGCTCTTTCTGACAGCTCTCGGGCTTCCTGAATCCTGTTGCGGCGGCGTGCAATTTCTGCTCTGTTGCGAAGGCTTTTGGCCAATTCGTAACGCGTGCGCAATGATGAGGGCTCCAACTGTACTAGGTTTTCAAGCAGTTCTGTAGCTTTGCGATAAGCCTCCGTCGCTTCTTCCAGTTTGCCTTGTTGAACAAAAACGGCTCCCATGTTTTGCCAAGCCGTAGCCATGGAGTGTTGCAGGCGTGCATCATCTGCCACGGGCAGGCCCTCCATGGAATCCAGATAGTTTTTAAGATGAGTACCGAGTTTTCTTTGCAGTTGCGTAGATCCGGGAAGGTCGGCCAGCTCAGTGTTGAAGTCATGCAGTAGTTCCTCCGTAAACTTAAGCCCGTTGAGGTACATTCTGCGTGTCTGGCTTTTTTCTCTCCATGCGATGATGCTGAGGCTGCCCAGTGCTATGATGATTGCGATGGCCACTGCCATATAAATGCGCATTTGTACCATGAACTTGCGTGGCGGTGGCACAATGCCTGATTCCGTACACAAGCGCCAAGTTGCTGCATCGTTCCAACGTTCTTGAGGGGAAAGGCTTAATGCGCGGTCAATCGACTGTAAAAGGTACGGTTCGTAGTGCAATAGCAGGTCTTTGCGCCCGGCGAGCGGTCTATATGGATCCGGGGTGGCATGAACTCGCATGTCTGCCCGCGGTGGTAATAAGCGGGTGATGATGTAATAGAAACAAGCGCCTAAAGCATAGATGTCCGTTCTCGCGCTCAGCCTGCTGCTCATTTCTTCATCACTTTTTGAGGTGCATTGCTCGGGGGCACAGAAGTCCGGTGTGTAAATGTTGTTGAATACCTTGCCGCTTTGTAATTGACGAGCTGAGCCGAAGTCCAGCAGAATGGGGCGACCTTCCTCGTTAACAATGATGTTTTCCGGTTTGATGTCTCGGTGTACTATGTTGTGCTGTTCAAGGTATTCCAGGGTAAAAAGAAGCGCGCGTAACTGCTGTTTTATTTTTCTTGCTTCCTCTGCCTTTTTTTCGTAGTCCAAGGTAGGATGCTCCGGTATTTGCAGTTGGGTGCCCTCAACATAAGGCATGGCATAGTAGGCGGTGCCATTGGCCTCAAATGCGGTGAGAATCGGTACGATGCCCGGGTGCTCCAAGCCCATCAGGATGCTCACTTCCTCCATGAACTCTGCCATGGTGGTGCGAAACTCTGCCTCCTTTTCCGGGCTGCTGCTCATTACGGAGTAGCCATCCGGCATGCGGGTGGCCATGCCCTCCGGTATGTGTTCTTTGATGACTACGGTACTGCCGTCATTGTTGTTCTGTGCGCGGTAGGTGATACCGAATCCTCCTTTACCCAACTTGGAGATAATGGTATACTCGCCCACAATGGCACCCGGGGGCAGGGGAAGCCGGCTATTGTTGGTCTCTTCTTTGGGCCGGGCCGGTGTTACGGGAGGGGGCTGGGAAATGACCGGCGGCTTTGGGGCGGCTAGCGGAGAGGTAACGGCTGGTGGTGGTGGTGGGTTCATGCCAGTGATTTCCGGATTTTAAGTGTGCTTCCTGTTGAGGGGTCTGTATAGTAAATGCTATCATCAAGCGGGAGCTGCGGTAGATGCTCCAGCGGGTTAAAACGGTGCGTTTTATAGTGGATGGTTACTTCTGCCGTTTCTTCGTTGCAACAGAATTGTACGTTTGCCGGCGCGTCTTCGGGGAGGGCGCTGATGATGCTTGATACAGCATTGCACAACTCTGCTATGGCAACAGGAGACGCCAGTACAGATTCCAGCATTGTGTTCATTTCTGTATCTAAGGCGGTAAGTTTTTCCGTATCTGTAGATTGCAAGGTAAAGGCCTTTTTCTGCATCCACTTGCCTTTATACTCGACTGCCAGCAGCGTAGAGTCCGTGGCCTGTTCTTTATTGCCGGTGAAACGCCGTAAATCTACTTGTATGTTCCGGATTAGCTCTGTGACATTATCTGCATCTTGGTACAGTGCCGTTTGCAGCCCCTGCATGCCGAATGTTGCGCCGGTGGCATTGCCTGCTTTGAGAATGCCCTGTGAGTACAAAAGGATGCGCTCTCCCGGTTGTAATTGAATGATGCATTCTCTGTATATCGATTGAGTGTGTGCCCCCAGCACAGTTCCGGAGCGCATGGGTAGCATGGTGAACCCATCGTTTTCGGTACTTCTGAGCGCCTGAGGGGTGCCAGCATTGATGAATCTGAGTACTCCGGAGTTGATGTTGAGGCGGGCCAAGTACAGAGAAAGTCTTGTCTTGGTAATGTTGTTTTCGCAAAGTGTTCGGTTGGCTTGGGTCATTAACTCTGCCGGTGCCAAACCGGTGGCAGCCAGTGTACGTATGAGCGAGATGGCTCTCATCATGAACAGGGCTCCGGGTATACCTTCGGTTGATACATCGCCCAGCATGAAACAGAGGTGCTCTGCATCTGCCATGAAAAAGTCATAGAAATCGCCGCTTACATTCTGAGATTGTATACGCGTGGCGTATATGTCAAAGGCTTTTTGCTCCGGGAATGCAGGGAAGGTGCTTGGCAATACCGTGCTCTGTACCGTACGGGCAATGGCATATTCTTTCTGGAGCCGGGCTCGGCGTTGCTCCATGTAGGTACGCAGAGAATCTACCATGGTATTGATGCCGGTGGATAGGCGGGTGAACTCGGGGGTGTCTTGTACATGCACCCTTTCATCTTTGTAGCCTTCCGTTATGCGTTGAAGTGAGTAGTTGATACGCGATAACCCGTTGAGTACCAATTTTTGCAAGAGTACCCACACCAGCAGGAACATGATGATAAACAACCATATATTGCTGATAAAGAGCTGTTGTATGGAGCGCATACTGATACGGTTGATTTCTTCCGCTGGTAATAAGCCTATGATACGGATGTCGTCTTTCTCCAAAACCTGTGCGTAAAAATCTGTATCGCCTATGGTTGTTTGCACCGTTTGGTTGATGGGGAGTGAGAGTAAATCTGATGTGCGGTAGCCCAGTTCGCTGCCGTTCATCAGGGCGCCCCCGCGGAAGGCGATGATATGGCCATTTTCTCCGAGCTTGAAACGGTCCGCCAATGCAGTAAAGGCAATGTTGCTGCGCACGGCTTGTTCATGTGCAAATCGGAACCCCAGTTGTATTACCCCCGGTGCATCTCTGCGAGATACCCCGGCATATTGTATCTCTTCTCCATTGTATGCATTTTTGCGTGGGCGTTGTATCATTTCTTCGCCCTTGTCGCCTATGCATTTGAGGAACTCTCGGCTTTGCTCGTGCGAGTTTAGGTCAAAGCCTACGAGGTTTTCCGGTACAGCGGCAATGACAATGCCCTGTTCATCCGTCACACACAGCTGGTCTGCCCCCAGCTCGTTGCATATTTTTTGCAATGCCTCGCCATCTGAGAGTACTGCCGGGTTCAGCTTGATGATTTCTGCTACGGCTCGGGTTCGGTTAAGGGTGCTTTCGTTGTTAATCTCAACCACATGCGCCATGTTATCATTACTGTAGCTTATCAGCTCTGCCAAGTCATTAAGGCGTGTGTGCAAAATTTGTTCGGCTCGCCCTCTTACCTGCTTGTCAAATTGCAAATAGGCCAATGCGCCTGTAACAACAAATGTTGCACAAACCAGTAATAATAGCCATGTGAGAAACTTTTTTCTCATACCCCGTTTTGCAGTTGTGATTATACCATGATATTTTTGTTTTCGCAAGCTTCAATTCCACTTGTTGACCGCTATTTGTGCGGTACCTAAAAAGAAACTCTCTCACTGCATGGCAGAGAGAGAGTTCTTGGAAAACAGTTGTAAGCTACGCTTATTTTTTTGCCGTTTTTCTGTGGCTTTGTTGTTGCTCGAGCGAGGCGTACATCTTGCGGCAGTGGCTGTATCCGCGACGGTCAGAAAGCTTTTGCATGCTCAGCTCTGAGGACCCCCACTGAATGACTTGAATCTCAACAATGCGGCGACCCCATTGGTGCATCAGCTCCGGGGTGGGTTGGTAAATATCGATGGTGCCGGTATCTACCAATGCGCTGCCGTAATCGTCCACTACATAGATGTAGGGCTGCCCTTTAATCTTGAAACGCGTACCTAACGGATAGACGGACCAATCAGCGGCGGCGCTGCGTACTTGGTCTGTGTATTTGAGCGAGGTGCCGATGGCGTTGCGAGGCCCGTATGCCACGTGGTCACTCTCGGTATGGGTGTAGGCGGTTGTGCGTACCACTCGGTTTCTTTGAGAGGGGTGGTAGAACGGCATGCCATGCTTATCTCTGCCCAAGTTGGGCAATTTGGGATTCGGCTTGGCTGAAGGGGACGGTGCAGCAGGCATGATGAAACCATTGCTGACACTCCGCGAAGCGGCCTCTGCGCCCGGGGCACAGAACACAGCCGCTGCAAGCAGCGTAATGACGCTTGTAATAAGTGTTTTAGCTGTTTTCTTCATTTGAATGCAGTGAAAATTGTGGCAATGCACAGCATTGCGTCCGTTAATGATGTAAAGGCGCGTTGAGCATACCATAAACAGTTTGCGTTGGCAAGCCTTTTTCCCGCATCTGCCCGCTGTAGCTCATCCAAATCTGTTGCTGATTTCGCCCTTTATTTGTGTTTAGTGCCTTTATTATGTATGTGTTGTGATATTTAATAAAATTAAAGATTCCTTAAATAAAAACTTTTTTATAAGGGAAAGGGTGCCATGTACCAGCCCTTATAATTTTGTTTGTAAAAGTTGAATATTATTGTTGCTTTACCGGGCATGACACGTTCTGCGTGCTCGAGGTAATATTTTGATTTTTCCGGCTGCTTTTCTTCATCATACAGCAGGGCCAAGTAGATAAAGGCAAAGGGGTCTTTGTGTGATGTTGCATCTTCCAAATGCATGACTGCAGTGGTAACACTTTTTTCTACACCCAGCCCACGATAATGGGCATAACCCAGTAAGGCTTTAGCATGGGTATATCCGCGGGCGGCAGCTGCTTGTATGAGCTTGATGCCGTTTTGTGTATCTTGCTTAGTGCCGATGCCTTGCAGCATCATGAAGCCTTGAGCTGCAAGTAATACCGGGTTGCCGCTCAATACTGCTCCGGTGGAAATGTGGCGGTAGGCTCTGTCTGCATCTTTGGGCTGGCCGTTTTTACCATTCAAATACATGAGGGCAAGTTGCATACGTGCCTCGTTTTGGCCCAAAATGGCGGCCATTTTAAGCATTTTTACGCCGGTTTCAACATCTTTTACGGGACCCACATTAATTTCAAGTTTAACCGGTGGGTCTATCATGTACATGCCCATGCGGTACAGGGCATCGGGGTTGCGCGCTTTTACCGCCAAGGTAAGCAATTTGTAACTTTTGCCTAAGTCTCTGTCGATGTGAAGTTCAGAGAGCTCGAAAAGTGCATTTTTGTTGCCTTTTTCAGCGGCCTGTACCAACAATCTGATGAGGATGGCATCATTCGGGGCGTTGACGCTCATGTGGTGAGCGATGTAGTGATTCCCTCGCTCCATTTCGGCTTTCACTTCCGGACGCTGTAAATCTTCATATTTTTCTAAGCGCCCGGTCATCAATAACCATTCAAATCTCGGTTCATAGCTGCCGCTGCTGCATGCTGCTATCAGCAGTTTTTCTGCAGCCGCTTCGTTTTTGGAGGTTCCTATACCTTTATTCAGACATTTGCTGTAAGCAACCATGGCCGGTACGTATTTGCTGTCCGAGGCCTTCTTCAATTGAGTGACTGCGGTCAGAATCTCCGGGGCGCGGTATCGCTCCTCCGGCACATTTATCAAATGCTTAAGTGCTATGAATAAGATGGCTGCCGGTTCCCCTTCATCGGCTGCTCTCTGCATCCATTGCTCGATGCTGAACTCGTCTCCCGTGGCTTCAAAAATGATAAAAAGAGCCGGGCTGAGGTCAAAGCTGTTTTGTTGAGTAAGTTCTCTGAGCTTTTCTATAAATTTTTGGTAATTCGCCTCATGCTGAGGGGGGAAATGGGTGCTTGCTGCCGGCTTTTGTTGCGTTGTGTTTTTTGCACTTCCTTTTTTCTTTTTGGGTGCAGCTTGTGCGAGCGGGGCTGCGAGTATGCTAACTACGAGGAGACTTGAAAGAATGCTTTTTATATGCATTGTTGGTATAGGGTAATTGGTGGAAGTTATAATTTGATGTTGAAGGGGGTTACAATCCAGCCATTCTCATCATTTTTGAGTTCCTCGAACTTGGTAAGAGCAGCTTGGCCGAAGGCTCGTTGCGCGTGGTCGAGATAATATTGAACTCTTTTGGGATCCGGCTCTATGCCGGCGCCGCCTTTTTCATAGATGTAAGCCAAGAAGATAAAGCTTATCTCCAAGCCTCGCTGAGTTGCCATGGATTCCAAGAGGTACACCGCCTCTGAACCATTTTTTGTAATGCCGCCGATACCATTATAATACACATTGGCCAGCATGAAGACGGCATGTGGGAACCCCGTACGGGCTGCTTTTTCAATGAGCGCTATGCCTTGTGCCGTATCTTGCTTAACGCCGGAGCCGGTTAACAGCATGTAGCCTTTTGCCGTTATATACCCTACATCGGGAACGACTGTTTCTCCAATCTCAACGTGGCGGTATGCTTTAGCCTCATCCTTGGGTACCCCGAATAAACCATGGAAATAGATATGCGAAAGTATGGCCTGTGCGCGGGTGTTGCCCATCATTGAGGCGATTTTGAGCATATAAATGCCCGCTGCAGGGTCTTTTTTCAATCCTATGCATTCCTCAAGCTCTTTGTTGCCGCTTATCATATACTCACCCAGTATGGTTAAGGCCATGGGGTGGTGGAGCTCTGCCGCTTGTTTCAAATAATAGTAGCTGACTTTCGGGTTTTTCAGTTGCAGCAGTATGGCAGAGAGTTCATACATGGCTGAGGGGTTCCCCATGCGGGCGGCTTCCGTTAAGGTCAGAAGAGAGACGAACGCATCCGGCGCTTTTTGGCTGAGGTAGTACACAACATGGTGGTTTCCTCTTGCTATTTCTGCCTTTACTTCCGGGCGCTCTTTATCCTCATACTTCATCAGGCGGTCAGTTTGCAAGAGCCATGAGAAGCGGGTTTCATAGTTACCGCTTTTACATGCTTCCATGATAAGTTGGTTTGCCTTGACCTCATCTGCGGGAATAATGGAACCTGTTCTTAAAATGCTGCTGTAGGTTATCATCGCCGGGGCATAGCCGGCATCTGCAGCTTTTTTTACCATGGCAACAGCATTTTTTACTTTTGCCGCTTGCTGTTGATTTTGTGGTACAAAATTTAAGGAAGTGCTGCTCAGGTAAAGTTGTGCTACGGGGTTGCCATCATTGGCGGCTCGCTTCATCCATTCGTCAACACAGAGCTCATCGCCGGTGGCCTCAATGGCAATAACAATTGCCGGTACAATATCAGGGCTATCAGCCACAGCTATGGTTTCAAGCATTTTCACGAATTGCTGATATGCTGCTTCATGTTGTGCGGGGGCAGAAGCTTCCGTTGGCATGCTCGGCTCTGCGAGGCATATGGGTACTGCGTTAAGTATCAGGAGTGAGTGAATGAGGGAAAGATGCTTCATGGCCGAAAATTGCGTATTCTGTTTTCCTATTCTATTCTCTATCTTTTTGCCTTGCAAGCGCAAAATATGTCTTTTTACATGAGACCTTCTGCTATTTCATCTGCTACGAGCCTGCCTTTAAGGGTGAGCTGTAGGGTGCCACTCCCAGTGCGCTGTGCAAGCCCTTCTGTTTGCAACATCGCGATAAATGCTTCATCTTGTTTTCTGATAAACTCGGGGGGGAGGCCTTCATCTGTGCGCAGCTGCAATCCCAGGAGTTCCGTACGTCTGGTTTCGGGGGTGAGTATTTCTTGCTCTGCCACAGAGAGTTGTCCCGTTTTGAGTGCTGCAATGTAAGTGCTTGTGTTTTCTGTATTGCGGTAACGTGTGTTGTTGACCGTGCCACATGCGCCCGGTCCCAAACCGTAGTAATCTTCACCTCGCCAGCATGCTAAATTGTGGTGAGATATTGCTCCGCCTCTGGCATAGTTAGATATTTCGTAGTGGCGGTAGCCTGCTGAGGTTAGCAATTCGTCCGCCATGGTAAACATGGCTACATCTGTCTCTTCATCACCGGCTTCTGCACCGTAGGCTTCGAAAAATGCCGTGTCTTCTTCATAGGTGAGGTTGTAGGTGGAAATGTGGTCGGGCTGCAGGGCTATGGCTTCTTGCAGGGTGTGGCGCCATTGTTCCGTTGTTTGCCCGGGTAATGAGAACATGAGGTCTATGTTTACTTGGGGCATGCCTGCTTCTCTGAGCATGCGTACGCTTTGCTCTATTTGGTCCGGGCCGTGTTCTCTACCAAGTAATTTTAAAAGTTTCGGCTCAAAACTTTGCGCTCCGAGAGAAACGCGGGTTATGCCGAGCTTTACCCATTGCTCCACCTTTGCCGGGGTAAAGGTGGCGGGGTTTGTTTCGAAGCTCCATTCTTCCACCCCCGAAAAATCAATGTGCTCCCTAAGCCCGTTGATAAGGTTGTTCAGGTGGGTAGGGGAGAGCATGCTGGGGGTGCCTCCTCCAAAGTAGATGGTGCTCGGACGGTATCCCTGCGGCAAGCGTATTTTTGCTTCTCTTATCACTCCATCTACGTATCCTCGTATATCCGTATTGCCTATTCGGTGCTTATAAAAGGCGCAGTACGGGCATATCTTGTTGCAAAAGGGTACGTGTATGTACAGGTGCATAATTGGAGCTGTGAAGCAAAACGGGAGCCGGTTTTGGCCGGCCCCCGGTAGAAGTTTTTTGTTTATGGTCTTGCTTTACAGCTCGGCTGCTGCGGGCTTGTCAAGGAAGTACTTGGCATCCGGGTGCTTCTGAAGGTAAGAAGCTGCTACGTCTGCCGTAACAGGACCATTGATGGCCTTGTTTACGATGGAGGCCTTCTTCTCTCCCCATGCCATCAAACGCAGCTTCTTGGCGTCCATGATGGTGGCTACACCCATGGTGATGGCGTAGCAGGGTACGTTCTCAAAGCCACCGAATGCAGGGGCTGCGTCGGTCTTGGTCAGGTCGTCCAAGTGTACTTGGCGGGTACGGGTTGTGTCATCGGAGCCCGGCTCGTTGAAGCCGATGTGGCCCGTGCGACCAATGCCCAGAATCTGTAAATCCAGACCACCACAGGCCTTGATCTTGTCCTCGTATGCCTGGCAGTGTGCTGCAATGTCCTCCTGTGCCACAGTGCCGCTGGGAAGGTTGATGTTCTCTGCGGGGATATCAATGTGGTTGAACAAGTTGGTGTGCATGAAGTACCAGTAGGATTCTACGTGCTCACGGGGCAGACCGTAGTACTCATCCAAGTTGAAGGTGGTTACATTCTTGAAAGAAAGACCCTCTTCCTTGTGCAGACGAATAAGCTCTGCATAGAAGCCGAGGGGGGAGGCGCCGGTAGCCAAACCGAGCACAACACCCTTGCCCTCTGCAGCGCGGCTGCGAATGAGCTCTGCTACTTCTGCTGCCAAGTTCTTGACAGCTTCCTGCTGTGTTTCGAAAACTTCGTATGTCATGGTAGTCATATTCTATACTATACCCCCGCAAAATCAACCCTAAAATCACAAAATTGAAAAAAATTAAGAAAATTTGAAAATTTTGCTTGCAATATCCGTTTGAACATGGTAAGCTGCTCCCGCACACAGCACCTGCCGCTGTAGCTCAGGGGTAGAGCAACGCATTCGTAATGCGTGGGTCGTCAGTTCAAATCTGACCAGCGGCTGCCTCTCGGCGATACAACAAGGTGTGGGTGCTTTCAGACATTGTGCCTCCTTAGCTCAGTTGGTAGAGCAGCTGACTCTTAATCAGTTTGTCCGCGGTTCGAGCCCGCGAGGGGGTACTTGAAAGGCGAATCGGTTTTCCGGTTCGCTTTTTTTGTTTCTTGGTTCGCAAGGTTAAAGATAAAAGAATAGGCTCATGGCAATTACGCCATGAGCCTTATTCGGTATGCTGTAAAGTTACAACTTACTGAACCTTGGCAGCAGCCTCCTTGAGGGTCTTGCCGACCTTGAACTTCACAATGGAACGGGCAGGGATGGGTACATCCTTACCGGGGTTCTTGGGGTTGCGGCCGATCTTGGCCTTAACCTCCTTAACGGTGAAGGTGCCGAAGTTGCGGAGAACAACGCGGTCGCCATTGCCCAAGGCCTCAGTGATAAGGTCTACGGCCTTCTGGATTACTTCAAGTACATCATTCTGCGTGAGGTCGCTGTCCATCTCTGCGCAGATCTTATTAACAAGCTCTCTTTTTGTGATTGTATTAGCCATATATGTGGATTCGCTTGGTTTAAGAAGCTGGCGAGATTGTAACTCATTTTTTTCTCTTTGGCACGCAAAAAAAGCAACTTATGTGATTTTTTTTGCGTCACCATGCGGTTTTGTCGTTTCATGGCTGAGTTTTTTTCACTTTTTCATTGACGAGTGGACAATTTAGGGCCATTTTAGAGCCCACATGGCCTCTCAATACACAATAGATTTAAATGCAGCCGATGCTCGGGAGCTGAAGAAGAAGTTACAGTCGCGCGCAGGGTATGAACCTGCCGAGCGTGAATATACGGAGTTTTGTTTTGCCGGGCCCAAGGTCAATGTGGCCTATTATGCCAAGCGAGGTAAGCTGGTGGTACAGGGCAGCGGTGCAGATGAGTTTTTGGAGTTTGTAATGCTTATTGACCCCAAGACGGGGATATCTGCCGTAAAAAAGCCAAGTGCTTCAAAAGTAGATAAATCGCCGCATTTCGGGGTAGATGAGAGTGGTAAGGGGGATTATTTCGGCCCGCTGGTGATAGCCGGCGTGTACTCTGACGAGGCCACTGCCGATGCTTTGGTCAAATTGGGCTGTAAAGACAGCAAGGCCATACCCGATGATAAGAAGATTGCTGCCATAGCCTCCAAAATTATGAGTTTGCCTGGCATTGCTTACGAGGTGGTGTGCATTGGCCCTAAGAGATATAATGAGTTGTATGCCGAGTTCGGTAATCTCAACCGTTTGTTAGCATGGGGGCATGCCAGGGTAATAGCTGCTTTGCATGAGAAGGTCCCGTCATGTAAGCGGGCATTGAGTGACCAGTTTGCCAATGAGTGGGTGCTGAAAACGGCTTTGGGTAAACGCAAGGTTCCCGTTCAGTTAGAGCAACGCACCAAGGCCGAAAGCGATGTAGCCGTGGCTGCTGCATCTATTTTGGCGCGTGCTCGTTTTGTGAAGTGGATGAATGATACCGCTGCTGCAGCCGGTTGCGATATGCCGCTTGGCTGCGCCGGGCATGTTACCAAAGCTGCGCGTGCCTTTGTTGTAAAACATGGACAAGAGCGCCTGAGCGATGTTGCCAAACTGCATTTCAAGACAACTCAGAAAGTTCTGATATAAAAAAAGCCCCTTTCTCTGAACATGAGAAAGGGGCTTTTTGTAATTTGTTTTTTAGAGAGGTTGTTGTTGGGTGATGCAGTGAATGGCACCGCCTTCTATGACTAGACGCCGTGCATCAAAGCCGATAACTTGCTTGCCGGGGAAACACTCGCGAAGAATCCCCAGTGCTCTGTCGTCCGCTTTCGGTTGATTGAAAATCGGTACGATAACGCCCTCATTGCAGATGAGGAAATTAGCATAGCTGGCCGGCAATTGTTCCAGACGCCAGTCTTTAGCTACCAGCGGCTCGGGCATGGGCAGGGGGATAATTTCCACCTTGTGTCCACTCGGTGTGCGCAGGTCTTGCAACCGTTCGTTATTTTCCGCCAAGTTACGGTAGTGCGGGGATTTTGCATCTGTTTCTACGATGGAAACGGCGGCTTCTGCATTCACAAAACGCACCATGTCATCAATGTGTCCGTCCGTATCATCACCCTCAATGCCGAAACCGAGCCAGAACACTTGCTTGGTGCCCATGAGGCGGTGCAGTTCTTCCTCCACCTCCGCTTTGCTGATACCGGGGTTACGGTTGGGGTTGAGCAGCACGGCTTCTGTGGTGATAATGAGTCCTTCGCCGTTGCCTTCTATGGCGCCGCCTTCAAGAATCAGATTGCTGCTTAAGCGGGGTAACTGCAAAGAGTTTGCCATGTGGGTGGGGATTTCGTTATCGAGATTCCACGGGGCAAACTTGCCACCCCAGGCGTTGAAGGTCCAATCTGCCACTTGCATGCCACCATCGTTACGGCGCACAAAGATACCGCCATGGTCGCGGCACCATACATCGTTGGTGGGGTGATTGTAGAGGGCATAGTTGCTGACATTGCGTGCCTGCAAAAGTTTTTCAATACTTGCTTGCAAGGGCTGGGCTGCATTAATTCTTACTTGGGCGTAGCGGGCTATAACTGCGGCCAAATCTGCATAGATTCCATGCAACTCTGCAAGGCCACCTTGCCAAAGGTCATCGCGGTGGGGCCAAGAAATCCAAACAGCTTCTTGTTTCTCCCACTCTGCCGGCCATGAAAGCTCCGCACCTTGCTTGATATCAGAAATCGTCATCGTTTTCATTATACTCTTCGTCGTCCAAATCTCCATTATAAGGGGCATTCAAAACGGCCTCCAAGGGGGGCAGGGTATCAAATTCCTCTTGTCTGTCCCCTTTTTGTTTGCCGAATACACCAACTTCTATCAGGTGGTACACAACAGCACCGAAATCTTTATTGGTGTGAAGCCCCCAAAAGCTCAGTACTTTTGCGGCTAATGGACCGTATTCATTCAGTGCATAACTACAAGCCCCGGCATACAGCTGCTCTGCTGTAAGATGCGTGGCTTTGTCTTCTTTGCAGTAGTGCTCAGATGCATGCTCCAGCCCGGCACGTACGAATTCGTACGCCTCCGGAGAATATTGTTGGTAGCGTAGGCAGAGCTCTCTGACGGCTTCTTCGAAACTATTGCGCATGTGCCATTATTCTATCATATCCCGCTTTGTTTTCAATTAAAATAATTGACATTAAAAGCTGTTGTGTTATGCGGGCGGAAAAAAGCGGGTTAATGCGCTTTTGAATAGTTCTTCTTCTTTTTGCAGGGATTGTAAAATATCATTGCCGAGCTTGAGTGTATGCAAGGCGAAGCTGCCTATTCTGTGTTGTTTTTTTAAATCCGGCAGCGGTATGCTGATATTCGTAAGCATGTCTCGGCGTATGTACTTGATGATACCACCTACGGCCTGTTGTTTCAAAGTAGGTGCATAGTGTTGTAAAAAGGCGTAAAGATAAGGTACTACTGCGGTGTTCTTATGGCGAGATTCAATGATGTAGACTCTTTGGTAGGCGTCAAACTTGCCGTGAAAATACTCTATTTGAAAATCAATGTTACCGGTTAATAAAACGCATTCGCAGTCATATGTGTAGTTTGAGATACGCCGTGGTGTTTTGGCACAGCTGAAAAAGGGGTATTCGCCGGTCGGTGTTGCATCGCCGGCATTTCTTTTGCCGCAATGTATTTCTGCGACTAGGTGAAGGGGGCGTTTTGGGCAATGTTCTGCAGCCATCAGCGTGGGGAAAACCCGGTGGAAGAATGAGGCTTGAAGTTGTTTTACTGCTTCGAGTTGCTGTTGCCTCAGTAGCATGGTCTGTTCAATTTTATGCAAGGTGTCGGCAATATATTGTTGCCTTTCTTTCGGGTAGATGGGAACTTGTATGTTGCCCAAGTTTTTCTGGGTGATTTGCGGTTGCGCGGCACCGGATATACAGGCGCTTAAATCTGCGCTTTTCAGGCAGTAATACAGGTATTGCTGCGATACGGTATCTGCTATGTTTTCTAAGCAAATGGCATTGGCTGATATATAGGAGAACGGTTGTGTGATGACAGCATTGCCGCAGGAATCTCCGCGGCAGGTAATGGCGATGGCCGGTTGTTGGTGGTTGTATTTGTCGCTGAATCCTATGATGCCGTTTGCCCCGTATACAGGGTAACCCGTGGGGGTAAAGTTGCGCTTTGGCAGCGGGGCCCACTGTTGAAGCGTGCAAATATCACGTAGCCGGACTTGTTGCATGTTCTCTTCAATGTTGCAACAATTCTCTGGCGTGGGCTGCGGCGGTAGCGCCACCGGTGCCGAGCATGCGCATGAGCTCGCTTACGCGTGCTTCTCCGTCCACCTCGTTGAGCCGCGAAACGGTGCGCCCGTCTGATAAGACTTTGGAGATGAGGTAGTGGTGGTTTGCCAATGCTGCTACTTGCGGGAAGTGAGTGATGGCAATTACTTGGTGATTTTGACCCAGTTCTCTCATTTTAAGCCCCACGGCACGAGCTATTTCACCACCCACGTTGGCGTCAATTTCATCGAATACCAGCAGCGGCGTGTCGTCTTGGCCTGCCAAGGCGCTTTTGAGGGCCAGCATGACACGCGCCAACTCGCCGCTGGAGGCTATCAAACGCAGTGCCTTTAACGGTTCTCCGGGGTTTGGTCCGAACAGGAAATCCGTTTCTTCTGCTCCATGCGGTCCCGGTTCTTCAGATTCGGTTAACGATACCTCGAACAGCGCTTGGCGGAACCCCAGTTGACGAGCGTGTTCCAAGAATGCTTGTTGAAGCTTTGGGGCTGCTTTTCTGCGGGTAGCAGATAGCGCAGCAGCAGCTACTTTAAGGGCCGCTTTGCAATTGCGTTCAATCTCTGCCAGTTCGGCGAGTTTTTCCTCGCGGTTATCAATGGCCTCAAGCTTGTCTTTGCATTGTTGCAGGTGCTCTTGTATGGCTGCAAAATCTGCACCGTACTTGCGTTTCAGACTATCCAACAGGCCAATGCGCTCTTCTAGTCTTGCTTGTTCCTGCGGGTCGCAGCTCAGGTTGCTTACATAATCTTCTACGTTGGCGGATAAATCGCAGAGCTCGTCAATCAATCCTTCCACCGGGGCAAGCCATTTAGCCGTATCGGCATCCAAGCGCTCCAAATCTCGCCCCAAGCGCACAAGCTGGCGCATGCGGTTGAGTACAGAGTCATCCCCACCATCGAGTATATGCGCCATGGGTAGTGCCGTGTCCCTCAGGCGCGATGCATTGCGCGCGCGCTGCCAGCCTGCTTCTAAGCCTGCTGCTTCGTCCTCTGTAAACCCTGCGTTTTCAATTTCTTGTACTTGGTGGCGCAAAAAGTCCAGCTCTCTCTCGTTTGCCATTTCGCTTTCTTGCAATTCTCGGTAGGCAGCGCGGGCATCAAGCCATGCGCGGTAGGCCTCATTGTAGGCCGAGAGCAGGGCGGTGTTTTCTGCATAGGCGTCCAGCAAATCCAACTGGCGTTCTTGAGAGGTGAGAGATCTGTGGGCCTCCGGGTGGTGCATGTCGACCAAGCCGCCTGCTACTTTGCGCAGAAGTTGCAGGGTAACGGGGCTGTTGTTGATAAATTGCTTGTTACCCGTTGCGGTGATGCTGCGGCGTATCAGCAGCTCACCCTCTTCGCACGGTGGCACACCTGCTTCTTCCAACAGCGGGTCTATGTGTGCAGTGCTCTGTAATTGAAAGGCTGCTTCTAAAGTACACTGGGTTTCACCGCTGCGTATGCGCCCCTTATCTGCTCGTTCTCCCATTAGCAGAGAAATACCGCCCATGATGACGGATTTACCTGCGCCGGTCTCACCGGTGATGGACAGAAAGCCTGCCTCGGGTTCCCATACGAGTTCATCTACCAGTGCCAGGTTGCGTATCTTGAGCAGTGTGAGCATATTTTGCTTTTAGTTCTGCGGTTATTATGGCATAATATCGCCCGTAATTCAAACGGAAAACAGATGATGAAAGTACTTTTTCTCGGCAGCGGTACCTCTACGGGGGTTCCGGTCATTGGTTGTCAATGTGATGTGTGTCTCTCCGATAATCCTAAGAATAAGCGCTTGCGTTCATCGCTCCTCGTTCAATCTGATACAACTACAATTCTCGTAGATTCTTGCCCCGACCTGCGCCAACAGGCCCTGCGCCATAATCTGACTGCGATAGATGCCGTTATCTACACTCACGAGCATTTGGACCACACGTCAGGTTTTGATGACATGCGCGCTTTTTGCTGGCGGCGTGAAGATAAATTGCCTCTTTATGCCGGGGCGGGGTGTTTAGCTCAATTGAAGAGTATGTTTGCTTGGGCGTTTTCCCCTCAGAATACTTATAAAGGCTATATACGGCCCGATGCTCATAACCATGACGGAAAGTCCTTTACTGTGGGGGATATCGCGGTAACGCCCGTTCCGGTGCTGCATGGCTCGGTAGAGACATACGGGTATGTTTTCCGCTGTGGGGGGAAATCCTTTGGGTATGTGCCGGATATTAAGGAGCTGCCCGCAGCGTCTGCTCCTTTGTTGCAGGGGCTGGATGCTCTGGCAATGGATGCGCTCACCACGCGCGAACACCATACCCACCTCACCGTGGCTCAGTGTGTAGCTCTCATGCAGCAACTTGCCCCTACGCGTGGCTACCTCACCCATTGCGGGCATGCCGTTGATTACGACACCGCTTGCGCAGAAACGCCGGATTTTATCACCCCGGCGTACGATGGCTTATTGCTTGAGCTTTAATCTAAGTCGTAAAATAAGACAAAAACGCCTCCCGAATCATGTCCGAGAGGCGGTTGACGTATGTATAAAACAGATTATCCCTTTACTGCACACTGCTCTTTAATAGCCTTGGCGCAGTCGTGTATCAGGTTGGGCCCTTTGTAGATAAAACCACTGTATAATTGCACGAGGGATGCCCCCAGCTGAATCTTCTTGACGGCATCTTCTGCGGTTGTAATGCCACCTACGCCGATGATGGGGATGGCCCCCTTAAGCTCTTTAGCAAAGGCCTCAAGGGTTTCATTAGCGCGGTTGTAGAGCGGCTTGCCCGACATACCACCACTTTGTGCTGCTGCCGGGTGATCTTCTACACCTATGCGAGTTGTGGTGGTATTAGAGCAGATGAGCCCATCTAACTGGCTGTCCAAGAATACTTGAGAAAGTTCCTTAATTTGAGATTCCTCCATATCGGGAGATACCTTCATGACAATAGGCACATAGCGCCCTGTGTCATTGCTCAAGTTTGTTTGCTCACTCTTGAGCAGTGCCAACAATTCTGCTGCGGGCGCAGCCTTTGCTAAGTTGCAGAGGTTCGGCACATTGGGGCACGAGAAGTTAATGGCAATGTAATCTGCTACCGGCCATGCCTCTCGCATGCATGCCAAATAATCTTTGCTGGCCTCATCATTGGGCGTTACCTTGTTTTTGCTGATGTTAACCCCCAGAATGCCGTTGAATCTCTTGGTTTCGCGAATGTTTTCTACACCTTTATCAATACCGGGGTTGTTGATGCCCATATGGTTGATAATGGCTTGCTGAGGAATGCAGCGGAAACAACGAGGCTTGGGGTTGCCGGGTTGCGGGCGTGGCGTGAGAGTGCCTACCTCCACAAAGCCGAAGCCCAATTTGCCGAACGCCGCTATCGTGTTTGCTTGTTTGTCCATGCCGGCGGCAAGCCCCACACGGTTCGGGAACTTGAGCCCCATTACCGTGACGGGGTCTTCAATTTTGCGAGGTGCAATTAATGAGAGTAAACGCATTTTCTCTGCCGTGCGAAGCCCGGCGAGCGTCAGCTCGTGAGCCGTTTCGGGATTGAACCGGAAGAGAATACTTTTGGCGAGATTATATAAGAACGGGGACACAGTTTTTATGCTTTAACAGTTGGTTGCACGTACAAATATTGTAGGATGCGTGGGGGTTATATGTTGAAGTTGACCTGGTAATTTTCTATAAACCAGCGGCCGAAAATCGGTGCTGCTTCTTCATAATCCCATACGGGAGAATAGGCTAATTCTGCTTCCATCTTGCCGGTGTCTGCATACATTTCCACATTTTCGCCTTTGCTCAGCGGGGATTCCGAACTTGTTTCTATGATGGCTGGTTTGCCCATGGCGCGTTCAATGGCTTGCACAAACGAGAGCATGGAAACCGGTTTGGAGCGCCCGAGGTTGTACAGGGTGTAGGGGGTGCCGTGTACCCCGGCCGGTGGCAGGGTAAGTGCCATCATCATGCCATCGATGATATCATCCACATAGGTGAAGTCTCGTACCAGATGCCCATTGTTTAAAATGGTAATGGGTGCGCCGTCTGCTATGGCTTTTGCTATCATCATGGGCTTGGAATCGGGGCGTCCCCATGGGCCGTATGCCGTGAAAAGTCGGAATACGGTTGTCGGCAAACGGTAGGCGCTGGCATATGCGTGGCAAAGTAGCTCTGCAGAGCGCTTGGATGCCGCATACATGCTCATGGGGGTGTCTACATCGTCATTTTCTCTGAGCGGTGAGTTTGCGTGTGCTCCATGCACAACATAACTGGAGGAGAATATGAAATGTTTTACCCCAGTATTGCTCGCGGCATCGAGCATATTTTGCGTGCCTTTTGTGTTGGTATCAAAATATGCTGCGGGATTTTGAATGGACGGCTTTGAGCCGGCAAGAGCAGCCAAGTGAATAACGCAGTCGAATTGTTCTTGCTTGCAGAGGTTGATGAGGGCATCTCTATCTGCAATATCCATTATAATAAAGCTGAATGTGCCGGCATTGCTGTGTTGAGGCTCATTTTGAGTAAGGGCTGCAATATCTATGCCCAAGATGGAGAGCCTGGCAAATTTGATGGCATGAGTAGTGCTGTCGCAGAGGTTGTCGATCCCCACAACCTCATGCCCATCGTTAATGAGTCTGCTGACTGTATGGAACCCGATGAATCCGGCTGCCCCGGTAACGAGAATTTTCATATCCTGAAATGTATCGTGTTGTTTCTCTTTATGCGCTCATTCTACCACTTTTGAGGGTGAATGCAATCCTTTTATCTGATTTTTATTCGCTTTCAACAGTCTGTTTTACATAGCCGATTGCATTGCAACCGAACTCAACAACATCCCCCGGTTTCAGGTACTGAGGCGGGGTCATCCCCATGCCCACACCTCCGGGGGTGCCGGTAGAAACGATGTCGCCTGCATTGAGGGTCATAAACTGAGAAACATAAGCCACCAGCTCAGCTACGGGCATTACCAATTCTGCCGTGCTGGCCTTTTGTCTCAATTCTCCATTTACTTTTAGCTCCAGCGTTAAGGAATCGGGGTTGGGAATTTCGTCTTTCGATACCAAGATGGGGCCGAAAGGGGCAAATGTGTCGTAGCTTTTACCTTTGGTCCATTGCCCGCCATGTTCAAGTTGGTAAGAACGCTCCGAGTAATCACACATCAGGGTGTACCCCAGTATTGCTTTGCGGGCTTCTTGGGGGGTGGCTCGGTGCAGGGTGTCGCCTAATACCACGGCTAACTCCACCTCGTAATCCAATTTCTTGGCTCCAACCGGGTTGAGCACGTAGGAGAGGTCCGAGCTGATGGCAGATGTTGATTTGAGGAAGATGGAGGGCTCCCCAAGTTCTTCGCCACTGAATTCTTTGGCATGCTCTGCATAGCATTTGCCTAAGCATGCTATGGTGCACGGCTGCACATGCAGTGCGCTGGATACGACCAACCCCTCCATATCTACCACCACGCCATCGGGCGCACCTTTGGATATCCACGTCTCTATTTCTTTGCGCAGTTTTTTACCATCCGGTTGCAATGCCGCCCAAATTTGCTCATCTTGTCCGGTTACATCTATGTAAGCGTTACGCTTGGGTACCCACAAACCTATAACGCTTTCGCCGTCCTCGTCTACGTAGTATTGCAGTCTCATAATTTGCGTGTGGTGTGTTTTCGGATTAATCCCAGTCGTCGATATTATCAGGAATATCCAAGATATGCTGAGGTGTCTCTTGAGGTTGATTGTTCTTCTTTTTCGGTTTCTCTTCCACCTCTTCTACAACCGGTTCTTCCTCTTCAAACGTAGGTGTTTCCACGGGGGAATCCGTGGGCATCACAGATTCCGGGGCGTTCGGGATAACGGTGGGTACTTCCGGCTCTGTGGTTTCCTCTGTCTCCGGTTTTTCCTCGGGCTGTGCTATATTGCGGTACAAAAAGACGCGATCGCCCTTCATCAGATTGCCCGAGCGTACTTCCGCTGCAATGATGCGATTGCGGGTAGGTTGGTCAGAGGTAACCATCAGGTTACCGATGCGTGTGTTCGACCCGTCTGCCGGGTGGGTAATAAGAACCGTACCCGGCCCGGGAAGCGGCCCGATAATGCGCAGCAGCACAAAGCCCTGTTCGGGGTACACCTGGTGTACCGTGCCTAAATAAAGCGGCGGTACTACATTTTCTTCTTGCTCGGTAGAGTCAGTGTTATGCTTTTGTTGTTGCCATTGGCAAGCGGTGAGCATAACCGATACAAGAACAGTGGCTGTTGCAATTCTCTTCATTTCGTCAACAGCCTACACCATAATTGGGGGTAAAGTCAAGCTTCTTCTCATTGCTCGGGATTTGCTGCTTGATTTTTCGCGTGCATTGAGGTATAACTCACCGCATGGAAAACGAAGCCGCTATCTCATACGAAATTGACCGCGATGCGCTCACTGCTGCCATTGTAGAGCTTAACTCCATGTCACCGGCAGATGGTGTCATCATGACTCGTAAAGGCGAGGTGCGCACCGGCTATGTTACAGAAGAGGATTTTCTGTGTATGTTGATACCTGCCGGGGTGTTGGCACGCCGACTTACAGCGGATGGTTTATCGTCTTACACCGGCAAGGAGCTGAAAAAGTGGGCAGGTGAGTATGAGCTTGAACCCTTGCAACAGAAAGTAACTGAAGCCTTAGCAAAGGGATGAAACTGTGTCTTGTCGTATTGATGATGAGCTTGTTGCTGCTGTTGCATGCCGGCGCAAACTCGGAGTCTGCGTTACCTGTCGGCCCGGGCAAACAGGTTGCGGTGTTTGTGGCGCTTTGCGATAATGAACACCAAGGAATAGCTCCTGTGCCCGCAAAAATAGGTAAAGGGGATGACCCCGCCAACAATTTGTATTGGGGGTGTAGCGATGCTTTGCCCAAGGTGATGCGTGCTTCCAAGGATTGGGGCCGCCCTGTGTATTATAGTGATTACCAACAAAAAAAGACTGCTGTAATTGATACGGTTGTGTGTACCCGTGCAGATAAAGCTGCAACGGTATATGCCTTTGCGTATCGTGGTGATTGCATTGTTGATTGCATGCAAGATTTTGAAGCTGCACTTGCCTCCGGCTCCTATGATTTGGTGGCATACATCGGCCACAATGGTTTAATGGATGTGGATTTGCCGGAGCCGTCACCCACTCTGGGTAATGCAGATGCCGTGGTGTTATGCTGCATGAGTGATGAGTGGTTTGCCGACAGAGTGCGTACGCTCGGATGTTGCCCGGTTCTCATGACTCGCCAATTCATGTATCCGGCCGGAAAGGTGCTGACGGAGGTGTTGGCGGCTTGGCTTAAATCTCCTCGTGATAATGTTGCTATTCGCTCTGCGGCGGCTAAGGCATACGCCACTAATCAGGGGATAAGTGTTAAGGCCGCAGCCGGTGTGTTTGTAGCCCCTTGCCGATAAAACCTTTGCTTTTGATTGATTGCGAAAAAATCCCCATCGGTTTCATCAACCGATGGGGAAAATGTTCATGTGGCAATAGCCTTCTCAGCTTCCTGCCTGTTCTGCCATGGCTTGGTCAATCAAGGCTTTAATCTCTTCTGCCTGTTTTTTGAGTGCAAGCATTTCTTTCATGGCATCCGGCAACTTGCGGATTGCTGCATACTGCTTGGCGGCGTCCTTATAGGGAGCTGCGGGTGCGCCCCAGTATACTTGGCCACCCTCCAGAGAAGCCATTACACCCGTTCGGGCTGCCAGAACGGCTTTGTCTCCTACGTTGAGGTGACCTGCTATACCTACTTGGGCTGCTACGGTTACATAGTTGCCCAGCTTAGTGCTGCCGGCAATGCCGCTTTGGGATACAATAACCGTGTGTTTTCCCACTACTACATTGTGGCCAATCTGCACAAGATTATCAATCTTGCTACCCTCGCCGATGATGGTGCGACCGAAACGGGCGCGGTCTATCGTGGTGTTGGCACCGATGTCTACGCAATCGCCGATTTCTACGATGCCCACTTGGTCCACCGTATCATAGCGGCCGGTTTCGTTGTTAAGCAGGAACCCGAAACCATCTGAGCCGATAACGGCACCGGGCTGAATAACTACCTTGTTGCCCAAAATGCAGCGCTCTCGCACCACTACGCGGGCGTACAGTTTGCAGTCTTTACCCAGTACGGCAGATTTGCCGATGACACAGCCGGGACCAATATCGCTGCCATCGCCGATTTCTGCACCGTCTTCAATGATTGCGCCTGCGCATACCCTCACTTTATCCGGATTAAGCTTGGCTGTGGGGGATACAACGGCGCTCGGTGCTATGCCCGGCTCAAAATCGTTGGCTGCTTTCATGAAGTGCTCCACCATGGCGTTGAATGCCAAAGAGGGATTTTCTACCTCGATGAAAGCAACTCCTTCCGGATACTCGGGGAGTGCCGGGGGTACCAGTACAATGCCGGCTTTCGTTGCAAGGAAGTCCTTGTAGTATTTCTCGTTGCCCAAGAAGGAAACCTCATTCGGTGTGGCTTCTGCCAAAGTAGCAACTCCGGAGACCGTGGTCTCCGGAGCACCGCTGAGAATTTTTCCTCCGGTGAGTGCGAGAACTTCTGAGAGAGAGAGGTTCATAAGCGACTCTGTGAGAAGGTTTGCTAACTGGATGTGCCTTATTGGGGAAGATTGATGCCTGCCTTGCGCAGCTCTGCATCGGCATCGAAGCCGGCAGGAGCATCAGCATTAATCTTGTTAATCATAAGAGGCGTAATATCGTATGCAGCATTCACGTGGGGGAATACTTTTGTACGAGTAGAACCGTTGGCTGCGCTGGAATCGATTACCAAATCGTAACCGTTGCGGGTTGCTTCTTCTTGGATGCACTTCTGCACATCGGAGAAGAGAATCTGGATGTCGCGGCTGTAAAGTTCCTGGAAAGCTCTCTGTCTCGTTTCAACGTACTGCTTGAGCTCTTCCTGCTTAGCAAGAATCTCTGCTCTTTTAGCCTCGAGCTTTTTACGAAGCTCTGCGTTTTCTTTGTCAGAGCGGGAGGGGTCGTGCTGGGCGCGCATCGTTTCAAACTCTTGAGCAAGTTTGGCAATTTCTGCTTGGCGCTTTTCTACTTCTTTTTTAATTTCCTCCATGGCAGCTCTGAGGCGATCCTCCGTCTCAAAACGCTTGTAGTACTTGGTGTATACAAGGTTAACGTCTACGGAGGCTAATTTGAGCTCAGCTTGCACGGGGGAAGCCAAAGCGGCCAAAGTAACTGCGGCGGTCGTAATAATGGGCAACTTCATAATCGTAAAATGAGGTCTATTGTCATTAGGATTATACGCAATGAGGGTCGTTAGTCAAGCTTGTGTTATGACAACTCAAAAAAATGACATAAAATTATGTGCTATGAACAGGCTTGCGGATGCCGTTTTTTTGTGGTAGGCTGTGTGCATGGCTGAATTAATCATGTTAGGCACAGGCAATGCGGCGGTAACACGCTGTTACAATACCTGTTTCGCTTTGAAAAACAAAGATGAGATATTTTTGGTGGATGCCGGTGGCGGAAACGGCATTTTACAACAATTAGAAACGGCCGGTATCACCCTGCAAAGTATTCATCACATTTTTGTAACACATACGCATACAGACCATATACTGGGTGTGGTATGGGTAGTGAGAATGATTGCACAGAGCATGAATGCCGGTAAATATGAGGGCGTATTGCAAGTGTATGGGCATGCAGAAGCCATGCGTGTGTTAGAACTTATTTGCCGCAGTACTCTGCCGGGTAAGGTTTGTGCTCACTTTGGTGTGGATATTATTTTCTGTCCCTTGGAGGACCATGCTTCATTTTCTGCGGCGGGCATGTGCGGCCATGCTTTTGATATCGGCTCTACCAAAGCTCAACAGTTCGGTTTTTCGTTAATTTTACCCGGTGGTAAACGCTTTACCTGTTTGGGGGATGAGCCGTATAATGAAAGAGCCCGTGTCTACGCCGAGGGTGCTGATTGGTTGTTGTGCGAAGCCTTTTGTCTTTATGAGGATAGGGAGCGCTTTAAACCGTATGAGAAACATCACAGTACTGCGGCAGATGCCGGCCGTTTGGCTGCCTTGCTGGGGGTAACAAATCTGCTGCTGTACCATACGGAAGATAAAACCCTTGCCACTCGGCGAGTGTGCTATACCCGCGAGGCCTCTCAGTTTTTCCACGGTAATATCTTGGTGCCCGATGATTTAGAGCGCATCTGCTTATAATGGTGGGTAACAAAAACGGTCGGGAATCTCACAGCTCCCGACCGTTTTGTACTTACACCTACTCTATGAAAAGTCAGCCGGCTCTCACCCCGGCCTCGCATAATAGTACGGTGTTTCTTTCAGAATTCTTTCAAAAATGGCAAACTTTTTTTAATTTTTTTTGTCAACATCCTCTTTAGAATAGAATTCTTCTTCCGATATGATTTCAAAATCAATGCTTTGGGTGTCGCTTTCAAAATCTTCACCAAAATCGATTTGTTCTCGCTTTTTCAATTGTGTGCCGAAGATACGGGCAAATACCGGTCCATTGATGAAGTCCGCCAACTCTTGCATGTCGTAGCAATTGTTGTGCTGAATAATAGTAAGCGTAGGTTCTATCAATTGTGCCCCCCTCCGAGCTTGCTCGGCTGCTTCTTCCCAGCAATACGGCCATTCTTTATCAGGTGTGGTTAATTGTTCTGCATACATTTGAGCGCATGCGTAAAATTGTTGCAGTCTGGCAGCATCTGCGCTGAAAGCTGCATCTGCAAACTCGTACAGCAAAAATTGCAGTATTTGTTCTCGTTTTGTCCCGCAGAAGCGAGCCGGCAGTTTTGCCTCTTCTCCGTCTTTAATGAGTTTTTGCGTGGGCCCGTCACTGGCTCCTGCCCAGTTGGCTGTGGGCGGGATGATGTCTGCGCAGCCTAATGTGGGGTTGATGCTCAGCACTTGTTCGGCTTTTGTTGAGATGGGGGTACGCCACCAAGTGGGGGTTATGGTTATCTCGCAGCAAAGATGCAGGTGGTGTTCTGCTGCTGTACTCCCGCTCGGGGTATAGTGTAGTGTCGGATAACTGAAATAGGCGGAGTATTTTGTTTTTACCGAATAGGTGCTGTTTGTGGCATGTATTATCGGTGTATTAACGGCTGCTTTCAATTGACCTTTTTCTGTGTATACTTTTATTACCCATTCCGCAGGTTGAATCAAACTGAAAGCATCCGGCTGTATATCACCGCTCAGCAGGGTTCCGCTCGGGCTTTTACTCAAATCCCACCTGTATTCAAAGCTGATATCGTTGTTCCCATCGTGTCGCGATAATTTGATGGATGGATTTTCACAAAACTGCGGCATTTCCGCTTGGTCCGTTTCAAACGCCGGTCGATAAGCCAAGGCAACGAGACCGACTACTCCCAGCGCCAGAATGCAAAGAGTTCTGATATGCCATTTCTTCATGCGTTGATTCTACCTTATGTTGCAGGGCTAATCAAGCACTCCTTTTTGATATATGACAAAGTATACAGTACTTGTTCATGGTTGACAATACGCGTGGCGCGTGTATAATACACGCCGCAAACATTATTTTACAATTATGCCGAACATGAAATTCCAACCGCTGCCGGGATTCCGCGACTTTGCTCCGCAGGAATACGCCTTCCGTGCTTACCTCTTCAACACGTGGCGGAAGGTGGCGCATCGCTACGGTTTTGTGGAGTGGGAAGCCCCCACTGTTGAGGCAACGGATTTGTACCTCAAAAAGTCTGGCGGTGAACTGCCTACCCAGCTCTTCCGCTTTAAGGACCAGGGAGATCGTGATATTACATTGCGCCCCGAGCTTACCGCTTCTCTCGGCCGTATTGCCGCCTCATACCAGATGGAGTATGCAAAGCCCCTCAAGTGGTTTGAAATCGGTTCCTGCTTCCGTTATGAGAAGCCGCAGAAGGGGCGCTTGCGCGAGTTCGTGCAGTTCAATGCAGATATTTTGGGCGACGCCGGTGAGGGCTCGGATGCCGAGTTGATAGCCTTGGCTATTGACTGCATGCGCGAGTTCGGTTTCACGGCAGATGATTTCGTGGTGCGTATCAGCGACCGCGATGTGTGGATTTCTTATGCCCTGCAACACGGTGTAGCAGAGGACAAGGTGGCAGATTTCCTCTCTGTTATTGATAAGTTTGAGCGCGATCGCCCCGAGGTGAGCCAGCAGAAGCTGGATGCCTTCGGCATGAAGCGTGAGGATTTGGAAGCCTTTATTAAAAACCCGCCTGCCGGTTGCTCCCCTCGCTATGACGCCGTGTACGCCGAGCTACAGGCCCGCGGCTTGGCAGACTATGTGAAGCTTGACCTCTACGTGGTTCGTGGTTTGGCTTACTACACCGGTTTGGTGTTTGAGATTTTCGACAAAGGTCACAGCCTGCGTGCCGTGGCCGGTGGTGGCCGCTATAATGGCCTGGTTGCTACTCTTTCCGACGGTGCGGCAGACATGCCTGCCACGGGCTTTGCTATGGGCGATGCCGTGATTGCTCACTTGATAGATGCATGCCCCGCTGCCCGCGCCCTGAGAGATGCCGCCCTCAAGCCCGATGTGTGCGATGTGTGCATGGTGCTTGCTGCACCCGAGATGCGCATGCAGATGCTCTCCCTTGCCTCCACCCTGCGCGATGCCGGCTTGCGTGTAGATTTGCCGCTGGCGCCTGCCAAGATGAATAATCAGCTGAAGCGTGCCGACAAAATCGGTGCCACGTACGCGCTCATCGTGGGTAGCGAGTTCCCCGAGGTGGAGCTTAAGACCATGGCCACTCGTGAGTCTGTGCGCACGGATTTGGAAGGCCTCATGAACGAGCTGCTGCCGGATTTGGATTAAAGCTTCAGATTTAATAAAAAACGGGCTGCAAGGTTTATGCTTTGCAGCCCGTTTGCGTTAGCTTAAAAAATCATCAAGTGCCGCCATTTTTGCGGCGGCGGCCTTGCGGCCTATTTCGTACGCCACGCGCAATTTGTCGGGGCTTTTTTCCACTCGGCTGACGGGCAGGGGGCTATCCGGCCGCAGTACAAAAATTTTGCCGTCGGCCTCTTGCGCATCGATGTAGTCCATGGTGGCATTGTAGACCTCGTGCCGTTGGGCCATGGCGGCTACCAAATGCGGGTATTTACGGTACATGAGCTTGATAAGAAGCATGGCGCTGCTCTTTTTCTTGCGGTAGCCTTTGGGCTGGGTAAGAATAAGCACATTGCGGTTATACCCAAGTGTTTCAAAGTATTGTAACGGTATGGGGTCGCTGATGCCGCCATCAAGCATCTTAACCCCGTCAATTTCTACCATGTGAGATACCAGCGGCATGGAGGCCGAGGCTCGTATCCAGTCAAAACCGTGGTCCTCCCACCCACCATACGGGTGATATACCGGCTTACCCGTCTCCACATTTGTGCTTACCACGTAGAATTCCATGGGGTTTTTGCCGTAACTGTCAAAGTCAAACGGATCGTATTGCGTGGGGACTACGCGGTAGCAAAAATCGGTGTTATAGATATCGCCGCTTTTCAGCAAGCTCCACAGCCCGCAATATCGTTTGTCGTTGCAAAATTTTGTGTTGTACCGTATCACGCGCCCAATTTGCCCGGATTTGTAATTGACGCCGAAGGCGGCCCCGGCCGATACGCCGATGGCTCCGTCAAACTTCACCCCCTTTTCCATCATCACATCCATGGCTCCGGCTGTAAACATGCCACGCATCGCCCCACCTTCTAATACTAAGCCTTTTTTCATTTCTGCCATTTTTGTTATAATACGCGCCGCATTATGCCATAAAGTTTCTTATTTGCAAGTTTTTTTGTTTGTTTTGAAAGAACGTATTTGCTACAATGCGGGGTGTGAAAACCTGTCTATCCATTATCATGTTTGTTTTATGTTGTTGCTCCGAGCTTTGGGGAATTTGCTTGCCCGAGGAACGTGAGCGCGTGCATAAGATGATGCAGGAAGAGGAGAAACCTTACGAGGTGTACTTCAGTGAATTGTGTGCCAGAAATTATATCAGTATTCCGCGTGAAACGACCGGTGTTTTTACTTTGAGTGAAAGCCCCGGCGAGTTTGAGCAGTTGGATTATGCCGAGTATCATGTGAACCGCTCGGCCGCATTGCATGATATCCTGATTGCTGACACTACCATAGAACAAAAGGCTGCCGACTATGCGGCCTTGTTGGTGCACAAGCCTGAATTGGCGGAGGAATGGTTGGAAATCGTGTTGCTGCAGTATTATCTTTGTGATAAACGTACGGGAGATTGGAATGCGCCCGTTCCTTATACTCGCCAAGAATTGTTGAGCATGGCAGAGCAGGTATTCCGCACGCCCGGCATCAATTGGGATGCCCGAGGGTACAATAAGCGTACGTCTGCCGGTGTTTTATTCCGTTTCGTGATGGCGGCACCCGAGTGTGAACCCATTGCAGATTTGTTTTGCCGCTATGCGTCATTTGACGAGATTGTTTATTTATATGATGAGCCTGCGATAGCCCTTGCCGCTATGGCGGATTGCGCTGAGTCTGTGCGCCTTTTATTGGCACGCGGGCGCGTGACCCCGGAACTTGCCGCTTATTGCGTACGCCGCATGCAATATTCCCACGGCTGCATGCAAACTGCCCAAAATATAGCATCCGACTATTGCCGTGATTTTTATTACAGCCATGACGGCTATAGCAGAGGCCGCTTGCGGATGCGGGATACGGAAAATATGCGCTCCAAAAACCATGGTGCAGAGATAGTGCAACAGTTCCTCCCTTTGATACCGGCCGATGCGTGTGAAACCGTGGCTGCACCAGCGCCTGTGTGGGAAGGTGATTTTGTGGTGCAAGAAGCCTACACCGGCATGCTGCAGATGTGCCCGCGATTACTGGCTCCCTTTGTTTGCCGAAAAAAGCAGGAATCTGATGAAGACTCCGCCACTACATGGCGAAATCAAGATGATACCGATGAATCGCCATCTTATGAGCACCTTACCAACCCTACTGAGGCCGAGGTGGAGCAAGCGGTAGCGGATATGGAGTCTTTTTTGCGAGCAGAAGCTGTTACATCCATTTATCATCCGGAGCCCGATGAGGTGAACCAACGCATGTTTGAGTCTGCGTACATGCTTTATTGTTATATAGATAAGCATGGGGAGATGCCGGCTTGTGTGCAAGAAGATTCTGCAGTTTTCCGGCTTTTGCGAGATTGTGATTCTTTGTGCTATTTATTCGGCGAAACGGCTGAGACAGCATTCGCTCCCGAGGATGAGGAAGAAGAAGAAATTATCTTAGCTGAAGAGGCATATGATTTTGCACAAGACGCTTGCAATGACATGACGTATTATTGTCATGAAAAATGGTTTGAGTTGATTCAGCAACAAACCAGGTGTGTAGACATTGCTCTCTCTTTGCAGCTACAGGGTAATGAAAAGGAAGTGCACATTGTGGTGTCTGCCGCTGAGCCTAAAAAGGTGTTAGCGGTGAACTATGTGCGCGAGGGGCAGGGGGATATACCCCGCAACCCGGTGTTGCGCTTTGTGCAATATGTGCCCATCAGTGGTAAGGCTACCGTTACAATAGATGCGGCGCATACGGCCCCTGTCATTCTTTGTGATGACTCTTTCTTCTGCGGGGAAGAAGGTGCGTCCCCTTACCCCGAGTTCGTCGACCATTTGGGAAAACATGTGCGATGCATCGATTATCAACCCTATTATGCTAATCGCGATGAGGGCGATATCTATTATGACGGCACCTTTACGCCCGATGGCTCATTTGCGGAGGGCTTAGATCCGAAGCCGGTATTGGCAAAACCGCTTCGTATACAAGTGGAACTTGTTCCCTGACTTGTGTCAATGCGGGGCGATTTGGCTTGACAATTCGGCCTCGCCCCGCTAGAATCCCTGCGTCTTATTATGATTCTTCCCATCACACAATACGGCAATTCGGTTCTTCGTGCAAAATGCGCTCCGGTAGAACAAGTAGATGAAGCACTTAAGGAACTCGTTGCCAATATGATTGAGACAACGCACGATGCCAACGGCATTGGCTTGGCCGCCCCGCAAGTGGGGGTGAATATTCAGTTAGTGGTAATTGATATACCCGAGGATGAGGAAGAAGAGGAAGAACCCGAAATGGCTACCGTGAATGGTGTGCTTAAGCCCATTCGTGATATCATGCCTCTGGTATTCATTAACCCCACCATCGAGCCGTACGGTAAACAATATCTCTTTACCGAGGGCTGTTTGAGCGTTCGCAATATACGTGCCAATGTGGCTCGCCCCGAGTTTGTGAAAGCCACCCTCCCGCAGCTTGATGGCTCTGTGTTGGAAATTGACTGCGGCGGTCTCTTGGCCCGCTGCTTGCAGCACGAGTGTGACCACCTCAACGGTTTCCTCTTTGTTGACCGCGTATCCTCTGCTGCTAAATTGACGCTTTCTAAAAAGCTTAAAAGATTGGCTCAGGGGTACTGATTTCTCCTTGCAACTCCGTTTTTTTCTTCGGGCGCATTCGTGCGCCCGTTTGTTTTACTATGGTGTAAAAAATATCCCTGCATGTTAATTATTCACTATTACTAATAATTTGTCTGGACAAATAGCTTTCTATATATTACAATACGCGCATGGAATCTCTCCAAATGCAACCACACGATATATTTATGAAGCTGCTGAATATCACGGATGATATTCGCCGCGACAGTTTTAAGCAGACTCCTGCCATTCATCAGAAAAAGATGCTTGGCCTTACGCTTCGCCAAGGCTCTGCTATCGGTCAAATCCGTATTCTGACCAAGGAAAAACCTGAGGGTATTGCATTGAAAACGCTTGCTGCTCACTTGAATATGACGGTGCCTGCCACATCTTTGTTGGTGGAAACCATGGTGACTAAGGGCTTTTTTGAGCGCAACCCCAACCCTGAGGACCGCCGTGCCATTTGCATTCGCCTCTCTGAAAAGGGCGAGGCTCTTTGCCACGATGTGAATGCCCGTATGGAGTCTGAGCTTGATCGCCTTGCCGTACACGTTACAGAGGAAGAATTAGCTGCGCTGGACTCCATCGCCTCCAAAATGGCTCGCTTGTACTACGACGGTAAGTAAAAATCGGGGAAGTCAGAAAATTTTCCTACACATTTTCTTGACTATACTCGAACTTTCGTGTAGTATCATTATCAAACAGAGGGTAGCGGCAATGGCGTCGCTGCATGTTGAGAACCTTTTTCACCACTGATATGTCTGAAAAACTTAATTTATTGGCACTTGTGCGTCGCCATCTGCTGAGCCGCAACGAGGATTACCAATGGGTAACCATGGGGCCGCAGGCAGAAAAAATCGGTTTGGCTTATTTGCCTATCGATGCCACAGGGATGCCTTGTACATTCATGTTTACAGAGTTGCAAGAGCCGTGCAGCCTTGTGTTTGATGTGCATTTCTGCACGCGTGTAGCACCCGAGAATCGTCAAGAACTCGGTTTGCTTTTGCTTACACTCAATGCAAACTTGCCGGAGGGGCAGTTGCTGCTTGACAGTGACGGTGGTTATGTATATTACCGTCTTAAGTATGTGCCTACCGCCGGTGCCGTTTCAGAGGAAGAGGTGCTGAACCGCATTGCCCACATGGAGAAAGTAGGTATCGGTATCACTTCCACGTACGCTCGCATCATTTCTCAAGAGTTTCCTTTACTGTAACCTCTAAACCCTAACACAATTATGTCACTTGATAAACCGTTAGCAGGAAAGGTCGGCATCGTCACAGGTGTGGCCAATAAGCGCAGTATTGCATTCGGCATTGCCAAAGCTTGGCATGAGGCCGGTGCCAAACTCATTTTCAATTATCAGGGCGAGCGCCTCAAAGATGGCGTTATCAAGCTCGTTAAGGAATCTTTCGGCGAGGATACACCCGTTTGCGAGTTGGATGTTTCCAGTGATGAGTCCATTGCCTCATTCTTCAGCTTTGTAGCAGAGCACACCGACCGCGTTGATATGCTGTTGCATGCCATTGCCTTTGCTCCCAAGGCTCCCGGTACTCTGGAAGGCCACTTCTCCGACATCCCCCGCGATGCTTGGAATCTCTCCTTGCAGATTTCTGCCTATTCTCTTATTGCTCTGTCTCGCGCCGTTGCTCCCATGATGACCAATGGTGGTTCTATCACAGCGCTTTCTTACTACGCCAGCCAGAAGGTAGTACCCAACTACAACCTGATGGCCGTTTCTAAGGCTGCGCTCGAGACCAGCGCTAAGTACCTTGCCTTCGACCTCGGTCGTCGCGAGGCTCCCATCCGTGTAAACTGCATCTCAGCAGGCCCCGTGCAAACCCTTGCTGCCCGCGGCGTGTCCGGTTTCACCGGTATGTTCAAGGTGTACGAGGAGAAGAGCCCGCTGCAGCGCTCTTGCACGCTGGAAGAGCTGGGTGCCACTGCCACCTTCTTGGCAAGCGATGGTGCTGCCAGCATTACCGGCCAGGTCATTTATGTGGACGGCGGTTACGAAATCGTCGGCATGTAAATAAACCTATACTCCTTTTCATACGCCCCGGCTGTTACCACAGCCGGGGCGTTTTTTGCGGTGGTGGGGAGTACCCTGCAAGCCCTGAGAAAATGCGCAATGTACGATAGCCGGTTATGTTATTTTTTTGCTTGAATGGATGCCTATAATATATATAATGGGTGCATGGATAATGTTGTAAGTGTTCAGCAGCAAGCCTCTTGTGAGTCTAGCCGTTTTGTTATGAGCGTGAGAGAATTATTGTTGTGTATCGTAGTTTGCCTGTCTATGCTTGGCTCGGGTTCTAAGGCTGATAATCCTAATCCGGAGTGGGTTCTTGTATTCGAAGATGAGTTCTCCTCCTCATCGTTTGACGGCAAAAAATTAAAATGGGGGTATAAGTGGAATAAAATTGAATACATGACTCGAAATGCCCCGGATTGGCGCAAACACCAATCTCGTGAAAATGCTCTTGTTGTACCGGGCAAGGAAAATAAAACACGCTTTGTGCGCTTGAAGGGTGTATACGGAAAGTACAAAAGCCAGAGCTGCCAAGATGGTAAACAAGAGACTTTTGCCTGTGGTGGCATCTTTACAGATAAAACCTTTTCTTTCAGATACGGATACGTAGAGGTGCGTGCTCGCTTTGATTGTGCTGACGGCGTATGGCCGGCTATTTGGATGTTACCCAAGAGCGGAGGTTGGCCCAATGGCGGGGAAATAGACATCATGGAGCACCTCAATCATCAAAAGCATGTGTGGCAAACAGTTCATTTGTTGCGCAATTCCGGTAGCGGCGATGCTTCTACCACTATCAATCCTCAGCCAGCCATTAATGATGTTACCGCTTGGCACACCTATGGGGTAGAATGGGCTCCGGGGCGTATTACTTTTTATGTTGACGGTAAAAAAACAGGCTCTGTTTCCCGAGATGGCTTCTCCCATTGGCCTTTTGATAGGGAAGTGGAGTTCTACTTGCTGATAGACCAACAAATAGGTGGTAATTGGCCGGGACAAGCCAACCCCGCTCAACTGAAAGCAAAAAGCGCAAACTTTGACATCGATTACGTGCGCGTCTATTCTACCCCGCAATATAAATTCTCCCCCAAAAAGAAGAAAAAATCAAAGAAAAAGGCAAATAAATCGTAATCTCGGTAGATGAAAAAAAGCTGTGCTTATTAGGCACAGCTTTTTCATTAAATTACTTTGTAGATAGATTATCTTCTGCGGCGGAAAAGCCCACCCAAGAAACTACCGCCGCTCATGGGGCCTTTTTTCTTGCCGGCTTGCGGCATCTCAGGCATGCCGGCTCCGGGGCCGAACATGGAGGAGAGGTCGGGCATGTTGCCGGATTTCATCATCTCATTGATATCAGGCATGCCGTCTGCGCCTTGCGGGGGCATGGGCATGTTGGCAGGCATACCGCCTTGCATACCCCCCATGGCCTTCATGAGCCCACCCATTTTTCCTTTGCCGCCCATCATTTCCTTCATGTCTTTGAAGTTCTTAATGAAACGGTTTACCTCAATCTCGGATACGCCCGAGCCCTTGGCTATGCGGCGGCGGCGAGAGGGGATGAGTAACTTATAGTTAGCTCGCTCTGCCGGGGTCATGGAAAGCACAATGGCCTCCATGCGCTTAAGCTTCTTGGGGTCAAGCGCTCCTTCGGGCAGTTGCTTGCTCAGCTTGTTGAAACCGGGTATGAGCTTAAGAAGCCCCTCCAACGGGCCGAGTTTTTGCATCATGCGCATCTGGCCGAGGAAGTCGTTGAAGTTGAATTCTCCGCTCATCATTCGGTTCATGGACTTCATAGCGGATTCCTGATCCAACTTTTCGGCAGCTTTTTCTACAAGGCCTACAATGTCGCCCATGCCGAGAATGCGGTCGGCCATGCGCACCGGTACAAAGTGCCCGAATTGATCCAGCTTTTCGCCCTCGCCCACAAACTTAATCGGCTTGCCGGTAACGGCACGCATGGAAAGCGCAGCGCCGCCGCGGGCGTCGCCGTCCAGTTTGGTAAGGATGATACCGGTGAGCCCTACGGCTTTATCGAAAGTTTGGGCTACGCGTACGGCTTGCTGACCCGTAGCGGCATCTGCTACCAACAAAGCCTCTTGGGGTTGCAGGTATTTAGCAAGTTTTTTCAACTCTGCAACCAAATCTTCGTCCACCTCCTGACGGCCGGCGGTATCGAAGATGATAACATCGTGCTCTTGAGAATCAGCCCAACGCAGGGCATCTTTTGCTACACGAACAACATCTTTTTCTGTCGGGGAAGGTGTGTATACCGGCACCTCAATTTGTTTAGCCAGAGTTGCCAATTGGTCGATAGCTGCCGGGCGAATCAAGTCACATGCCACCAACAGAGGCTTGCGCCCCTCTTGCTTGAGCTTGCGCGCCAATTTTGCACTGGTGGTAGTTTTACCGGCACCGTTGAGACCCACCACCAAAATGCGTGCAGGCGCAGTAAGGTTTAAGTCTTCTTCCTCTCCACCCAAAAGGTTTGCCAACTCATCGCGGAAAATCTTAACAATTTGTTCACCGGGCTTTACGGTCTTGAGTACCTTTTCGCCCATGGCCTGAGCTTTTACCGTTGCTATGAATTCTCGGGCAACGCTATACTCCACATCGGCATCCAGCAGAGCCATGCGTATATCGCGCATGGCTTCCGAAATATTGGACTCCGATATCTTGCTCAGACCTCGCAGTTTACGAAAAGCATCATCCAGTTTGTCGGAAAGCAGTGAAAACATGGAAGTTAAACTATCAGAAATTATCCGGCGTGTCAAGCTCTCCCAGCGCCAGTATGTTACGTTTTAATGGCGCTATCTTGATTTTTGCTTGCATTCTGAGAAGAAAAACTATATTATCCCTGCGTAATTCAATCATAATACATCATGAAAATTCTTATTACCGGCGGCGCCGGCTTTATCGGCTCTCACATCGCTGAGCATTATCAGGGTGTGGCAGAGGAGATTCGCGTTCTCGACAATCTGCGTACAGGCTACAAAAAGAACTTGGATGGCCTTAATGTAACCTTTATCGAAGGTTCTATTACAGACCGCGAGCTTGTAGCCAAGGCTGTAGAGGGTGTGGACTACATTTTCCACATGGCTGCATTGGTTTCCGTCCCCGAGTCCATGAGCAAGATTCGTGAGTGCTTGGATTTGAATGTTAATGGTTTGCTTGTTGTGCTTGAAGAAGCCTCCAAGGCCGGTTGCAAGAAGGTGGTGCTTGCCTCTTCTGCCGCCATTTACGGTGACAACCCCGTAGTGCCCAAGGTAGAGACCATGTACCCCGAGCCCAAGAGCCCCTATGGTATCACTAAGCTTGATGGTGAGTATTATATGGACATGTTCCGCACCACCGGTCAAATCAATACCGGTTGCTGCCGTTTCTTCAATGTTTTCGGTCCTCGTCAGGACCCCAAGGGTGCCTATGCCGCAGCAGTACCCATTTTCATGGAAAAGGCCCTCAAGGGCGAAGATATCACCGTGTTTGGTGATGGTGAGCAGACCCGCGACTTCATTTATGTGAAGGATATCGTAGGTGCTTTGGCCTATGTTGCCGAGCATCCCGAGGTAACAGGTGTTAACAACGTGGGTTACGGTGGACAGATCACCATCAATGACTTGGCTGAGATCATCATCAAGGCTGCAGGTTCTACTTCTAAGGTGGTACACCTGCCTGAGCGCCCCGGCGACGTGAAGCACTCTCGCGCTTGCGCAGATAAGCTCCGTGGTGCAGGTTGGGAGCCCAAGTACACCCTTGAGGAAGGTCTCAAGACCACCCTTGAGTACTTCAAGAGCGTTACCAAGTAATTAGTTTTAAACCTTTTCGCGGGGGGGCGGC
>JBGVMR010000046.1:0-9843 GCA_045124875.1 Akkermansia sp.
CTCGCCCGCTGTCGCGGGCTCCCTGCACCACCCGCTATTGTTATTATCGCCCCGCTATCACGGGGCTCTTAAATTCGGTTCGCTTCGCTCCCGGCTTCGCCGAGGCATGCGCCATATATCATCAGATTAAGGGGGGGGGGAGGAGCTTACGTTCCTCTCCCCCCCCTTACTTTGCATATAGGCAGAACAGCATGCGGCGCCGGGCGGGTTATGCCTGCTCATCATGCAACTGCCCGGCAATACCGGAGAAGAGGTTACCCGCAGCAGAAAGCCCGGAGCCGATGGCCCCCATCCTTGCTTGGGCAACAGCATGGCGGGTATTCCAAGCATTGAGTTTACCTTGGTGGCGGGTGCGGTCCGCCTCATCCAGGGCGGCGTTGGTGTTGTTGGCAATATCATCTTGCAGGCGGGTGGCAAGGTCTTTCTCGCGCACATGGGCAGACCCTTCGGCCAGCAGGTTGGACGCCGCAGCATCGGTACGCGCAGCAGCCATGCGGGCATGGGCATTGCGGGCGGCACGCTGTTGGTTTGCTACGGCGGTATTCTCCATGCGGGTGGCTTGGTTATCTGCCAATTTCTCTTGCTCTGCGGCTACACGGCGCAGCACCTTACTTTGCTTGTAAGATGAGTACGCTTGCAGTGCATCCGGCAAGGCTTTGGCAGCAGTTACGGCGGCGGTGGCTAGTGTTGTGAATCCCATAGACCCGCATCTTAACGCGTCTCTGCCCCCGTTAAAATAAAATTCACCCACCCGCAGGCGCTTTTCACCCGCAGCTGCCCCGAACTTGTACGGCAACTTGTTCGGTAGCCGCAGCAGCTTTTTTATGCCCTCATGATGTCGCATTTAATTTTCCACTCTCACATGTACTCTACCGGTCAATTTCATTTGACAGGTGGCAATGAATTAGATACACTTCTCTTAATCAGGGTGGGAACTTGTCCGACAAAGCATATTTTCAAAATCAACCAACTAAACACAGCAAAAGAAATGAAAAATAAGAAGATTGCCATTATCTGCGGCATACTCGGCATAGCATTTATCGGGGCATTGTTAGGAGAGAAAGAGGCTCCCTCATCAGACAATTCCCAAAAATCTGCCGCTATTCACAAACAGCTCCTCAGTGCTGATGTGACTCAACGAGATTTCATTATTATCTTACCTCGAGAATTAGCCAAATATTTCGGAAGGTCGAATTTGGATAATTTATATAATGATATTGAGGTGGAAGTAGATGAAACATGGTACCGCAGTACTCACTATGCCGACGGAGTACGCAGAGATAAACCTCTCTACAGCAACGATGATGAAATATATGCATCAGCTCTGCGCTATGTTTTGTATAAACAATTTAATTTAGAAGGCCCTGACGTACCCAAAATCAGCGACTTGCGTCAAATTGAGGGAACAATAGCCGAATGTAAATCTCAGTTACAATATGCACATCCATCCGAAGTGCCCGCAATTCAACAAAAACTTCAACAAGCAGAAAGCATGCGTAGGGCATGGTGTGCTACCTTAGATGAACGGATAACTTTTGTCATGTCGGTTTTATTTGCCGGCGGGGCTGCTAATGAGCCACTATCTCAAGCAATTAATGCCGGATATGCACTGCGCAATGCAAGCAATGGAAACGATGAACAGCTTAATTACGCCGTGAATCAGTTGTCTGAATTATATATTACTCAGAAAAAAGTAGCAGAGAGAATCCCATTGGAAGCGCAGTTGTTGGCCATCGATGAATATGAGCAAAGGCTTATAAGCACATACAATTACCAATCCTCCCCGGAAACGCAAGCTGTCAGAAACCGCATACGCGCCGAGCTTCACAAACAAATACAAGCCGGCAAATAAGGGTGGAGAAGAGTATATCATAGTGATTATTTATTGCTATACAAAAAAATTAATGTATAATCAACCGCATGAAACCATTGTTAGTATTGCTTGCCCCCGGTTTTGAGGAGATAGAGTTCAGCGCACCTGTAGACATCTTGCGCCGATTGGAAATACCCGTCGTAACAGCCGGTGTACAAGGGCGATTGGTAGAGGGTGCTCATGGCATCATCATGAAGTCGGACATGCTTTTGGTGGATGTGGAGCCGGCAGACTACGATGGCGTCATCTTGCCAGGAGGCGCGGCCTCTTGGTTGCTGCGCGATACCCCTGCCGTGCTTAAACTGGTGCGTACCATGAATGCAGAAAAGAAGCTCGTAGCCGCCATTTGTGCCGCCCCCATTGCGCTGGAGGCAGCCGGTGTTCTCAAAGAGCGCAAGGTGACCTGCTACCCGGCAGATGCCGTCACCAACGATATTAAGAGCGCCTCGCTGTGCGATACCCCCACCGTAACGGACGGCCACATCATTACCGGCCGAGGCCCCGGTGCTGCGCTTGAGTTCGGCTTTGCCCTCGGTGCCTACTTCGGCAAAGATGTAGCCACCCTGCGCCACGAAATGTGCTGCGCCTGAAGAGAGAATTCGGAAAAATTATCGGAATTTGCTTGACAATAAGCCCGAAACAGTGTAAAAGACCCGCTCACCAAACCAAAAATATTGAGTTATGGCTAACATGCAAGTTATTCTCGCTACAAAGATTGAAGGTCTGGGCTGTGAAGCCGACCTCGTTACCGTGAAGGCCGGTTACGGTCGCAACTACCTGATTCCTCAGGGCCTTGCGTTCGAGGCAACTCCCGCCAACCAGCGTTTCATCAACATGCTCCAGAAGAAGCGCGCAGAGCGCGAGGCCGCAGAGCTGGCTAACTTCCAGGAGATCGCCGCCAAGATTGCTGCCGTCACGGTCAACCTGACCCTCGAGGCCGGTGAGAATGGCAAGGTATTCGGCGCCATCACCAACCAGCAGATCACTGATGGTCTGGCCGCTCTCGGCATCGAGATCGACCGCCACAGCATCGACCTGGAGAAGCCCCTCAAGAAGTCCGGCACCTACGAGGTACCCGCCAAGCTTCACGCACAGGTTACCGCTACCGTTAAGGTGGTACTTGTTGTTAAGGGCGAGGTTATCGTTGAGGAAGCCGCCGCTACTGAGGAGGCCTAATCCCACCCCTTTTTATTCCTTTCAGAGAAGCCCGCAGCACACCGCTGCGGGCTTTTTGCTTGATTTTGCACGGCATCTCGCTAGAATAGGCCTACCGCCATCAACATGAAACACCTTCTGCACCCTTTACTGCCACTGCTCGCCCTCTCTGCCACCGCCCTGCCCGCGCAAGAACAGGCGACCCGCGAGGTAGCCCCCACGCTTTCGCCCTTGGCACAGGAGCTGGCGCAATGCGGGGAAGACGCAGCGGGCATCAGGGCACGTTTAGAGCTGATACTCAATCACCTTACAGAAAACGCAGATGTCTACCACATCCAAGGGCTCACCGCACCGAGCTTGGACCTCATCCCCATAACGGTGGAAGCGGGAGATGGCCGTTACCTGGGCGGGGCACAATGGGCGGCAAGCAGCACCATCTTTAAAATACGCATGCGCTTTTTTACCGCAGCCCTGCCTGCTGCCCACGATAAAGACACACTCACACGCGAAATGGTGCTTGTTGACACCTTGGTGCACGAGCTGGCACATTGTTTCTTTTACTCCCGCTACCCCAAAATTGCAAAATTAACGCAAGAAGCCCCCCTCACCATTTGCGAGGGCCACGCCATCCATGTTGCGCGCGCCTTCATGGCGCGCCATTACTACGGCAGCACTACCCTACCCGCCGCCGTGTATGAGCAAAACTTCCTCAGCCCGCACTACACGCGCCTTTACCGCAACTTCTGCGCCACTTACACAGATGCCAACGGGCGCATTCTGTGGCCGCGCATTGACACCGCAGAGCTGCACTACGCCCCGCATGGCTACACCCTGCGCAACAGAACCCAAATATCCGGCCAATAACCCGCAGGTACAACATGACAATGAGGGGCAGTTTTAAATCTGCAGCTGAACATCTCGGTGGATAAATCGGAGTTTGAATGTACGAATGACGATATACGAGGTACGAAGTTCAGAGTCAGGCGCCTGCGGCGCAGTGTTGCAATGCCGCGCATGAGTTGCCGCTGTCATTACGGCTGTATGCCTAACTAATACTTCGTATTTTGAATCTCGTAACTCGTACTTCATAAACAACAGCAAATCAGAAACAGCCCCGACAATGACTCATATACCCTTGATTCGGCTTGCATTCGGGGCATAAGTCGTGTAAAATGACGCGCGTATGAGTATAGAGATTCAGGTATACACCGGTGGCCCCTGCGCCTGCAACGGGTATTTGGTGCGTGGCACAGAGGGCTACGTGGCCATAGATGCCCCGCTGGGCTTTGCTGAATGGGCCAAGAAAAAGCTACCGGCAGACGCCAAAGTGACAGACCTGCTCATTACTCACCAACACTTTGACCACGTGCAGGGCGCCGCCGCATTGGCCGCCCAATACGGCTGCCGCATACACGCCTGCATGGCCTACAGCACGGCGCTTACGCTGGAGGACCTGGCACGCCACAGCTGGGGCGGCGGGTTTGATGTAGAGCCCTTCTGTGTGGATGACACCTTCGGCCCCGCCGATGTGCAACGCAACTGGGGCGGCTTAAACTGGCAGGTGCACCACATACCCGGCCACTCTCCCGATGGCGTGGCCTACGAGCTGCCGGAACAAGAGCAGCTGTTTTGTGGTGATATCCTCTTTGCCGGGTCTGTGGGGCGCACGGATTTCCCCGGCGGCAGCATGAGCAGCTTGGTGCGCGGCATACGCGAGAAGCTACTCCCCCTGCCCCATACCACCACCGTGCACAGCGGTCATGGCCCCAATACCACCATGGGCGAGGAAAGCCTCAACAACCCCTACCTGTAACCGGCACGCAGGCACTTAACCTTTCACATACAAATCAAAACAATGACATTCGACGAACTGGGGCTTGCAGCCCCCATTCTGGAGGCCGTTAAAGATTGCGGCTACGAGACACCCACCCCCATTCAGCAGCAGGCCATCCCCGTTGTGCTTGAGGGCAAAGATGTTATCGGTGCCTCGCAAACCGGCACGGGCAAATCTGCCGCTTTTGCGCTGCCCCTGCTCACCCGCATAGAGGCCAACGGGCTGCCCCAAGTGCTGGTGCTGGAGCCCACCCGCGAGCTGGCAGACCAGCTGGCAGAGGCTTTCCGCACCTATGCCAAGTACACCGATATCAAAGTGGCCCTGCTCTACGGCGGTATCGGCTACGGCAAACAGACAGAAGAGCTTAAAAAAGGTGCAGAGGTTGTCATTGCTACCCCCGGCCGCTTGGTAGACCATTTCTACCGCGGCAACATGAAGTTTAAACACATTCGCCACCTTGTGCTTGACGAGGTAGACCGCATGACGGATATGGGGTTCTTGCCCATTGTGCGCAAAATCATCAACCTTTGCCCGTGGGAGGGGCGCCAAACCCTCTTCTTCTCGGCCACCATGCCACAAATCTTGCAAGGCTTTGCCAAATGGTGTCTTACAGACCCCGTAGAGGTAGCCATTGCCCGCAGTGAGGTGGCCGCCACCATCTCCCACGCCTTCTATCCCGTGGGGCTCGACCAAAGAGACGACCTGCTGCTCGCGCTGGTCAAGAACACAGACTTCCGCAACCTCATGGTCTTTACCCGCACCCGCAAAGAGGCAGATACCGTGGCCAACATGCTTTGCAATGCCGGCTGGGGCAAGGAGGTTACCGTCATGCACTCCGACATTCCCCAAAAAGAGCGCATGGCTGCTTTGCGTGGATTTAAGGAGGACAAATACCGCATTCTCGTGGCTACGGATGTTGCCGCACGCGGTATCGATGTTAACGGCGTAACGCACGTTATCAACTACCGTGTACCCGAAAACCCCGAGGACTACGTGCACCGCATCGGCCGCACAGGCCGTGCAGAGGCCCAAGGCGATGCCTTTACCCTGCTTACTGCAGATGAGGTAGACTTTGCCAAGAGTGTGGAAATCTTCATCAAACAAAAGGTGGAGCGCCGCAAGCTCGATGGCTTTGACTACGCCTACACCGCCTTGCTTGATGAAGGCGCACGCCCCATCCGCAAACCCCGCCCCGCAGCCCCCAAACGCCGCAGACGGTAAAAGATTGATACCGGTAAGGTTAGCCCCGGCAAATATTTATGAATCTCAGCGACACAGATTTACAGATACTGGCCATTGCAGAAGACAGGCTGAAGGGCTTTCACCGCAAACCGTTTGATGAGATTGCCGCGCGCTGTGGCCTGCCGGCAGAAACCGTCATAGCCCACCTGCGCGCCCTGCTGGCAAGCGGGGCTGTGCGGCGCATACGCCAAACCCTGCTCTCCACCAGCTTGGCGGACGGCGCGCTGGTGGCGTGGAAAGTGCCTCACAAAAAGCTTGAAACCGCATGGGAATGGCTGCGGCAGAACGACCCCTTTACCGGCCATGTGGTGCTGAGAAGCTGCGATCAAGCAGATGCCCCCGGGGCAGATTACCGCCTGTGGACCACCCTTAAAGTACCCACCGGCAGCAACACCGTAGAGGGCCACTGCCGCCTGCTGATGCAACATATTGGGGCAGAAGATTTCGCACCGCTGCCCGTTGTCGGCATGTTTGCCTTGGGGGTAGGCCATGTGCGCCGCGCAGGGCTTAAACCCGGCGACAAAACGGCAGAGTTGCCGCGCATGCAATGCCCCACCCGCCCCGTGCTTTCGGATAAAGATTGGCAGGTGCTCATGGTGCTGAAAGAAAGCCTGCGCCCCGAGGAGCTAGTGCCCGAGCCTTGGGAAGCCCGCGCACGCAGCATAGGCCTTTCTTGCGACGAGTTTTGCACCATTGCGGAAGACCTGGATGCCCGCAAGGTGATAGGCCGCTTTGCCACCTTCCTCAACCACACCGGCGGCAGCAATAAACAAAGCGGCACAGGCGCTGCCGGGCTCTTCCACTGGGCCGTACCCACCGGCATGGAAGAACGCGCCGGCGCAGAATGCGGCCGCCATATTTGCATGACCCACTGCTATTGGCGCAGCGGGGGCGAGAAGTTTGGCGGTGCCCAAATCATGGGTGTGGTGCACTCCCCCACTTGGGAGGGCGTATTGGCACACAAAGCCGCCATAGATGCCCACCTTGCCGCCTGCGGCATACCCGTGCTCCACACGGTCATCTTCCGCAGCGAAAAAGCCATCATCAACCCCAGCGAGATTGACCCCGTGCAATATCAGCAATGGTTGCACACTTACGCGAGACCATAAAATCGGAGCTTGAAGACGTGCCGTTAAGCGCGCCATTCAAATTATCATCATCCACCCGTACAAAAAAGAGGAGGCTCCATGTAGCATGAAGCCCCCGCTTGTTGAACATACAGCCTGTTACTTAGAACACGCCGTATCATGAATAAAATTACAGCCCCTTGAGTTTCTTCTCGCCCTCAATCAAGCCGCTAACAACACGGCCGATGCTGAAAGCTGCGGTTTCCTTGTTGATGGTGGTGTCAAAGAAGTCAATAGTTACCTGAACCATCAGATCACCATCGGAATCGAGGTAGAACTTAACGGTGTACTCGTTGTTCAGCTCATTGATAAGGGTGCATGCTTTGGCACGGTTGGCGCGAGAGATACCAAGGGGGGTATAGCCCATGATACCCATGCTATCCTCATCTTCACTAATCATCACAACAATCAGGCTATCATCGGCTTTGATGACAATCTTGCCATCTTTCTCAGTAAAGTCGATGTCCATATCTTTCAACACGGTCTTCATCACCTTGTAGTTGGCGGTGGAGGCGGCACTGGCTTCTGCTACGGAAGGAGCGGCAAGCGCAAAGGCTGCGGCAAGAGCAAGCATCGGTTTTGCGAAATATTTTAACATGGTCAGATAATAGGTTGGAGTTAATATTTGATACGTTTCATTTAAAAACACTACTAATATAAACCACCGAGCTGACAAGTCAAGATAATTCGCTTTATTTATACGCAAATGCTGTTAACCTTTTTTATTTAACATGTATGAGAGAGTGTAAACCCACTTAAGCAATAGCCTGCATCTACTGTGTCATACAAAACATTATAAATTGACATAAAAGCACATTTCGTGTATATTCCGCGCCCGTAGCGGCGTTTCTGCAAAAAGAATACAAAAACGCATTTTAACCACTGAAAGACAAAGCAATAACATGAAGAAAACACTCTCTCTTCTCCTCCTTACTGCAGGCTGCGCCATGGCTGCAACCGAGGTAGACCTGACCGGCAAATGGGACGGCAACACGGTCAACCTTAGCGAGGTGGATTACAGTGGCGGACAATTTTCCGTAGTTCTGACACTTGATATGTCTAAACTCAGAGGCGACACCTACTTCTTCACCGTAGAAGGCAGCAATCCCGTCAACAAATATATCCCGACCACAACAATCGGGTACGGTTATGATTCTTGGCAGGATGGCACAAAACTTGTTGCTTACGAAGGCACCTTGGAAGACAAGAACGAAGGGTTCACCAACACAAAACCTTTGGGACTGTATGATCCCGACGGTCGCCTCAGCCCCCAGGGGTATTACGACACCAGACATATAGCATACACCACCATGGTGTTCAACTATTCGTATAGCTACGACGCAGTAAACGACGTGCACCACTCAAGCTACAACATGACCATGCTTAAGTGGGATAAGAACGGCAACCTTGTTGCAGACCCCATCTACCGAGGGGAGACTCGCAAGGGTTTTGGCATCAGTGGTCAGCTTACTATGTTGGCTATTTCTTCCAACAATGTCAAAGACATCGAGTTATACACCGGCAACTTCTCAGCAGAGGAGAGCAAGGAACAAGCCAATCGCATGGCTGACGAGCTTTTCGGCAGAACAAACGCAGGTGGTGATACAGAAGGCAACGTGCCCGAGCCGACTACAGCTACGCTTAGCTTGCTGGCTTTGGCCGCATTGGCATCTCGCCGCCGCCGCAAATAACATTTATCACTCATAACATACAACATGAAAAAAACAATTACAGCACTCCTCGCCTTGGCTGCCTGCGCTCATGCAGCTTCTGTGGCAACATTCGAGGACCTCAAACAAACAGGCCAGAGCGGCGACCTCTTCAACAGCAACGGCACTATCACCGCTAATAAGGGTAATTACTTATACATCGCGAACTTCGGGGATATCCCGATGCCCGAGGAGCTTGTATACGGTATTTCTTTCACGCTGAATAAATACGCCATAGAACAAGCCAGTGCCTCTACTGTAGTATTTTCTGCCAATAGCGCAAAGGGCACCGTGCTTTCTTTCACCCTCGGCCAGCTGGTGAATTACTTGGGCAACGGCGACTCCATCACCATCGTTGCCAAAAATGAAGTAGCAGACATTTTCAATGCCAACGGTAAAGCCGACAGCGTAAATTCCGGCATGAGCGGCCTGTCTGTAAGCATTGACCACTACACCCTTAACCCCGATTTGATTTACGCCGCTACGGTTATGTACAACAAGGGCGGTGACGAGTATTTCGATGATTGGGGTGATTATGGGCCGATTTACGACTCCACCGTCCTTGCACACGAGCTGTCATCGCTCACGCCGTCTGCGCCGACCCCGGCAGCCCCCGAGCCGGCCACGGCTACACTTTCTCTGTTGGCCTTGGCTGCGCTGGCATCTCGCCGCCGTCGCAAGTAAGCCGAGCATCATGTTTTACCCAAGCCGCTGTGGTACCCCACAGCGGCTTGTTTTATTTCATCCTCGTAAAAAAATTCGGGTTGATAAATCGGAGTTTGTCGGGCAGAATCATCCGAGCGTAAGCGAGGCGAATTCCTTAGCCCCGCAAACGCGGGGCGGCATATGGTAGCCCACGGTGGAGCTGCGTCAGCAGCGAAACCGTGGGGTATAATGATAATA
>JBGVMR010000047.1:0-2212 GCA_045124875.1 Akkermansia sp.
GGCTGAGTCATAGGCGTAGCAGACCGGCTGAATGCCTGTACCCCATTCTGCAACCTTGCGCCCACGTTCATCATAACGGTAGCAGCTGGTGTTACCTTCTGCATCCGTTACCACGGAGGGGAGGTCGAGAGCTGCATCATAGACCGTCGTTGTCACCGCACCTGTGGCATCCGTCACGCTGATGGTGCGCCCGGCAAGGTCCGTGCGGGATGTGGTGGCGTTGTTGCGACCATCCACATGCACCAAGGTCATGCCGGAAGCAGTGTAAGCGCGGGATGCGGTGCTGAGAATGCCCGCGTGGGTCTTCTGCGAGAGCGTGAAGCCGTCCATCTCAACACTTTCAGCTGTAATGTTCGAGGTTGGGATGGTGCTGTAGCTTGTTACCTTGGCCGGAGCAGTGTAGAGCGTCCAATTTGTGCTACTGTTACCGCGCTCATCCGTGCTGATGCTCTTGTTTGCCAGTGTGGCTGAGAACTGAGAGACGAGCTGTTTTTGCAGGGAAACCAGTGGCTCGCCCTCGGCATTGTAGCGGGTCTGTGTGGTGACGGAATAAATGCCATCATCCATAGACTCGACACTGTAGGCCATTTCTACCACAGGAGAATTATCCTTGGTGGGGGTATCGGTAAGTGCGAGCGTCTGCTTACAGATGTTGCCGAATACATCATGCTCGAAGAGGGTGGGGGCGGTTTTCGCTGTGTTCCATCCGGTGTCTTGGTATTGCTTGGTCAACTGCCCCTTGGCATTAAACTCGCTGCGGGTGTAGATAAAGCCCGAGGTGGAAGCCTGAGCTTGCACAGTGGTCTGCCCGAAGCCGTTGGAGATGCGCTGCGCGATGGTTGTACCATCCGCCAGCTTAGTGGTGGTACGCGTGTTGCTGCCGTTGAGGTCGTATACATACACCAGGGCACGCTGGGCTGTACCGCTGATGCTCGCGGCGGAGCCATCCGTGTTGCGGGTGGTGACGGTGGTAGCACCTGCGGGAGTGGTGACGGTGGTAGTAAGACCATCCTCGCTGTAGGCTGTGGCGGTCATGCGCCCCAGAACGTCCGTCTGCTTGGTGACGCGTCCCAAGGAGTCAAACTCCGCGGATTCCGTTGTTTCCATAGCACCGATGCGGCGAGTGGTGGCGAGTACACGCCCGGCAGCATCGAGGGTGAACTCCGTGATGGTTTCCGGTGTGATACACGTCTCTCCGTTGTACACCTCCTCGCGGGAAATTTCCGTGAGCTGGCGGGCAGAGTCGTAGGCGTAGGTAGTGGTGATGCCATCCTCATCCGTCTCGCTGAGTCGACCGCAGCACATCCATTCGGTGGTGGAGAATCGGCCGTTACCACGCGTGGTCTTTACCACACGCTGCTGCTCATCGTACTCGTAAGCCGTGGTATTGAGGAGCAACCATTGAGCGCCATCCCAAATGCACTCCTGCTCGAAAGTCGTGGTATCATTGGCGGTAATGAAGCTCTCGCTCTTGCGACTCTGTGCAGCCACCACCTCACCATTCACCTTAGTGGTAGTGGTGTGCTTGTGGATTGCTCCGTGTTCGGTTGTCGCCTCGTACTCGTGAACAGTCTGCACGCCTGTGATATCCTGACTGAACTTCAGCTTGCCTGCAGCATAAGCATAGGCGGGCTCTGCGCCGAATGTTTCCTCAATGCTCACCTGCTGCAGCGAGCTACCACCTGCCGTCACCGTGGTGGTGACGCGCTCCTGCTCAGCCGTTTCCTCGTAGCTGTAGGTCGTATTGCGGAACAACACCTCCGTGCCGGAAGGATTCACATGGTAGACAGCCACCGAAGCGGGGCGAATATCGAAAAAGCGAGCCTCTGCATAAGTGGTTCGGGTTATCCTGGCAAGGCTGGCACCCCAAGGGGATTTCAGCATGGTGATGCGCCCCAAGGCGTCATACTCGTATTCGGTATAGCCGCTATCATAACGTTGTATTTTGGTAAGTCGTTTGCCGTTGTAGATATAGCTTGTGCTGCGAGCAACATCGGAGCCAAAGCCCTCCGTCACGGAATAAAGCTGCCAGCCTGCATCTGAGTAGTTAAACACCGAACGCGTGCAAGTAGCCACCTTGTCGGGCGTAGTGGCAAAGTAAACCGACTCCGTACGCACCATGAGGCCATTCATGGGGTAGGTGGTCTCATAACGGTGCACAATGGCTTCATCGCCTACTCCCTTGGTGATAGTAACAACGCCGTCACTTTCT
>JBGVMR010000048.1:0-7048 GCA_045124875.1 Akkermansia sp.
GCATGTAGTAGTAAAAGCTCTCGCTACTACCGTTGGTGCAATGTGCAGCTGCCTCTTTATTCTTATGCTCTGTTGCAATTGACTACGGCTCAATTCTTGCAATTGTTGCAGCGACAAGAGCAGGGGCTTACGGAAGAGATGGCGCAACTGCTTGCGGCTCGCCCAGCAGATGCCCCGTTGCTGTCAGACGTGTTGCCCGAGATGGGCTACTGCAGCTTAGCTACAAAAACGCAGGAAGTTTCTTACCACAGTCTTATGAATCAAGAAGAGATGACGGCTCCTCGTGCGCATTTCTATTTTGAGGCAGACTGCCGCTCTCACTACGAATCTGCCATGCGTACCGTTTGTTCTGCGGCCAAGCTTATCAGTAAAGGCTTGTGTTTATTCTCAGCCGTTTCTCTTGAGCTTAAAAAGAAACCGTACGCAGTATTCGGAGCGCTGGCGCCTTCTACAGATCCCCGTGATATCTTTGCGTTGCCCCAACTCGATAAATAACTCTACCCTTCCTTCATCATGAAAGAAAAGAATACTTCTCCCTCTCCTCAAAATAGCCTCAAGGCTGTTACCAGCAACCTTATTTCTGCCTCAGCCGGTACCGGCAAAACATACCAGCTGGCCTCTCGCTTTGTGGCTTTGCTTGCACTCGGCTATAAGGCTGAAGAAATGATTGCCCTCACCTTTACTCGTAAAGCAGCGGGCGAGTTCCGCAACCGTATTCTCAAAGCTCTCTCCGACGGCGCGCTCGATCTCAATGAAAAAGGTGCCCCCCGTCAAAAAGATGATAACGGGAAATTCAAAGAGCGCAACGGCATGACTGCCCGTGTGTGGGAAACCTGGACCGGCCATTGCATCAAAAACGGCAAAGCTGTGCCCGCCGGTAATGATGTGCCTCTTTGCCCGGATTCCGTTTGTGTGATGGAGCTGGCCGCAGCCGCCGGTACCACCCCAGAGGAGTTATATGCTGAGGATAAGGCCTTGCAAGCTAAACTGGGTTTACCTGTACTTACCCATAAAACCTACCAAGAACTTTTGGCAGATGTTGTCAAGGTAATGTCGAAGCTTACGCTTTCTACCTTAGACAGTTTCTTCAACCGAATTGTCAGTGGCAACAGTCTCACCATCGGTATACGTCAGCTTCGCCCCTTGGAGCCCGCAGATGCTGAGGCTGAGCGTAGCGCTGTTTTGCGCGACCTTATTGCAAAAATGCCCACCAACGCGGTGGATGCCGAACAGTTCCTCGACCAGTACGATATGCTCACCGGTGGCGAGGGCAAAAACATGCTCAACTTCCTTACGGAGCAAATAAATGATTACTTGGTCTTGTACCGTAGTATCAAATCCGTTAAAGCGTGGGGAAACGCGCCTGAGTTCGACCTTAATGTGCAGGAGCCCGATGATAATATCGCTTCTCCCAAATGGGAGCAATATGAAAAAGAACTGGAGAGCCTTTATGACGAAGTTTGTGCTGCCGGCGGTAAACTCGTCAAACAGGCAAATTCCGCAATCAGTGCGATATTGAAAAATCTGAAAAAAGGCGAGTTCGATTTCTTGCATAAGCATATCAGTGCAGAAAATGCCAGAGCCGGCAGTGGGTTTAATAAGTTCTTCGAAGCGCAGGGAAAAAACACAGCAGAAGAAAAGCTGGCTTCTGCCATGGAGCGCATCATCAGCGAGGTAAAAGATTTTTACTTGCAGTCTGTTATCAATAAGACCAAGAGCCTCTTCTGCATTCTGCACAGTTTTGCTACGGCTTACCGCGAGCACATGCGTAGCACCGGTAAGGTGGGATTCGATGATATTGCCATGTTTGCTTATCACCTCATGAACCCCACGTTCAGTAAGAATAGCACCAATGCCGAGCAGCGCGCTTATGCATCCGACCGCATCAGGTACAATATGGATGCCTCGTACAATCATTGGATGCTTGATGAGTTTCAGGATACCTCGAATATGCAGTTTGATACCCTTAAGCCTCTGTTGGATGAAATTGCCATGTGCGAGCGCAAAGCCGATACCAAAGCGGCAACGCGTAGCATCTTTGTGGTGGGGGATGATAAGCAGAGTATTTACGGATTCCGCACCGGCGATACGGATGTTTTTGAAACCCTGCAATCTGCAGACCCGTGGAAAACCGTGCTCAAACCGTCCAAATTGGAAAAGAGCTATCGCTCCTCTCCCGTTATTATGGGTGAAAACGGCTTCATTAACAAAATGTTCCGTGCGCTGAACTTTGTAGAACATTCCATCATTCAACGAGATAATGAGGAGCTGGAAAAGACTGCTTGCGATGTGCGCCTCTCTTACAACGATAAGTTGAAAAACGCCTTTACAGACCACAAATCCGCCACGTCTAAACAAGGTTATGTGCGCATTTCTACCGTACCCGCTCAAGACTCCAGTGAGGAGAACCGCAACGCGGTTTATGATGCTGTTGAAACTCTGTTGCGTGACGAATTGACGGATGAGCATGAGCAACCCCGCAATGGTATCAGCATTGCCATTCTGACGAGAAATAATACCGAAGCTCTTGAATTGGAAGATATGTTGCGCGAGCGTATGCGCCGTTTGCCTGTGCTGCGTCTGGGCGATAACAAAGTCGCGGCCACCTCTCAGCTGGGGGAAATATTACTCTCCTTCTTTATCTGGTTGCTGCACCCGGATGACTCATATCGTGCAAGCTTGGTGAAAGCCTCCCCCCTGTGTGCGCTTATCGAGCCGCTTTCCGAAGAAGAGGCTGCTGCGCTTTCTCCCCATGAGGCGGCGCAAATGGAAATCAGAAAAACGCACGAAAAGTGCTTACAAATGCTCACATCTCATGGCTACGCTGCCATGGTCAGAAGCCTGCTTAATTGTTTCCCTACCGAGCCGCAGAACTTGCGCCAAGGCAGCACTGCAAAAGTATGGCTTACAGAGGCACACGCATTTGATTGCACCGGTGGCACGCTTGAGGAGTGGATATCCGGTATCGTAAAAGCCGGTGTTGCGGCAGCCGGTTCTTCTCGCTATGTGCAAATCATGACCATGCACAAGAGTAAGGGCTTGGAGTTCGATGCCGTGATTCTGCCTTACATCGGTACCAAAGCAGATGACGAATTGAAAGATGTGGGCCACTTCAGCCTTAAAAATGAGGTCGGTGATGTCAAGGCCCTGCTGCTCAATCCCGGTGGTGAAAAGAAACGCGATGCCTGGCGAGATGTATTTGCCCCGCTCTGTGCGTTCAAACAACAAAACAGCCGCAAGGAGGCCTACAACCTCCTGTATGTGGCTGCCACCCGTGCCAAGTATGCCAACTACATTATCTGCCATGGTGCAGAGTTGTATGGCAAGATTTCTCAAACCTCCAAGAAAAAGGAATGGAAAGCACCCTCGCGTTCTATCGGCGGCATGATTCGCCATATGCTTGGCTTCCCTCCGTTTGTTGATTCCCCCCAGCTTGATACCGAGGCTTTGTCTGCCCAACAGGCTGCTGCAATTCTGTGGAGCGATGGCGATAGCCGTTGGTTTGAATCGGACGAGTTCCTTGCTTATTCTGCCCAACAGCAGGTGGCGCAGCCTTTGCCGTCTCTTCCCCCTCTTGCTCGCCGTTACCGCCGCAAGCAGATTAGTCCCTCCGCACTTTCCTCCATGGAGGATAAGCTCGTAAAGGAGACTGAAGATAAACCGGCTCCGCGTTATGGAAACTCAAAGGGGGCAGACTTCGGTACCTTGGTGCATGCCTGTTGGGAGCAAATCTCATGGCTGAAAGAGCCGCTGCCCGCTTGGGTGGAACACCCCATCCTGCCGGAGCAAAAGGTGGTGGCCGCAGCCCTTCGTCAGCCGGATGTTCGTGCTCTCTTTACCCGCCAACGCAGGCAGTCTGCTTACAATGAGCAAGCCATTGCTGCTGTTGATAATTCTAAGCAAGAGTGGACCAACGGTACCATAGACCGCCTTGTGCTCACAACAGATGCTGCCGGCAAGGTCATTGCCGCCCATATTGTGGATTTCAAAACTAATAAACCTGCGGCGCATGAGGGCTTTGCCCGCTTTGAAGATTGGCTGTTGTCTCACTATGAAGGACAGATGCTCGCCTATAAAAAACTGATCTGCAAGGCCTTTGATATTCCCTCTCATGCGGTTGCTGTCTCCCTTATCTCTTGCCCCAAAGGGGCAGAGGCCCGCGTGCTCACCTATGATTACCGTAAGTTGAGCGTAGATTGAGTTGCGCTTTCTCTGCTGCTTCTCAACTAAAAAGCCGTTGCCTCCTCGCAGGGGCAACGGCTTTGTGCAAAATCTATGCAAACGCATCAGCGACGGCGACGGCGTGCTGCCAACCCGGCCAAGGCCAGCAAGCTCAGCGTTGCCGTGGTCGGCTCGGGGACCGACGGTGTCGGTGCAGGTGCAGGGGTGGGGTTCGCAAGGTCTTCCGCCGTTACTTCTCCCTCCCATACCGTAAGATTGCTTACTGACACTCCTTCGGACAGAGTTAAGGTAGCTAAATCGACGACATCGGGTATGCTGTAGACAGGATTAACAACTGTTCTGATTGTTTCCAAAGAACCATAGTTGTCGTATAAAAGTGTAGCATCTCCGTTGCTGTATATTTGTAACACGAAAGGCCCGGATGTACTGGGGGGACCCATTATGAATTCAGCTTTGTTACCTGCTGACATTGTCAGATAAGACCCCATGGAAGCGATATCTACTCGGTAACTGTTGGAAGTCCCCAATTTAAATTAAAGAAACTATTTATGGAACTAATATCTGTCAAACTTTTATCCAGATTAAAAGAAATGGCAAAAGTATCACTCTTGAAAGTGGTGGCTACATCAATGAGGTTGATAGTGCCGTTACTTTCGTCAAAATTGTCTCCGGTCACATAGGCCGCATTTGCCTGAGCAATGCCGGCAAGTGCTGCGATGGTGATGAGTGTTTTTTTCATGATATGGTTTAGTTTGTTGGTGTAAAAAATGTTTGTGTAGAAATCTTTTTTTGCGCGAACGGGCGTAATTCTAACATATATCATTATCGATATCAAGTGTCAATGTTGATTTTTTACTGAAAATTATCATGTTGTATGCAGATGAATACTAAATTATGTTAGAGTATCGTTTATGTTTTCGGGAGATAGTCACAGACTGAATGCAGATTTGCCATGCGGAGCTTTCAGCTCAGGTATTTGTATCGGAAACTCAAGTAATTGGTGTATCGATATTAAACTTGACAATCTGCTGAAGTAGGGACTATACTTGATGAGTGCAATGAAATCTGAACAAGGAGTGAGGAAAGAGCGAAATTACGCTATAGATTTATTACGAATCATCGCTATGTACATGGTTTGTATGATTCATATTAATCTCTTTACTGGTGCGCATGCAATTGTAGCCATTATTCCGGGAAAAGAATATATCTTTTACGTTGGTACTCTGACAGAGAGCATAGGATTTATAGGTGTTAATCTGTATGCTATTATAACCGGTTATGTGTGTTTGAACAGCAAATGGCGCTTTTCCCGATATTTAGAGCTGTGGGGGCAGGTTGCATTTTATACCATTGTGTTGTTGTTTACCGGGTGGATACTTTACCGTTTTGGTGTTTTAGGGGTGGGGATAGATGGTGATTTCATAGCTCGAAATATCCGGCTCTTGTTCATGGGCAGCTCTTATTGGTACTTTACAGCATATACGGCATTATTCTTGCTGATGCCCTTTTTGAACAAACTTCTGCTATCACTCGGGCAAAGAGAATATGTCTTGATGCTGTGCGTGTTGCTGCTGCTGATACCGTGTGCCAATACTCAGCGAGGAATCTATTTATTCGGCTCCGGTTATAATGTGACATGGTTGGCTGTTTTGTATGCATTCGGTGCATACGTAAAACGGTTTTCCCCAAGCGTATCGCCTAAAGTAACAGTACCTCTTGCTCTGGTGTGCATATTGTATCCTTTAATTTGTTATCAGTTGCATGACCCGGCGGTACCCTCATATTGCTCACTGTATGTAGCGGTATATTCCATCGTTTTTTTCTTGTTCTTCTACCGGTTAAGGATAGAGCGCTCGTGGCTGCGAAAATTGATTGCTTGGTTGGCTCCGCTATCATTCGGCGTGTATCTGTTGCACGTACATCCGTGGAGCTGGAAGGTACTCTCATACTACGTACCCATTTGGAATGAACAGTTAGACTATCCGTGGTGGATAGCCTTGGTGCTGGGCGGCATTTTGTACATTATCTGTTCGTTGTTGGATTGGGGGCGCTACCATTTATTCCTTCTGCTTCGCGTACGTCGCGTGGCAGATTTTATCGGGCGCATGGTCGAAAAAGCCGTTTTGTTGCAATTGAACCGCTTTTTGCCGGAAAATAAAGGACGGGACTGAGCTTATGCGTTACCCTCGTTGACAAAAAATGAAACAGCTTTTCGAGCGTAGGGCGGTTGAATTGTTTGAAATGGTGCCGATACCGTCATTTCAAGAACTTCATGGCCTTTTTCCCGTAACAACAGAATCGGCCGATGATATCAACTGCATTCTCGGTAAATCGTGGAATCAGGTAAAAGATGCTGGTTTTTGGAATGAGCATTATTCAATTCCCGGGTGGTTGTCTCCGAAAGGCCTTAAGTATTATCTCCCTGCCATTATAATATCTGCGATTCAGGAATACGAAATCACGGGCGATTCTTCTATGGCGGCTGATTTCGTGGTGAGTATAATGGAATTATATACTGATGAGGATTGGGCAATTTATACGGAATCTCAACAAGAGTTTATATTTGAATGGATTGAACGTTTAAATCTAACGTTCTGTTAAATATTTCGGTTGATAAATCGGAGTTTGTCGAGCAGAAGCATCCGAGCGTAAGCGAGGCGAATTCCTTAGCCCCGCAAACGCGGGGCGGCATATGGTAGCCCACGGTGGAGCTGCGTCAGCAGCAAAACCGTGGGGTATAATGATAATAAAAAGGAACCCCACCGGATGGTGGGGTGGCATAGAGGGTTGCCAGATGTCATAAGGTATTTATTTCCATTGTTTTCGATTGCAAAATCATCGTAAATACAAACACCTCGCATTATGC
>JBGVMR010000049.1:0-36350 GCA_045124875.1 Akkermansia sp.
GCAGAATCATCCGAGCGTAAGCGAGGCGAATTCCTTAGCCCCGCAAACGCGGGGCGGCATATGGTAGCCCACGGTGGAGCTGCGTCAGCAGCGAAACCGTGGGTTATAATGATAACAAAAAGGAACCCCACCGGATGGTGGGGTGGCATAGAGGGTTGCCAGATGTCATAAGGTATTTATTTCTATTGTTTCGATTGCAAAATCATCGTAAATACTAACACCTCGCATTATGCCACCCCGCCATTCGGCGGGGTTCGAATAACGTTTATTCCGAACCCGGGGTTCCGCCCTTCGGGCTGCACCGCCGGGCTACCATATACCGCCTCGCCATATGGCGAGGCTCTTAAATTCCGCTCGCCTACGGCTCCCGTCTTCGCCCTGCGGGCTTCGCCGAGGCATGCGCCATCTGCCCAATAAATTACAATTTACACGTTTTTTCTCGATTAAATACTTCATAAAAGAAGCCGCATTGCGTAGGGCAATGCGGCTTCTTTTGATAAAGAGCTTTTTGGGGGATTAGCCCTGCTGGTCAACCTGAACCAGACGAAGGGGGGTGCGGGAAATGAGCTCGCCGTCAAGAGTGATGTCAACGGAGTAGTTACCGGACTTCTCGAACTTGAGGCCTTGGAAGTTCATGATGAGGTTGCGGGTGAAGAAAGAAACACCCTCGGGAAGAGCTACCTTGAGGTCGCCAACGATGGGCATGCGCTCGGGGTCGAGGGCAACACCGTCCTCGTCAACAATGGCGATACCGAGCTTATGGTCACCCTGGTCCTCGGGCATCATGCAAAGGCGAAGAGCCAAAGCGCAGGAGGGGTGAATAACGGGGAATTGACGGGCAAAGAGAGTATCAAAGGCGCCCTGTACGCAGAGCTTGCCCTGATAGTCGGCAGCGTAGTCGCAGAGTACTGCTACTTGAATATCCATAATGTGTTTTTGTAATTAGATTGTTGAAATTGTCATCCCGCTCCGGAATTGGGGGAACAGGAGAATTAACGTTCTGATTTATACCATATTATTCGGTGATTGCAAGCTAAAAGTCCTGCGATTTTGTCATGCTGTCAAAGCGAGCCTGCCCCATTCCGTACAGAGGTAAGAATGGGGCAGGCGCCTTAGGTCTTATTTCTCGCCGGCGCTGATAAAGCGGGCAAATATTTTGCAAGTAGCCGGCATGACCAGTAGGTTGAGGATGGTGGCCGAAACCAAACCGCCGAATTGCACGATAGCAAGGGGGGCAAGGAGCTCGCCACCGGGCTGGTCTTTGGCGAAGATGAGGGGTAAAAGCCCGAGAATTGTGGTGAGAGAGGTCATCATGATGGGGATAACACGCTCTGTTGAACCGGCTCGTATGGCTTCCTCAACAGACATGCCGCCGAGCTCAAGCGCACGGTAGCGATTCAGCAGGATAAGCCCGGAGCGAATGGCAAAGCCGATAACCGTCACAAAACCCACAATGGAGCTGACCGAGAGGATGGGGTGTACATAGCCTTGCCCACTGAAAACGGAGCTCACCGTCTCCGGCGATGCCAAGAATACAGCCACGATACCACCCACCAAGCAAAGCGGAATATTGATAAGTGTTACCAGTGCTCGTCGCACACTGCCCAGCGAGCTGGACAGCAGCAATACGATAAGCACGCAAACGATACCGCCCAAGATGTAAAGCCGGCGGCCGGCAGATTCTCGGCTCTTGATGGTACCTGCGTATTCCACCGTGCAGCCCATGGCATTCATGACGGGGTCCAACTTCTCGCGGCATGCTTTGGCCAAGTCTCCCAAGTTAGAATCCGGCGAGGGGTTGCAAGATATCATGGCCTTGCGGCGGGAGTTGTCGCGCAGAATGAGGTTGGTGGCTTCTGTACGGTACACATGGGCTACTTCTCCCAAAGGTACTTTTTTGCCACCCGGTGCTACCAGCTGCAGGTTGCGCACATCATCCACACTGCGGCGCAGGTCTTCATCCAAACGCAGCACCACATTCCAGTGGTCCAGATTGCGTATAATCTCGCCCACCTGCATGCCGTTGAGCGCGGCAGATACTTGCTCTGCTGCCTCTGCCATGGTTAACCCGTATGCTGCCAGTTTTTCGCGGTTGTAGTCAATTTGAATGGTGTCTACCATCACTTCTCGGTTGGCTCGCGCATCTGCAACCTCGGGCATTTCTGCCAAGATTTCAGCCGCTTTTTGTGCGGCGGCACGAATTTGTGGCAGATTGTCGCCGTAGATATTGATGGCGATTTCAGAGTTTGAGTTTGACAGAGCAGAGCTGATACGGTGCGCAATGGGGAAACCCACCATGCCGCTCACGCCGGGTATGCCTTGCATGGCTTCTTTGAACTGTGCGCGCAGCACGCGTTGGTCTTTTGAGAGGTCTACACGCACCACAAGCTCACTGGCGCTTACGGGTTCTGCGTGTTCATCATTTTCTGCACGCCCCGTACGCTGTGTTACGGTTTTAACGCCGTCAATTTTTTGAATTTCGTGCATCACTTGGCGAGAGATACGCTCCGTTTCCTCGAGCGAGGTGCCGGGCACGGTGTTGACGAAGAGGGTGTAGCAGTCTTCGTTGAACGGTGGCAAGAAACTGGTGCCGTAGGTGCTGCCCAGCCATAGAGAGGCGCCGGTAATGGCCAAAAGCGCGCCGAATACCGTTTTGGGCCATGCCAGACAGAAATTGAGCATGGGGGTGTATATACGCTTAATGACGCGAGCTGTGCCGGAGTCTCCATCCTTGGCCTGTTTTTTACCGGGTTTGAACCAGATAATGCACAGCGTGGGTATGAGGGTAAGCGACACCAACAGCGATGCCGCCAAAGCCAGCATGTAGGAGATACCCAAGGGGCGGTAGAATTGACCTTCTATGCCGCTGAGGAAGAGCAGGGGCGCAAACACCAGCAGAATGATGACCGAGGAGTAGCTGATGGAGCTGACAATCTCTTTCTTGGCATCCATAAGCACGCGGTAACGGCTCTTCTGCTTTTCTTTGGGTTTGGCGGCGTTGCGGCTCAGGGCACGCCAGGCAATTTCTACAAAGATAATGGCGTTATCCACTACATCGCCCACGGCAACGGCCAGACCACCCAGGGTCATAATGTTGATGCCCAAGCCCAGAATGGGGAACAAAGCCATACCCAACAGCACCGACAGCGGCATGCTGATGAGGGTGATGATGGCGGTGCGGAAGTTGAGCAGCGTGAGCAGAATGACCAGAACCACCACAATGGCTGCGATGATGAGAGTCTCCTTGCCGTTTTCCAGAGACAGTTCAATAAAGTCTGCCTGGCGGTAGCCGTCTGCATACAATTTCATGTTTTTCGGCAGGCGGCTTTTCTCAAATTCTTTTACAGCGGCATCTACGGCATAGGTCAGCTCCAGCGTGTTGGCTCCCGGTACTTTTTGGACGGAGAGCACAACGGCTTCTCCCCCCGCAGGCCCACCTGCCATTCCGTAGCCGGCATTGCCTCGGCGGGGAGCTCCGTCAATTTTAACATCGGCCACATGCTCCACGCGCACAACACCCTCGGAGGGGTGGTTTGTGATAATGGCGCGTTTGATGTGCTCTGTGGTAAAAGCGCGGGTGTTTTGTTGCACCGGCAGCTCAACACCGGCCACATCTTCCAAGTACCCGGCAGATATACTGCTTTGCGCGGCTTCTACCGAGCTTTTGAGTTCATCGAAACTCACGCCCGCTTGGCGCATTTTTTCGGGGTCGTAGGCAATTTGATATTCGGGCAGGCGGCCACCCAAAACCGTGACTTGCCCCACGCCGGGAATAGCCAGCAAGCGGTTGCGCAGCTCGAACTCCGCCACGCGTCTCACCTCCAACGGGTCTGCGGTTTCATCGCCCTGTATGGCAATGACCATGATTTCACCCGTTACGGAGACAATGGGCGCCATCTCAGTTTCTACTTGCTCGGGGAGTGAGTCTCTCACCGTAGCCAAACGCTCCGATACGATTTGGCGTGCCAGGTAAATATCCGTCCCCCAGTCGAAATCTACCCACACAAAGGAGAGGCCGCCACCGGAAGACGAGCTGACATTGCGCACCCCGGGGGTGCCTTGCATGGCAGATTCCAAGGGGATGGAAACATACTGCTCTACCTCTTCGGCAGAGAGACCTCCGGCTTCTGTTTGAATGGTGACACGGGGCTGCTTGAGCTCCGGGAATACGTCTACCGGTAAGTTGGCTACCACAATGGCGCTCACTGCTGCCAAAATCAGCGAGATGAGCACTACTGTGATGCGGTTTTTAAGACAGAACGATATCAGTGCATTCATGGCGGGTCAATAATCAGTGCTCGTCACCTTCGTGGAATACGCCATCTGCATGGAAGTGGCCGGCCTTTTTCTGTTGGCCATCACCGGGGATGAGGTACTTGAGCTCGTAGCCACCTTTGACCACGATGGTTTGCCCCGGGGTGAGCCCGGCTACCGGGGTCATGCCGCGGCGGCTGGTGCCTGCCTGTACTTTAACCATGGCAAACTTGCCTTCACCTACCTCCACGAACACCACATCATCTACACCTACTTTGACAATGGCAGAGTCGGGGATGGAAACCATACCATTGGTATGGGCGTCAGCGTACAGATCCAAACGACAAAGCTGGCCGGGTTGAGCGCCGGCAGGTATGGTATCGGGGTTGAAATAAAGCTCGCGTGTGCGGGTGGTGGCATCCACCTCTTCAGCCAATCGCCAAGTTCCGCTGACGGTTTGCTGCTCTCTGCCGGTGGGAATCGTAGCGCGCACATCGGTGAAGTTCGGTACGTCCGAGCCGTATATGCCGGTAACAATTTCCATTTCTTGCACATTGCTCATCGTGAGCACGGGGGAGCCTTGTTCTCCCCAGCTGCCTTGGGTTACACCTACATTGCGTACGGTGCCGTCAGCGTCGGCGCGCACCTCCAGCACGGTGAGGCCATTTTGTTGAGTAGTGGTGCCACCCATAGTCAGCATGCTGAGGCGGGCTTGTGCGGCATGGAGCTCTTGTTGCAATTGTGCCAGCTCTGCCTTTTTGTTGGCCAGTTCTACCTCCAAATCTTTGTTGCGGGTATTGATTTTTTCCAGTTCTTTGTTGCGGTCGCTCAGAATGGTAATTTCTGTTTCGCAGCGGGTGATAGAGGCTTGGATGCCGGCTGTTTCTGACTCTAGCGCAATAATATCGGGGCTGTGCAGCGTATAGAGCAAATCGCCCTTTTTTACTTGTTGTGCAGATTTGACGTGTAGCGTGATGCGCCCGCCACATGGTTGCGCATACGTCTGCACGGCATGCCCGGGGGTGCTGAGGTAGCCGTAGAGAGAATGCACCAGCACTGCTGATGCCGGGGGCACGGTCTCTGTTTTCATGTTTACCAAATCGCGGACGCGGGCGTCTGCCTCGACAATGACGGCGTGTCCGCCGCTGCAACTTTCTCCATGTGCATGGGAGTGCCCGTGGTCGTGAGAGCAGCCGGGGCCATGCACGTGCTCTGTTTCGGTAGTGGTGGCAGCGTGGCTGTGGTCGTGAGAGCAGCCGGGGCCATGCACGTGCTCTGTTTCGGTGGTGGTGGCAGCGTGCTCGTGGTCGTGAGAGCAGCCGGGGCCATGCACGTGCTCTGTTTCGGTGGTGGTGGCAGCGTGGCTGTGGTCGTGAGAGCAGCCGGGGCCATGCACGTGCTCAGTTTCGGTAGTGGTGGCAGCGTGGCTGTGGTCGTGAGAGCAGCCGGGGCCATGCACGTGCTCATCTGCACGGCTGAGCATGCAGGTTGCAATCAGAGAAAATAGAAAAGGTGAGGTGTAGGAAAGTTTCATTGTCTGTTAAAAGTGGGGTTCAGGTATTGAATTTTGCAGCGAGTTACCAACAGCTCCGCCAAACAATCTAAGTAGGCCAAGCGTCGCTCGTAGGCAACGTGGCGGGATTCCGCTAATTCGAGGATGGAGGTTTCACCCAGTTCAAAAAGTTTTTCTTGGTGTTCTGCCGCATTATCCAGTTCTGTTAAGCGGCTGTATTCCGTAGCACAGTGGCTGTGCAGCAACTGTTGTTCTTTGTTCAACAAGGTGGCTTGTTGCATCAGGTTTCTCCATTCCGTAATCAGCTCTGCCTGCTTGATGGCGCGGTCGCCCGTGGCCCTTGCAATGGCCTCTCGGTTGCGGTTCCATATCGGCAGAGAAATCGATACCCCCATCGATACCTTGTCATTGCCACCGTCTCTTGCGTAAAGCGGGGAAATGCCCAGCTCCGGGTATTGACGGCGTATTTCGGCTCTTAACTCAGTTTCGGAGGCACCGTAAGCCGCTTGCTTGGATAAGATGACCGGCGAACTAAGCAGGGCATCCGGCGTAGGCGGTGCCACGGTGGCGGGCACGCCTTTGGGTAAATGCCCGCTCAGCTCAATATCGCCTACGGCAGGGTGTAACCCCAGCATTTCCACAAGCTCATTGTGCTGGCGCAGGTGCTCGGCTTCCAGTTCCATGTATTCGCGGCGGGTGTCGTTATAACGCTGGGTTGCCACTTGAAATGCAGCAAAATCTACCTCGCCCAGTTCGTGCAGACGGGCAATTTTGGCTTGCTCTTCTTCCAGCACGGCAAGTCGTTTTTTCATGACATCCAGCTTGGCATGCGTTACCATGATGCGGTGGCGCAAGCATTCCAAATCTGCCATGTATTGCCGTTCTGCCGCCCGCATTTCCCAATAATCGCTTTCCTGATACTGTTCGGCGATTTTTTCAGCCAATCCGGGTATGCCGGTTACCGGCAATGTTAAGCCGGGAGAAACGGCGCTGTTGGTGATATTTTCACCGAATACGCGTTCCAGTTCAAAAGAGACGGTAGGGTCCTCCCACAGCCCGGCAAACTCAGCAACAGAGGTGCTCTTTGCCAGTTTGAGGCGGGCTTGGTTGAGATCTCGGTTAAGTAACAGACCGATTTCAAGCATGCGCTCGCGGCTTATTTGCTTATTTTTGCATAAAGAATCAGATACTTGAGCCCACTCTGCGGTATCGTGTGCCAAGTCTACGGGGGCTTCTTGGTATGATACGCAACTGCTCAGTGCCGCAATACTTATAACGGCTGTGTAAATGTGTTTTCTCATTTGTTTTGAGTATGTTTGGTTAATGGGGCTGCCTGCCGAAAAAAAGACAACGCCGCGCTACCGCAGGCCGAGGAAAGCCGACGTGTTGTGCATAGCGTGTTCTTTAAATCAATAGCGGCAGTGTGCGGGCATCCGGCGGGTCCCATAGTTCCGTGCGCTCCAATGTGAGTGCTACGTCGCGGTGCATGCTCTTCTTGCTAAAATGAAAGCCGGGGGCTTCAGTGGGGCTGCTTATTAATTTATCAAATACGGGCACAGAAACATGGCCGGATGTTGGCTGCATTTCTGTTTCAACATGGGTGCATTGGTGTTGTTGGTGCGGCTGCTCCTCATGTTGTTCATGCTCATGGTGACAGCTGCATTGTTTGCCGGTGTATACCGTCTCGTGGTGGCAGGTGCAAACGCAGAAATTACCACCCACTGCCACTATCGGTAGTATCAATAGTGCCAGCAAAGCTCTTACCCATGTCCATACGTGAGTCATCCGTATAGCGCTATTTTACTATTCTCTGCCTATCTTGTCAATCACTTCAGATAACGCTTGCAAATTTTCTGCTTCTTTGTTTAAATAGGAGCGAACCTTTGTACCGCAGTAAAGGAATAATGACAACGGCTGAATTAGTGCTCAATTATCTGCACACTTTGCAAGACCAAGGTGTGGAGCGCTTGCCTGTGGATGAATCTGCGCGCAGCATTCTGCGCGCATGGATGCAGGCTGCTCGGCGTGGTGTGCGTGCACCTGTGGCAGCACCTACTCCCGCTGCGGTGCCTGCGCCTGCTGTAACGCAAGTTGCGGTGGCTGCTCCTGCACCCGGCCCCGCTCGGGTAGTAGAAGAAGTGTCCGGTATCAGCGACTTGCGCTCCGCCCTGCATGCAGAGGATACTACCGCTGCCGAAACAGAATACCACAAGGAAGAGGTGCCGTTCTTCCGCCCGGGTGGCAGCAATGCCGAGGAGGTATGGTCCAATATGGAGCGCATGCTGCCCACATGGCGGCCGCTCAGAGAGCTCAAGACATTGCGGGAAAAAGTGGTATTTGGCGAGGGTAACAGACAAGCCCCCATTATGTTTGTGGGCGATGCCCCCAATTATTACGATGAGCGAGCCGGGCGTCCATTCAGCGGCGAGGCCGGCGAGAAACTTAACGGTATTCTCAAAGCCATGGGCCTTGCCCGAGAGCAGGTGTATATTACGCACTTGGTCAAGTTCAGACCCTTGTTGCCCCGCCAAACAACCAATAACCGCGCACCTTCCGAAAAAGAAATTCGCTTCTCGGCTTCCGTGGTCGAGCTGGAGGCTCGCTTGGTGCAGCCTCGGGTTATAGTTGCTTTGGGTATTGTGGCTGCTCGCGGTCTTTTGCAGCGCGGGGATTTGCCGCTGGCAGATTATCGCCGAGATGGCGGTCAGTTCTGCGGTATACCCGTAATTGTGACGCATCATCCCAGTTATTTATTGCGTACCAATGATTTGGGGGAACGCCGCGAGTTGTGGGAAGAAATGCTGCGCGCTATGGAACTGGCCGGTATGCCCATATCTGCCAAGCAGCGTGCTTTCTTTACCAAAAAGTAAGGAGCAATGCCGATTGTGTGGTGTGCGGCTTGTTGCCCGAATCGGTTTTAAATGAATTTTTGCTTGCCTGTTATCGCATTCTGTGCATAATGCCTGCATGCACGACTTGATAGTTCTTTGGATGGGATGGGTAGAAGCCTGGGAGTACTTGGGCGTTGTTATCTTGATGGCAATGGAAAGCTCCATCATACCGGTGCCCAGTGAAGTGGTTGTGCCCCCGGCCGCAATTTTGGCGGCTTCCGGCAGTAATATGACATTTTGGGGAGTTGTGCTGGCCGGTACCGTGGGCTCTTATATTGGGTCGGTCATTATGTATTACACTGCCATGTGGGCCGGGCGTCCGTTTGTTTATAAGTTCGGTAAATACTTCTTTATGCCGAAACACAAAGTGGAGAAGGCAGAGGAGTACATGCGCACTTATGCTTCCGGCGGTATCTTCTTCTCTCGTTTCTTGCCGGTGATTCGCCATCTTATCTCCATCCCTGCCGGTATGGCCAAAGTCAATTTCCTGAAGTTCAGCTTGGCCACCATCACCGGTTCTGCCATTTGGTGCTGGGTGTTGGCTTGGTTCGGCTACGAAATCGGTAAGGATAATCCGAATCTTATCAAGTCGCCCGAGGCATTGATAGATGCCGTTAAAGATAAGTCTCACCTCATTGTATTGGGTGTATTGTTGCTGGTCTTCTTGTATGCTGTGATGAAATACATGACCCGCCCCAAAAATAAAGCAACAGATTCTTCTGATAAAACGGAATAAGCCTTGCGTGCGTGTGGCCTGTTGTGCTATGATACTTGCGTATTAATTTTTCGGGTGTCATGAAACGCAGTCTCTTAGTGTATGCAATCGGTTTGGTGTTGGCCGCTATTATCTTGGCGTCGGCTGCAGCTTTATACACCGGTCGTAAGATTTTGGCAGACAAAAATGCTGCCCCGGCAGCTGCCACGCAGCCTGTTCAACCTGCCGTAACTACGCCCGAGCAGCCCGCTGACCCCACGCCCGAGCCTGCCACCACGCCGCAGCCTGAGCAACCCGCTGACCCCACGCCCGAGCCTGCCACCACGCCGCAGCCCGAGCAGCCCGCTGACCCCACGCCCGAGCCTGCCACCACGCCGCAGCCCGAGCAGCCCGCTGACCCCACGCCCGAGCCTGCCACCACGCCGCAGCCCGAGCAGGCTGCCGACCCCACGCTCGAGCCTGCCACCACCCCGCAGCCCGAGCCGATAGTTTTACCAATCGATCCCGATATTCAGGAAATTGTTGATTCTCTGAAATGCTTGAAGGAATACGAGGTGCCCGCACTTATTGCCGCTGCTCAGAAAGGAGACGTTGCTACCGTGCAGCAACTTATTCAAGCCGGAGAAAATATCAACGTGCAAGATGTAGCCGGTTACACCCCTCTTATAGCTGCTGTCATGGCGAATAAACCGGAAGTAGTAGAGGCGTTGCTGGCGGCCGAGGCCGACCCCAATGTTGCAGACGTTCTCGGTATCTCACCCCTTATGTATGCCGCCTACAAGGGGCAAACATCTGTGGTGCGTCTTTTGTTGAATGCCGGTGCAGACAAATCACACCGCGATATAAGAAGCATCCCCATTCAAATTTATGCTCAAGATGGCGGTGTGCCCGAGATTATTGAGATGTTTGCCGAGTAAGGGGCACCCCGTTTGAAAAGCACCGTACTTGTCTCTCTGCGTTTGCGGTAAGACTTTTATTCAACCGCGCCGGCGTTTTTCAGCAGGGTTCGTTTACTGTCGCTGCCGGCATACAGCAGGGGGGTAAAACCGTAACGATTGCGGATGTTGACGTTGGCTCCATACCTGATGAGTATCTCCGTGAAGGTGTCTGAGCAATTGGTGCTCACGGCTCTCATCAGCAAGGTATTGCCCTCGCTATCCGTCAAGTCCGGCTCGGGGCGGGCGGCCAGAATACGACGAAAGAGTGCCGGGTTGTTTTCATCCATCGCGCGGCAGAGAGCTGTGTAGGCTTCTTCTGCACTGATGGGTAGGGTGGGGCGTCCGGTCAGGCGGTTGACGATTTCTTGTGCATCTGTGCCGGCCTCCATGGCTGCTTGCAGGGCAGAGATACCTCCCCTGCGGTACAAATCGGGCCGGGCCCCGTGGTCCATCAACAGATTGAAAATGGCCAAATCTGCGTATTCAGCAGCAAGAATGAGGGGGGTGTAACCATCATTGGATATAATGTTGGGATTCGCCCCGGCTCTCAGAAGAATTTTTACGGTATCATACCCGCCCACCTCAACTGCTGTGTGCAATGCTGTTTGACCGTATTTGTTTTTTGCATTGATATCAACCCCTTCTTCTATCAAGAAAATGATAAAGCTGTGAAAATGGCCCGTAACCGCATTTTGCAAAGGTGTACGGCCACGGGGGTCATTACCGGGTGAGGAGAGAGACCCCGGGTTGTTGGCTGCCGTGAGCATTTGCTGCAAAAGAGCCTCGGCTATGCCTTTTTCTGTGGGGGTTTTACTGTGTTCGGCCAAGTATGAGGAGAAGGCAATCGCGTCGTCAAGACTCTTAATCGGGATTCTGTGCAGCTCTCCTGCGGCAATATTCGGCAAATGCACTGCAAGCTCCAGCGCCACATTAGTGTGGCCGGCAGCAATGGCCGTGCGCAGCGCCAAGCGGTTGTTATCCTCGGCATTTGCACCTTGGGAAAGTAAGTGGCGCACCAAAAAACGGCTGCCACCGGCGGCAGCATATACCAGCAAGGTGCGGCCTGCATTGTCCGGTGGCATGTCTGCGGTGCCGCCCAGCATCAGACATGCATCCGTATTGCCTGCGGCAGCGGCCAACATGGCGGCATTCACGCCTTGTTTGTTTCTTGCCGCAGGGTTGGCGCCCTTGTGCAACAGGAGGGCAACAATATCGGCAGAGGCATTGGCCGCAGCCAACATTAATGCCGTGTTGCCGTTGGCGTCTGCTCTGTTGGGCAATACCCCCATGTCCAGCGCGGTTTGAACGAGCGAAAACTCACCGCCTTGCGCAGCTGCCATCAGTAGGTCATAGCCATCTCGGGTGAGCAACAATGGCTTTGCCCCACGGTTAAGCAGGGTATGAAACAAGTGTACATTGCCGCCTCTGGCGGCATACAATATGGCAGAGTGGCCTTTGCGGTTGAGGGCGTAGGCATCTGCCCCCGCCCTCAAAAGGATGTTGCCAATCTCCTCGTTGCCGCCTAAGCAGGCATAGTGATACAACGGGGTGCCATTGCTGTCCGTAAGCTTTTCTGCGCCCGGCAGCATGCGCTGAACCGTGTTGAAAATCTTTATATTGCCCCCGGCTGCCGCCAGCATGAGCATGTTTACACGGCCGGGCGCCTCTGCATTGATGTTGGCACTGTATACGTGCAGAAGCTCAAAAAAGATGTTTTCATCTCCTGCTGCAGCGGCCAGCATAAGGGCGGTCATGCCCTGTTTGTTGCGGGCCTCAATAGGGGCGCCCAAGCGTATGTTCTCCATCGCGCTGCGCAGCTGGCGCGCGTGTTGGCGCTGGAAGCTGTTTTTGCCGTCATCTTCTGTGGCTGTTGCGTGGGTATTTTGCGGCATAGGCTGCTGCGCCGTAAGGGCAGCAGCCGTAAGCCAAAATAGCGACAACACTGCAGAAGCTAACTTCATATACGCTAATGGTGCGCCTTATTGAATGCCGCTGCGGGTAAGCAAGGCGGTGGGGTCCGGGTCTCTCTGCATGAAGTCGCGGTACAGCTCGGCAGCCGGGCGGCTGTTGCCTTGAGAGAGAATGCAGCGGCGGAAGTCTCTGCCGGTGGCGGGGTTGAAAATGCCTTCTTTTGCAAAGCGAGAGAAGGCATCTGCCTCCAGCATTTCTGCCCATTTGTATGAGTAATAGCCGGATTCGTAGCCGCCGTTAAAGATGTGGGAGAAACAGCGCAGGGCGCTGTTGCCTTGCTCTGTAAGTTCGATGCGGTAGTCTGCCAGAATCTCGCGGTCCACCTCCTCAATATTGCGGTTGAGGTATTTTTCCGTAAAGGTGTGCAGCTCCAGGTCAATCTTGCCGAAGCAGAGTTGGCGCATGAAGAATGAGGCCTCGCCATAGTTGCGGGCGGCCAGCATCTTTTCTTTCAGCTCGGCGGGCAGCAGTTCTCCGCTTTCCCAATGGCGTGCAAAGCGGTCCAGGGCTTCGCGCTCCCAGCACCAGTTTTCGTTAATTTGGCTGGGCAGCTCCACAAAGTCCCAAGCCACGTTGCAGCCGCTCAGGCTTTCTACCTCTACATTGCTGAGCAATTGGTGCAGCAGGTGCCCGAACTCATGGAATACGGTTTGCACCTCGTAGTGTGTCAACAAGGCAGGTTTGTCGCCCACGGGCTTGCTCATGTTGCCGCACATCAGCGCCAGGTGTGGCAGGCGCGGGTTGCCGTTCATGGGGGGCAGTCCGCCGCTCAGGCAGTCCATCCATGCACCGGCGCGTTTGCTGTCGCGCGGGTACCAGTCTGCATAGAAGGAGCCCAAGTGCTCGCCGCTCTCCTCATCATGTACCTCGTAGAACAATACCTCGGGGTGCCATACTTCTACCGCACCCTCGGGCAGGGCCTCGCCTTCCTTAATGCAGGCTGTGGGCTTTTGGGTAAGGCGTATGCCATACAAGCCGGAGTAGATGGAGAACATGCCCTCCAGTACCCCTTGCATGGGGAAGTACGGGCGCAGTTCTTCGCTGTCGAAATCATACAACGCTTTGCGGCGCTTCTCGTTCCAATAGGCAACATCCCACGGTTTCATTACGGGTATGGCCGTATTGCTTTGCTCTTCCGCAAAGCGGCGGATGGCCTCTTGCTCTGCCAAGAAGGCGGGTTTCACGCGGGCGTGCAGATCGTTAATGAAGTTGAGCGCCGTCATGCCGGTGCCGGCCATGCGGCGAGCCGTCACGTAGTCAGAGTACTTCTCATAGCCCAGCATGGCTGCCTTTTCGGCACGCAGGGTGAGTATCTCGTTGATGAAGCCTGTGGTGTCGTACTGCCCCGTACCTTTGTCGTTCATGGCATGCCATACGCGGCTGCGCAGCTCTTCATTGTCGGCAAAGGTAAGCACCGGTTGTACAGAGGTAAATTGCAGAGTAAAGCGCCATTGGGGGGCAGCCTCCGTGCCGTATCCTTTGGCGAGTGCATCTTGGCGGGCGTTCTCGCGGGCAGATTCCGGCAGGCCTGCCAGCTCTTCCTCTTTATCAGTCACGTACTCCCAAGCGTTGGTGGAGTCTAACACGTGTTCGCCGAAGCTCTGGGAGAGCATGGCCAACTTGGTGGATATCTCCGTAAAGCGCGCCTTTTGCTCCTCGCTCAGGTCTGCACCGTTTTCGCGGAAATCGCAAAGGGTTTCTTTGATGAAGCGCTGTTTCACCTCGCTGAGTTCTGCTACCCACGGCATTTGTGCCGCCTTTTTCAGCACGGCATAAAGGCGCGGATTAAGGGTGATGCTTGAGGAGAAAATGACTACTTCGGGCATCAGTTCATTCATCACATCGCGCACCTCGGGGCTATCCAGCACGCTGCTCAGGTGGGTAAGGCGGTGCCAGCCACGCGTTACCTCTGCCCCTGCGGCTTCCAGCGCTTGGAAGGTATTTTCATACGTGGGCTCTGTCACGGTGCAAATGGTTTCTACCGCAACCTTGGCTTGTTCAATCGCCTCTCGTATTTCCACACGGGCGCGAGCCGGGGTAAGCTTGCTCCACTCTACCAATAATTCACTGTTCAAAAAAGGTTTGTCATTCATGCTGCTTGTACTATATCACCCTGCATACAAACTGGCAAGAAGTAATCTTGCACCACTGCCTCATCTGCGCGTAATATGACAGAATCCAAAGGTTTCAGAATGTTGCTTTGTTTGTCTGTGCCTCATTTTCTTGGGAAGTTTTTGTTGTTCTTATTATTTATGGCGCGGCACAACAAAAAACACGGCAATGGAGCATTGCCGTGTTTCGTTGAGGTGTGGGGAGGGGGTGAGGATTATTTCACGACCTCCGGGGTGACGGATTTTTCTTTGCCGTTGACGATGAGTTTTACGGGCTTGGGATTGGGCGTAGTGGTGGTGAGCTTGTAGGCCGTTACCTTGCCGTCCTTCCATTTCATATCAACGGTGATGTTGCCGCGGGCGCGTATGCCTTTGACGGAGCCATTCTTCCAGGCATCGGGCAGGGTAGGCAGCAGCTCGATTTGCCCGGCATGGCTTTGAATGAGCATTTCGCTCATGCCGCCGGTCATACCGTAGGTGCCGTCCATCTGCATGGGCGGATGGTTGCCGAAGAGGTTGTCAAGCAGGTTGTAGCAGATGTAGTGCTGTACCATGCTGTAGGCGTTTTCTTTGTGGTGGAAACGGGCCCAGAGGGCGGTACGCCACGGCCAGGTCCAGCTGCGGCGGTTGTCGCCGGAGAGGCCGCGCAGCTCCAGGCTCTTCATGGCTGCTTTGGCAAAGTCCGGGGTCTTGGCCATGGAGATGGAGGTGCCGGGGAATACGCCGATAAGGTGAGAGGTGTGGCGCTGGCCGCTGACCATGTTGGGGCGGTCCACAATCCACTCTTGCAGGTAACCATCGCGGCCGATGCGGTTGCCGACGAGGCGGTCGCGCTTGTCTGCCAGGCTTGCGGCCCATTCGGTGTCTACGCCGAGAATGCCTGCAGCGGCAATAGTGTTGTCAAAGAGCTCCCAGATGAGCTGTTGGTCGTGGGCGCAGCCGTCTTCTACCGGGCCCCATTCGTGAGACCAGCCCATGGGGCAAACGAGTGAACCGGGCTTGATTTCTTTGAGCTCGGGGTGCTCTGCGACCGAGAGGTTAATGATGGCACCCTTGGGCCCTGTAGTCTTCAGACCTGCACCTTCTGCGCCTACCTCCTTGAGTTCATCCTCCCAGTAGTGGCATATATTTTTGAGGAGGGGGTATGCTACCTCGCGCAGGTAAGTCTCGTCAAGCGTGTACAGGTAGTGGTCCCAAATGTGCAGGGCATACCATGCGTTGACGGGGGGATTCCACTTAATCCAACCACCGCCACCCCACGGGTTTTGGGAGATGCGGGTGGTCCATCCGCGTACATGGGGGCCGAACTCTGCTTGCGTCATCTCATGCAGGGGCTGCTCCATAGCGCGGATAAAGTCGATGAGCGGAAGGTGGCATTCGGACAAGTTGGCAACCTCTGCGCCCCAGTAGCACATTTGCAGGTTGATGTTGTTGTGGTAGTCGCATGCCCATGGTGCATGTACCTTGTCGTTCCAAATACCTTGCAGGGTAACGGGCAGGTTGCCGGGTTGAGAGCCGGCGATAAGCACGTAGCGCCCGTATTGGTATATGGTGGCCTCAAGCTCGGGGTCGGGTTTGCCGTGTTTGCGGTAGGCAGCCAAACGCTCGTCTGTGGGCAGTTTCGCAACATTGGCAGGGCTTTTACCCAAGTCGATGCTCAAGCGGTCATAGTAGCTGCGGTAGTCTTCTCTGTGGGCTTTGCGCAGCTCTTTAATGCTCTTGCCCTCTGCCGCTTTCAGGATGGCTATGTTGGTGTCCGTGGGGTTGTTGCCTTTCCACCCTGCGCTGTAGTCCATCTTATAATCGGTGGCCAGAGATACAAGGATGACAACCGAATCAGCCCCGCTTACGTGGACGTAGGGCATGTTGTCGGTCTTGAATTCCGGCTGCGTGTCGTCCTTAGATTTGTTGGGGTGGCTGTAGGTGACATCAACATCACCGGCTTGTCCTTTTACGGTAACGGTGCCACCGTTGGCTTTGACTAAGGCGCGCCCCTCAAACTCTTGCCCGTTGGCCAAGGTGCCTTTCATAATGATGGTATTACCGCTGACGCTGTATTTCACATCATGGTACGGGGTAAGGACGATATCTGCCGTGACACCACCTTTTTTATCAGACTTTGCCGTGTATACCAGCACATTGTCGGGGCGGCTCACGAAGCATTCTCTCGTGTAGTGGGTGCCATCTGCCGTAAATGTGGTAAAGGTGCTGCCTTTCGTTAAGTCCAAAGAACGGCGGTAATCTGTGCTGTTGCCTCTGAAGTTGAAGCTGACATACAGGTTGCCGAAGGGTTGGTAGCTGCCGAACTGATCTACCCCGGCTTCGGGGCCGTATACATAATTGTGACCGTTTTTCGGTTTGTTGGGGCCACCACTCCAAAGGCTCACCTCGTTGAGGTTGACGCGGTCAAGCTTATCGCCACCGAAAACCGTGCCGCCGATTCTGCCGTTACCTACCGGCAGAGATTGGCTTTCCCACGCATCTTGTCTGTGCCCTTGCATGGGGTTGGTCGGTTTTTTGCCCGGCAGGTTAGCGGCATAGCTGAAGGGCAGTGCGTGGGGGGCTACAACTGCCGGTTGCTTATACCAAAGCACCTCGGAGGATGCAGGCTCCTCTGCTGCAAGCGTAATGCCTGCAGATAACATCGTAATGGTTGCGATATACCTATATGTTGTTGTCATGATGATGATGGGGGGTGCGGCTCGTGTGAGCCATGAATAAGTTCTACGCGCAGCGCAATGTCGCCCATGCGGATGACCGCGCCGTCTGTAAGGGGTTTTTGTGGGCTGTAGCTGTTAATATGTTCGTTGTTAATAAATAAGCCGTTGGTGGAGTTGAGGTCTGTGATGACTAAGCCTGTACTGCCCAGCTCGAGCCGGGCATGCATGCGTGATACTCCGTTTTCATCCAGCGGAAGGTCCGCGGCTTTTGCGTCTCGGCCTATGGTGACGCCACCATCCTGTGCCAAGCGTGAAAACGGTATGTAATGCTCCCACACATCCCCATTGTGCCGTAAACCCAATATGCGCATTTTGCCCACGGGTGCATGAGAGCCGGTGAAACAGATGCGCGGGTTGGCGGCCCCTTCTCGCGGTGGGGCTATGCCCTTGCCTAATGCCCATTTTCGTCTGAGCGGGTGGTGAACGGGCAGAGGCTCTATATGGATAATAGGCTCTTGTTCAAAGTTGCTCTGTTCTCGGGGAGAAATGCCTGTGGCAATTGATAAAACGGATGCCTGCGTATGCTTGTCTTCATAAAAAGATTGGCGCGCGTACATCAGGTGAGAGTGAACGCCGATAAACTGCGCCCGGGCTTCGGCAAGCTCTGCTTCCAAACCCTGTATGCGCTGCGCCAGAGCCGCTACTTGTTGCTCTTCTCTCTTGCTGCTATTGGCATCCATCCTCTATAAGAGTAGCATATCATGCCGCAGTTGGCAATACTAAAGGAATTTCTTGTTAATAATAATCCTGGGTTTTTCCCGTTTTTCTGCTTGACACATTGCCGTGTCAGTGGTAATGATGGTGAATCATGACAGTACGAACAATGTTCAAACGTATTGGCTTGCTTTCTCTCGGGCTTCTGCCTGTGGTGCCCGCCGTTGCCGTAACGGCTGTTGCCGCCTCTGCAGTTGCTTCGGCCGGTGAGCTTCCGGCGGATGTTACATCCGCCATCAACAGTGGCGACTACAATGCTGCACAGAGCGCTTTGATTGCCGCCCTCAAGGGTACAAAAATAAGCCCTGATTCGGCAGATGTTCTGCATATGGCAATGTTGTTGGAGGTGATTCGCACGACGGACCCTGCCGTAATGACCACGTATGCCGGTGAATCTAAAGCCAAATGTAAGTTTTTGGCAGAGTTTGCACAAGATGCAGAGTGGTTGGAACTTTACCTCGGTTGCGGTTTGGTACCCTACAAAACAAATGTAGGTATTGATGTTTTGTACCGAATCTGGAAAGAGGAGAAAGGCAAGGTTAAGAATAAGGGCCTGGCCGTGGCTTTGGCCTCTGTATGGGGCGGTGGTGAGACGGACCCCAACCCGCCCATTGCCAAGAAGAATCCTAACCGCTACAACCCGGTATGGCGTTATCAGTTCTTCCAGAAGAATGCCAAACGCGGTGTATTGCACCCCGGTTACAAAAAGCTGCGCCCGTGGGAGTTGCGCTTTACTGTAGGTATTCCCCAGCAAGACTGGGATGATAAATCCTTTGAATGGGCGCTTGAAAATATCAACGTGCCGTGGGATCGCTACGACTATGCATGCTGGGCTGCCGTTTATACAGACCCCTCCCTGTTCGGCGACTCGGTACAGGGTGGTATGTATAATTACCCCTACGCCAACATCAGCTGGGCAGAAGCCACTCACCGCAACGGTGGTGTGTGTGGTGCTATGTCTCACTTGGGTTGCGTAGCTGCCATGGCTCACGGCATACCGGCATACACCGTAGGCCAACCCGGCCACTGCGCGTATGGTTTCCGCATTAAGCGCGGTGATTGGCGTGGTGGGTTCGGTGGCCCTGATGGTGGCATGCATAACCGTATTTTCGGCAACCAAGCCCCCACCTCTTACCTGCTGATGGAGACGGTATTCAAAGATGATGCCGTTATTGAGAAAGCCTACCGTCATAGCTTCTGCGCTAAGGCTTTAGAGGCTGTGGGTGATAAAGAGGGTGCCATTGCCATGTGGGAGAAAACGCTTGAGATATCTCCCTTGCACCCGTTCTTCCGTGCATCTTATCACAGGTTGCTCAAAGAGAAAGGCTTGACCCCCGACCAAGCCTTTGATTACATCTGCAAGTTGATTCCCTTGTACAAGAAGAATGGTTTTGCTTCCGTAGAAGTTATCAAGGACCTCAAGGAGCAGGTGGATGGGATGACCGATGAGCAGAAGGCTGAGATTTATGGCCTGATGCACAAGATGATTGCCGATACCCCGTCTTCTTGGGCTGTCAGCATTGAGGCCCTGCTGAAGACTCAATCCGAGTCTCTCAAGACTGATGCCGCCCGCGAAAAATACCTTACTGCTTTGTTTGCTACTCACATGGCATCAGAAGATGCCACAACCTTCGGTAAAGTGTTGGAGTGGGGTGTGAAAACATATGTGGAAGGTGGTAAAGAAGAAGTCTTCAGCAGAGCGTTCAGCAAAGCTGCAGAGCTGGCCGCCAAGAAGTCTTCCGGTAGCAAAGATGCTGAGCATGCCAAGAAAATGGCCGCTGCGTATGGTAAAGCCATCATTGCGGCAGAGCAGGCTCGTTCTGCACCCGCTTTCCGCTCCATTACCGAGGCTGCTGTGAAGGTTTCCGGCGAATGCCCCGTTAATATTGCGCTTAAGGGTGCTAAAGATTTGCCCGGCAAGCCGGCTAAGGCTGCTATGTTCCGCATCTCTTCCACAACCCAGTGGGATACCCCCGTATGGCATATCAACATCCCGACACCTACCGGTGGTAAGTGCCACACGGCTAAGGAGGAAAAACCCTACATGATTGTAGAGCTGCCGGAGCGTAAATCTCTTACCGGTTGCATTATCCGCAAAACGGATGGCAGCGAGCACCGCATGAAGAAGGCCACCGTTTACACCAGTGAAGACGGCGCCACCTGGAAGCCCCGTGAATCTACCGACAATATGCCCAAAGAATGGGTGGTGAAGTTTGCTGACGGCACCCCCGGCAAATGGGTAAAAGTTGAGTTTGATAACACAGGTGCTGCTGATTATGCCCATATCTCTCACTTCGTCATTTACACCAAATAACCCCCAGCAAATTCAGATATGAAACATGTATTACTTTCAGCCCTGCTTGTGCCGGGTACTGTGATGGTGAGTCAGGCTGCTACACTCTCGTTCCCCGATGTGCCTGCCGCCAAGGAAAAGGCAGCCAAAGAGGGCAAGCCTTGCTTGGTGGTTTGGTATGGGTCTGACTGGCAGCCCAAGGTCGGTGCTTTCTGTAAAGCATGGGAGGCTGTTGCCAAGACACATGGAGAAACCTTCGTGTTCGGCCAGTTCGACGACAAAACCGGCTTGAAGGTCGATGTGCGCAAAAAGGTGCTACCCATTGAGCATTACAACTTGCCTGCCGTGGTATTGTTGGCGCCCGATGGTACCTTTATGGCCGAGTACAGTGGCGACCAAGTCAGCAAGTCACCCGAAAAGGTGATGAAGAAGCTCGTTAAGTTGGCTGCCAAGGCACCCGAGTTTGCTGAGCTTGCTCAAAAAGCAAACAAAGCCCAAGGGGTGGAGGCTGCCAAGGCTGCCGGCCAAGCGCTGGAGCTGTTGCCCGTTCAATTTGCCGTGCGTTGCGGTTCTCTTACCGGCATTATTCGTAAGCATGACCCGCAAGATGAAACCGGTTACAAATCACTTTTTGCCATGGATCACTTGGCCATGTATGGTGAAATTAAGGGTATTCTTCATGGCGGCAAAGACGGCAAGCTCAGCGGTAAGGATCGCAAGTTCGATGAGGCTGAGGCCTATGTGCGCAAGGTGCTGGATTCTAAGCTGATGAAGCAGGAGAAATACCGCCATCGCCGCCAGCAATGGCTTGCCGGCTTGGCCTACATCATCCGCGAGCGCATTGTTTCTACCACCACCCCCGATAAACGAGATACCACCCCCATTATCAAAGTTTATGAGGAGATTGTGAAGCTTGACCCCAAAACCCAGTTGGCCAAAGGTGCCAAGCGCTGGATTCATTATTGGGATGCTGACTCTGTGACGGTGATTGAAGGGTATTACTACGACTCCAGTCACCAGACCCTCGGCTTCGAGAAAGATTGGCGTGTCAATGTTACCGATTCTATTGACGGTCCCGGCACATACACCTTCTCTCTTATCCCCGTGGATAACGGCGGCATGGTAACCCGTAATTACCGCCTTTTGGTGAATGGTAAAGAGGTAGCCAAGGCAGATGCCCCTGCCGATAAGAATACCAAGACCGTTACGTTTGCCGTTCCTGCGGTGCCCAAGGGCGCCAAGGTGGAGGTGCGCCTTACTGCCCGTTGTAATGATGGATGGTTCGGTTGCTCCGGCTTTATTGAGATGAAGAAGAACTGATCCCCCCCTCCGCCTTACATTGCTTTTCAGCGCACGTGCCGAGTATGCGGCCCGTGCGCTGTTTTTTTTGTATTGTGCATTTATACGGCCGCAGAAAAACAACTCAAAAGGCTTGTAAGTGGCGTTTTGTCTTTACATAGACGCAGAATCTGCTATAATACGCCTAACATGAACACGGAAATCTTACAAAAGGCAGCCAATGAAGCCAGAGGTCTTGCAATAGATGCAATTTTTGACAAGGCGTCGGGGCACATGGGCTTGCCGCTGGGCTGTGCTGAAATCGGTGCCGTTCTTTATGGCGAACTGCTTAACATCAACCCTTCTGAGCCGCGTTGGCTCAACCGAGACCGCTTTGTGCTTTCCGGTGGTCACGGTTCCATGTTCTTGTATGCATGGTTGCACCTGAGCGGGTATGATGTAACGATGGATGACGTTAAGGCTTTTCGTGCCAAGGGTTCCAATACCCCCGGTCACCCCGAGTACCGCTGCTGCCCGGGTGTGGAATGCACCACAGGTCCGCTGGGGCAGGGTATTGCCAACGCCGTGGGCTTTGCTATCTCCGCCAAGCATGCTGCCGCCCGTTTCAATACGCCCGAGCATGAGATTTTCAACCAGACCGTATACTGCTTAGCCGGTGACGGTTGCATAGAGGAGGGTATCTCTCGCGAGGCCGCCGCCATTGCCGGCTGCCTTAAGCTTGATAACCTTGTGCTGATTTATGATGCCAACGGCATTACGCTTGATGCCCCCATCGAGGTGACTCAGGTGGATGACGTGGCCGCTGCCTTTGCCGCCCAAGGCTGGGATGCCGTTACCATTGACGGTAACGACCTTAACCAGGTGCGCAACGCCCTGCGTGCTGCCCGCCTTGAGAAGAATGGTCGCCCCAAACTCATCATTGCCAAGACTGTTATCGCCAAGGGTGTGCCCGGTTTTGAGGGTACCACCAAGGGGCACGGTGAGGGCGGTGCCAAGCTTTGGGCAGAGGCTCATGCCAACTGGGGCTTGCCCACTGATGAGCGTTACTACGTATCCGAAGAGGTGCGTGCCTACATGGCTTCCGTTAAGGCCGAGCGCGAGACTGCATACGCTGCTTGGAAAGACGTGTACAACGCATGGTGCAGCGCCAACCCCGACAAGGTGGTAGAATTGGCAGACGGTATTGACTTGGCCGCCAATGGCTTGCGTGCCGATAAGTGCTCTGCCCTTATCCCCGCCTTTGCAGAGGGTGCCAAGCTGGCTACCCGCGCCTCCGGTGCCGATGCCGAAAACTACATTGCAGATGCCTGCCCGGGCTTCCTCTCCACCAGTGCAGACCTCTTCTCCTCCAACAAGAATTACCTTAAGAACGGTGGTGACTTCTCTGCCTCCAACTACGCAGGCCGCAACTTCTGGTTCGGTATCCGCGAGCACGCCATGGGCGCTATCTGCAACGGTATTGCCTATGATGGCCTCTTCCGCGTATCTGCCGGTACCTTCTGCGTATTCGTAGACTACATGCGCGCTTCCATCCGCGTGGCTGCTCTCTCCGAGCTGCCCATCACCTACGTGCTCACTCACGACTCCGTAGCCGTGGGCGAGGACGGCCCCACCCACCAGCCCGTTGAAACCGTGACCGGCCTGCGTGTCATCCCCAATCTGGATGTTGTGCGCCCTGCCGACGAGGAAGAAGCTGCCGGTGCTTGGATGTGCGCCATGGAGCGTAAGGATGGCCCCACGGCCCTCATTCTCACCCGCCAGAACGTGCCCAGCCTTACCGCCTCCACCCCCATCAGCGCAGAGGCTCGCCGCATGGGTACCCTCAAGGGTGCATACATTGCCCTGCACGAGCAAACTGAGCAGCCCGGCCGCATCATCATTGCCAGTGGCTCCGAGGTTTACCTTGCCTTGGAGGCCGCTAAGCAGCTCGGCCCCGATGTTCGCGTGGTTTCCATGCCCTCCATGTGGCGCTTCAACCGCCAAGAGAAAGCCTATCAGGACAGCATCCTGCCGCCCTCTTGCACACGCCGCCTCGCAGTAGAGGCCGGCAAGAGCGACCTCTGGTACCGCTACGTCGGCACACAGGGTACCATCATCGGTATCGACCACTACGGTTTCTCCGCACCCGGTGAGGTAGTGCTCAGCGAGCTCGGCATGAATGTGCCCAACATTGTTGAGAAGGCTCAGGCCCTGTAAAGCCCGTAGGCTGGTCCAAACTTTCGGCCGCCATTTTCCTTAACAGTGAATGGCGGCCTTTTTATTTTCATTAAGCGTAACCCAACTTAAAATCATGAACCGAACATTGCCCTATGTTATGGCGCTTGCTGCTTTTTCATGTGTAGCTTGTGCAGAAAACGCACCTGCTGTTACATTGACCCCAAAACAAGAAGCTGCTGTACAGAAGAATGTGGAGGCGAGCCTCCATATTCACCGAATTGTGCTGACTCTGCGAGATGCTGCCGGGGTTGAAGCCGCTATGCCGGAACTGCGGAGATGGGCGGTAAGGCGTAACATGCAGTCTCGGCATTTGAAAGGTGCCTTCCAATCCCGTACCGATATGCGTGCTGCATTGGCAAAGTATGGATGGACCGAAGAACATGAAATGGAGTCTAAATATCAGCTGGAGCGTTTGGCAGCCAACCATTTTTACGGCTCTGTCGCCTTGGCTGCTTATTACGGGTTGCCGGCTGAATATGCTAAACCTCTTGACCGCGCAGATGCTGCGAAAGCCATTAGCGAAAGAGAAGAACTGCTGGCACTGTTGCGCGCCGTGCATGATGCCGCCACGGCAGATGCTGCCGCTCCTCGGGTAGCGGAGCTGTTGGCCTCTTGTGCTGCTACCGGTCTTACCCCTCAGCATATCATGCAGTACGACCCAATGGCTGATGCGGAAGTCCGCTCTCTGCATGCCGAATATGTAAGCCTGCTTTCCGTAGATTTTTATGGTTCAACCGCCCTCCGCGATGCGTTGAATAATACCACCCCGTGAGGGTAAATTGGATAATACCGAATCAAAAAGCCCCACAAATCATCATTTGTGGGGCTAAATTTGTCAATCGACAATCTTAGTCGCGCTGTCTATTAAAAGAATCCGCCGGCGTTTCGGAGTGCTTCTGACCCGTAGAAATTGGCTTTCTTCAGTGTGTTAGCGATTTCATCGAGCATTTCTTCAGTAATGCCGACTTCTTCGAGGGCTTTGAAAAAGTCATCTATGTTGCAATGATCAAGCCCGGCTTCCATCAATTCATCCCAGCGTGTATGCAGAACGTTAATGGCACGCGCGGCCTCCTCGGCAGACTCTTTGTCGTGTACGGTACTCAATATGTCACAGACATCTTTCATGATGAGCGCGGCCTCTGCAAGCAAGGCTTGCTCTTCTTCCGTCGGGGCGGTTGATTCCTCTTCATACAATTCGTCCTCTTGATTCAGCTCTCCCGTCATCTTGACCCAATAGTCGCTGATATCAAACCACAACTCTGCGGTATAAATATCATCTGCCGTTCTGATAACAAGGGTGTGCATATCATACCTTTTGCCGTCAGCCCCGCAAATAAGATGTTGACAGTCGGTGGTGATTTCCGGGCCTAGGGCTCTTAAGATATCGTATTGCAGTTCAACTGCTTCGTCAGAGGCCGGCATAATCCATGCCGTTTGCTCAGAGGTGCCGGGCCCACCCTTGATTTCGGGGTGTATTTGGGACACGGTTTGCGTGATGAGGGTTTCCACCTCGCTGAGAAGCTCTTGCGGGGCCGGTTGCAAGTTCATAATTTCGGATATGGGTATGTCTAAAAATTCTCCCAATGTGAGGGAACCGAATGCTCTCCCGTCGCGTAATCTCTTTTCTGCATTATCGAGTCGCTCTGCGCTGAAGCCGTTTTGCGCCAGGTAGTCCAGCAGCAGCTCTTGTGCGTTTTCAGTTGACTCAAGCTCTGAAAGCAGCTCGGCAGCGCGTTGCTCTGCCTGCTCCAACGCCACAGCGAGGGCATCTGCCGATTCTTTATCATGCACTGCCTCCATTTGCAGGCAGATAGCGATGATGATGTCTCCGGCTTCTTTAATGGCGGCATCATCTGTCGCGGGGGCAGATATCGCGGTGTTCGGTGCGGGGGGCTGCTGAGCCATACACGGTGTGCCGGCCAGTAACAGGGCAGTGAGGAGATGTGGTGTTTTCATGTACCCCCTATTATGCCTGATGCCGGCTGTTTTGCAAGACAAAAATTAAAAATGAAACATTATTTGCAAATAGTTTATATTAAAATCATTAGGTGTGCAAACGTGCTTTTTGCTTGCCTTGTCATATGTAATGTGCTAAGATTGCGCTGTATGAAGATGCTCAAGACCATCACGGCTACTATTGCTCTTGCCGGAGCCGTAGCCGCAGGACAAGAGGCTTACCAACCCCATCCGGACTGGGAAAACCCGGAGAATCTTTCGCAGGGGCGAGAAGATTCCCGCGCTTTTTTTGTTCCCTTTGCCAACAGAGATGAGGCGCTGAAAGGTAAGCGTAAGGATTCATCACTGGTCATGTCGCTGAACGGAGACTGGAAATTCCACTGGTCACCGTCTCCCGATCAACGCCCGGTTGATTTTTATAAACCCGAGACAGACGTCAGCTCCTGGGCCACGATAGATGTACCCAGCAACTGGCAGATGCGTGGCTACGGTATACCTATTTACAGCAACCAGCGCTACACCTTTGTGCGCGACTGGCCGCGCGTGATGACCCCGCCGCGTAATGAGACAGAAGAGAAGTACACCACGCCCAAGAGCGAGCCCAACGCCGTCGGTTCTTACCGCCGCGACGTGGAGATACCCGCAGATTGGGATGGCCGCCGTGTGTTCATTCAGTTTGACGGCGTAGACTCTTTCTTCTACCTCTTTGTCAACGGGCAGAAGGTAGGTTTCTCTAAAGACAGCCGCACGGCCGCCGTGTTTGATATTACCCCGTACGTAAAACCGGGTAAAAACGTGGTAGCCGCAGAGGTATACCGTTACAGCGACGGCTCTTATTTGGAGTGCCAGGATATGTGGCGTTTGTCCGGTATTTTCCGCGATGTTATCATGTACAGCACCCCGCAGGTGCTGGTGCGCGACTTCTTTGTGCACACCGACTTCAGCGGCGAGCCCGGCAAAAAAGATTACAGCAAGAGCCACCTGCATGTAGAGGTAGATGTTAACAACCGCACGCAGGCAGAGAGTGCCTACACCGTAGAGGCCGAGTTGCTTGATATGAACGGCAACACCGTGGCCACCCTCACCCCTGCCACGGGTAAAGTTGCTGCCGGCGAGAATGTGCGCACCACGGTAAATGCCACCGTGCAGAACCCCGCTTTGTGGAGCGCCGAGAAGCCGAACCTCTACCGCCTCATGATTTACCTGAAGGACGCCGAGGGTAAGGTGACGGAGACCATCTCTCGCAAGATTGGTTTCCGCGATGTGCAACTGGTAGAAGGCCGTTTCTTGGTGAATGGTCAACCCGTTAAGCTTAAGGGCGTGAACCGCCACGAAAGCCAGCACGCCAACGGCCACACCGTGACCGAGGAAGAGTGCCGCCAAGAGCTGCTCATCATGAAGCGCGGCAACATCAACCACATCCGCAACTCTCACTACCCGCAGCCCGCCTTCTTCTACGAGATGTGCGACGAGCTGGGTATCTACGTGTGCGACGAGGCCAATATCGAGTCTCACGGTTACTACTACGGCGAGCTCTCCCTCTCTCACCCCAAAGAGTGGAAAGCCCAGCACGTATGGCGCAATATCAACATGGTGGAGCAAAGCAAGAACCACCCCTGTGTTGTTATCTGGTCTTACGGTAACGAGGCCGGCCCCGGCGAAAACTTTGCCGCTGTGCGCGACTGGATTAAACAGCGCGACCCCTCTCGCCTCACTCAGTACGAGCGTAACAACGACCTTGCAGACCTGTGCTCCAACCAGTACCCCAGCGTGAACTGGACCCGCGAGATTGCTGCCCGCAAGCTTGTCAAACCCTGGTATATCTCTGAGTATGCCCACATTCTCTGCAACTCCATGGGTAACTTGGCAGATTACTGGGAGGCTATCGACTCCAGCGACTCCATCATCGGTGGCGGTATTTGGGAGTGGATTCACCAAAGCTACGACCAAGAGGTAACACTGCCCGATGGTCGCAAGGTGGTGCGCCAAAGCTATGGTGGCGACCACGGCGAGTTCCCGCACGATGGTATCTTCTGCATTAAGGGTGTGATTTACAGCGACCGCACCGTTACCCCCCTGTATGCCGAAATTCGCAAGGTGCAGCAAAATGCCGCATTCAAGCTGGTAGGCCTTACGGATGCCGGCAACGGTCTGCGCGTCAGCGTGCGCAACAAGCACCTCTTCACCAACCTTAATGAGTACAGCGCAGACTGGACCATCATGGAAGAAGGTAACAAGGTAATTGCCTCCGGGTCTGTTGATATTGCTGCCGCCCCCTTGGAGACGGTAGAGGTAATCATCCCCACCGACTCCGTGGATGCCGCCGCCCTGCTGAAAGATGCCAAGTACTACCTCACCGTTAACCTGCGCCTGCGCGAGAATACCGAGTGGGCAGAGAAGGGCTATGTGGTAGCTACCGAGCAGATGCTGCTGCCCGCAGCGTTTAACGACTACAGCCCCTCTATCATGCAGTTGGATAACACAATGGCTGTAGACGTGCGCAACGAAGATGACCGTATGGTTGTGATTGGACGCAACTTCACCGTCTCCATCGATAAAGCTACCGGTGGTGTACGTAACTTCATTGTCAACGGCCAAGAGATTATCGGCGATAAGGCTACGCTTCATCTCAATTCTTTCCGTGCCCCGCTTGCCAACGATAAGTGGGCCATGAACCAGTGGCTCAACAACGGTATGCGCAACATGACCCATACCGCCACCCCGCTGTTGGTAGAGCGCCTTAAGGATGGCTCCGTTCGCATCTCTTGTGATATCGTGTCTCGCGGTGTTCGCAAAGAAAGTCTCGACAGCCGAGAGTACGACCAAGGTAAGTTTGAGCTTACCGATAACGGCCCTGTTACGGAGAAAGATTTCCATTACACCACGCAGATGATTTACACCATTCTGCCCAATGGTTATATCAGCGTGGCTGCCGGTATCATCCCCAGCGAGTCCAACATCGTGCTGCCCCGCCTCGGCTACAGCTTGATGCTGCCCGAGCGCTTCAACCATGTGAAGTGGTACGGCCGCGGCCCCGGCGAGAACTACCCGGACCGCAAAGCCGGTGCCCCCGTGGGCATTTACACCGGCAAGGTGAACGATATGGTAGAGCGCTACCCCCTCCCCATGGAGCAGGGTAACCGCATGGATACCCACTGGGTTGCCGTAACGGATGACAACGGCGTTGGCCTCATGGTGGCCAGTGTTGCCGGCGAGGATTTTAACTTCTCCGCGCTTCCCTGCACACCGCAGGCGCTGTTCCATGCCCCGCACCCCGAGGAAATTCAGCGTGCCGGCCAAACCGTGCTCAATATCGATGCCTTCACCCTCGGCTTGGGTGGTGCCGCTTGCGGCCCGCGCCCCATTGACCGCGATATCCCGCTCACCGCACCCACCACCTTCATCTTCTCTCTGCGTCCGCTGCTTTCTGTGGACAAAGCTGAGGATGTAGGCCGCAAGGGCTTGCCGCTGGCAGGTGCCGTTACCATTTCTCGCGATGAGATGGGCTATGTGCATGCCACCTCTGCAACACGCAATGCCACCATTCACATGACCATGCCCGATGGCTCCGAGCGCATCTATACCGAGCCCTTCTTGCTGCGCGAGAACGGCGTGGTGCGTGCATACGCCTCTGCCCCCGGTTGCATGAACTCCGTGCTGTGCATGCAGCAGTTCGACAGCTGGCGCCCGGCCAACCTGCTGCGCATAGAATCCTGCTCCAGCTACTCCGGCAAGGCAGAATCCCCCTGGAGCCTCATCGATGGCCGCCGCGATACCTTCTGGCACTCTCGTTGGAGCGAGAATTGCGCCCAGTACCCGCATGAGGTAGTGGTCAACCTCGGTGTGGATTCCGAGCTCAGCGGTATCAGCATCACCCCGCGCCAAGGTCGCTCCTCATCCCGTGTGGGCAAACTGGCCTTCTACTTCAGCAAAGATGGCAAGACCTGGAGCGCCCAACCCGATTGCACACTGCAAATGGCAGACACGGATGACGAGCAGACGGTTGTTCTGGAAACACCCGTGGTGACCAAGTACATCAAGATGGTGTGCTTGGAGGCCATCAGCAAGGGTGAGCCCTACGCTGCCGTGGCCGAGCTCAAGCCCCACGTCACACGTGTGGTGGGCTCTTACCCCGCCAATGCCTTCTTCTCCGTGGCTTATGCCAGCTCCGACCTGCCCGAGGGTGGCGCTGCCCGCAATGTGCTTGACGGCAACCCCGATACCTTCTGGCACACCATGCGCGGTGTTACCGTGGCCAGTTATCCGCACGATATCCGCATCAACCTCGGCGACGAGCTTAATATCAAGGGTATCACCTATCGCGGTGCTGCCGTTGAGGGCGCCTACGTGAAGGATTACGAGGTGTACGTCAGCTATGACGGCAACTCTTGGGGCAACCCCGTTGCCCGCGGTACCTTCGAGAAGAGCAGCGATGTTCAGCGCGTTCTCTTCTTCTCCCCCGCCCGCGCCCGTTATATTCGCTTGGTGGCTCTCTCCTCTCACAGCGATGGCGACTTTGCCGCTGTGTCTGAGATTGATGTCATCCCCGTAGAATAAACCCGCCCCGTGCAACATTTTACCGGCCCTGCGTCCCATGCGGTTCGCAGGGCCGTTTTGTTAAGCACAACCTTCACCCCTCCCACCGATAGTATGGTTAAGGCTTTGTTTAAATTTTTAGTTGATAGAAGCAACAGCTCGCAAAATTGTAATTTATCGGGCAGATGGCGCCTGCCTCGGCGAAGCCCGCAGGGCGAAGGCGGGAGTAAGCGAGCGGAATTTAAGAGCCTCGCCGTATGGCGAGGCGGTATATGGTAGCCCGGCGGTGCAGCCCGAAGGGCGGAACCCCGGGTCCGGAATAAACGTTATTCGAACCTCGCCGAATGGCGGGGTGGCATAAAGGGTGGCTTAATGGCGTAAGGTTTTTATTTTTCGTGCATTGTATCATTACAAAATCAACGTGAATATTAACACCACGCATTATGTCACCCCTCACCGGGGTTCCAATTTTGTTTTTATCTTTTCCCGGGGTTCTGCCCCTGACGGGGCGCCACCGCCGGGCTATTGTATGCCGCCCCTAGCCGGGGCTCAAAAATTCCGCTCGCTAACGCGAGCCATCTGCCCGCTAAACTCAAATTTATCAACTAAAATATTTAACAAAGCGTTTGAAAAAACTCTCTATACTCCAAAAATCAGACCATTTTGTCAAATATCCACCAGAGGGGCATCATGCCGTCCTTTCATTATCGGCGTAAGCCGCTTGCTTTTAATTTGCAAATCGTAATTCGTCTTTCGTAAATTCGCGTGACCCAAATCTTTGGGTCACGTAAGCCCACTGACGCAATGCGGACAATAGTTGCTTGACAATGCCGAGCGACTACGGCATGATACTGCACAGAAATGTACATACCGACACAAGAAGAAAGATACAGCAAAGTAGCGTGGTATACCCTGCTGATGTGCTTGGCCGTGCCCTCTGGGGTAGTGGCATGGGCATATGGCGATTTTTCTGACTTGTTGATGTGTGTATTTGCTTTTACCTTACCGCTGGCACATTTGTTGGCATGGGTGGGTATATCGTTCGGCTTTTCTGTGATAATGTCCAGCGTATTGCACGCTGCGGCCTTTTATTGGGTAGCCAAGCGTTGTAAGTGGCACCCCAAAAAGAAGCTTACCTTGGTTGTAACATGGGGCATGTTTACAGCCCTTATTTTGCGCATGATGATAGCCTACGTGGTATGGCGTAAGGCCGTAGATTTGTTCGGGGGCTTGTAATAAACAGATTATCTCGCGGCGGAGAGAGAATCCGTCTCTGCCTCTTTGAGCAAGGCCTCGCAATCTTTGTGTCCGTATGATTTTGCCAATTCTCGGGGAGTTTTACCTGCGTTTGTTGCAGAGTTGGTATTAACCCCGGCAGAGATAAAGAGGGCCAGGCATGCTTTGTTGCCCGAGATGGCCGCGGCATGGATGGCGTTTTCGCCCATAATGTTGACGGCGTTGATGTCTGCCCCGGCTTGGATGAGGAGGGCGGCACTGTCGGGGCTGCTCCAATTCCACCGCGCCAGCTCCAGCAGCGGGGTGTCGCCGCGGTAGTTGGCCAGGTTCACATTAGCACCTGCGGCCAGCAGGTATTGCATGCAACCTTGCTGTGCCAAGCGGGCAGCCAAATGCAGGGCTGTGCAACCACTGTGCAAGCGTGCATCGGCATCTGCGCCGCCATTTAACAGCGCTTTGGTGCAAACCTCATCCCCCAAGCTGACGGCCAAATGCAAGGCGGTATACCCCGTTGCCGTAGTTGTTTGCGGGTTTGCCCCGCCATGCAACAAATAGGCAATGCAGGTGGGTTTATTATGTTTTACAGCCAAGTGCAGAGCCGGCCAGCCTGCTTTGTCGGGTTTCTCCAAATCGGTGCCGGCATCTATCAGCAAGCGCAGCATGGGCGTGTCTCCCTCTGTAATGGCAAGTTGCAGGGCTGTGGCGTATTTTGTGGTGCACCCCCGCAGGCGGAGCGCTTCTACGGCCAGCTGTTGCATGCAGTCTGTGTGCCCCTTGATGCGGGCATAGTCGCCGGGGGTGCGGTCTGCGGCATCGGTGGCGGTGGCATCTGCCCCATGCTCCAGCAGCAGGGTGCACAGTGAAATCCTGTTGAACCGTGCCGCCCAATGCAGCGGGCCACAGCCCAGCCCATCCTTTTTATTGACCACATTGGCTATGCTCAGATAATGGCGGCAGGCGGCTTCATCATCTGCAAGAATTGCTGTATAAATATCATCCACAGCCCCGTGCTCAATGAGTATTTGGGCGCAGGCCGTGTAATGTTGGGCACAGGCATAGTGCAGGGCGCTCAACTGCATCTTGTTGCGGCTATGCACATTTGCCCCGGCTTGCAGCAGGGCTTGCATGCAGTATTGTTGGCCGTGTGCGGCACAAAAGTGCAACAGCGTGTTGCCGTGGGAGTCCGCTTTGTTCACATCTGCCCCGATTTGCGCCAAGGGTACAATGCAAAGGCGGTATCCCTCTGTAACCGCAAATTGAAGCGGGTTGCGGCCATCGGGCAGGCAGAGGTTCATTTTTGCGCCCAAACGGTGCAGCAATTCAATATGCTCTACCCTGTTATGCGCTATGGCTGTAAATAGCGGCGACATACCCGCAGCATTGCGCGCATTGATGTTGCCCCCAAGCCTGTACAGGTGCGCAACCATTTCGCTGTGGTTGTGCATAACGGCCAGGTGCATCGGGGTATTGCCGTCGGCATCCGCGGTCTCCAAGTTAGCCCCGGCCTCGTGCAAAAGGGTGGCTGTCTCGGTATCTCCGCTTGCTGCTGCGTGCAACAGGGTGCTGTCATAAGCATCTTCCGTTATCCCGAGCTGCAGCAAAGCATGGGCAGCCAGCACCCCGGTGGCTGCTTTGTGTCCGTTTGCTCTTGCCACGCAAAGTGGCGTTTGCCCGTTTGGGGCCGTTAGGGTGGCATCTGCCCCGCGCGCGAGCAAAAATTGCACGGCTTGCTCTTTGCCGGCCTCGGCGCAATAGAGCAGGGCGGTGCGCCCGGTGGCATCCGTAGTGTTGATGGAGTGCCCTGCGGTATGAATCAAATGGGCCGTGTAAAAGTCTTGGGCAAGGCACGCCGCTATCAGCCTATCTGTATATTGCTGCGGCAAAATACCGTTTTTTTCAAGCTCTGCCGTGGCAAGTACAGCCGGCATGTGCAGCTGCCGGTGCAAAATGGCTCGCTGTATCGGGGTAATGCCGGCGCGGTCTTTTTGCTCCGGTGATAACCCGGCCAAAACCAGCACCCTGGCTGCATGCTCCAGCCCTTGTGCCGCCGCCGTGTGCAGTAGGGTTTCGCCATCTTCCGTTTGTTGCTCTACCGGGGCACCGGCGGCGATAAGCAATTGCATCAAGGCCGCGTCATTGAGCAGCGTGGCCTCCTGCAGCTCCGTGCCGTAGTGTTCGGGCAAAATCCCCATAGCCTCCAACTCCTCTGCCGCTATCTCTTGCGGGCTTTGGCGGCAACACGTCAATGCACCGGCACAGAGCATAAGTGCCAGTAAGTTGCGAATACGTGTGCCCGGGGTGGTCATGCAGAGAAGAGTGGATGTAGTGCTTCCCCTATTCTAGTTATATGCAGTGGGCTTGTCAATGAGATTTCAAGTTTTGCCGAGTCATCATCGGTAAAAAAAGTTTGGCAAATGAAAGTTTTTTTGATAGAATTGACATCGACAGGTGTATAAACTGTAACACTGATAAATTATGACAACGAGAAACATACTCCTTACTGCTGTGTGCGCCCTTAGCGGGTTGTGCACGTTGCAGGCCGCAGAAATTGTAGAATCCGTTGCTCCGGCACAGGTGCAAACTGCTCAGAACGAGCACCCGTTCTTCCAAGATATGCCTTACCCCGCGTGGTCTCAGCTTACCCCGGAGCAAGCACTCAAAGATGCCCGAGTTGCTATCAAACGCGTTTATGCACGTATTGACGCCATTTGCAAAATCAAACCCGAAGAAGCCACGTTTGAAAATACCTTCTTGGCTCTGGCAGATGCCTCTCGCGAGCTCGACCAAGTGCAGGGTTACATGCACCACCTTTCCTCTGTGATGGACAGCCCCGAGATGCGCGAGGCGCAAAAAGAATTGCTGCCCGAGCTCAACCAGCTGTCTGCCGATATCAATTCTAACGAGCAGTTGTGGATCGTTATCAAAAGTGCTGCCTCCCAGCCTTGGGTAAAACAGCTCTCCCCCCAAAAACAGCGCTTCGTGCAGCAAACCGTAGACTCGTTCAGAGATAGCGGTGCCGACCTCTCCCCCGAGAAAAAAGCCCGCAAGGCTGAAATCCAGGCAGAGATGTCCGAGCTTACCCTCACCTTCGCCAAAAATGTGCTCGACTCCACCAATGCATGGGAGCTCATCATTACCGACCCGGCTGAGCTTGACGGCATGCGCGAGGACTGGATGGCTGCTGCCGCTGAAGATGCTTTGAAGCACGGCTACGGCACTCCCGAAAAAACCGCATGGCGTATTACGCTGGATTACACCAGCTACGGCTCCGTGCTGAGCGATTGCACCGTTGAGGCCACCCGTAAAAAATGCTGGGAGGGCCAGAACACCATCGGCTCCGGCGAGCAATACGACAACGCACCGATTATTGCCCGCGTTATGGTGTTGCGCCGCGAGTTGGCAGAGTTGCTGGGCTTCGGTACCTACGCAGACCTCAAGACCATGCGCCGCATGGTAGGCGGTGGTGCCAATGCCATGGCCTTTATCGACGGTATGATGGAAAAGGTAAAACCCGCCTTTGATGCAGAGTGCCAGCAGGTGCTCGACTATGTATCTGCCAAGCGCGGCGAAAAAGTAACGGCCGTTAACCCCTGGGACCGCCGTTACTACCTCACCCAAATGGCCAAAGAACAATACAACTTCGACCCCGAAACTCTGCGCCCCTACCAAGAGTGCAACCGCGTCATCACGGGTATGTTCAATACCTTCGGCCCGCTTTACGGCGTGTCTTACGAAGAAGTGCCCACCGCTTGCCTTAAGCCCGGCGAAACCTGCCCCGAGGGCGCTATCGAAGTATGGCACCCCGAGGTGCGCTGCTTCAAAGTGACCGATACCGCCACCGGTAACCACTTGGGCACCTTCTATCTGGACCTCTTCCCCCGCGCCACCAAACGCGCCGGCGCTTGGGTAATGCCCCTCCGCTATGGCGAGCCTGCTCACGATGGCAAACCGCATGCCCCCCACTTGGCCTGCATTACCGCCAACCTCACCCCGCCCACCGCAGATAAACCCGCACTCTTTAGCCATTACGATGTAGAGACCCTCTACCACGAGTTCGGCCACATGATGCACTGCATGTGCGGCGATACAGAGCTTGTTGCCCACTGCGGCACCAGCGTTACTTGGGACTTCGTAGAGCTGCCCAGCCAAATCCAAGAAAACTGGACCTGGGAGCCCGAGGGCATTGCCCAATACGCATTCCACTACCAGACCGGCGAGCCCATCCCCGCAGAAATGGTGCAGAAGCTTAACGCCAGCCGCTACTTCTTGCCTGCCACAGACATCATGGGCCAGCTTTGTGTTGGCAAGCTCGACCTCGAGATGCACATCAACTACGCAGACAAGTTTGAGGGTAAGGATTTGGATGTTGCCTCTAATGATTTGCTGCGCCCCTGGCGCATCTCCATGACGGCAGATGCCACCTCCATCATGCGCCACCTCACCCACTGCATCAACGGTGGCTATGCCGCAGGCTACTACTCTTACAAATGGGCAGAAGTGCTGGCCGCAGATGCCTTCACCCGTTTCAAGAAAGAGGGTGTCATGAACCCCGAGACCGGTGCCGCCTTCCGTAAGACCATCCTTTCCGTAGGCGATGGTAAACCCGCTGCCGAGGCCTACCGCGACTTCATGGGCCGCGACCCCAACCCCGACGCCCTCCTCGAAGCCCACGGCCTCATCACTAAGTAAGCCCACTTAGGCCATATAATTTTACGCCCCACCCCTGCCATGCAGGAGTGGGGCGTATTGTTTGCTTCACACACGTGTACTAACGTTTTGAAAAAATACCCTTTATACACTAGATTACGCGCGGGAATAAATTGAGAAAATTGAAATCTTCATCCCATAAATTGTTATTTATCGGGGTGTTTGATGTGATGCTGTGAGCGTAGCGAACCAAATTTAAGAGCCCCGTGATAGCGGGGCGACGGACCAGTAGCCACGTGGTGTAGCTGCGTTAGCAGCGGAACCCGTGGTAGTGGTAGA
>JBGVMR010000050.1:0-32957 GCA_045124875.1 Akkermansia sp.
CCTAAGCGTAGCGAAGGCGTCGAGGCCGACAGCACGCCCCGCTCCTGTTTTTGCGTTAGTAAGCTCAGATAAAAACCGTATTATTATTAAATAACAACACATTATAAAAAATGAACAAACAATACTTATGGGGGAATGCCAGCCTGCTGTCGGCCTCAGCAGCAGCGGTGCATCGGGCTCCGAGATTCTTTTCTACCACTACCACGGGTTCCGCTGCTGACGCAGCTACACTACGTGGCTACTGGTCCGTCGCCCCGCTATCACGGGGCTCTTGAATTCGGTTCGCTTCGCTCACAGCATCACATCAAACTGCCCGATAAATTAAAATTTATCGGGGTGATGCATCTTTCAATTGTAAACTTTAACAGCGCGATTCGTAAATCGGGAATCGAAAATTCGCGGCTCCCAAATCTTTTGGGCTCGTATGGAATTTGTCTTGCCTTTTTGCAAGAGGGGCGGTATAGTAAGGATATGGATTTATCTGCGTTTCGTGAAGAATATCTCAAGGATACCCTGCATCGTAAAGATTTGGCTGATACGCCGTTTGAACAGTTTGACCGCTGGTTCAAGCAGGCGCTCAAGAGCGGCATCCCCGAGCCCAATGCCATGAGCATTGCCACAGCCACGCCGAGCGGTTGCCCGTCTTTGCGCACGGTGTTGCTCAAGTATTACGATGACCGCGGCTACGTATTCTTTACCAACTACACCAGCCGCAAAGCCAAAGAACTGGAGGCCAACCCCGAGATTTGCATGATGCTGCCGTGGGTAACGCTCGAGCGCCAGATTATCGTCTACGGCCGCGCAGAAAAAATCTCTCGCATGGAAACCCTCAAATACTTCCTGACCCGCCCGCGCGAAAGCCAGTTGGGCGCATGGGTGTCTCACCAAAGCCAAGTTATCTCTACCCGCAAGCTGCTCATGATGAAATTGCAGGAGCTCAAACGCAAATTCTGCGAGGGTAAAGTACCGCTGCCGGACTTCTGGGGCGGCTACCGCATTGTGCCGCACCACATGGAGTTTTGGCAAGGCGGCCCCGGCCGCGTGCACGACCGCTTTATGTATTCTCTGCAAGAAGACGGTACTTGGGGTATCGAACGCTTGCAGCCCTAAAACGCAGCCTGCAAGGAGCAGTAGGGTGTTTTATCATTGACAACACGCATGTAAGAGAGTATCCTCCACGCGCACACCATGATAGCCGCCATCTCAAACATCTTGGAAATAATCCGCGATTTTCTGTGGAACTATATTCTCGTGTTCGTTTTGTTGGGAACACACCTGTACCATACATTTGCCTTACGGGCACCGCAACGCCATTTGCTTAAGGCGCTCAAATGCTATTTTCCGAAAAAAGGTGAAACCGGCGGGCAGATTTCTCAATTCTCGGCGCTCATGGTGTCGCTGGCATCCAATGTGGGTGTAGGCAATATCACCGGCGTGGCCGTTGCGGTGGCAGCCGGTGGCCCCGGTGCCATCTTCTGGCTTATTATTACCGGGTTCTTAGGCATGTCCACACGCTATGCAGAAAGCCTGTTGGCCATTCGCTACCGTGTGCAAGATAAAGACGGCAATATCAGCGGCGGCCCCATGTATGCCATTGAGCGTGGCTTGAAATGTAAGTGGCTTGCCGTGCTTTTTGCCGTGTTCACCGCCATCGCGGCTTTCGGTATCGGCAACATCGTGCAGGCCAATACCATTGCACAAACCCTGCCGTTTTCTCCGCAGCTTACCGGGGGAGTTTTGGCCTTGTTGGTAGCCGGTGTGTTGATATGCGGCCTCAATGGCATATCCCGCGCGTGCTCGGCCTTGGTGCCGGCCATGGCGTTTATTTACCTGCTGGGCTGCGGTATTTTGCTGGTGGTTAACTTCGGCTTCATCGGCGATGCCTTCTGCCTTATCTTTGAGCAGGCCTTCTCCTTCTCCGCCGCAACGGGCGGTGCATTGGGCGCCACCATCATCATCGCCATGAGAGAAGGTGCCAGCCGCAGCCTCTTTGCTACCGAGGCCGGTTTGGGCTCTGCCCCCATTGTTTCCGCTGCCGTTAAAACGGACAACCCCGTGCAGCAGGCACTGGTGGCATACACCGCCCCGTTCTGGACTGTCATCATCTGCACCCTCACCGGTGTTACGCTCACCACCTCATTCTTGGCAGCAGGGCATACCGATGCGTCTCAGTACAACATGCTTTCCGCTTTCAGCTCCATTGGGTCTGTTGGTACCATTCTGCTCACCATCAGCTTGTCTGCCTTTGCCGTTTCCACCCTTTTGGGCTGGTCTTACTATGGCGAAAAATCGTTGGAGTACCTCGGCGGCCGTAGGCTTATTACCCCCTACCGCGTGCTTTGGGTTGTTGCCGTGTATGTAGGCTGCGTCATCAGCGAAAGCACCATTGTCTGGAATTTCTCCGATATTGCCAATGGCCTTATGGCTATCCCCAATCTTATTTGCGTGATTGCCCTCTCCGGTATTATTCTTAAAGAAACACGCTATTACCTTAAAGACAATAATTTGTATAAAAAAGACGAAACACCGATTCCGGTGGTGGATGAAAAAAATTAAAAAAAAATCAGAATTTTTTTGAACAAATCCCACCACTTTGGTGTATAAACTATATCGGTTCCCCGCCCTCGGGTGAAGGAGAGAGCGCCCCGGGCCACTGATGATGAGGAACTGAGTTTCATAGGTAGTAAGTTGGACGAAGGCCGCGGCAGAAGCTGCGGCCTTCGTTTGTCTGTTGAAAATCAGATAAAATATCGTGATTTGCCTTGACCATGAGGTGGTAAATCGGTATGCTGTGTGTATGCAAGGATTGGAAATCATGGCTCCTGCGGGGTCATATGAGTCATTGGCAGCGGCATTGAGAGCCGGGGCAGATAGTGTGTACTTTGGCGTGGGTATGTTCAACATGCGCGCGCGTTCGTCGGTTAATTTTACGGTAGAAGATTTGCCGAAGGTGGCGCGATTGTGCCACGCCTGCAAGGCCAAGGCGTATTTGACTTGCAATGTCATCATTTATGATGAAGAGGTGGAGGCCATGCAAGAGCTGCTGCGCAAGGCAAAAGATGCCGGTATAGATGCGGTGATTGCGGCAGATTTGGCGGTGATTACCTATGCACACAGCATCGGGCTGGAGGTGCATATATCTGTGCAGGCAAATGTGTGCAACTTGTCTGCGGTAAGATTTTTTGCCGCGTATGCGGATGTGATGGTGTTGGCCCGCGAGCTGAAGCTCTCCCAGATTCGCACCATTATTGAGGGTATCAAGAGCGAGGGAATCAAAGGGCCGAGCGGCGAGCTTGTGCGTATAGAGATATTTGCCCACGGTGCGCTCTGCATCGGTGTATCGGGCAAATGCGGTATGAGCTTGGCGGCCTATAACCACAGCGCCAACCGCGGGCAGTGTTTCCAGCTGTGCCGCCGCACGTACCGTGTGACGGATACCGAGACCGGGTTTGAGATGGACATCGACAACCAATACATCATGTCGCCGAAGGATATTTGTACCATACGCGTGATAGATCAGCTGGTGGAGGCCGGTGTAGCCGTGTTCAAGCTGGAGGGGCGCGGACGCTCAGAGTCGTATGTTTCTACCGTTACCTCTGTGTACAAAGAGGCCGTGACCTGCTGTGCCAAGGGCGAGTGGACGCCCGAGAAGGTGCATGCTTGGGAGGCCGAGTTGCAGCGCGTGTTCAACCGCCAGTTCTGGCACGGCGGTTATTATTTGGGCGAGGAGTGGGAGACGTGGAGCGGTTGCTCTAACAGCCTTGCGCTCGAGCAGCGCCACCACTTGGGCCGCGTGTTGCGCTGGTACCCCAAGGTGCAGGTGGCCGAGATACGCTTGGAGGCACACCCGCTTTCCCCCGGTGATAAGATTGAGATAACCGGCCCCACCACGGGTATTGTCAGCTTGGTGGTGCCCGAGGTGCGCTGCGATGATGAAAACGGCGTAACGCGTATTGTTGATACCGCACCCAAGGGCGCCCGTGCTCTGGTGGCGCTGTCTACCAAGGTGCGCCATGGTGATAAAGTGTACCTTATCACCCGCAGAAAACTTAAGTAAACAGCCAACGGTAGGGGGTATGAAACCTATTATCAGAATAGCGGCCTTTGCTGCGTTTTGTGTGCTGAGCAACAGCTGTGTTGTGGCCTCTGCCATGGCAAATGCAGGTAGCGAAAATACCGGCAAAACCATGGACCCCGCCATTGCGCAGGAAGCCCAAAAGGAGGATTGCTGGTATAGCTATGATGCCGCAAAAGCACCGGGATTTTGTCTGACCACAAAGAAGACTATTACGTGGAATGACCCCAACGTGAATGTGGGGTATTGGAGGGGGCGCTCCATTTATGCCCCCAATCCCGTGCTGATGGAGGCGCGTGGCAATACGTTTATTGTGTACGCCGGTTATGTGTGGGATGGCAACTCCGTAGGGCATACCGAGCTTGCCCACCTGATGCCCAGCTTGCGGCACGATGCCCTCTACCATGCGCTGAAAGAGGGCGCACCCCTGAACCGCGAAGAGATTGATGCCGCGTACAAGGCAGATTGCGAGAGGTATGGTGCCTCCATTGACGGGCTGACGTACGGGGCGCTGCGCCTCTTCGGCGGTGCGTTCAATGATGCCGGCATGAAAGGAACGCTCATTATCGAACTAACATCTCCGCCCCCCGCAAAGCAGGGCAAAAAACGCAAAAAGAAATGAGGCCCCCGTTGCACATGGGTGGGGCAATACCCGTGCAGCACCGGCCGATGCCCGATGCGGTGGGGTGCCCGTACCCGGAATCTGCCACAACTCTGTGGGTGAACAGTGGGCGCGCTGCTTTTGAGTGTATTTTGCGCAGTTTGCCGCGCATGCCCCAGCGGGTGTGGTTGCCGCGTTTTATTTGTGACTCTGTGGTGGAGCCCTTGGTGCGCATGCAAATACCCGTGGCGCGCTACGCGGTGGATGCGCAGTTGCGCCCCATCTTGCCCGAGACCCTGTCTCCGCAAGATGTGTTGGTGTTGGTTAACTATTTCGGACTTACGGGAGAGGCCATAGTTGCCGCTGCCGCCGTGGCACCGTGTGCCGTGGTGGTGGATGCTACTACGGCTTTTTACACCCCGCCACTGCCGGGGGTGCCTACATTTTACAGTCCGCGCAAGTTTGCCGGTATGGCAGATGGTGGTATTGCCGTGGGGCTGCAAGCGGTCGGGCTTGCCTTGCCGACCGATACGGAGTCTGACACACGCACGGTTGCTTTGATGCAGAACTCTGAGGATGCTGCCGTGCAGGCTGCGGAGGATGCCTTGAGTACGCCACCCAAGCTCATGGGGCTGCTTGCCCGGCAGCTGGTTTGCGGCACCCCTTGGCAAGATTTTGCCATACAGCGCTTGCGCAACTATGCCGTGTTGCACCGTGCGTTGGCCCCCATCAACCGTTTGCAACTGCCTCAACAGCCGGCGCATGCACCCATGTGTTATCCCCTGGTGTGCGGTATACCCGGGCTGCGAGATTTTTTGATTGATGCCGGGGTGCGGCTCCCCCTATACTGGCCCGAGGTTGTAGAGGCAACGGACGCTGCCGATACCGAAAATCGCCTTGCCCGCACCCTGTTGCCACTGCCGCTCGACCAACGCTATACCGAGGCTGATATGCAGCACTTGGCCGAGTTGATTATGGCATAGTCAGAGTTGCGATTTATTTCTCGTGACCGCAGCAGCAATGGCCGTCCTCACCATGGTCGTGGTGGCAGTGGCAGTCATCGCCGCAAGTGCATTCGTGGTCGTGCCCGCAGGTGCAGGTGTGTTCCTCATCTTCACCCTCTGCCTCGCGCATGAGTGCTTGCAGCTCCGGGGGCAGGGGGGTGGAGTCTGCCTCAAAAACATCCGGCAGCGCCAGCATCTTTTTAAGCGTGTCATTTGCTGCCATATCTGCGGGGAACTTGTTATCATGGCTCAGCACCGTTACCTTGGCGCCGGCTGCCAACAGCATTTCTACAATGGGGGTGTAGCCATATTTTGCGGCCACATGCAGGGGGCTTTGCCCGTAGGGGTTGAGGGCGTTCACATCTGCCCCGGTGGCAATTAACAGGGTGATGAGGTCTACATCCGGCTCAATCCCCATGTCGGCCAGCTCGGGTGAGAAATCTATCTCATCTTGCAACAGCAGCGTGGCGGCTTTTTTCAAGTCATCGGTGTTGTCGGCTTTCATCAGCTCGTCCAAAAATTCTTGCACGGGTTCATCAAAATCATCGGGGTCCAAATCTGCTGCAAGCTCTCGCAAATCTTCCATGCTGACCTGCGGTTTTTCATCGTCGCCCACGGTTATGCTGTTCCACTCATTGTTGCTCATGGGCGGTATTATAGCGGAGTTGTTGAAAAAAGCGAGATAAAATACATCCATGCGGGCACCAAAGCCTGATAAATTGAGATTTTTCGCTTGCAACCAATGCGGTAAAACGCTAGAATAAACTAAACGTAACTAATTTCGGATAATGCCGGGCAAGATAATCAAATTGGTGCTGCCGATAGCTGTATTTTTAGGCATGATGTCGGTAACGATGTGCGTGCAGCCGTACGGCTCTGTAGGGAAGACCTCTGTAGAAGAGGTCATGAATGCAGATGCCATAGCCGTAACCCCCTGTTTGCCGGGGTGGCTGCTGGAGTCTGAGCAGATACAGCCCTTGACCGCTGCTGAGTTCAGAGAGCTCAATGCCATTTTGCGGAGGTCCGAGTTAAAACAGGTGCACGAGTCTCATTACCGCGAAGAGGGGTCTTCTGAGCGCGTGTTTTATTTGTATGCCAGCTCCGGGCAATGCTTGGGGGCTAAGGTGGTGGAGGAGCAGGTGCTGCTGGATGATTTTGATTTGACAGAGGAAGATAGCCGTGCATTATACCGCATGCTGCTGCCGCACCTTGAACAAGTGTTGGAAGATTTTTAATGCACGCCGATTCAACCGTAAACAGTCGCTTCAGATGGTGGCTGTTTGTTTTGATTATTTTTGCGGTCGCAGTAATTGTTACCCTGTGCAACCTGAGTTATGTAAGCCCCCATGTGGCACCGGGTATATATCCGCAGCCGGATACGAGTTTTATAGGGCGGCGCACTCAGGTGCGTTTGCCTGCAGAGAAGGCTGAGGTAGCCGTTGTTTTTGTAGGTGGGTTCGGGGATGTGCTTACGGCTAATTTTCGCTGTGTGTATGAGGGGATGCCATTGTTGCCTGTAGAGGGGCGCCAGGTGCGGGCCTGCTATGCATGGGATGGGGCGCAGGGCCATTTGTTAAAGCACGATACCTTATTATTGCAAGAAGATATCAGAGCTTTTTTGTCGGTTAATCCCGGTGCGGATTTAGTATTTGTCGGGCATAGTTACGGGGGCTCTGCCGTAATGGACGTTGTGCGGCATTTGGAGGGGGCTGCATATGGCAAGATTGTGGTGGTGACCTTGGACCCCGTAAGCTGCAGAGACCGCTCATACCCCAAACAGCGGGCTGCCGGTGTGAGTTATTGGGTGAATGCTTATTGTGCTCCTTACCGTTCTCCCATGGATTTGGCTGCAAAGGTGGGTGGTCCGTGGAGAGAATGTGAACAGGCAGATGTTAATCTCTGCTTCAGTGGTAAAGAAAAAGATAAACAAGGACAGGCATACCGGCATTCTCGCCCTCAATCATTATTTGTGGATGCTCATGCAGCGCATGGTGTGTCTGCGCAGGACCTGTTGTTTTCCGCATGCCGGCGTTTGAGTGTAGGAGCAGTTCAACACATCGATAATTAAGAAGATGAAAGTTCAAAATAAGTTCAGAATCTTGCTTGCCGCTACCCTGATGATGGTGGGGGCAGGCTGTATGCAACAGCAGCAGGTGGTGGCACCGGGGGTGTACCCCGAGCCTGATACCGGCTTTTTCGGTCGGCGCTTGCAGGCTCGCCTGCCGCAAGAAAAGGCAGATGTGGCCTTTATTTTCATTGGCGGTTTTGCGGAGCAGGTGCTTACGCATTTTCGCTCGGTATACGAGAGTACCCCCGTGTTGCCCGTGCAGGGTAAACAGGTGCGGGCTTGTTATGCATGGGATGGTGGGCGCGGGTGCTTGCTCTTTCACAGCACACGCCTTATACGGGATGATATCAATGCTTTTCTGGAACTCAACCCGGGGGCAGATTTGGTGTTTGTGGGGCATAGCTATGGTGGCTCTGCGGTTATGGATGTGGTGCGCCAGATTAAGGGAGATCATGGTAAGATTATTGCCGTGACACTGGATGCCGTGAGCTGCCGAGACCGCTCTCGCCCCCGCGAGCGCGCCGAGGGCGTAGATTATTGGGTGAATGTGTATTGCCGCCCGTATCGCCACCCCAAAGATGTGGCTGCCATGGTAGGCGGCCAATGGCAAGAGTGCCCCCAAGCAGATGAAAACCTGTGCTTCAGCGGTGAAGAGCGAGATACCAAAGGCCGCCGCTACCAGCATGCCCGCCCGGATGCCCTCTTTACAGATACACACCCCGCCCGCGGTACATCTGCCCACCTCTTGATGCTGGATGCCTGCAAACGCCTTAATGTCGGTACAGAAACAAAACAAAATGCACATGAGAGATAACACTGAACCCCTGCCGCCTTGGGAGCGCCTGCAACACGCGCTGGAGGCTTTGAATGATTTATCGCCCGCATGCCACGGGCAGGTGCACCCGTTGGCGGTTATCAACGGTGTGTTGGAGCTGGGCGAAGGCTCCGTCATTAAACCCGGCACGGTTATTGAAGGGTGCGTCAAAATCGGAAAAAATTGCACCATAGGCCCCAATGCTTATTTGCGGGGGCAGGTGCGTGTGGGGGATAATTGCGTTATCGGCAATGCGGTGGAAATCAAAAGCAGTGTGCTCGGTAATCAGGTTTTTGTGTCGCACCTTACCTATATTGGCGACTCTTGGCTGGAGGATGATATCAACGTGGGCGGCGGGTGCATATTCAGCAATTTTCGGCACGATGCCGGCGAAATTCGCATGCTGCATGCGGGGCAACTTACCCCCACGGGCCGTAACAAACTGGGCTGTTACGTGGGGGCGCATTGCCGTATCGGTTGCAAATGTGTGATTTTGCCCGGGCGTGTTCTGCCACCGTATACTCAAACATACCCCGGCACGGTTTTTGACGGGCGTGTACAGCCATAGCCCCTAATGACGCACACGGTACGCTTGCCTGCTTATTTTTTGCTATGCAACCGTATAAAAATATGTTACATTAACCTTACATGAGTCAACCTGATATTATTTGTAAAGCCACTATCGATACCTTTGTGCGTTTTGGTATCGTAATTCTTGCATTGTTCGGTTTCTCCATCTACTTTGCGTACGATGGTGCTGTTGGCTATGCAAAGAAAAATGAGGTGTTCTTCAGTTATAAAGCCTTTGAAACATTGGGTATGGCTGCCGAGAAAACTCAAAACGAAGAGGAATGGAAGCAGCTGCGAGAAACAACGCCGCTTGTTCAGGCGGTTAAAACCCCGGAGGGTAAATGGGTGGTGATGGAAGGTGAAGAGGCGTACCCCTTGCCGGCAGATGCGGCAGTGGTAACGGCTTGCCCCGATGAAGTGAAGAGTTTGACCGGCATGCGCAATTGGCATGGGCAGTGGACCACCTACAGCAAACGCATGGGGATGCCGATTAAACCGGCAGAACACCCCTATGGCGAAGGTGCCATTTTTGAGCAGTGGATGGGCTGTGCTGTTGGTATGCTGCTGGTGGCGGTCGGTTTGTTCTTTGTGGTGCGTACCTACAAGAGGGAATTGTCCCTGCGCGGCGATGTGGTTACTGCTGCCGGGCTGCAATTCAGCATAAAAGATATTACCCTTATAGACCTGCGCCAGTGGGGCACGGGGTTTAAGGGGGTTGCCTATTTTACCGTTAATGACAAAAAAGTGAAAGTTGACGGTATGACCTACGGTGGCTTCAATAAGGATAAAGGCGAGCCGGCTGAAATGTTTATGAAGGCTGTGCTGGAGCAATACAAAGGCGATATACTTGAATACGAATAAACAGAACGAGCCGAATGCTGCCCCTCAGTTTCGTAAGCCGGGGCGCTTTCACTACCTGACTCCGCAGCAAATGATTTGTCTGGCGGCCAAGGGGCTGTGCTCTAGGCGTTTTGTGCGTGGCAGTTTGTTCGTTTTGTTGGGGGTGCAGGCATTGGTGTTGGTTATTGGGTTGGCGCAGCGCTTTTCATCGCACGATGGGGCGGCAGAGCGTGCCGAATTGCTCCGCCAGTTGTCAGAGGCCAGAGAAGCTAATGTGCAGTTGGAGCGTGCGTTGAATGAAACGCTGGATTTTGCCCACAGTATGAGCGGCATCCAAAATGCTGCGCCGGGCAGCGGCTCGTTAACTCCCACGGTTTCGGCTCCGGCCGCAGAAGAAACAGCAACCGAGATTGACCACAATGCCCCGCCACCCCTGCGCCCCGCAGATTACGGTACCATCATGTTTGAGCAAACCGGTATGGTGGTGGACCGCTATGATCCCGCTACCGAGGCAGAAATAAAAGAAGACTCGGAACTTGTGGTGCAGGGGCAAAACCAAATGCGGGCAGAAGATGCCGAAGATGTGGACCGCTTGATACGCCAAGGTGTTGCCGCCATGGTAGCCGGCGATATGCGCCGCTGTATTCTCAGCTTTGAGGAGGCTGCACTCATTGCGCCGAATCACCCTGCCTTGCTTTATTATTATGGTGTGGCTTACGATAAATTGCTCAACCATGAAAAAGCCAGAGAGTACTACACCCGTGTGTTCAATATGGGCAGCAGTGCAGGGGGATACTTTGAACGCGCCACGCGCAGATTAAAACATGGTTTTGACCAGCCCTCCGATATGCGTGGTAAAATTTCGTTCGGCCCCTATACCCACAGCCATATTGCGGACCCCGGCTCCGGTGAGAGCGTCAGCATGCGCTTGCCCATTTTTGTAGCGCCGGATACGGATCTCTCCCCGCAGGATATCTTCATCCACATCCAGTTCTTTGTGTTGGTAAATGGCCGTAAGATTCGCTACTCGCCGACCGACCCCGTTGTGATGTGGGAGAACGAGACGCAGGATTGGGGGGATAATGAGGAGAATATTCTCATATCTTACGATTTGCCACCTCTTTCTCGCGAAGAGCAGGATGCCTATGGCGAAATGACCTATTACGGCTTTACTGCAAAATTGTTCTACAAGGGCGAGCCCATAGACTGTATCAGCAACCCCAGTGCTCTTATTTTGCATGAGCAGTTAATCAATGCCAAAGAAGCCACTCGCAAGCAAGCTGCCCCGGCATCTTTGCTGCCCGATGACGGCTTGGCTCCGCAGCTTGAGGGAGAACCTTATTACGAGCCCACCACGCCTGCCCCAACCCCGGAAACAACGCCGACTTCAGAGCCTCCGCTCACTCCGTTTGCTGAGTTTGTAGAAGAAATAGACCCCTCATCCAACCAGGATACCTCCACCCCGAATGACTAAAACGCAATTTGAGAACTTGCCCACTCGCTTGGGTGTATATACCCTTACCCGATACATCGGGCAGCGGGAGGCCGCCGCTTTGTATTTTGCCACCCAAAGCCATGTGGAACGCGGCGTGGTGGTAGAGGTGCTTCGCCCCGGTGCAGACCATCAAGAGGTGGAGTCCTTCTTGGCATCTGCGCGTGCACGTGTGGCCGTGGCATTGCCTCATGTTACCCAGGTGTTTGAGTCTATGGTGTCAGAGGAAATCTGGTACCTGACCCAAGCTCGCCCCGAGGGGCGCAATATTGCTCGCGTAGCCAAAGAGAAGGGCTGCCTGACTCCTACGCAGATATGTGTAATCGTTGAAGCCGCAGCAGATTTGTATTGTGCCGCTGCAGAAAAAAATGTAGCAGCCGGGCCGGTTGCGCAATACGGGGTGTATATGAGCTCGGATGACTGTGTGAGCTTCCTCTCACCCGTGCAACCCGGTGAGCACCACGCAGATTTGGTGCCCCCCCAACAACAGGGCTTGGCCGCGGTGTTGGCCCCCTTCTTGCCCAAAGAAGGCACACCGGGATACAGCCGCATCGTTACCCTGATGGATTGGTTGACGAATGGCTATGAGGGCGCGGTTGTAGATTGGGCTGCCCTGAAAAACACGGCTGCCACGGTGCGCGAGCAGTTAGCGCCATTGCTGCGCAAAGAACAGATAAGTGGCCTCAACGGTAAAACTAGAGGCGCTGTTGAGCGCCAATTTAAGCGCAACCGCCGCAAGTTTATTAAAAATCTTATCGTAGCCGGTATCGGTGCGGTCGTTGCTTTGCTTGCCGGTATAGCAGGGGTGGTTTTTGCACCGGCAGAGGCCGAACAATTGCCCGCGAATGATGGCAGCACCATTACCTGCATGCAAGGTAGCAGCGTGGTAAATGTGGCGGTGCGCCCGGTCAGTATTCGTGAGTATGAAGCTTTCTTAACTGTTTTTGAAGAGAAGTTCAACCGCGACGAGCGTAAACGTTACCTCACCGATGTGCCGGCGCATATCACCTCCCCGCGCCCGTTGGATTGGGAGGCGCAAGTACTTGCCGCCAATCAAGGTTCGGTATATAATGGCCGCACGCTCAGCCCGGATTCTCCCGTAACGGGTATTTGCTATTGGGACGCCTTGGTGTATGCGCGTTATAAGGGTGCAACCTTGCCATCTGCCGCCGTGTTGCAGGCTGCGCGAGTCAGCGGCAATGCAGAGGTGAGCGTGTGCGAGTGGACCACCGATGTATCCCCCGCAGCCGGAATTTATGCGGCCGGCGCCGTTTTGCTGCCGGCTGATAAAAATGCAGCCCCCTTAGTAGAGCCCGACCGCGCCACCCGTAAGCCCGAGTATGGATTCCGAATTGTTTACCCCTGAACTATAACCCCTCATCACTAAAAATATGAAACACATAATCACACTCATTATGATGCTGCTTTGCTTGTTTACCGCAGGCCAAGCCGCAGCCCATGTAGATGTACGCTTGCAGCCTGTTCGCGGCGAGTTTTTGCTTGGCGAAGGTGTATCTGTCAAGCTGCGTATTACGAACCACAGTGATACCGTCTTGGTGCTCGATAATACCCCCGACCGCCAGTGGTTGCATTTTACGCTTACCCGCAGCGGGTCTTCTCAACCCCTTGCGCCCAAGGCTATCCCCTCATTCAAGAAAATCGTGGTGAACCCCGGCTCTTCTCATGAGGTGGTGGTTAACCTGCGCCCCTATTTCTATTTTAATTCTGTGGGCAGTTTCAAAATCGTGGCCACGGTTCGTATGCCCGATATGCAGTCTACTTACAGCTCTAACCGAGCCTCGTTCACGCTGTCCAATGGTGGCAGTGTCAGGTCCTTCGCGGTTCATTCCGGTGGCCGTAACCTGAAATTGAATGTAAAAATCATGCGTGCCGGCGAAAAGGATTGCCTCTTCGGGCAAGTGGTTAATGCTGACTCCGGGGCTGTCATCGGGGCTTGCTATTTGGGGCAATACCTCAACTTTATGGAACCGCGTGTAATGATTGACCGCAAGCAAAACCTGCACGTGCTCTGCCAGTCCACCCCCACGTATTTCACCTATTCCGTAATGGGCACAGACGGTTCTCGCCTCAGCTACCAAGTGCTTTCCCGCACCGGTGGCCCGGTAGACCTCATTACTGCCGGTAATGGTATCAAAGCCATTGGGCTTACCCCTGCCACCAAACCCACGCAAGAGGACCTGCCCGGTATTCGTACCACCTCTGACCGCTGATTTGTGTTGTTTGTTTAACATCTGAAAACGTAACGTTATGTCATCTCCCACCGTAGCCATTGTAGGGCGCCCCAATGTGGGCAAATCTGCCATCTTCAACCGCATGGTTGCCCGCCGTATTGCCATTGTGCATGACCAACCCGGTGTAACTCGCGACCGCCTCAGTGCCCCTTGCCGCATTACGGATTATGATGCGCTGGTGGTAGATACCGGCGGTATCGGCTCCACCTTGGATGACGGCTTTGCCACCCAAGTGCAGCGAGAGGCAGATATTGCCTTGGCTGCCGCAGACCTCATCATGTTTGTGTGCGATTGCCGAGACCACCTTACCCCTATAGACAAGACCATTGCCACTCGCCTGCACAAGAGCGAGGTGCCCGTGTTGCTGGTGCTTAACAAGGCCGATACCGAGAAGCAAGAGCTCAACCTCGGTGAATTTGCAGAGCTCGGCTTCTCTGACTATGTGTTCACCTCTGCTGCCCATGGCCGTGGTTTTGCCACTCTGGCAGATAAACTCAACCGCCACCTCAAAGCTTTGGGCGCCACCCCCATCAAGGCTGAGGCAGACCCCTCCGCCACCCCCGAGGAAGAGCCCGACCGCGAGGAGGTAACCGCAGACTCCCCCATCCGCGTGGCTATTGTGGGCCGCCCTAATGCCGGTAAATCTTCGCTGGTTAATGCCATTCTTAACGACAAACGTACCATTGTGTCCGATGTTGCCGGTACCACGAGAGATGCCATTGATATCCCCTACACCCGCGATGACCAGCCCTATGTGCTGATTGATACTGCCGGCATGCGCCCTCGTTCCAAGCGCGATACTTCCGTAGAGGTGTTCTCGGCCATGCGCAGTGAAAAGGCCATCCGCCGCTCCGATATCTGCTTGCTCGTTATTGATATGGCTGCCGGTGTTACTCAGCAAGACCGCCGCATAGGTTCCATCATTGCCAAAGAGAGCAAACCCTGCATTATTATCGTTAACAAGTTTGACCTCTATTGCCCGGATGCTCCCCTCTCTGCACGCAAAGAGGCTGTTAAAGACCATATCAAGGAAAACCTCTTCTTCTTGGACTACGCCCCCATCGCCATTGTATCTGCCAAGCTCGGCGAGGGCATGCCCTCCATCTTCAAATCTATTGCGCGCGTGCGCGAGGAAGCTCTTAATATGCCCGGCACCGGCGAGCTTAACCGCCTCCTCCAACGCGCTATGGAGATGAATCCCCCCGGCCAACACCGTGTGCTTAAAAAGCGTCTTAAGCTCTTCTATGCCACTACGGCCGTTAATGAGAAGTACACCACGATACCCGTGCCCACCTATGTGCTTTTTGTGAATGATAAGCGCTTGCTTACCGATAGCTACGCCGCCTACCTGCGCAATACCATCCGCTCGCGCATTAAAGCTGCCGGTGTGCCTATTGTGCTCTCCCCTCGTTCTCGTGTGAGAAATTCAGATTAACTTGATTATTATTATTCCTAAAACGGCCATTTTCTCCATGAAAATGGCCGTTTTTCCTATTATTTTCAGGAAAATTAAGGCTAATTGTTTTAAATTCTTGACATGTTAGCATGCGCTTGTTACAATATTCTCACCAAAACTTAGAGTACACTCTATTTTTTTTATAAGAAGAAACAGGGTGTCAAGTGAGGAAACAAACCAAAAAACACATACAATATGAAAGTACGTAATCTACTGCTCGCAGCCATGTTCGCTGCTCCGGCCATTGCAGGTACTCCTGTAACTGATCCCGTTACAACTGTGGACCCCCTTGCCAATGAGCCCGCTCTCTCCGCAAAGCGCCTTTCCGGCAGCCTGACTTTGGGTTATGAGACTAATTACACCGGCCGCGGTTATGTGGTATCCCACTCCGTAGCTCAGGGTGACAGCGTCGTGTACGCTGCTGCCAAGTTCAACTACGACATCGGCAAGCGCAGCAACCTGTGGTCCCTTGGCCACACCATCGCATACCACGTGCCCACCTCCGGTCACACTCTGTACGGTGGTATTAAGCTTGGTCCGCAATACGGTTCGATGGCCGGCACTGTTGTAAAGCGCCCGAACATTGAGAACCAGTTCACCTTGATGACCGAGGCCAAGTACACCCGCCCCGAGTGGAATGTATCTTTCGGTCACAACTTTGTACACGGTGGTTTGCTGGGTGTTATGGCCAAGCACTACCGCAACCAGGGTGCTTCCGCTGTGAACGAAGTATTCATCGCCCCCGAGTGGACCCCGCAGGGTGACTGGCGTTGGCTGAGCATGGGTGTTAAGACCAGCCTTTCCTTCCAGGGTATTCAGGGTTGGTGGTTCGAGCCCTACATCACCGCCAAGTTCCCGATTTACGGCGAGCCTCAGACCGAGGGTTCTGTGCTGGGTGTTGTAACTCTGGCTATGAGCGCCACTGCTGACTACTTTGCAGACCCCTACAATGCTTGCGGTAACGGTTCGCAGGCATTCTGGATCAAGCTGCAGACCCCCTGGTTTGTGAAGGAAAACGTCATCATCACTCCCTCCGTCAGCTTCAACTGGTTGGGTAAGGGTGGTATGGATGCCAACCGTCGCTCTCACGCCAAGGCTTACAGCGGTGATCCCACCATGATTCCGTTCAGAAACTTCGGTGTGGTATTCGGCATCAGCGCTACCTACAAATTCTAATAAACCGGATTTTTATCTGGTAAAACGCAATAGAGCTGCTATAATGACATACAGCTCCTGAATGCGAAGGCAGGAGCCGCCCGCCGGGGCAACCGGAAGGGCGGCTCTTATGCTTAATCATCAACTTACTTACACAAAATCAAAACTATGGCCGGTCTTAACGTACACGGAAAAGAGAATATCGTAACGCCGGGGTTCTATATGCCCAACCGCATCAGCATAGAGGCGGGTAAGGCTCTGCACAAATTGCTTGACGGCAAGGTGTGCTATTTGGTAGACCCCACGTTCCCCCCCTCAGAGGATATCATGAATTTCCTCAAGTCCAAAAATGTGGAGATCGAGTACTTCGACTTCCGCCACACCACCTCGCGTGCCGTGCGTGAGCAGATTCTGGCACACATGGATGCCGGGGTCAGCGTTGTGTTCTTGCCGGGGCAGGTGGCCAAGTTCCGTGGCACCTACAGCGATGTACCCTCTCCCTTCCTTCGCCACGTGGGTAGCTTGCACATCTCCCCTATCCCTCTGTTCTTGGGCCACTACGGCAACACTATTTTTACCGTGTATCGTGAGCGCGAAGACCCCGATTGCCATGAGGAGTTCTGCATTCTTCCCAAGCTGGCAGCAGGCCCACAAACAGGCGAGCGCTTGATGGCCGCTTGGTTAGAGAAGGGGGCAGAGCTTTTTGCTGCACAACCCTACCTCAACACTTCTCTCACCACCAACTTGGTGCGCGCCATGAAGGCCAACCCCAAGGTAGAGGTAGTAGACGGTATGACCGGCAGTGCCTTGCCCAACTTCAAAGCCTTGGGTGTAAGTATGGCCGTTGCCAAGATGCTGCGTAAGCGCGACGACAAGCGCATCGGTATCATCTTGCCCCCCGGTGCCGGCGGCGTGATTGCCACCCTCAGCTGCTTGTTGGCCGGTATTACTCCGGTGATGATTAACTACGCTTCATCTGCTGCCGCTTTTGAAAGCACCGTGCGCCAAGCCGGTCTCAAGACTTTCATTACGGCTCGCAAGTTCATGCAGAAGCTGCCTCAGTTCCCTTGGCCGTCACAAGAAAAACTTATCTTGGTGGAAGACCTGTTGGGCAAGACCTCCAAGCTTACCCTCATTTCGAATGTATTGCAGGCTAAGCTGGCCCCGGCCGGCCTTATCTGCAACATGTTCAAGACCGATGCCCGCAAGGGTAATGACGAGGCTGTCATGCTCTTCACCTCCGGTTCCAGTGGTGAACCCAAGGGTGTGGTACTTACCCACCGCATGGTGTTGGCCAATGCTGCCCAGTGCGCCTGCCGTCTCGACCTGACGGATTGCCGCTTCTTGGCCAGCTTGCCGATTTTCCACAGCTTCGGTATGACGGTAACCATGATGCTGCCGCTGCTTACCGGTTGCATGGTATGCTCTTACCCCAACCCGACAGATGCCCGTACCCTCAACGAGCTTATCGTCAAGCACCAACTCAACCTCGTTTGCGCTACGCCCACCTTCGGCCGCGCCATGCTGCGCCGTGCAGACGCCGATACCTTCAAGAGCGTGCGCTACTTCGTGCTCGGTGCAGAAAAATTGCAGCCTGATTTGGAGCAAGAGTTCATCGACAAGTGCGGTGTTTACCCGCTCGAGGGCTATGGCCTTACCGAAACTTCGCCCGTTATTGCGGCCAACATGCCCAACGCGGCTTCGGTTAAGGGTTCCAAGTTCTTCATACCCGGCACGGTGCGCCCCGGCGTGGGTGCCATGCTGCCCGGTATCGCCATCCGTATTACCGATGTGGATGACGACACGAAGGAGCTGCCCCTTACCGAGCGCGGTATGATTTGGTTTAAGGGCGCCAACGTATTCTCCGGCTACATCGGCCGCGAAGATTTGAACAAAGAAATCTTCCGCGATGGCTGGTTCAAGACCGGCGATATCGGCAGCGTAGACCTCAACGGCTTTATCACGCTGGGTGGTCGCCTCTCTCGCTTCTCCAAGATTGGTGGCGAAATGGTTCCCCACGAAGGTGTTGAGCTTGCCTTGTGCAAGGGCTTTAACCTGAGCGCTGAAGACGGCGTGCAGATTGCCATCACCGGTGTGAGCGACCCGCAGAAGGGCGAGGCCCTCGTGCTGCTCTCCTCTCTGCCGCAGCACCAGCGCTCCTCTGAGGAAAAAGAGATTCTTACCTCCATCCGCACCATGTTGGCAGATATGGCCATGCCCACCCTCTGGGCTCCCAAGTACTTGGTACCTGTGGAAGCCATCCCCGCTTTGGCTACCGGTAAGCTCGACCTGCGCGGTTGCAAGCTCCTGGCTGAAGAAGCTCTCAACATCCGTAGCTGATAGCTCATCACCCCCTTATCAAAACGGGCGGCGCACCTCATCTGCGCCGCCCGGTTTTTATTTGCTTTGCAATACCTTTCGGATAGATAAATTTGAGTTTGTGGGGGTGTTTGACGCGCCGTAGGCGAGCGGAATTCAGGCGCCCCGTTGAGGGGCGCAAGAACCCAGGCAGGGGCAAGCGAGCACCGCGAGCGCGGCCCCTGTTAAAGATAAAAAAGAAATGGAGCCCAGGGAACCTGCGGCGACAGAAAAGCGTGGCTTTATGTTTCTTGTATCGTCTACATATTGAACTGCAATATAATTCATAAAATCAACAACGGAATAATTCACCCGCTATTTCCTTTTGCTACGGCTATTCTGTCACCACCGTTTTCAACGGGGTTCCATGCATCTTGTATCTCGACCGGAGGTTCCGTTCGCCCGCTATTGCAGGCTCACTACACGCTCCGGCTAAGCATCTTATCGCCCCTAACCGGGGCTTAGGAATTCGGCTCGCTTCGTTCGCATGTAACACCCTGCGAAGCTGTGATTTACCACGCGCTGTTTTATCAATTGGCGGGTGGGGCATAGCAACCGGGGGAGACTCGCAGGTATTGCAGTCTCACCTCGGGACTGTTGCCGAGATGGTACCCCGTGGCGTAGATGCCGTCACCATCGGTGGAAACAGTTTCTTTGGGCAGCGCCTCGCCGATGAGGCGGTCGCCCAGCCACACGTAAAAGCCCTGCGGTATATTCTGCTCTGCCATGCCGGGGTGCCATACAATGCGAATCTCCTCCGTATTGCCCGACATGTCGCCGCAATACAGCACCTGTCTGCGGTTCCACAGGATGGAGGACTCCGTTACCGTCAGGTTACCCTTGATGTTGCCTTGGCCGCAGTGTACATAAAGCCCGCGGTAATGTACCCAGCCATCGGCAGCGCCATTACCTACGGCAGCGTTTACGGTAAGGGTAAAACCTTGGCTTTTGTCTAATTGCTTCCATTCCGCATCAGCGATGTTGAGATTGGGCTCCCCGTAATTGTCATCCTTTTGGCCGTGGTAAGCAAAGGTGGATGAGTCTCGGCGCTCCAGGCCCGCCGTGCGCCCGGGTACACCCAAAGCGTCTGCCACGCTTTCGGCAATCAACAAATCACCCTGCGGGGTAGGGTGCAAGCGGTCTGCAGCAAGGAAGAACTGTTCTTCAGCCACCCCGGGATTATCAACGCGGTCAATGTCTACCAACACTTCATTGACATCCACAAGCTCCAATTTCTTGTAGGCAGCCCAATCTTTGAGGGCTGCATTGTAAGCAGCCAGCGCTGCGTAATCCGCCGGTTTGTTGTTGTTGCGGCGGGCATCGTGCCAGGTGGGGATGGTAAGCACCAATACGCGCACCTGCGGGTTCACGCGGCGCAGGGAATCAATGATGACATCCATATCTCCCGTGCCGCTCCAAGTGCCGTCCGCTCGGCGAGTACCCAGCAGTTTGGCTTGTGCTTCGCTCATGTTGTTACCGGCACCTATGCCGCCTTTATTACCGTAGTCGCCGAAGGTGTCATTAGTACCAATCATCAGCACCACGGTGTCGGGGGTTTGCTCGGGCATGTTGAGGCGGTGCTTGCCGGTATAAGTGGCATCCAGCCCCAGCCAGTCATGGATATTGCTGTTGCCGAGGCGGCCGGAGGTGTTGATGCGCCCGGCAATCTCGTAAGCGCGCTCGCTGCTCATGGCGGAGTGGCGGTTGTTGAAGGGCACCCCTGCATAAACCGTGCCGGGGGTTACGCTGCCTTCTTTAAAGGCGTTCCCCTCGTGTATGCCTACAGCAATAAACTTAACACCATTATCTACCAGTGTTTTGTGAAGCGGCCAGCGGTAAGAGTGTGATTTGAACCCATGCGTGATAGAATCTCCTACAAACATGATGTTGCCTAAATCTTGCGGGGCTGTTTCTTCTCCGCAACAGATGCTCCCCAGCATCAGCAGGGCCGTCGCCATTGGCAGATATCCTTTATTCATGCCAACATGATAGCAAATAAAACGCTGCGGTCAAGCGGAAAGCTTTATCCCACGGCAATAAAAAAGCTCCGAGGGTCTCCTCGGAGCTTTCAGCATCCCCACGCGGATTCGAACCGCGGTTCTATGACTGAGAATCATATGTCCTAACCCCTAGACGATGGGGACTTTGTTTTGATGCTGTGTTGCGTGGCAACACGGAGATATTACACGAATCGGACGCCGAAGTCAAGAGATTTTTCATAAAAAATGCAAAAAAATGTGAAAAAAGTGCAAAAAAGTTATTTTGAAGCTGGAAAAGAGGTGGCAAATTCGGTAGAATGGAGGGCATGCAGAGGCATATAGCAACAATCGTGTGTGGTTTGGCATGGGCAGGGGGCGCTGCACTTGCCCAAGATACGGCAGAAACAGGTGCCGCGTCTACTGCTCAGGCTTTGCCTACTGCTCACGAGCTGCGCAAGGCAAGAAAAGACGCTGATTCTCCGGATGACCATGTAGTCTCGCAATCTCGCATGTTTTCCGTCAGCGGTGGCGACTCTCTGCACATGGGCGCCATTGCCACCAAAGCAGATGAGGTGCGTGGGCGCGTGAACTCATTGTTCGGGTTTGAAGACGACCACCGCTACACGGTATCCATACGCGTTATCGGCAAAGCCACGGACCGTGAGGTGGCGCGCCCCATACGCACGCGCATTTCCATCATCGGCAACGAGCCCAACTTGCAGATACGCATCCATGCCGGCGGTGGTATAGATGTGGAGGCGCTTACCAATGCCATTATCACCATGGTATTGTACGAGCGCGCCCTGCGCGAGGTGCGCCCCGATGCTTTGCCCGACACCATCCGTGTGCCCGAATGGCTCATTACCGGTGTGCAACAAGCCATTTTGTGGAAGAGCGGCAAGGCAGACCGCCGCCTGTACCGCAAGCTTTTTGAAAAGGCGGAGATGATGTCGCCCGAGGCTATCATCTCCACGCAAAATGCAGCCAAGTTGGATGCCGCGTCTCGCGAGGTGTACGAGGTTTCTTGCGGCGTGTTGGTGATGTGCTTGGTAAGCAGAGAGGGCGGGCAGGCGCAGCTGCGCGAGCTGGTGGCAGAATCCGTCTTGGCAGATGGTACCCCTGTAGAAATTATTGCCTCACACTTCCACGAGCTGGGTATAGATGAAGGCATGTTGCACCGCTGGTGGGCCTTGCAGCTTGCCGCCATGGCAGAAGCTCCCGCCACAGAGATGCTCACCCCCATGGAGACGGAGCAACAGCTCAAAGAGGCCATCACCGTGCTGCAATATGACCCCGAAACCCGTACCTCTCGTCCCGTTAGTTTGGATAACGTGTACGAGTTCGTTAAATTGCCGGATTGGCGCTCCCGCTTGCGCCCCATGACGGACCGCCTGCTCGAGCTCAGTGTGCATGCCTTCCCGGGCTACCGCCCCGTGATTATGGAGTACCAGCGCCTGATTGCCGAGCTGCTCAACGGCGCCACCCCGGATGACGTGCAGCAGATTCTCGGCCCCATCCGCGAGCTGCGAGAGGCCTATGTGAAAACATCCATCCGCGCGCGTGATTACTTGGATTGGTACGAGATAACGCAGTTGGGCGGTTCCGAACGCAAGGGCTCCTTTGCCTCATACCGCGAAGCCATGGCCCTGCTGCGTAAAGATGACACCGGACCCGATACCCACATGAGCCGATATCTGGAGGACATTGAGACCCTCTACCAACTGGACGAAAAAGCTCCGTTGCCCGAGAGCTTGCGCAAACAGATTCCACCCCGTAAAACACAAGCCGCCCCCGCTGAAAATGAGTAGAAAAGTTCAGGTAGAGATTCCCCCCGCGCCCGATATGAGCGCCGAGGCCGCCGCCTACGCTGCCGGTAGCAGCCGTGTGTGCGGTATAGACGAGGCGGGCAGAGGGCCACTGGCCGGCCCGGTAGTGGCTGCTGCCGTGGTGCTGCCCATGGGCTATGAGCTGCCCGGCCTTACCGACTCGAAAAAACTTACCGCCAAAAAACGAGACTCCCTCTACGAGCAATTGATGGCAGACCCCCGCGTGCTCAAATGTGTGGCAGAGGCCACTGTGCAAGAGATAGATGAACTCAACATCTTGCGCGCCACGCACCTGGCCATGGCACGCGCGGCACAGGGTATTGCCCCCGCGGTCGATTTTTGTTTGATAGATGGCTTGGCCGTGCCGAATTTTCCGCTCCCTTCTCAAAACATGGTCAAGGGAGACGCTCGCTGCCTGAGCATTGCCGCCGCCAGTGTGCTGGCCAAGGTAACGCGCGACCGCTACATGCAGCACCTGGCAGCGCAGTTCCCGCAATACGGTTTTGACCGCCACGCGGGCTATGGTACAAAAGCACATCTGGACGCCATCCGCACCCATGGAATTACGATTCACCATCGCCGCACGTTTGCGCCTGTTGCACAAATGGAGCTGCCCTTGGGGCTCTGATGCCGCGCCGCCCTCTACTGCCCGTGTGGGCGAGTACGGCGAGCTGGTGGCAGCATCGTATTTGCGTGCTCGCGGGCTCAAGGTGCTGCGCCGTAACTGGCGCTGGGGCAACCGTGGCGAGCTCGACCTCGTGTGCCGCCATGGCGATACCCTAGTAGCCGTAGAGGTGAAAAGCGCCACCGGCCACCGCAGTGGCGCCCCCATACGTATGGTCAACGCCACCAAACGCCGGCTTTTGCGCGTGGGCCTGCTCAACTGGCTGCGCCTCCTCCGTTCGCAAGAGGAAATCCCAACCCGCTTCGATGTGGTAGAAGTCTACTTGCCCGCCGGTGCCCGCCCCGAAATCCATTGGCACCAAGGTGTTTTTACCTTTGCAGAGGGGAATGCTCATTCTGTAAAATGATGACCACGGCTTTTTTTTCTACAATAGCCCCTGATGCTGAGTGAATTGTGCTGTGCCACCCCCTTGCGGATAAGGTGCGACTTTTGCCTGTATCATCCACGTATTTTTGTTCTGTAATATATTGACCACCCGTGTTATATGAAAATCTCTTGATTTTGCGCAGTAGCTGCTGATACAGTGCCTGCTCATCTGCATGCCCTCCTTATCCGAAAAGGATGGGCGCGGGTATATGAGCATTAACACTCGTAGACATCAACATGGTCAGAAGAAATATCATCCCCAGACGCTTGATTGGTGCGCACCGCGTGCGCTTATTTGATATACAAGGCATCACTTACCCGGAGTCCGTTCTCAAAGAAGTTCCGCCGGAGCCCATTGCACCAGCCGCTCCCGAGTGGGGAATTTCCACCAATGAGGCCGCTGCGATTCTTGGTTGTAAACCATCCTCTGCTCGCGACGTGATGGATAAATTAGACGTGCGCAAAGTAAAAGCTCGCCGGCACAGTTTTCCTCCCACTTGGTACTGGGATAAAAGCCAAGTCGAGGCTATTGCCGCTTCTCGTCTCGCGGTGTTAAGAGAAATCCCTCGCATCTATATGAGCGCGTGCGAGGTATGCGCGTTCCTCCGCATTTCTCGCAGCACCCTGTATCGGTATGTACGCCATGGCCTGCTGGAGGTGCCCCCGTCTACTTTCGTTCTGCTCAACATACCTGCGTCAAACATCTATTCCTACGCGCTGATATTGAACGCTTCCGCTATCATCTCAATGCCGTCAGAATCAAAAAACGTGATTGATATAATCAGGCCGGTTTATACTTGCAAACTTACATAATTCATATATGAAGGCTGTGCAAAGAAAAAGCTTGAGTTCCGTGTCGAATATGGTAATTATGTCTTGTTCGGTCATTGTTGTTGAGTGGATTATGAGCAAACAAACAATGTAGCAATTGACCGAACATTTCAAGTTTTCATCCAGACATGGCGATGTAAAGGCATCATTCAGCCGGCGTCCCATCCTGCGCAGGATGGGGGCTGAAGATGAAAACATAGTGCTCATTTGATTTTACAGAAAGAAGTTTACACTAGCCCAGCAAATCTGAAAAATCCCATACAAAGATAAAATTGTTGCATTGCGTTCAAAAAAAGCTATACTTAGCTCAGTCAAACAAAACTTTGCACTAATGACAAGGATTTTACAGAAAAAAACCTGCGCCGCCTCAAAAGCAGATGAAGTTTATCATAGGGACGATAAATTTCTCTTTGTTTTTAACATTTAACTATACCCACGCATTTATGGATATTTATAATTTTTGTACACGTACGAGCATGACTATTTGTTTTTTTATAGGATTGTTGTATGCAAAAGCAGACTCAATGATACATTTACCGTACAATAGTTATGATATGTGCTTAAATACAGAAAATTCCAAAATTGAAAAATCTGTAATGACGCACGGCGAAACTATAGAATTTACAACACAAGAATTGGTAGAAATGGCTCAATCATGCTTACATCCGGGAATTGGAAAAAAGCGAGATCGAAACCAAGCCATAATTTATTTACGGAAAGCAGCTGCCAGAGGCGATACCCAAGCAATGAGCATGTTAGGGAGGCTATTACTCGACCCGAGTTATTCAACTTACAACCCGGAAGAAGGTAAACAGATGTTACAAACAGCCGCCAAGGGAGGGATGACTGATAATTACTTTATACTAAGTTTGACTGTTCAAGAACCCCGGAAATTTGAATGTGAAGGCACGTTTATACCATTTGCCACCAATTACGGAAGCTATATAGACGAAGATATTTTTTGTACAAGCTCAAACGAAAAGCCTTTCTATGGTGATGAACTGAGCATGCTATACAACTATTCTGAGATTAAAGGATTTTCGTTATCCCAATTAGATGAGTTAGCTAAAGAAGGAGATGTGAGTTGTGGCATTTTATGGGCTTACAGAATTACTCACAATTCTACATCCCAAAATGAGACAGAGCTACAAGATGCCGTTGAGTATCTTCGACGAGAATCCGCACGAGGGTATGAAATGGCATCTCTTGTTTTAGCCTCCCATTTAGGCCGAGTAACGAATAGAAGCCATGAAGATAAGCAATTTATCATCTCCGCATTAAGAGAACGTCTTTCCTGTCTTATGCATGCATATGAACAGGGTGTTGTCGAAACAGAGGGGGTGACATTGGCAACTGCAGTAAAAATTGCACTTTTAAGCGGAAAAATTCCGGAAATACCCGACGAGCTCATAGAGAGCGGATTAAATTATATGATAGAAAGAGCTGAACTCAAATACGACCAATCCATTATTGTTATTGGAAATATGTATTTAAGGGGAATTTATGTTGAAAAAGATGAAACAAAGGGTGTCGAATGGTTAGAAAAGCTGGCGTTATCCGGACATGACGAGGCGTGTAAAACATTATATTATTACTTCAGCGGTGAGTATGCACCTCCGGGAATGGAACCGAGAGAACGAGATATAAAAAAAGCAAATTATTATATGGATCTCCTTTGGAAATATAAAAGTTATTTTTAATAGTGCTTCATATATTTAAGATATTGCGTGATTTTGTATATATGGGAACTCGGTTAATTATACCCACGCGTAAACGTATGCATATATTTATTCATGCTCAAAATAGAGAATTACCCAAACTATTAATGCTTGTTGTTTTTTGCTTTATTCTTGTAGCATGTACTACAACAGGGTACAATAAAAATCTACAAGCTCAATCGTCATGTAAGGGTGATGAAAATTTAGATATAGCGCCATGTGCTGAAAATAAGAGTACTAGTGAAAAGTTTACTATAGTTTGTGATGAAAAATCGGCTTCTCCTATAATCCGAAATTACTATTTGGCTGACACAGATAGTAAGTTGTTAATTGGTTCATATAAGCAAGAACCGATATTATATGATTTTGGCTCTGTTTGTTTATTGGTTTGCGGAAATCGAAGCAATGAATTATTCATAGTGAACAAAGAAGAAACCAAAATAAAATTACAGGATGTTATTTCGATTATTCGTTCTGAATATCCAAAATTAATGAGTGCTGTTTTTTCTGTAGATAAAGTTTATCAAAATAAAAATGGGGAAATTACTGTTGAATTATTTTCTCTTTCGTATTTAGAAAATGATATTATTACCTCTGCCGCGTATACAGAAAAAACACTGGTGCTTATTATTGATGAAAATAGTGATGTGAGAATACAAGAGCTACGCATCTTGTATGAATGAGAATAATACATTGCAAGATGAAATTGATATATGTGAATGTTGAGCAGGAGCAGTATGTCTCCTACTCAACATATTAATATTTAATATACAATATGTTGCTAATAGCGAATTTTTGCAGCTACAAGCATAATAAATGTTCGTCTCTGAATATCTTCATTGCTTATACCTCCCCATCGAGGATCATTTCAGCCATTTTTATGGATACTTCTCCTTTCGAGTTTGCATTATAATCGGCAACAATACATCCACAAAATCGCGCCAAAAATGGATTGACATCAGGGGGTATAGAATGATATAAGAATCATGTACGCCAGATGTGCACAAGAGAGGAGCTTAAATTAGCTTCCTAAGTGTCGAAAGAATTGCGCCAGTTTAACCAGCACTCGCAAAAATGCCACAAAGAACCAATGAGAAGTTTCCATATGTATAATTTTATAAAATGCATTAGAATGTGGGTAATATCATGTGCCTGCTTTTCCGGTTTTTTATTTGCTGATCCAGAAGGAGATACTATAAAAACTTTCATTTTAACATCTGATGACAAAATTCAGATTTTCTTCAAATCCGAAGACGACGTCAAAACTGCACGCATTGCTTGGTATTCTAAAACCCATGCCGAAAAATTGAAAGACTTTTATGTAGTTAACAAGAAACAAACAAATGATAGTATGGTAAGGTTAAGATTATTCCAACCATTTTATCATAAACTGCTACCACGAGAATCCCGAGATTGGATGTATTTTGAGGCATGCGTATCGAGCGATTTTTACCTAGAGTCTAATATTAATCTTATCGGCTCCGCGCATAGAAAATTATGGTGGGAATTCGAAGCTGCAGACTCTACAACATTCTCTATGGATTTTATTTGGAATGTCCAAGTCAGAAAAAACGAACATAATAAAGAGATCGAAAAATCTTTTAAGACCGTTCACATTATTCCGTATTACGTAGACGAGCAAGCGTATTATGTTCTGACATATCAAAAAAATACGGCTGAAAATGACGTGCTGTATTCTACCAATGATGAGGGGCAATTATTTTTAACTTGTGAGGGAACCACATTTCTAAATACACCTGCCTTTGTTTTTTGTAAGGACGTGCAGTGGAATTACAAAAAGCAACGCGATAATATATATATGTCATCATCAGACGGCGCAATAGATATGTATATAAAAATAAATTTTGAATTTGTAGATAAAAATAACAATAAATGGATACTTTCCTGGAAAAAGATTCCGAAATTACAATCATTTAAGAAAGTGTTAATAAACGAAGCATAGTAAAATAAGAGGACTCCAAGCTTATTGCCGCTTGGAGTCCTTTAAGTTTTATACGCCTATTTTACAATAAATGGAGGGAGGAATATATGAAATATATCCATCTTTATAATGCCTACATTTACTATTTCCTTGAGCATCATGAAATTCTATATCGTAATCTATATAAGCGGGACTGGTTTGAAAAGAACGCACTAAATCATCACCTTGATAACAGCATATTAGTACATAATCATCAAAATCTTTTTGTGGGATTGTTATCTCATAATTATTTTCATTTTTTCCAACGATAATCGAATCAGGTTTTCGATTATGAGCTTTTTTGCCATGTACATGTATAACCACATAATCATAAGTAGGCAAAAATATTGACAACTTCTCCTTTAGTTGTTGTCTTTCATCTACATCTGTTAGATGTGTAGCTTCTTTATAATCTAGTGTATATGATTCAATTTTTTCAATATATTCATCTGTTGTACCATGAAATAATTTGCCATTGAACGTAATTTCAACACCCTGTTTTCTAAACCATTCATATAAGTCAACGTTGCCTCGGCAAGATTGACTTAATTTTTCGCAAGTCATATTTTTTCTTTTACATGCGTAATAATTTTATTTTTAACATCATTGTTTAATCTTTCTGCCTCCTTTCTTAATTTTTCAGAATGATCAAAATCATAAATTAAAACGCTTAATCCCAACTTATCATTCAATTTTAATTTATTACCACAATAATTATATAAATTGTAATTATCTACTTGGTCAAAAGAAATCCATCTGCCATAGTAAGTACTCCCATGCCGATGACAACACCATACACCTTACCCCAACGGAACATGCAGAGCTTTCTCAGTTGTTGGCCAACAAGGACGCTTTGCTTGCTCTCTTGGTTTCGCAATAAACCTCTAACCCACAATCTAAAGTTATGACTAATTCCTTTGTAACAGGCGGCATCGTGGTCGCCAATGCCTTAGCTGTCGTGAGCTTGGCATCAGCCGAAATCAACCCGATTATCGAATACATCCAGAATGGTGCCTCTGTGGGTGCCATCATGGGTATCTTCCTTTGGCGCGAAATGAAGCGAGCTGAACGATACGAACACCTCTACGACCAAGAGCGCAAGCTGCGTCTCGAAGCCGAGAACAAGTGTGCGAATTGTCCGTTCGTGAAACGCGCGCACGAGGAGTTTATGGATAAGCGAGTTGATGAGCAAAAATGACATCGTTAAGTATTGAAAATAAGCATAAAAAGATGCAAGGAAAAGTAAAAAAGTCCTTGCATCTTGTGCTTAATATGCTATACTGCAACCATATAGCAAAGCACTAAGTAGCAATGAATAACGATTATATAGACAAACTGAAAGCCTACGGCATTAACCCCGCCGACTACGATGAGTTCGAGATGGAGAAAATCGCCGACTCCCTGAACACCTACGAAGAAAACAAGGCATACGCCGACAGCTACCGCAAGGAGCTGGAAGCCGGGGAAGAATCCGACAACGGCTACCACGAGTTCTTGCAGGGCATGGCCGACCGCGAAATCATCAGCCTGTATGAAAATTACGGCATCGTGACCAACATCAAAATCGAGGGCTGGGAACCCGCCTCCCGATAAGGGAGGTGGCAACCAGCCCAAATCACCAAGACTTCAACCCACACAAGAGCAAATGAAAGTATACATCGAAGCGCACTTCAAGCAGGTAAAGGAGAACGAGAACAAACGAGTCGAGGTCAAGATTGACGAAGACCTCATCCCCTGGGGCGTACACAAGTTCCTAACCGCTCGGTATGGTGAAATCTCAGAGCTGAGCTTCCATTTCACCCGAGAAGCTGATAATTAACTTTTAAGCCTCGTTCCAAGTTCTAGCACATTACTGGTTAGAACAAAATAAAAATTGATTTGCAACGGGTTATTCCGAAAATAAATCGTAATATTCCTTGAATGTGTATTTATCCCACTTATACTTCTCATTCAAGGAAAATATATTGTATGAAGATTGAATCTTTCCTTCTACGGTTTTGGTTCTGATGCGTTCAGTCATGATAATCACCAGGTAAACATAGATATTTTCATTTTGTAAACAAAACTTTAGCCTTTTTGCTAACAATTGCCTGACCTTATCTCCGCTAGTCTTAGTTGAGTAAAGAACGAATGTAGAAGTAGCGTCAGCTGAAATAAAATCTAATTCCTTCAAGGTACTACCTAAGCTGTCATATATCTCTTGATATATTTCCCTATCTTCGCTATCAATTCGAAAATTTACAGTAATTTCATACGTTGTATTCATAACATCTCGAGTATAGGCTTTTTCTATAATTTGTCAACTTGTTTTTGCACTGAGAGTCCTGTATGTGAATCCTGCACACGAAGGTGAAGATAAAAAATAGGGAGTTCTAATAAGGGAAAATGGATCTAATCAAAAGCCGGTGCTTAACCAGCAGAGACTGAAAGTGGAGTTTTATTCACCCCGGCGCTTGGTAGGAAGCCCGAAGAAGTTGTTACCTCCGATTTGGTAGCCGGTGGCTTTCCAACTGATGTGGGTGAGGGTGGGGTAAATCTCATCTTTCCACTTATAGCCGCTGTCGAGTACGTCTACCTCGATGAGCGTGCCTTTGTAGATGCGTATCAGTTGGTCGCCGGGTTCCAATTTGAGGTCTTTACTCTCAGGAGTGATGCTTACCGGGGCTTGGCCAGCCTTTTTCAGATTGTAGGTGGTCAGCTTGATTTCTACCACTTCGGCAGCTTCTGGTTTAGTAGGCTCAACGCCGGATTCCTGTGCCGGGGCTTTGGCGGTCGGCTCCACGTCCGTCACGGGCTCGTTTAATTCTTCTGCAAGTTCGGTTTCGCGGGCTTCTTCGACTTCTTGCCACAGGGCGGCTTCGATTTCAGCATCGCTGGGAGCTTCTGTCTGAGTCTGTTGCTCTTCTTCGTCCATCAGCCACGGGGGAATGACCTCTACGCGTTGAATCGCATCGTTGGTTGACCTGCGGCGAGGTTTGCGCTCAGGGGCGCTCAGCGTGACCTTAAACAGCTTTTCCACCATTTCCCGGTGTTTGGCATGGGGTAGCGTATATTCGCCGGATATGACCAGCTCTGTGAGCGGTTTGGCAATCTTGCGGTCTTTGGTGAACGCCCCGCGAATATGCTGGCACAGGTAGGTGACTTTCTTGTTTCTCTTTTCCACGAGGGCGCGGTAGGTGGTGCCATCTGAGCTCTTCACGCGGACTTCGATGTCTGCGCTTACCGACTTTGCTTTGCTTGTCTTCTTATTCATAAAAACAGGGGGGTAAAAAGTTCCTTTGTATAGTATAAGCTATTTAGTATAAATATGCAAGGTTTTTATTACTTTTTCTTTCGTGACTGTGAATCAAAATCGGATGACTTTTTTCGTTATGAGAAAATCGTCACAAAAGACTCATTTTCAACGCTTGCAAGGCAAGCAATGTGATTTGATTGATAGACGCCGATTTTTTGCTATTTAAGCTACGGATAATCAGCTAATTGCATGTAATGTGACTGTGAACGCACGAGTCTAAGCGAGTCCTTTTGGCTGAAAAACGGGGGCAAAATGGATGCAAAATCAGCCCGAGAAGTCCGTTTTTCGTTATGAGTTGTGTTTTTATAACCCGCTGAAATCCAGGCACAAAAAAGGAGCGGTCGTTACCATTTTGTCTTGGTTACGACCGCTCCCATAATAGCCTTTTTGTGACTGTGATTTTTTACAACTCCGACACGTTGTGTGTAAACGGCTTATGAAAATTGATGCCGTTTTCTGAAAATTGTCCTAAAATTCGGCTCGACTCATAACGGTTGCAGGAAGTTTTAGAAAACACTTGTTGTCAATGTTTTATAAAGCACGTTAACATTACGTACCCACACTCTCATTGCTGAAATTTATGACGTGATCAAGGGATAAACGTGTTCCATTCTGGTGTACTGCCTCCCTAGGTAGACGTACTCGACAGCGGCTACAAGTGGAATGGCGAGGTTTACCCCCCCCCCTCACCCATATCAGTTGGAAAGCCACCGGCTACCAAATCGGAGGTAACACCTTCTTCGGGCTTCCTACCAAGCGCCGGGGTGAATAAAACTCCCCTTTCAGCCGGTTAAGCACCGGCTTTTCTCAGTGTGTAATAAGCTCTTTTTTACTCACCTTTAGTTCGGTTTATAATGGATTGTAGAAATTTAAGAAAAAGTCTTGTTGTCAACGTTTTACAAAACGCTTTAACATTACGTACTCACATTCTCATTAAGACAATTGAGGGATAAATATGTTTCTCTCAGGTGAGCTGGTTAATCGAGACGGAAGCATATGCTTCTTAGCCTTGCCGTCACCTTTCTAAATAATTGAGAGATGCGCAGAGCGTCATTTATAACTTACACCCCTGTACAGTATATTAACCTCATAATAATCATAATGCTCATTTGTTGTATCCGGCTGTTGTATTGCTTTCCAAGACACAACTATATCAGGCGTGCTGCCAAGATGCGACATACTTTTAATCAATCGATCCTGAAGTTGATTCAATCGAAAAGGGATATCCACGTCACAGTTTTTAGGGATATATATAATCCATTTACCCTCAACTACAGGAGTGCTGAAGTAAGATGCACGGCAACCGCCACCTGTTGAAATTGAGAGACTGTCTATTTGACTACTTATGTACTTTGCTGCGATATGATCTGAATATGAAAGTTCCTTTGCTCTTACTTCACTAAGATGGGAATAAGCAAGATACAGGCAAAGAGAACACAGACCTAAAATAAAGAGGCTTATCAGTAGAAAGTTTTTCAATTTCATGCTTTTGAACAGGCTATGCATTTTGAGTAAAAAAATGGATAATAAGACTCCACACTGTATCTGACGGAAAGAGTTTCTCCGATATTCACATTGTCTCGGCGCGCGC
>JBGVMR010000051.1:0-10253 GCA_045124875.1 Akkermansia sp.
GGTTCCGCCCTTCGGGCTGCACCGCCGGGCTACCATATACCGCCTCGCCATACGGCGAGGCTCTTAAATTCCGCTCGCCTACGGCTCCCGTCTTCGCCCTACGGGCTTCGCCGAGGCAGGCGCCATCTGCACGATAAATTAAAATTTATAGCACTGCTGCATCTTATCAACAGTAATCCTTAACAGCACCAAGAAAAAACGCAATCGCATTCATACTGTTCCGGCGCCCCGAGGCTGCGAATAAGACACAAAAGAACATTTCCTGCTTGAGAAAACAGCAAAGCTGTGCTATCATGGCGCGCCCGCTGATAAGAAGCGAGGCGAGGTGAAGTTATGGCAGAAAAATTCGACATCAACAGTTTAAATGCGGCACAAAAACAAGCCGTACAAACGCTGCATGGCCCGGTGCTGATTTTGGCAGGTGCCGGCACCGGTAAAACCCGCACTGTAACATGCCGCATTGCCAATATGATTGCACAGGGTGCTAACCCTTCGGGCATTCTGGCTCTCACCTTCACCAACAAAGCAGCCAACGAAATGGCAGACCGCGTGGCGGGGCTTGTAGACCGCAAAGCTGCCCGCAAAATGACGGTGTGCACGTTCCATTCCCTCTGCGTGCGCATTTTGCGCCAAGATATCGGCAGGCTCGGTTACAAAGAAAACTTCTCCATCTACACCGGCAGCGACCAAAGCGGGCTATTGAAACGCCTGATTATGGAGTACGGGGCACGCCGCGAAAAGCTGGAGCCGGCACAAGTGATTGCCGAATATTCTCGAGTGCGCAACCAAGGGCTTGACTACAAAGCCATTGAAGACTCCCTCATCTCTGCCGTGGCCGGTGCTTACCAGCGAGAGTTGAAGGCACAAAACGCCGTAGACTTTGATGATTTGCTCATCCTGACGGAACGCTTGCTGAGATGCTACCCCGATGTGCACGACAAGTGGAACCGCCGCTTCACCTTTATTACGGTAGACGAGTTCCAAGACACGAACTCATTGCAAATGAGCCTGCTGCGCCAATTGGTGGGGCCGGAGCATAATGTGTGCGTAGTGGGTGATGACGACCAATCCATCTACGGCTGGCGCGGGGCGCAAATCTCCAACATTCTTGACTTTGAAAGCTTTTTCCCCAACCCCACCGTCATTAAGCTGGAAGAAAACTACCGCTGCACCAAACAGGTGTTGGATTGCGCCAACATCCTGATACGCAACAACGCAGGACGCCGAGAAAAAACACTGCGCACCAATAAAGAGGGCCAATACCCCGTGCGCCTGCTGGCCATGCCCGGCCCGGAGGATGAAGCTGAGTTCATAGCCGATGAAATCGAACAGCTCCGCCTGCGCGACAAATTGCCATGGGAAGCATTTGCCGTACTCTTCCGCGCCAATGCACAAAGCCGAGCCTTGGAAATGGCCTTGCGAGAGCACCATATCCCCTACCGCATGGTGGGCACCAAGAGTTTCTTTGACCGCCGCGAGGTGAAAGACCTTATCAGCTATTTGCAGCTCATGGATAACCCGGATGCGGATTTACACTTGCTCCGCGTGCTGAACACCCCGCCACGCGGCATCAGTGCCAATACAGCCACCTTTGCCATTGATTGGAGCCGTGATAATAAGAAAAGCATTTGGGCAACCTTGCTGGATTTATCATTCTTGGCAGAGTGCTCCACGCGTTCGCAAAACAGCATCAATGCGTTTACAGAGTTAATCACGCGCTACGGCACGGAGTTTGCGGAAAGTGAACGCTCTTTTGAGGAGATTATGAGCGATTTCCTCAAAGAAACCCAGTACGAGGAATACATCTCTCGCAACTGCAAAACGGAGGAAGAGAAAAACCGCCGCCAATCTGCCATTGACGATATCAAAAATGCGCTGCGCCAATTTTGGTTGCCCGGGGCTAAACTCACGGATTTTCTTTCCAAAATCAACTTGGATAATGACCGCGATGACGATGACATCGAATCCAAGAGCGGCGTGTGCCTCATCACCATGCACGCGGCCAAGGGCTTGGAGTTCCCGCAGGTGTACATTGTAGGTGTGGAAGATGGCCTACTGCCCCACAACCGCTCTGTGGATGAGGGCAATCTCGATGAAGAACGCCGCCTCTTTTATGTGGGCATAACACGCGCCCGAGAACGCCTTACCATGACCTACTGCGCCAAGCGCACCCGCTATGGTGCAGAAGAACGTTGCCGCCCCTCTTGCTTTATCACGGAAATACCGAACCGCCTGTATGAGTTCGTGGATTATGATGTGCTCATGAAAACACCCATGAGCGAGGAAGATTGTGCGGATGCCATCTCCTCTTTCCGCTCTCTCTTGGATGATTAAAATCAAAGGAGGCAACACGGCTTCGCCATCGTAACGGGAACCACCATTCCCGATGAACCACCGCTCTACAAAACAGATAGGGCGAATGTTAAATTTGGCTCTTTTAAATTTACAGTTTATAGATGTGGCAGCCCGATAAATTTGAGTTTATCGGGCAGTTTGATGTGCCCGCAGGGCGAAGACGAGAGCCGTAGGCGAGCGGAATTTAAGAGCCTCGCCGTATGGCGAGGCGGCATATGCTAGCCCGGCGGTGCAGCCCGAAGGGCGGAACCCCGGGTCCGGAATAAACGTTATTCGAACCTCGCCGAATGGCGGGGTGGCATAATGCGAGGTGTTAGTATTTACGATGATTTTGCAATCGAAACAATAGAAATAAATACCTTATGACATCTGACACCCCTCTATGCCACCCCACCATCCGGTGGGGTTCCTTTTTATTATCATTATAACCCACGGTTTCGCTGCTGACGCAGCTCCACCGTGGGCTACCATATGCCGCCCCGCATACGCGGGGCTCGTAAATTCGCCTCGCTTACGCTCGGAGGATTCTGCTCGCTAAACTCCCATTTGTCGGGCTGTTGCATCTATCGACTAAAAACTTAAGCAAAGGCAAAAAAAATTTCGGGCACTACCGAAAAGTAGTGCCCGATAATTAAATGATTCTTGTTGGATTCGACTTCTTATGCCTTGAGAGCAGCACCCTCTTTGGCGTCGATAGCCTTCTTGGCGAGTTCGAAAACAGCCTTGAAGCCCTCCGGGTTGGCGATAGCGAGCTCGGAGAGGGACTTGCGGTCCAGAGAGACACCGGCGGCCTTGAGACCCTCCATGAAGCGGGAGTAGGTCAGACCGAGGGGACGCACAGCGGCAGAGATACGAGCAGTCCAGAGACGGCGGAATTGGCCCTTTCTCTTCTTGCGGTCGCGGTACTCATACTGCCATGCTTTGTAAACAGCATCCTTAGCGTAGCGATAGAGTTTGCTGCGGAAACCGCGGAAACCCTTGGCGCGAAGCAAGATGCGCTTGCGGCGGGCGCGAGAAGCCGGCCCATTAGTAGCACGTGCCATAGTATTTTATCTTGTCTATTGTGAGCGGACTGTTCTTCCTCACCTCCTTGCAGTCTCGTCCGTTCTATCCGCGGCATGTGTCATGCCGGGAAGGCTGCATGAAGGCCGCCCGAATAGCGGGCGGGACTTGGCTTTGCGGCCATGTTCCTCGGTTTTAAGCGAAGGGCATGTTCTGCTTTACGGCCCAAACCTGGGTCTCGTCAACCAGAGCGGGTCTGCCGAGAGCGCGCTTGCGCTTGGAGGACTTCTTCTGGAGGATGTGACGCTTACCCTGCTTGCGACGCAGAACCTTGCCCGTGCCGGTCACCTTGAAACGCTTGGCAACAGCCTTACGTGTCTTGTTGATACCACCTTTACGAGTCATGGTGCGAGGATTATACACTCAATTTTTGATTTGGCAAGAAAAATATCAGCAATTCGGAAAATAATTTTGATATAAAAGCTACTGACGGGGATAAAACTTGAATTTTAAGCCGAAACATGCTTAAATACCCCCGTAATTTAGGAATTAAAATTTTATGAGTGAACCTCAATTAACACCTGCGCTGATACGCGCGGCATTAACAACAGTGAAGTACCCGGGCTTCAGCCGAGACATTGTCTCGTTCGGGCTGGTGAAAGATATCACGGTATCGGAGGATGGGGCCGTGGTGATTGAGCTTATCATCGAGAGCAAGAATGCCGATGTACCGCGCTACATTTACGAGAATGTGATGGGCACGGTAAAGGAGCTTCCCGGTGTTAAGAAGTTGGATGTCAACATTGAGCACCACGCACCCAAGAGCACGAAGCAACCCACGGCAAACGATGACCCGGCAGACTGGAAATCCAGCGTACCCGGGGTGAAGCACGTGATAGCCGTTGCCTCCGGTAAAGGCGGCGTGGGCAAGAGCACGGTATCTGCCAACTTGGCCGTGGCCCTTTCTAAGCTGGGTTACAAGACGGGGTTGTTGGATTTGGACATCTACGGGCCCTCCATGGCGCTGATGTTCGGCACCAAAGAGCGCCCCGGCTGCTCGGAGAAGGAGCAGTTCTTGCCTGTTGAGGCTCACGGTGTGAAGATTCTCTCCATGGGCTTGATGATAGACGAGGCCTCCCCCGTAGCCGTGCGTGGTCCGTTGGCAACCCGCTACGTCCAGCAATTTTTGCGAGACGTGGAGTGGGGCGGCTTAGACTTCCTGATTTTGGACTTGCCCCCGGGCACGGGTGATATTCAGCTCACCATCGTGCAGACGGTAGATTTGGCCGGTGCCGTTATCGTGACCACGCCGCAAGAGGTAGCCCTTATCGATGCCCGCAAGGCAGTGGGCCTCTTCCAACGTGTGGAGACACCCATCTTGGGCCTTATCGAGAACATGAGCTACTTTGTCTGCCCGAGCGATGGGCTCATCTACAACATTTTCGGCGAAGGCGGTGGCGAGCGCGAGGCTCAGAAACTGGGGGTTCCCCTGCTCGGCCGTATTCCGCTCGATATCCAAACCCGCACCTGTGGCGATGAAGGCCACCCCGTTGCCTTGGAAGACCCGGGCAAGAGCATGGTTGCCGCCGCGTTCGAGGGCGTAGCCTCTATGCTGGCCAGCACACTGGGCGAGTAAACAAGAAAAGTATATACCAAAAAGCCGCGGCTCTCACACAGAGCCGCGGCTTTTTTATGCGAAAAATCAGCGTTTGATTCGCCCAGATAAATTGTAATTTGTATCACAGTCGCAGACTGTTTTCACTTCGGAGCGCAGCTCCGATTTTTCACCATGCGCCCCACGCATTTTTCACCACAAAGCGCAAGCTTTGTTTTTCACTATAAATAGATGTGAAAAACTCGCATATATGCTCGTGGTGAAAATCATTTTTGGAAAAATGAAGTGAAAAATCCGTCTGATGACGGATGGTGAAAACGCCCTACGGGCGTGATAAACACCGATTCACGAATCGGCTTATCCGAACGGCTTAAACTAAGCTATGGCCGAAGACCTCGGAGGCGCGTCCACTGGCCTCGAGCGCAGCGCGGCGAGCGGCGGGGAGGGCATCGCGAGAAAGCGGTTCATAGCCAAGGCGGTCGCGGAAGTAGGCAACGGCGCTTTGAGAAATGGCAAAAATACGGTCAAAGCCCATAGAGAGGGCTTTTTGCTCAATAAAATGACACATGGCTTTACCATAGCCATGGCCCTCGTAATTTTTCTTGATGAAGAGGCAACCGAGCTCGGCGCATCGGTTTTCGGGGAATGGGTAGAGAGCCACGCAGCCCACAATCGTATCATCGAGCGTGTAGACATAGTAGCTTTGCAGGTTGGTGAGAATGCTCTCATACGTGCGTTCTACCAGTTTGGAGTCTACCACACAACGGGCAATCATGGAGAGCAGCTCGGGGATATCATCCACCTGCAAGGGGCGAATCTCGCGGTAAGAGTCGGTGTGTACCATGGTACCCACACCTTCTTCAGAGAAGAGCTCATCAAGCAGCACCCCGCGGTGCAAACCATTGAGCATGTGCACACGCGGAATCCCGCGGCGGCACACTTCCGCTGCTTGCAGCAGCTCATCCAGGCAAGAACAGTCGGCACAATTTGCGGCGCTCACCTCGCGCTCGGCAATAGCAAAAATGGGCTGTCCGCTACGGCAAGGCACAGCGTCTTTTTGCAGACAGATGTATTTGGACGCCCCCAGCTCTACGGCCAAGCGCACGCTTCCCTCATCAAAACGTCCGTCAATGCCACTGGGTACAATGGCCACTTGGGGGCGCTCCACAATCTCGCGCACACGGGCAATGGCCGCGTCTCCGGAGGTAAGAGGCAGCTCTGCCAAAGCGGCGTGCATCTCACATGCCCCTGCCCTAGTGGCAAGGTGCTCTGCATGCTCGCCCTCTGCCACCAGTACCAATCGCACGCCGATTTCGTGCAAGGCGTCGGCATCGAGCAAGGCGTCTACCAAAGCCTCCTCATGCAACATTTCTTTGCCTATGTGTAAGACAAAAAGACGGTTACGGAAGTAAGGCACGTATGCCAGAGCGGAGCGGACGTTCATCTGAGCGACTGATATTAATGGGAAATAAAAAGATAAGGTGCGATTAACATGACCGTCAATCGCACCTTTGACACTTTAATCAATTATTTTTGATCGCTGCCGTCAACAGTGGTACCTTCGGCAGGCTCACCATCTACCAATGACATGGAGACACCGGGAACGGACTCTGCAACATCAAGAGAAGACATAACCAAGGGAGCGGAGCTGTCTTTACGCTTAATGTTGGCGGTTACCTTCTTCTTGGGCAACACCATCTTCTTTTCGGGCTTCATGGCGATACCGGGCATGGGGGCACCGCTGACGCTGCCTTCCTCCGGCAGCAAGATACCTGCGGGAGCCGAATCAGAGGTGGAGTAACCGCCAACGGGCGTTTCCTCTGCCTCTTCATCATCAGAATCCTCTTCGTCCTCCTCATCATCAGAGTCATTGCCGGCGGAACCGTCAAGGTCTGCAAAGCGCTTCTTCATGCGTGCCATTTGCTCGCGCAACATGGCGAGGAAATCGCCCTTGCCGAGGATGTCGGTCACAGAGGAATCTTCATCCCCCGCATTGCTGGCCGGAAGCCCGGAGAGGAAGTCCTCAAAGGCAGAGAGGCTGGTGGTAGCACGGAAGAGGTTATTGAGAATCTCAAACTGAATATTGCTGATGAGGGTCTCAAAGATGCTGTATGCCTCGCGCTTATACTCAACCAAGGGGTCGCGCTGGCCTTGAGCACGCAGACGTACACCTTCGCGCAGGGTGTCCATATCAACGATATGTTGCTGCCACAGCTTATCAATGGCTTGCAACATGATATTGCGCTCCATGTGGTCTACGCGGTCGGGGCGCTCGCCACCCACCTTCTTCTCGTACATCTCGCGCACACGGGCAATGATACGCTCTGCAACCTCGTCGGGTGTACCATTGTTGAGGTCGGCGTCCTTCTCGCTCCAGCCCAGCGGGAATGTGGAGTTAAGCCAATGCAAGAGGTCCAGGCGGCGGATGTCGCCGGCATCGTCCTCGTTGAGGTAATCCTCACACTTGGCGTGCACGCCTTCGACGAGTTGCTCGTAAATCATTTCGCGGGGTTCTTCGCAAAGGAGGGCATCGTTACGCATGGAGTATACGATGGTGCGTTGCTGGTTCATCACATCATCGTAATCCAACACGTGCTTACGCCACATGTAGTTGCGCTGCTCTACACGCTTTTGAGCACCTTCGATAATCTTATTCATCATCCAGCTCTCAATGGCCTCACCCTCGGCAATGCCGAGGCGGTCCATGGCTCTGGTCATGCGCTCGCTGCCGCCGAAATTGCGCATCAGGTCATCCTCAAAGGAAAGGAAGAACTGAGAAGCACCGGGGTCACCCTGGCGAGAGCAACGGCCACGCAGCTGGCGGTCAATACGGCGAGACTCATAGCGCTCTGTACCCAAAACGAAGAGACCGCCGAGATCTGCCACACCTTCGCCCAACTTAATGTCGGTACCGCGACCTGCCATGTTGGTGGATACGGTTACAGAACCACGCTGACCGGCGCGTGCCACAATCTCAGCTTCGCGCTGGTGATTCTTGGCGTTGAGCACCTCGTGCGGAATACCGGCGTACTTAAGCATGCGAGACAGGGTCTCGGATGCCACAACGCTGGCGGTACCCACAAGCACGGGTTGGCCCTTGGTGTGCAGCTCTTTAATCTTGCCGACAACGGCGTTGAACTTCTCGCGGCGGGTCTTGAAGATAAGGTCGTTGTGATCCTCACGAATGCAGGGACGGTTCGTGGGGATGGGCAGCACATCGAGCTTGTAAATATCGTGGAACTCAGCAGCCTCGGTCTCAGCCGTACCGGTCATACCGGCCAAACGTGTGTAGAGGCGGAAGTAGTTCTGAATGGTGATGGTGGCGTAGGTCATGTTTTCGGCCTCAACCTCTACACCTTCCTTAGCTTCTACGGCCTGGTGCAAACCTTCGCTCCAACGGCGGCCCGGCATTTCACGGCCGGTGTTCTGGTCAATAATAATGACCTTGCCGTCTTTTACAACGTACTCTTTGTCGCGCTCGTAAATCGTGTAGGCCTTGAGCAGCTGGCTGATGGTGTGCAAGCGGGCAGCATTGGTATCCAAGCGCTTAAGCAGCACATTCTTGCGAGCCTCCTTTTCGCGCTCGGTAAGCGTTTCATCCTCGTCAATGTCAACGAACTCGGAGCCGAGGTCGGGCAGCACGAAGTCTTCAGGATGCCCGGGGCTTATCAGCTCGCGGCCCTTTTCCATCAATTCTGCATCGTGGGTTTTCTCATCCATGCAGAAGAAAAGTTCTTCCTTAAGCTTGAAGAGCTCGAGCTTGCGGGGGTCTTGGTACAAGAAGAGCTCATACTTTTCAACCATGCGGCGGAACTCTACCTCCTCTTGAGAGCGCATGAAGCGGCGGTTGCGGGGCATGCCCAACTTCACCTTGTAAAGGCAGCGGCCTGCAGCGGCAGTATCACCATCCTTAGCATATTGGAAAGCTTTTTCCATGAGGCTATTGCAAAGTTCCACCTGAGCTTTGGATACTTTCTCGATGAGGGGTTTAAGCACATCGTACTGCTGCTCGCGCTCAATCACGGCAGGGCCGGAGATAATGAGCGGGGTACGAGCCTCGTCAATGAGAATGGAGTCCACCTCGTCAATAATGGCGAAGTAGTGACCGCGCTGCACCTGGGCATCGCGAGACGTTGCCATACCGTTGTCGCGCAGGTAGTCGAAGCCGAATTCGGCGTTGGTGCCGTAGGTAATATCGCAAGCATACTGCTTACGGCGAGAGTCATTGGGCATCATGCTCTGAATGCAGCCCACGGTCAGGCCGAGGTACTTGAAGAGCGCACCCATCCACATGGAGTCACGGCGGGCAAGGTAATCGTTTACGGTTACTACGTGCACACCCATGCCGGTAAGGGCATTCAGGTAAACAGGCAGAGTTGCCACCAAGGTCTTACCTTCACCCGTTGCCATCTCAGCAATAAAGCCACGGTGGAGCGCAATACCACCAATAAGCTGTACATCAAAGTGTACCATATCCCATTTGATGGAGGTGCCGCATACATCAATATCGCTGCCACACATGTTGCGGGCCGCGCATTTTACCACGGCAAATGCCTCGGGCAGTATCTGCTCAAGGTACTTGGCACGCATCTTGGCAAACTTGGGCTCAATTTCCACAAAAGCCTTCTTACCCTCTTCGATGGACTCGGGGGTGGCTTCTACGTGGGGTAACTTGGCAAAATCATCTTTCAGAGAATCAAAGCGTGCATTGAGCTTATCTGCATATTCTTTCAACTGCTCTTCTGTTGCAGCCAAGATAACACCGCGAGCAGGCAGTTCAATGGGGGTGAGGCGGTGCAGATATTTCTGCCACTCTCTCGTTTTACTTGCCAAGTACTCTTGGTCTTTACCTTTTATGCTTTCCTCTATGTCGAGAATTTGCTTGACCACAGGGCGCAATTTGCGCACTTCTCGTTGGTTCTTAGAACCCACGATTTTGTTGAGAATCCACTTTATCATAAAAAAACTGTATTTTAAGTAACACGAAAGCGCGCCCGAATCTTGCACGCGGTTCACCATTGTAGCATATACTCATTCTTCAAGCAAGCCCAAGTGTTCAATTTGCAATACCTTTTGCCTAAAACTTGTGTCATGAAACCACCCATTGATTGGGTGAAATTACGCTACATTTTCAGCCGGATAAATCGGAGTTTAGCGAGCAGAATCCTCCGAGCGTAAGCGAGGCGAATTTACGAGCCCCGCGTATGCGGGGCGGCATATGGTAGCCCACGGTGGAGCTGCGTCAGCAGCGAAACCGTGGGTTATAATGATAATAAAAAGG
>JBGVMR010000052.1:0-6696 GCA_045124875.1 Akkermansia sp.
CCTTTTTATTATCATTATAACCCACGGTTTCGCTGCTGACGCAGCTCCACCGTGGGCTACCATATGCCGCCCCGCATACGCGGGGCTCGTAAATTCGCCTCGCTTACGCTCGGAGGATTCTGCTCGCTAAACTCCGATTTAGTGTTCAAATCAGATTAATGTTTCTAATTATTCCCATGCGTCTCTTATCTTATCAATCGGCACACATATTACCGTAGAATACAAGAGGTATGTCAGAAAACATGTTCTTTTTTGCTAAATCTCCTGTTTTATGATTGCAGGGGCAGGGGAGATGTGCTAGAATTAGCAGCGAGTAAAAATTTACCATAAACTTACGGCTATGACCACAGATCACACCATTCGCGGTAAAAAGGTATTTGAGGATGAGATTGCAGCTTTGCAGGCAATCTGCGAGAGACTTGATGACTCATTCGTAGCGGCAGTAAATGCCATGCGCAAGGCCATCGAAACCGGCCACAAGATTATTGTGGTAGGTGTAGGCAAGAGCGGCCTTATCGGCAACAAGATTGCCGCTACTCTTACTTCTACGGGTGCCCCCTCGGTAGTGCTGGATTCCATGAACGCCATGCACGGCGACCTCGGTATTGTGCAAGACGGCGATGCTTGCATTGCCATGTCATTCTCCGGCGAGACCTCCGAGCTGCTCACGCTCATGCCTTTCCTGAAGCGCTTTGACATGCCCATCATCAGCATGACCGGCAAGCCCTCTTCAACTCTGGCAGAGCTGAGCGATGTGGTGCTTAACACCGCTGTGGAGCGCGAGGCCGACCCGCTGAACTTGGCCCCCACTTCTTCTTCTACCGCCATGTTGGTGATGGGCGATGCCCTTGCCATGGCTTTGCTTGAGGCCCGCAACTTCACTAAAGAAGACTTTGCCCGCAGCCACCCCGGTGGTTCGCTCGGCCGCGCCTTGCTGATGCGCATTGCAGACATTATGCGCAAGGAGTACGCCACCCAGCCCGAGGGCGCCACGGTGGCAGAGTGCATTATCGCCATGACCTCCGCCCGTGCCGGTGCTTGCGTGCTTACTCACCCCGATGGTACCTTGGCCGGTGTGTTCACACACGGCGACTTTGCCCGTGCTTACCAGGCAGACCCCAACTGCGGCACACACGCTGTGTCCGACTACATGACCAAGAACCCCGTCTATGTAGAGGCTGATAAATTGGCTATGACCGCAGTGAAAACCCTGCGCGACCGCCGCATTGACGATTTGGTCGTTTTGGATGCCGAGCGCAAGCCCGTTGGCCTTATTGATACGCAGGACTTGGTGCGCCTGAAGCTCATTTAATAACTGAATTCTAAAAAAAATTCACATAAAACACACTTTAGGCTTGCATTCTGTGCAAAAAAGGTGCATCATACGCCACCGCTTTTTGCGAAAGCAAGACATCTTACTTAGAATATAGTTATGAGAAAGTACGAAGCACTGATCGTTCTTAACATGAAGGGTGCCGCCACCCTTGAGGAGCTTACCGCCGCTATGAAAGGCCAGCTCGAGGCTGCCGGCGCTAAGGTTACGGAGGTTACCAACGTTGGCCGCCGTGAGTTCGCCTATGAGTCTAACCACCTGACTCATGGCCAGTACATGCTCTTCTCCTTCGAGGCTGAGCCCACCGTAATCCGCACTGTTCGCGAGGCTCTTGCCATCGACGAGCGCGTACATTACCAGTACTACCGCGCCAAGTAAGCAATTGCTCGCTTGCACGCATTAAGCTTATCAATTTTATAAACCGTAGATTTACTTCTCGCGAGGTGAATCTACGGTTTTTCTCATTTGACCCCGCCACGGGCTCTCAAATGAATAAAAATTGCCGAAAAAATAATATAAAAAAAACAAGGTGTTGACAAAACGGCGCTCTTAGTATATAAAACGCTTCATTTTTTACTTATCGCATACCATGATGAAACGCAAAAGCACCCCCATTAAGCGCAAAGTTAAGAATTGGTCTGCGGCAGATTCTGCCGAGCTTTACGGTGTAGAAAACTGGAGTAACGGTTATTTCGGTGTTTCTCGCAATGGTGAGGTTACTGTTAATCTGATAGATACGGACGGCGAGGCCCGCCCCGTGAGCCTGCATACCATTATGAAAGGCTTGGCCGAGCGTGGTACAGATGCCCCCGTGTTGTTGCGTTTCCGCGATTTGTTGCGCGCTCGTATCGATGAGCTCAACCAGAGCTTTATCAAAGCCATTAATGAGGTGGACTACAAGGGGGTGTACCGCGGTGTGTACCCCATCAAGGTAAACCAGCAGCGTGAGATTGTGGAGGAAATCGTAGCCTACGGCGCCCGTTACCATTACGGGCTTGAGGCCGGCAGTAAGCCCGAGCTCATTGCCGCCATGGCTCAGATGAAAGACCCTGAGGCTTTCTTGATGTGCAACGGTTATAAAGATGACGAGTTCATTGACCTTGCCCTCACGGCTCAGCGCATGGGTATCAATATCTGCCTTATTCTTGAGATGCCCAACGAGCTGCCCGCTATTCTTGCCCGCGCAGAGGCCATGGGTATTGAGCCCAACCTCGGTGTGCGTGTGCGCTTAGCTGCCAAGGGCTCTGGCCATTGGAGCGAGTCTGCCGGCGACCGTTCCGTGTTCGGTCTCAATACCGCACAGGTTATTGATGTGGTAGATACTCTTAAAAATGCCGGCAAATTGCATTGCCTCAAGGTGCTGCACTACCACCAAGGCTCGCAGATTCCCAACATCTCCGTGGTGCGTGAGGGCCTTACCGAAGCCTGCCGCATGTATATTGACCTGGTGCGCGAGGGGGCGCCCATGGGCACGCTTGATATGGGCGGTGGCTTGGCTGTGGACTACGATGGCTCTCAAACCAATTTCCACTCCTCCTGTAACTATACTATAGAGGAGTACGCCCGCGACATCGTTGAAGTGGTGGGCGAGATGTGCACCAAGTGCGAGATTCCTCACCCCACTTTGGTCACCGAATCCGGCCGCGCCATTGTTTCTTACCATGCTGCGCTCGTGTTCAACGTGCTTGATGTTGCCAGTGCCCCCGGCCAAGATGCCGCCGCGCCCTCATTGCCCGATAATGCCAGTGAGGTGCTCAAGTCTTTGGATGAAACACGCCGCATGCTTACCGGTAAAAATATTCAAGAGTGCTATAATGACGCCAACTACTACCGCGACCAACTGCGCATGCAGTTCTTCTACGGTAACGCCTCCCTGCGCGAGCGCGGTATCGGCGAGGCTATCTACTGGCACATTATGGGCATGATTTCTCGCCGCATCGATGAGATGAGCGAAATTCCCGAGGACCTCAAGGAGGTATCCGACAACATGGTGGACTGCTACTACGGCAACTTCTCCCTCTTCCAAAGCATGCCCGACAGCTGGGCTATCGACCAGCTCTTCCCCGTGATGCCTATTCAGCGCCTTTGCGAGCGCCCCACCCGCAAAACCGTGCTGGTGGACATTACCTGCGATTGCGATGGCAAGGTAGACAACTTCATTGACCGCGAGGATATCGCCCACTCCCTCCCCCTCCATGACTTCGAGGGCAAGGAGAACTACTACGTGGCTGTGTTCTTGGTGGGCGCCTACCAAGAAACCTTGGGTGATATTCACAACCTCCTCGGCGATACGAACGTGGTGAGCGTGCACCTCGAAAACGGCCGCCCCGTTTATACCCAAGAAGAGGAGGGCGACAGCGTGGCAGACGTGCTCTCTTACGTTAAGTACGATACCCGCGACCTCGTTGCCAAGTTCCGCAACCTGGCAGAGCGCGCCGTTGAGGAGGGTATTATGAGCCCCCGCCAGCGCCGCGATGCGCTGGAGGCCTACCGCACCGGCCTGAACGGCTATACTTATTACGAGCTGTAAAATTGCAAGTTTTTCACCTCTTTTTCATCAAGGCACCCTTTGCGGTGCCTTTTTTGTCTGTATATTCAGAGATGCTGATAAGATTAAATCCTACTAAGATAGTATGTGGAAAATGTTGAAAATAAATGTTTTTTTCCTACTTTTACAGTTGACAGATGCGCTAAAATCATGTATAAGGCGCGCCCGAAATGACAGATGAATATCTGTTGCTCTCTCGATAATACGAAAATAAATAGACCATGAAATTACATTTACCTAAAAATATTTTGGTTACAGTGTTGGTTGCAATGGCCGCAACAAGTGCCTATGCTGCAGACTATGAAGTAGGCACTCATACCGGTGGAAATAATCTCCCCAGTGCTTCTAAGAACTATAAGGTATATGCCGGTGATGTTACCATTGGTACCGGCGACCGTATGGGTACCTTCAAAAATGGCGAGCTTCTGACGGATAAAGATTTCGGCAAAGATGAATGGAAGCAAGAATCGTCACTCAAGGAAAATCTTGTTCAATCTTCTTCAGGCAATGTTACCAAGAACGTGCAGGTAACGGGTACCCTTACACTGTCCGGTGATGCTCAGGTTTCTCTCGGTGGTCAATATAAGTCTCCCGCAGATTTTGTTGGCAAATGGGGGTATGGTACTTATTTTGATTCTGCTGATGAATTTACCGGTCTGCTTGCTACCAATGTAGTAGTAAATGACCAAGCTACCCTCAATACTTGGAATGCTATTGCAGATAATGTTACGGTGAATGGTGGTACAGTGAACATCCACACTTACCGTGCAGAGGGTAATATGGGTTATCGTCTCGGTCAGGCCGAGGACTCCAAGCAAGTGCAGATTAAGCAGACTCTTACCGTAAATGGTGGTAACGTCACTATCGGCCACGGTAGCTACAATAATCACACAAACTCAGAAAAACCTGATACTCAAAATCCTGAGACTGATTATCACACTGTAACGGCTTTCGGTTCCTACACCTACGAGGGTAATCCCACGTACAAAGATGGATATGTAACCGGAGTGACATCCATAAATCGCGATTCTTCCTTGATTAAGCAGACCGCCGGTAATTTGACTGTAGCCGGTAAGTCTATGTCTATTGGTGGCTTGAATATCGATCAGCAGGGTGGTAAGATGTCCATTTCTAACGGTGGTAAGCACTTCATCGCCGACTACGGTGATAGCGATATTCGCCAGAACAGCTTAGATTCCAATACCTCTTTGGTAATTGGGGAAATCAAGGCTTTCAATACATATTACGATGAGGTTGTGAAGAATCTCGCAGCCAACAGCATTACAAAGGACATTGACCCCACCATCGCTCTTACTCACAGCGGTGCAGGTACTGTTACCCTGAATGGTGTAAACTTCACGGAGAAAATCGGCTCTGCCAAAGAGCACAGCACGATTACTCAGAACGACTACGTGGCTGCTGATGGCACCGTTACCACTTCTACCGGTACTATCAACCTGAATGGTAAGTACCAGGGTGTTACCTTTGACATCACCCAGACCGGTGGTGGCAAAATCAACCTGAACTCCGACATCCAAGCCGGTAAAGTAGAGCAGAGCGGCACCGGTACCATTACCGTGGCTGCCGGCAAGACGCTCACTGCTGAATCCATCGAGATTACCGGTGGTACGTTGGTGAACAACGGTACCATTAACTTGCCCACCACTGAGCCTGTTATGTTGCTTGCTGAAGGCGATGACATTGCTGCTTTGGATAACACCGAGAACCTGATGAACCTCGTTATCACCGGTGGTCAGCTGGTGAACTATGGTACACTCAATGGTTCTATCGTTGTAGAGGGCGGTATCTTGGAGCTGCTCGATGGCAATGTGGGTGATATTACCCTGACCACCGGCGACATCGTTGTGAAGAGCGACAGCAATGTTGAGAGCATCACGCTTAATGGTGGTTCCATTACCTTCGAGAACGGTTCCGTATTGACTGTAACCAATGGCGTTGAGCTTAACGGCGCCACGGTTGTTGTTAACGTTGATTCTATCGAGGATATCGTAAGCGGTGCTCAGATTACCTTGTTTGACGATGCTACCGGTACCTTGGAGTTCAACAATACCGTTATCACCTTTGTTGACGCCGCAGGCGAAGAAACTCAGGCTACCGTAAACGGTGCCTCTACGGGTGGTTCTGTTACGGTTAACACCGTAGTGCCCGAGCCCACCACCGCTACGCTCAGCCTGCTGGCCTTGGCTGCTCTTGCCGGCCGCCGTCGCCGCCGCTAAGGCAATGAAAGATTCCCGATGCTGAATCGGTAAATGTAATTCAGCCGCCACCGAGAAATCGGTGGCGGTTTTTTATGCTAAGGCGCTTGTTACGCCGTAGCTCACAGTGCATCGATGAAAGCCCCGCGTGCGCGGGGCTTAAAAATTCGCCTCGCCTACGGCTCGCAAACAGCTCGGCAAATGGGAGTTTGTGGAGGTGTTTGAGATAATAGATAGTGAATAATCTAGCGAGCGAAGCGAGCCTAGCCCGGAGCCCCGTGATAGCGGGGCGGTATATGGTAGCCCGGGGTACAGCCCGCAGGGCGGAACCCCGGGTCCGGAATAAACAATATGAGAACCCCGCCGAATGGCGGGGTGGCATAAAGGGTTGCGCTATGTTTTAATGTTTTTATTTTCCGTGCATTGCATCATTATGAAATCATCGTGAATATTAACACCTCGCATTATGTCACCCCTCGCCGGGGTTCCAATATATTTTTCATCTTACCCCGGGTTCCGCCGCTGACGCGGCTGCACCCGGGTCTACCATATGCCGCCTCGCCATGCGGCGAGGCTCGAAAATTCGGCTCACTGTGTTC
>JBGVMR010000053.1:0-37626 GCA_045124875.1 Akkermansia sp.
AAACGGACAGTTAAACCTCTTCATCCGCATCCTCATCATCATCGAGAAGGCCGAGGCTATGTATATCTGCCCCGGCAGCAAACATAATAGCGAAAGAAACAGGGCAAAGCTGCGAGAAGTGCAACTTTGCCCTGTTGAACGGAGATTAAGCGAGGTGAGGCTTATTTCCAACCGCCACCGAGCTGGGTGTAGAGGGTGGGTATGCAGGCCGCATACTGGTAGCGGTATTGAACGAGCTTCTGCTTGGCGGGGAAGAGGCGCAGCTGGTTATCAAGCACCTCGAAGTAGGCGGAGAGGCCTTCTTTGTAGCGTTGTTCGGCCAACTTGACGCTTTCTTCATAAGCGGCAACGGCTTCTTCCTGCTTGACGATAACTTCGCGCAATTTCTCACGCTCGATAAGCGTGGAGGAGATTTCTGCAAGGGCATTCAACACTGCATACTCGTAATCAGCCTTGGCAGCCAAGAAGGCGTCTCGCTTGGCGAGCTCATTGGCACGGAGCTGGCCGGCTTGGAAGAGCGGGCCGGTAAGGCTGGCACCGATACCCCAGCCGGATTTGTGGGCGTAACCGGAAGTCGTGCGACGAAGGTCGGCAGAGGCATAGCCGGCGGTACCTGTAAGGCTGATGGTGGGGAAGTAAGAAGCAATAGCCACACCTACATCTGCATTAGCAGCGCGCAGGTTTTGCTCTGCAGCGCGGATATCGGGGCGGCGAGAAATGACATCTGCGGGGATACCGGCAGAAACCTTGCTGGCGCTTACATACTGCTGCAAAGAGCCACTGCGCTCGATATGCCCGGGCATACGGCCGGCAAGCACGCTGAGCGTGTTTTCCAGCTCGGCAATCTGCATTTCGAGGGCGGGGATTTCTGCTTCTGCGGCGGCGAGGGCTGCGCGGGCACTGGCAACTTGCAAACCGTCAGCGATACCGGATTCGAGCTGGTCAGAGAAGAGCTCCAGAGATTCGCGGTAAGAGGCAACGGACTCGCGGGTGATGCGCAGCTGTTCGTCGAGCATCAGCAACTGAAGGTAACCTGTAGCCACTTGGCGCAAGAGGGAGGCTCTCATGTTATGGAGCTGCTCTTGGGCAGCTTGAGCGGAGGCCTCGGCGCTCTCAACATCGCGGCTTGTTTTGCCCCAGATGTCAAGCTCCCAAGAGGCGCTGCCGGCAATAGAACCGGGGTTGGTAGTAACACCGCCCGTCTGGGCAACAGCGGCACCACCCTGAGAGTTCATGCCTTTGGAGGTGGAAGCACCGTAACCGAACCAAGGGAAGATAGGAGCACGCGCGATGGTGACATACTGGCGAGCAGCGTCTACATTGTGTTGCATAGCCTCCAAAGAATGGTTGTTGTTGAACACATCTGTAAGGAGCGCGATAAGGTGTTTGTCTCTGATGACACTCTGCCACGGGGTATCTGCCATGGTACCACCACCGACACTGCTACCGCGGAATGCGGCAGGAACCTCCATTTGAGGCGCAGTCCAATCCGGACCTACTTGACAACCGGTGAACACGGCTGTGGCTCCGGCGAGAATGAGTAATGCACTTTTTTTCATGATTGTATTATTATTGTTGTTGTTTCTAATATGAGATTATTCTGTATCATCGGCGTGCTCGATAAGGTATTGACGAGCCCCGACTTCATCCGGGTCTTCCTCCAGGGTCTTTTTCTTGAACTTGATACGGAAGAGGCGCATAATGGCTACATAAGAACAGGGGATAAGGAACACACCCACGAAGGTAGCCACCCCCATACCTACAACCACCACAATACCGATGGCATTGCGAGCCAAAGCACCGGAACCGGAAGAAAGCACCAGCGGGATACAGCCGAGAATGAAGGCGAGTGAGGTCATGATGATGGGGCGCAAGCGCAAGCGGGCAGCAATCATGGTAGCCTCCATCAGCGACTTGCCACGCTCCATTTCCAAGTTGGCGAACTCTACGATAAGAATGGCATTCTTAGCCGCCAAGCCCACGAGCATCACAAGCCCCACTTGGGCGTACAAGTTGAGGTCAAGCTGCATGCAGTAGAGGCCGATGTAAGCCCCGAGTACGGCGATGGGCACGGTCATGAATACGGAGATAGGCAGAGTCCACTTCTCATACAAAGCGGCAAGAATCAGGAAAGCGAAGAAGCCGGACATGAGGAAGATGGTACCCAAGCCCGTGCTGTTGCGCACTTTGTTTTCTTGGAAAGACATATCCTGGTAGTCCATGCCAACCTTATTTTTATCCATTGTTTGCTCATACACCTCTTCTACGGCAGCCATCAACTGCTGGGTTGAGTAGCCGGGGGCAGGCATAATATTTATCTTGGCAGCATTGTAGCCGTTGTGGTGCATTACAAACTCGGTATCAGACATATCGCGCACATGCACAATGGCGTCTAAGGGTACTTTTTCTCCCTTATTGTTAATGACGAAGAAACCGGACATCTGATCAAGGGAGACGCGGTCTTCACCACGGGCTTGCATATACACCTGCCACTGTTGGCCGAATGCATTGAAGAAGTTGACGAATGATGAGCCGTAGTAAGAAGCCAGCACACCGTAGGCATCGCTGATATTGACGCCGTACTTCTGGCATTTGGCGCGGTCAAGCTCGAGATATTTTTGAGGCACATCGGCCATCATCATATCACGGCAAGAGGCAACCTCTTTGCGGGCAGATGCGGCACGATTGAACTTTTGCACCTCTTGGTACAAGAACTCAACACCCTGCCCTTCCAAATCGGTCAGCACAAATGTAACGCCGTTGGCAGTACCCACACCGGGAATGGCCGGCGGAATAAGCACCATGGAGATGCCGTCCAACCCTGCCATTTGGCAGCGCATATTGAGGCGTTTCTGCACCTCCTCAGCCGTTTCAGAGCGTTCGCTCCAATCCTTAAGCTGAACGAAAGCGATGGCGGCACCGGGGGTTTGCACCATATTGAGAATGTTGATACCCACAACGGAGGTGATATTCTTGATGGCGGGATCCGGGTTATCAGCCGGGCCGGCAAGGGCGTCCTCCAGCTTCTTATTCTCAACCATAGCTCGCTGCAGGGAGGTTTCGGGCTTCATGACGAGAGCCGCAAGCAAGAAGCCTTGGTCTTCATCCGGCAAGAAGGCGCCGGGCACTTTGTCGCTCACCGGTTTAATAGCCAGCCAGAAGAGCAAAAGAAGCGGCATGGAAATCAAGAGCTTACGAGCTAAGGCGCCACATATACGGGTATAGACGCCGGCAGTAGTATCATAGCATTTGTTGAATACACGGAAGAAGGGTTTAACCGTATATTGTCTGATTTTGAAAAGCAGCAATCTGATTTTATTTTTGGGCGCTGTATTTTCCTCTGTTTGAGATTTGAGCAACAGGGCACAAAGCGCGGGAGAAAGCGTCAAGGCGTTGAACGCCGATATCAGCATGGAAATAGCAATAGTAATGGCAAATTGCTTGAAGAGAGTGCCGGTGATACCCTCAAGCATAAGAGCCGGCAAGAATACGGCGGCCAACACCAAGGCAATGGCGATAACGGGGCCACTCACCTCTTGCATAGCGGCAAAGGCAGCCATGCGCGGGTTGAGGCCTTTATCAATATGATGCTGCACGGCTTCTACCACCACAATGGCGTCGTCTACCACCAAGCCGATGGCAAGCACCATACCCAACAATGAAATCGTGTTAAGGGTAAAGCCCAACAAGGGGAACACGCAGAAGGTAGAAATCAACGAAACCGGCACGGCGATGAGCGGAATAATCGTGGCGCGCCAGCTCTGCAAGAATAAGAACACCACCAAGGCCACCAAGACAACGGCCTCAATAAAGGTCTTTTTAATTTCGTCAATGGAATAGCGTACGGAGGTCGTTGTATCCAATGAGACACTACCCTCAATACCGGGCGGCAAGGGTTTGGAGGCCAGCAAGGCAGACACGCGATCCACCGTTTCAATGGCATTAGAGCCCGGGGCCTGGAAGATAACAATAGATGCAGAGGTCTTACGGTTAAGTCGGCCGATGGTAGAGTAGTTCTCAGAGCCAAGTTCAATCGTGGCAATATCTTTCAGGTACACGATTTCATCACCACGCTGGCGCACGATGATATTTTCAAACTGCTCGGGCTCAACTAAGCGGCCCTCGGTGCGGATGGTGATGGTTGTTTCTTGCCCATCGGGTACGGGGTCTGCACCCACTTTGCCGCCGGGGTTCGTAACATTCTGCTGGCGAACAGCCCCTTGCACCTCGTTAAGAGAGATACCGAAGTGAGCCATTTTGACGGTATTGAGCCAAATACGGATGGCATAACGACCTGCGCCGTAAACCGTTACTTCGCCTACGCCCGGCACACGCTTAATCTCATCCAACAATTTAACCTGGGCGAAGTTAGCCAAATCAACCGCATCGTACGAACCATCGGGAGAGGTAAGAGAGTACAGCATCAACGGCAAACCGGGCTGCTGGCGAATGGTTATACCGGAGTTGAGCACCTCGGTTGGCACTTGAGATTGAGCCTGCCCATAGCGCATGTTGGTAAGCACTTGGTCAATATCCGTGTCGGAGTCCGGCTCGAACACCACCTGCAGGTTGTACACGCCATTGTTGGAGGACACGGAGGTCATGTAATCCATGTGCTGCACACCATTCATCTGGCGCTCAATGGGCGTACCCACAGAGTCTGCCACAGCCTGGGCATCTGCGCCGGGGTACATGGCAGTCAGGTTAATGGTACGCGGCGTAATCTCCGGGTACTGAGCAACGGGAAGATTCATCAGGCACACCACACCGAGCACCGTGGTTAACACGGCGATAACGGTAGCAATGACCGGATGTTTAATGAAATAAGCACTCATGCTGTCTCCTTATTTCTGAGCTGCCGGGGTTGCACTTTTAGCCGTGACGGAGGGAGTTGTCGTGACCGGGGGGACATAGACAAAGGGAGCACGGCCTTGCGGGCTGACAATACCGAAGCCCTGCTGTATACCATGCATCTTCATACCCATGTTGGCCGTGGCATAAATCTGAGCCATCTGGCCTCCGGCAACAATCACGGGTGCATCCAACGGGTTGTCATAACCCAAGTCTTTGAGGACCTCTTCGATAGTGGCGCGAGGCTCACCGGCGGCATTCACACCGGCGCGGGCAGTTACCACCTGCATGGGCATCATCACCATCTTGCCGTCGCCATTAGGCATCTCAAGCATGGCCTCCGGGCCAAGAATTACGTCTATACCGTAGGGCTGATTATCCTTACCGATCACGTAAATGAAGCGGTGGTTCATAGAGGAGAGAATCGCGCTCTTAGGCACCACGAAAGCATCTTTTACTTCACCGATTTTAGCGCGAATCTGCACAGAGGCACCGGAGCGCAGGCGCAGTTCCTCATTGGGAATCTCGCCGATGAAACTCACCGTACCGGTAGAAGCATTCACCTCACTATCCATGGTTTTGATTTTACCCGGCACGGGCACAGAATTACCGTTTTCATCTTTACGGCAGTAGGTGCTGCCATCCTCCAGAATCACCTCGAAGGTAGTGAATGGAGCAGCCATATCCTCACCGGCGGTAAAGCTTGTTTGATTCACAATATCCAGCACATGTTTACCGGTAACCTCAAAATCTACGCGAATGGGGCTGATGGCACTCATACGGGTCAACACATTGACACCCGGTGCCACATAATCGCCCACACTCACAGTAGCGGACGAAGCATACCCGGCAAACGGAGCTTTAATGCAGCAACGATTCAAGTTAATTTCCGCATTGTTCAGGGCAGCTTCAGCCTGCAACACGCGGGCATTAGCAGCCGCTAAAAGAGCAGCCGAGCGACGTTTGGCATGTTTGGCATCTTCATAGGTTTTCTTAGACACACCGGCATTGCCGTTTTCTACCAAAACAGCATAGCGGTCCACATCTTGCTGGGCCTGTTCATCGGCAATTTTTGCCTGCTCTGCATTGGCTTTAGCCGCTTCAAGATCTGCGGCGGCCATGTCATACGCAGCCTTATATGTTTCATCATCAATACGGAAGAGTACTTCACCCTGTTCACAAGGCGAACCATCTATATACTCTTGACTGATAATGCGGCCTGCTACCTCGGGCTTAATATCAGCCTGTTGAGTACCACGCAGCTGGCCGAACCAGGTGGAATAAATTGGCACAGTGCAACGCTGTAAATTCATAACACTAACACCCATTAACGGAGGCATAGGCGCACGCTGCTGCTCCTCAACCTCACCAAAAATCGGGGCAATAAAATCCTTGTAAAAGCGAGCGCAGAACCCGGGCTTACCCTCCTCACCTTCGGAGCAACCGGTAAAAGCGAAACCGCTCACGCTGCTCAAAGCCATCAATGTTATATGCTTTACTTTCATTTGTTTATTCCCAAAAAATTATTTTATATTTCTGTAAACACGGCGCAGCAACTCAAAGAGCTGCTCTTCCTCTTGGCGGGATATCCCTTGCATCATCGTATCCGTCAGCGCATGTATATGTTCTGCAAGCTCAACACGGCATTGACGCGCCTTATCTGTCAGGTATGCATTTTTAACGCGTCGGTCAGAGCTATCAAACGCCGTGCGCACAAACCCCTTCTCTTCCAAACGCTGCAACAACCCTTTTGCCGTGGTATGAGACACATTCAGGTATTGCTCCAAATCATGCTGAGATACCGGGCCTCCACCGCAAGCTTCCAAGTACATCACCACTCGGCTCTGGGCTGCCGTCAGCGGCATTTCGGTGCGCAGAGAAAACAAGGTTGATACACGGTCCGTTATCAACTTCATCAAAAATGATATGGCTTGTCTTGTCTGCATATATGCTGTTTCTAACGAAATGAAGCTTGCTTCATTTCACGCGATGAGTATATCAATTTCTGAATGCAAGTCAAGAATAAATCCCTTTTTTGCCACCTGTTTTTTCAGTTGAAATTACGCGTTATTCTTCATTATCCAAGCGGCGGAACATATTAAAAAATGTGCGGTAATCGCTTACCCCATGTGCCATGGCAGCCTCAACGGTATTTCTCATCTTTATGGCAGCAGCCAAAGAGGACTGAGCATCCCCATATTTCAGGTCAGAAAAGTATTTCACAAAGCGTTCTCCCTTTCTCGTGATGCACAAACGCCAACCGACAAATGTGTAACTCTGCCCTTTTGAAGCTTCATATCGTGTTATGTATTTTTCTTTCATATAACGAAACGTGTCGCAGCTATTTTATGAAGCGTGCTTCATTTTGTCAAGATTATTTACCCTTTTATAAAATGTTAAAAATGTTAATTTTTAACATTTGACAAACATGAAAGAGACATGCTAGAATGTGGGGCTATGGAGAAAAAGACACCCTATAAATCGACCGGAGACCGAGCCTACGAAACGCACTGCCGCGAGCAACTGAACAGCGTGGAGCAGAGCATACTTCTCACTATAAAGAACAAGGGAGGAACACTGCCGGGCAACAAAAGCCTGCCGCAACTTGCGCGAGAGCTGCACGTTACCTGCGGAGAGCTACGCAGCAGCATACGCTCACTGCTCAACAAGGGGATGATAAAAGCAAATGCCGAAATGCAGTACAAACTGACCGCCACCGGCGAGAGAATGGTATAAAGAGAATCTGCTGTACTTAGGAGTACAGCAGATTCAAATCAGAAACAACCAAGGAAAAAGTTTTGGTGTGGAGAGGCTTAGGCCTTAGCAGCGCGAGCCTTCTTAATCATGGAAGCGACAGTCTCGGAAGGCTGAGCGCCATTGCTGATCCACTTTTCAACCTTCTCCAGGTCGAGGGTGTAGTTCACACCTTCAGCCATGGGGTTGTAGGTACCCACCTGCTCAATGAAATCGCCATCACGGCGAGCGCGGCTGTCAACGACAACAATCTTGTAATAAGGACGGTCCTTGGACCCCTGACGGTTGAGACGAATTGCTACCATATTGTAAAATGATTAGATTTGGTTGTTTCCACCTCGGCGGCTCGCATCACGTTTAGGGCGGGCCATGGCAACAAGGCGGTGCAGCAAATTACCACATCATGATATCAAAGTCAAGCATAAAGGCAGATTTTTTTTAATTTTCTTTGAAAAGGGTGCATTTTAAGGGCAAGATTCCGCCTTTACAAAGGAGAACGAAGTATGATAGAATGGCCGCATATGAAGCACAGCATCCTCATACCCGGCGCAGTTCTCCTTCTTGCAGCATGTTCTGCACAAACCGCGCCACAGAGCCGGAATCGCCCCCGCACACACGCCGCGAACGTGCAGCAAACCGGCAGCATAGACCTTCTCTCGCTGGGGCGCAGAATCTGGCAAAACGAATGCGCCGGCAGCGTGCAAGGGCTGGTAAGTTGGAATGCCGGCGAGGATTTCCCCTCGCTGGGTATAGGGCACTTCATATGGTACCCGGCCGGATACAGTGGACCGTTTGACGAGAGTTTCCCCAAATTCGTGGCGTATGCCAAACGGCGCGGGGTGCAAGTGCCGCGCTATTTTGAGGGGGCAGCCCCATGGCCGAACAAAGCAGCCTTTTTGGCGGACCGCAGCGGCAAGGCAGATGCCATGCGCCAATGGCTGGCAAATCATGTGGAGTTGCAAACGGAGTTTATCATCTTGCGCTCTCGGGCTGCATTACCCGGCATGATGCAGGCATCTACCAACCCGGCAGCCGTACAAGCTCGCTACAACGCGTTGGCGGCCACCACGCAGGGCATGTATTGCCTTGTAGACTATGTCAATTTTAAAGGAGAAGGGCTTAAGAGTACCGAGCGTTACAACGGCCAAGGCTGGGGGCTGCTGCAGGTGCTGGAAGAGATGCATGGCACCCCGCAGGGGCGTGCTGCCACGGCAGAGTTTGCCCGCGCAGCAGCCGTTGTCATGAAACGCCGTGTTGCCAATGCCCCCGCCGCCCGCAACGAGCAAAAATGGCTCCCCGGCTGGCTTAACCGCTGCGCCACCTACAAGTGATTTTGTTGACAACAATATAGCGCGGTCTGCATAATTGAGAACAAGCGCTGCGCGCGATTTTTCTCTCCAACGGAGGGTAAGAAAAGCCCCACGGTGAATTGCTTCACCGTGGGGAAGTTTTTAACGTTAGCAAAGGACGCGACTATTACAGAGCATCGTACTCTGCTTGAGCTTTTTCCTGAGCTTCGCGATAGGCTTTTTCAGCGGCAGCTTTTTCTTCGCCTTCGGCTTTGGCTGCAGCATCGTAAAGAGCCCAGAGGTCGTACTTAACAACAGCCTCCTTCTGAGCAGTGGTGTAAGCGGCAGCGGCGGCATCGGTAGCAGCTTCATCGTTGGGAGAAGCCCATGCGTGGGTGTAACCGGGCACTACGTTCCAGTAACCGCGGGTGAAGTCGGGGAAGGAAACAGCGCAGTTGCCGTTGTCCATGGAGAGCGTACCGAGCTCTGCCAAGCAGCACCACTCGGCAAGGTCGTATACATCCATATCCAAGGGCAGACCATTTTGCAAGCAATATACCAAGCGAACATCCATGAAGAAGTCCATACCGCCGTGGCCACCTACCTTCTCAGCCATTTCACCATACTTCTTGATGATGGGGTGGCGGTAGTGCTTGCGGAGAGCTGCCATGTTTTCCTCAGACATGAAGGAGTGGGAATCGAGGTCCTCCAGGTCGGGGGCACCTTCAGCACCCTTCATGTGTTCGCCCTCGAGCACGAAGCCCTCGATGGGGTACTTGTTGGCAAAACCGCGGGTACCGGTAAGCTGGAAGAGGCGGTTGTAGGGCTGGGGATTCATCACATTGTGCTGAATCTCAACAACCTTGCCGTTTTCTGTGCGCATGAGGGTGGTGGTGTGGTCACCGTTGCGGAACTCGGGGCAAGGCTTACCGGTCTTCTTCTCAACATATTCTTTACCGTGGAAGGAACCTGTGTCCATGGCAACAAGGGTCTTGAAGCGGTCGCCACGGTGAATGTTCATCACCTGAGCAACGGGGCCGAGGCCGTGTGTGGCATAAACGTCGCCACGGTTTTCCTTGTTGTACTTCATGCGCCAGCCGAGTTCTTCGGGGTCGTTATTGGGGTTTACCCAGTAAGAGCCCCAGAAGGGGTCAAGGTTGTGAATGTAAGCACCCTTAGCGTAGATAACCTCGCCGAATACACCCTGCTGAGCCATGTTGAGGGAGTCGAGCTCGAACCAGTCGTAGCAGCAGTTCTCAAGAATCATGCAGTGCTTGCGGTTTTGCTCTGAGAGGTCGATGAGCTCCCAGCATTGCTCCAGGTTCATGGCGCTGGGCACCTCGATGGCGGTGTGCTTGCCATTCTCAAGAGCGCACTTGGCAACGGGGAAGTGGTGATCCCAGTCGGTAGCAACGTAAACAAGGTCAATGTCGGGGCGCTTGCAAAGCTCTTCATAGCCGGTCTCGCCGTAGTAAATGTCGGCAGGAGCCAAGCCGGCCTCGCGCAGGTACTTCTGGCACTTTTCGGCGCGCTCACGCTCGTAGTCGCAAAGAGCAACAACTTCTACACCCGGAATATGAGTGAAACGGGCAACGGCACCCGGACCGCGCATACCAAGGCCAACGAAAGCCACGCGAACGGTTTTCATTTTGGGGGCGGTAAGGTTGAGAACGTGGGTCTGCCCTTCTGCACGGGCGGGAGTTTCTACAACCAGAGTACCCTTATCCCAATGAGTTTTGGTGGAAGGGGACAAAGACTGAGCCTGAAGACCGCTCAAAGAGAAGATGGCCGCCAGAGTCAAAGCGATTACTTTATTCAGTTTCATATAATCTATTTGTTTGATAGTTAAGCATGCAGCAGGATACCGCACACCACACCCGTCCCTGTGCTGTTCTGTCTCAGCGCAAACAAATACACCGCAGACAGGGGATGGGCATCATGATGAGTCTAGCTTTTTTCCATCCGCGCGTCAAGCAAGAAGTGCGTACATCAAACCGCCATTCCCACAAAAAGTGCAGGAATGGCGGGGAGAAGAAGCGTATTATATTTTTTACGACTCCGGGTACAGTGCCAGCAGCTCTTGCTGCTCCTTGATTAAGGAGAACGATTTTCTCACCATAGCGCGAGTTTCATTCAGCAGGCTGAGGTAAAGAATACCGTTGCGCATGCCGTTTTCGTCTCCGCAATCACGCAAGAGGTGGCGGGTGATAGCGTTGGCAAACTCCTCGCTGAGGTCGGAGGCGTGCTCCATCACGGCATCCAACCCGCGGTAGTCGCCGGAGCGCAGCAGAGTGCTCATCTCGGGGAAGAAACGGGCCACTTTATCGCACATGTCCAGCAGGTCTTGCCCCTGCTCTTGGGTGAGTCCGGCGTGGTCATTATCAATGTGCCTGTAGCAGCTCTTAACAATGACCAGCAAGTTCTCTGCCACAGCTAAGGAGCTTTCGTGCAGGCGGAAGAGGATTTGTGCCTGCGGGGCATGCGCAGGGTCTATATTTTGCAAGGTGGGTAAAATCTCATCTTCCTTGACAGCGCGGAGAGCACGGCAAATATCACGCGTTTTACGGCGCATATTTTTAAGGGCGCTGAGGTCTTCTGCCAGCAGAGCATTCACCGTACCGCGGTAGAGGCTCATCACATCTGCCAAACGCTCTGCAGAGGCAACGCCGAGCTCTTGTACGGCAGCGCGATTGCTCAGGTCTATAAGCTGCACCTCGTGCTTATTGCGGTTGCGGTAAGCCATGGCATTTTTGAGCAGCACGGCCACTGCCAATATCACCATGAAGGCAATACCCCATACACCGCCATACATCATGACCGAGGCGGCCAAGAATGCTGCGGTAACGGCGCCGATACCCGTCATAAACCACCCCCCGATAACGGCAAGCACGCCGGTAATGCGGTACACGGCACTATCACGCCCCCAGGCACGGTCTGCCAAAGAGGAGCCCATGGCTACCATGAAGGTAACGTAGGTGGTGGAAAGCGGCAACTTCATGGCGGTTGCCAGCGAGATGAGCAAAGCTGCCACAGTCAAGTTGACCGAGGCACGAATGAGGTCGAACGCGGAGCCGTCATCCTCAGCCGGCTCGAGGGGGCGGAAGCGCGCCGCCACAAAGCGAGCAATGGGGGCGGGGGTAATGCGGGCCACAAAGCCCACCACCTTGCGGGTATAGCGCACAGCGGCGCGTGCCGGCAAGCATGAGCCGAAGCGCTCTTTACCCATGGCATTACTACGGGCCAGCTTCACCTCGGTCTCAATCACCGTGCGGGCTTTGCGAGAGAACACCAAGGCCAACACCATCACCACACCGGCACCGAACAACCACAGCATGTTGACCTGCACGGGTGCCATCAGGCTACCCATCTTGAGTGTACCCAAATCACCACCGGCCGCAACGTAATCGGACGCCACGAAGTAAGAATCTTTAGCGGCCATGAACACGCCGATGAAGTTCACGAGGTCGTTACCGGCAAAGGCAAGAGCCAAGGCCCCCGTGCCGGCCAACACGGCCAGTTTGAGCGAGTTAACCTTGAACACATATTGCAGAACAGAGCAGAGAACCGCCCACACTCCGAAGGCTGCCGCCGTGGCAACGCCTATGTTCGCGTTCAAATATGCGATAAGCTCTTTGCTGACTATGGTGCTGCCTTTAAGCCCCTTGAATATGGCAAAATACGTAATGGCTGTAAGGGCCACGGCGCACCACAAGGCGCCGATGTATTTGTAAATGGCTTTATAGCGGAAACTGAACAGCAGGCGAGAAAACCACATCACCACGCAACCGCAGGTAAAGGCCACCAGCACCGAGCAGAAAATGCCCGTTATCATTTTAAAACACTCATCAGTGTTAATATAGTCGCCCAACACTTGAGACGCGGCGGGGTCTTGCGCCATGATGAAGAGCGCCACGGCAATGGCCGCACCCAACAACTCGCAAACCAGCGACACCGTGGTAGAAGTGGGCAGGCCCAAGGTGTTGAATAAATCCAGCAAAATGACATCGGTGAGCATGACCGCCAAGAATAGAATCATGATGTCGTCAAACCCGAACATGGCCGGCATGAACACCCCTTTGCGGGCAATCTCCATCATGCCCGTTGAAAAGGCGCACCCCAACAGCACGCCTACTGCCGCCACGCCAAACAGAACAGAGCGCCCTGCAGCCTTGCTGCCCACGGCACTGTTCAAGAAATTAGCGGCATCGTTGGATACCCCCACCACCAGGTCATAAATGGCCAAGAGGAGCAGGAGCCCCAGTATCACTATATACATTGTACTCATAAGTGCTCTTCTTATACCACACCCCCTGCCCCTTTGCACGCATTCTACCGTGAACAGTTTGCCACATGGCATGTGACGATTTCGTCACATTTGCACGCATATGCGCAAATCTTCATTTTTTAAGTTGTCAATTACGCCGGCACGTGCTATATTAAGGCTGTTATGTTAAAAGGCATTTCTCCCGTAGTATCACCGACTCTTCTGAAAATCTTGGCCGAAATGGGTCATGGCGATGAGATTGTATTTTCCGACGCTCACTTCCCGGGGCACACATTCAACAGCAATGTAGTACGCGCCGACGGACTGGGGGTAGACACCTTATTGGCCGGCATTATCCCGCTGTTTGAGCTGGATGCCTACGCCACCCCCGTCATCATGATGGAGGCTGTGCCCGGCGACACGCTTGACCCCACCGTGGAGGCCAAATACCGCAAGGCCTTGGGCTATGATGGCGAGATTGAGCGCGAGGAGCGCTACGCATTCTACGAGCGCGCCAAGAAAGCCTACGCAGTTGTCGTAACGGGCGAGACCGCAAAATACGGCAACATCATCATCAAAAAAGGAGTAACCCCCGTTTGCTGATACTGCCGTGTACCGCATCTGCAAAACCATCGAGCTGGAGAGCGGGCACCTGCTCTCCAAGCACCCGGGTAGTTGCCAGTTTCCGCACGGCCATACACGCAGTGTAGAGCTGGTATTTGCCGCCGAAACGCTTGATGAAAATGACATGGTGGTGGATTTCAAGGCCATCAAAGAGATGATGGGCGACTTCTTGCAGAAGTTTGACCACTCTCTCTGCATGAATACGCAAGATGAGCATTACGATGATTTTCGCCGTATTTACGGTGAGCGCATCATCCCCTTTGAAAAGCAAGACCCCACCAGCGAGGCCATGGCGCACACCGTATACTGCTTTGCAGCCAACGCCTTGGCGCAAGCAACACAAGGCATAGGCACGGCATACCCCGTGCGCAGCTGTGTGCGCTTGGAGCGCGTACGCGTGTGGGAAACCTCCTCCAGCTGGGCTGAATACGCAGAATAATCCCCCACCACCATGCAGCAGATTTGGCTTACTCAAGAAGCCGGCAACCAAGACCTCATCATCTACATGTTGGGCTGGGCTGCCACCCCAAACGCCATACAGCACATCGACACCCCCGGGTTCGATGTGCTGGCCTGTTGCAATTACTCTGAATTAACCGTATTGCGCGCGGCAGATTTTGTGCGCTACCGCCGCATATACCTCTTTGCGTGGTCTTTCGGCATTTGGGTGGCAGAGCAATGCTGCCGTGAATTGCCACTGCACCGCGCCGTTGCCCTCAACGGCACACCCTACCCCGTATCCGCACAATGGGGCATGCGCCTCAAAGTGGTATTGCGCAGCATGCGCACCATGGCTAAAAACGGGGAAGACCACAACCCCTTTGCCGCAGGAGCAGAAGAAGGCCGCTACATGCCCACCGGCCCATACCCCGACCGCACCGCTGCCGAAAAAGTGGCAGAACTTGAATACTTGGCAAGCATGGCAGAGGCAGAATCCACCGCCCGCCTGCAATGGCATAAAGCCTACATTGCCGATAAGGATGAAATCTTCCCCCCTGCCCGCATGTGGGACTATTGGCAAACAGTAGGCTTGGGCACCGGCTTTGAGTCTTGGCATTACCCCTTTGCCAACCCCGCAATCGTGCTCGACGAGTTGCGGGATTGACACACCCGGGTATAGGGCATCAGAACTTGAATACCCCTTGCAGCTGGAACACGAACTCGCCACTGCGGTCTGTTTGCCCGGCCGGGTTGAAAATGTACTGCACATCCGGCTGCACAAAGAACGTGGGGGTCACCTGAATCACAGCGCTCAGCTCCACCCCGTACTCATCGCGGTTGACACGGGGCTCAAACGAATCTGCCGCACGCGCCCACATAAAGCCCAATGCCAGCTGGTCGTGGTTAGCCATACTGCCCCACCCGCTATCACGGAACGGCGCCTGCAACACCAAGCCCGTGGTCACGGCTGCCTTCACATTGTTGACGGCGGCGGCATCGGTATCCATCACACCACAACGCGCAAACCACCCCAACGGCGAGTTTTTACCCAACTGCTGTTGAATATTGATAGCCGCACCACTGCCCGTATTGCCATCATGCTCCGTGATGGCATATTGGAAACGGTACACGCCCGGCCCCATACCGAGAAAATCTTTCGTAATCCAACCGAACTCTGACACATGCACCCAGGCATCGCTGCTGATGTGGCGAAGCGGGTTCTGGTTCACCCCGGTATCGGTCCCCGTACTGGCATACAAGGCATAAAAACTTTCACAAGGCTGCCACGCCGTTAAAAAGCCGAAGTTGGCCCACGGCAACGGCAAACAAGGGTTGCAGGTAAAGGCAGAGTTCATGAGGTTACCGTTCCACGAGGCAGAATAGGTATTTTGATCGAGATACGAAGATGTGTCGATAGAGCCGACCATACCGACCCACTTACCATTTGCCAAGCTGTACCCCAAAGCCAAGTGCGGAATATACACCCCATTGCCTCCGCGCAAAGAAGATTGCGGATTGCTCAAGCTGCCGATGGTGTTTTGCACCCCGGCACGGCGTTCATTAAAGCGTATACCCTGCCCCCAATCAGCCTCAAAGCTCAAGAACAAGCCTTGGCTGTTGTCCCGTTTCTTGAGCAGATACCAAACACCGCCCACCGAATTGTTGGTAGCCACAAAATCATTGCGCCCACCGTTTGAGGGCGGCACCACCCCTGCATACCCCATGCTCAGCGTTAGGCTATATTGCAAACCATAGCGAGAAAGCGTTGACTTTACCTGCTGCGCACTGTGAGAAATCATATCTTCCTTTACCCACCAACTGGGCTCTATTGCTGTATTGCCGGGCACAAACAAACCATCCAAATACGGCATGAAATGCTGCGGCTTGGCCGGTAAAAACTCCCAACCGCCCAGGGTTATTGAGCCCCCGTGGCTGCGCTGCAACACCTGCTCGTGCGTTGCCACACCCGGATAACGCCGCGCATGCTGCTCATGCGGCTGCATACTTGCCCGCAACGGTCGCGCATGCTCCTCCGGCAACACATATGGGTTGCGCCCATAGGCTGTGTCCAAATACCCTTCCACCGCCTCGGGCTCCCCCGCTGCGACTGTCCCCACTCCCAGCATAACTGCTGACAACAGATATTGTTTTGATGTATGGTTCATGATTCATCTACGCTGACTACCCCCACCCCGCAAAAGTTGAATAACAAACAGATTTTGCCATTCTTGGCCGATAGACATAAAAAAATGCGTCTGTTTCTCAAAAAAAGCTTGCACAGCACCCTATTTATCGCTAAAATCGCCCCGCAACCGCGCCGTTGTAACACCAAAAGCGCAGTTAGCTCAGTGGTAGAGCACATCCTTCACACGGATGGGGTCACAAGTTCGAATCTTGTACTGCGTAGCACATAAAGGCCGTAAGTTTTAATGACTTACGGCCTTTTATTTTTCTTGCTTTTGTTAGGTGTCAAAATAGCTCATTCCGTACCATGACGCTTTTTTAGTTGTTGCACCACTTGCTGCACCTGTGCTACAACTAGGGTCACATAACTAATCACGTTCACTACACAGCAAAAATCCGTTTTAAAATGGATTACCCATGCTATTTTGTTGTTTTTAATTATTGTAATATCCGTCAGCTCCTTATGCAATCCCCCCAACGCCCAGGCAAACGCGCTGCCATCTGCCCCTATCGTAAAATTCACATCCGGCTTGCTCATAAAAAACAGTTTAATTTTAATAAAAATATCTTGCTAAAAAACTAAAACCATGCTACTATACAAACGATGAAGCGCACTCTTACAGCCCCGGAATGCCTTGCCTACTTCTTCAAAACCCGGGAGAAGTTCAACGCCGACGCTCACAGATTCATGAGATACGCCATCAACTCCTACGCAAATTTCTTGGGATACCGAGTTTCCTACTGCCGCTACCTGCTCCGCATCCTCCCCGAGCGCATCGCCATGGCCGAATTCTTGTTGCAACACCTCGACAGCATCCCCGGGGCTCTCCCCATCCATCGGGACTACCTGGAGTGCGACCACGCCCACCTCATCGCCTACCGCGACAAGGCTCTGGAGTACATGAAAAATCCCAACGTATACAGCTGACATATTACTCCAAAAACTTCTCTGCCTTATCCCACACCGCCTGCCCGCATCCGCACAGATAAACGCCGTTTCCCCCCATTCTGCGCGCGGATGTAGGCAGCAGACCCCCGCAGCGAGTCGCGGATGTACTTCAAATTCCACATGCAGTCCGACATGGCAGCTATGGGCGACTCATTATCCGCACGGCTGCACCACGCCACATCATTCCACAGCGCCATCACCTGCGGCCACTGTATTGAGTAGCGGAAGCATCGCAAACAAACACAAACACAGAAATGTAGATAGCGCAGCGAGGCGGTAACCTTAGCAGCATTACTTTTTATTCAAATATGGCATAAATACCGGAGCCAACACCAACATCCGCCGTTTCATGCACTGCTCAAAAAGCAAGAGCAAACATTTATGCTAGACATTGATTTTTTTATATGTTACAATACATACATGATAAAATACTTCGTTACAGCCGCCATGGTCTGCACTGCTCTCTGCTCTTGCCTGAGCCAAAATTACCGTGCGGTGATGTCATGGGGCGAATACCAAGAGGCTACCATTTGCCAACGCAAATACGAACACGCCATCAACCCTAAAAAGCAAAAGTCGGATAAGAGCATTACCCTCATGCAAGTAGGTGACGATTACTATGAACCATGCGTAAAAACGTTGGCGAGAGAGCGCTATTACCTGCCGCAGGTATGCCTGACGTTCTTGGGCGGAGCCGGCTCAGATATGAAATTAATCAACGGGGCAAAAGTTGAATACGGATGGCGTAAGGCAGAGATTGTAAAATGCCGGGATGGCTCTCTGATATTTGGCTACAGGCCGAAATATGATGCGCCTTTTTTAAAGGAATTACCGGCCGGGGCCAAGCCTATTACCATTCAATACAGCAAATCGCTCAACTTAGAGGACGAAGGCTATGGCCCGGTGCATACGGATTGGCATGCCCTGTATGCCTACCCCTTGGCAGCCGTAACCGCTGTATGCCTTGACCTGCCTACCATGATAGTCGGCAACGCCGCATTGGGTGTTGTTTCTGTGGCACCCGCCATATCCCAAGTACACGGGCAGCAACAAACAGTCCCACCGCCGGCCGAACCGACAAATTAAACCCGTTTCGTTAAACGGGGATGAAAAGCAGAGTTTGTGAGACGGCTGGGCTTACTCATTACCAAGATGTGGCACTTCATCGGCCAAGAATTCAGCCAATGTTTTGCCTTGAGCGAACGCCTTTTTCTCAAGTTTTTTGCGGGTAGCAGGGTCTAAACTGAGGGTAATGAGGGTTTCTTCTCTCACCTGCACGCGCGAGGGGATATCGAGAGGGACCTCCTTCATCAACGAGCGAATGATATGCTCTTTAGCTGCGGGTATCAACTTGCGCGCCATCCAATTGCGCACCGTAGACTCTGTAACAAAGCATTTCTCTGCAAGCCAAGCGTAGCTGTAGTTGTTGGCTTTGAGCCACAACTTCACATTCAACTTCAATTCGTCTTGCTCCGCAGCTTCCACTGAAGCAAGTGTAGCATTTTTATCATTATTTGGCAAGCCGTATTTATAGGAGATGGATTATTTTTCAGATGAGGTTATTTTATAGTTGACTTTGTAACCTTTTCGTTATATTCTTCTCCTACAAAGAGAGCCTAATAATTATGATTATCACCTTTACATGTCCACATTGCGGTAGCCACCAGCTACAACAAATAAGGCAAACGATACATAGGACAGAGGTTAAGGTTACAACAACGGAGAGCGGGGAACTGCAGACGAGCCCCATAGGAGTGGTCGAAGAGTTGAGGGGGCCGGTATTGGGGTATAGGTGCAAGAATTGCCGCTACCCCGACATAAGGAATCATGAGACACAGAACGGCTTTTATTGGCAAAACCCGGAGGCCGTGCATGAGGCCGGCTGTTTGAGCATAACGGATAAACTCAAGACGCCGCTGCGCTGTATCATATGCCACGCAGATGGCACGGTAGAGCCCATTTTGGTGGATTGCAACAACAAGACAACACTGGCCCCGGCAGAACGCGCGCGCATACTCGCCATACGGGGAGAGAAAGATGCCGTCATAGTATGCGAAACAGACCCGGGAATCAGCACGTTTGTCGGCACGGATTGGCTGGGGATAGAGACCATTGACTTACCTTAATCGCTATGAAATATTATCACATCAGTTTACCGAACGGTTCTCAAATAGGCCCCTTTGATGAGACAACACTCCAAAACATGGCAGCTACGGGACAAATACCCCGCGATTGCATGGTGTGGACAGAAGGTATGAGCAATTGGATGCCTTTATTTCAAGTTATCCATATTCCCAAGTCGCCCCCTATGGCGCCCAATAACCCACAGCACCCGCTATACACCCAATACCAAGCAGCTATGCAAGGCGATGCAGAGGCTCAGTATTACCTTGCTTGTTGCTTCCTTAATGGGGAACATGCAAAAAAGGACGAAGCCGCCGCGATTCCATGGCTGCAAGCAGCCGCAAAACAAAACCACTATAAAGCCTGCGTTCAACTGGCAAATTGCTATGGACAAGGCATCGGGGTAAAAGAAAATCCCACAGCTGCAGTTGAATGGGGTAAAATTGCCTCCGGCATCTCCAATACAAAGGAGGCGCAGGATTTGCTTAATACTTATACACAAAAGGTTAAAGAGTCAACCTTTACTTTTTGGGACTTTCTTGCCATTGTGGGCATGATTATTGTCATCTGCGTCATTTGCACCGGCAAACTGGAAGCAAGACACGGTATAGCGTGTTGCGTGATAATCGGCTTGGGGCTTCGCGGCATCGCAAAACTTATAAAGTAAACACATGTAGTCAAATAGAACTGAGTCAATTCAATTTGATTTGATGATAACATCCAATCGACTCCACAGGCTGCTTTCATCCAAGTTAAACAAATGATGTGGCGGGTGGAGGAAGTGTCCGTACTCTTCTTCAAGCAATGCTCGCAGGGCCGGCAAGAGCGCCATTTGGGCAGAGTTAAATGCGGGATAATGTTTCTTGGGCTCTGTCAAGAGAGAGTCCAAGGGAGAAGAAAATTCATTATAAAAACGATTTCTGGCATCCGTTAGTTTGTCGCGATATTCAATAGTAATATCATAAATCTTGCCGGCAGGGTCGAGTCCTTCGACATATAGCGCACGCTCTGCAGGGGGGATACCGGCCAGTTCTTGCTCAACCTGTTGCAAGTATGCTTGGCACACTTGCTCATACTCCGCAAAAACGGCCTCTATATCAGCCACGTAGCGTGCGTAAGCAGCGGGCAAGGCAGCAAAGGCATCTTTATTATGCTCTACATAGGCACCGTAAAGGGACTCTACATCAGCAATAACCGGCGCTGCTTGAGGGGGTGGCGGGGTATGGGATGAATCAGGCCAAGAAATCCACACCCCAAGCCCGCCCAGCACAGCTGTAGCCACAGTGTAAGGTAACAGACGGGGGCGATTGCGCCTCACAGCCCGGCGCTCACACGGTAATACGCCCAACAGTACTTCTCGCCAATAGGAGGCGCTCTTATCGCGCGCGGCCGGTATCAATTGCAGGTTCTGCATCACGAACTCAACCAGAGGAGCCGGCAAATCCGCCATATCCGGCAGTTCATGCAATGGCACGAGTTCATCTTTAAGCAAACGCGGCAAGGGAGCCTCGGGTAAGCTGCCGCTGAGCATTTCGTAGGTGGAGGCAGCCAGTGCAAACAAATCAGTTCCGGCAAAGGGGGCACCCTTGCCCGTTATTTGCTCCGGGGCAGCATAAGCAGCAGAGAACTCCCCCTGAGTCACCGTATGGGATGAGCACATGACCGAGGCGCCGAAATCGATGATTACGGGGCGCTCTGCCTCATCGAACAAGATATTACCGGGCTTGATATCACGGTGAATAATGCCTTTATCATGCAGGTATTGCAAGCCATCCAATACATCCAGCAGCCATTGTGTAACCAGTTGAGGTGAAATGCGCACCCCGGCATCTGCGGCTTCGTCTATTTTTTCGCGCAGGGAGCCGCCCTCCAGCCAAGGCATCACATAATACAGCCCGCCGTGAGACTCAAATACCTCGTACACACGCACCACGCGCTCGTGATTGAGCTTGGCCAATGTGCGGGCTTCCCTTTGCAAATCTGCCATGGCTTGCATATAAAGCTCCTCGGGCACTGTCCGCAAGGGGCGTATCGTACCGTCGTCATCGCGCCTGCAAATAGCTGCGGGGAAACACTCTTTGAGTACCACATTGCGCTCCAACTGGGTATCCCATGCAATATAGGTGACCCCAAAGCCTCCCCTACCCAATGCTTTGAGTATTTTGTAATTGCCGATGCGGGTTCCGGGGGGCAGATTCTGCATGCTACATTATAGTTACCAAGCCAGTATAATATCTGTAACGGGGTCTGTCAATGAGATTTGTCCTTGTATGCTGAATGGCGAAAAAACACCCGCTGCCCTTGTAAAAGAACAGCAGGTGAAAAAAAGAGGAATAGGCGCCTGCCACTCCAAAGTAGCCTTAGCAACGGCGGCGGCGAGCAGCCAAAGCAGCCAAAGCTAAGAGAGAAAGCGTGGCCGTGGTCGGCTCGGGAATGCTCTTGGTCTCTTCAATCGTAATGGAACCATCCTGATTATCGCTGAATGTAGCAGACAGGGTAGTGGTACCGTCTGTAAGCATCAGCACGGTAGAATCAGACAAAGTTACAGCACCGTCTGCTTCATTAACGAAGAGGAACAGATTTGCACCTTCAACATTTTCCAGAGAATCCAATACCAGGGTCAAGATAACACCTTCCCCCATGACAACATCGTTGCCATTCATATCCAAAGCGCCACCAACCAGAGTCAGAGAAGCGGTGTCCTCCAAGAACAGGTCTGCATCTACAACGGCGGCGGTCGGCATGGTGAGGGCAGCCTCTGCCAAGCTGAAAGCACAAAGCTCGGGAGCCGTGGCGGATACGACCTCAAGCGTAGCACCGCTCTTTACGGTGATGCCCTCCTCTGCTTTCAAAATAACGCCGTCCTGCAAGCTCAGGGTACCGGCATGCACCGTTACACCTTGCAGCACAGAGTGGGTGCGAGAAGCCGTAATTTCAGCTTCGGTTGCCGTGCGGGCCGTCTCGCCTTCTGCAGTGTTAGCGGCGATGATGGCGTTGAGGTCTTGCTCTGTATAAGCACCGGTAAAGATAACCGTACCATTTTGGGGCTTGCCGTTGTAGCTTTCGTTGATGTTCAAAGAGCCCTCAACAACCGTGCTGTCACAAATGATAGCAGTACCGGCCGTGGACAGATTCACGTGGGTATAGGACTTGATGGTGCTTGAACTGCGATTGGCTTCTGCATGAATACCGTTCAACACGTATTCATCCGTTTCACGCCCCTCGCGGGTATCAACGGTGTGAATGTAGTTACCGCGAATCAGGAGAGAATCATTATCACGGATTTCAACATAACCGGCAGTGGAGCCACCGCTTTTGGCATGGATGGCACCACCCAGAGAGATGTTGGTTTCATCATCTTTACCTAATTGAGTGAAGAAACCTACCTTATCAAAGTATGACAAATCAGTAGTGGCATTAATGTGGTTGCCGGTAAAGGTAACATTGGCATTGCCGGAAATGGACAAGCCGTAGGTATCAATAGCGCCACCATAGACACGGCCGCGGTGGAGGTCCTCGGCATAGTTACCGCTGAAGCAAACGTCTTGGTTGTTGGTAATGTTTACCAGGTTGCCGTTAATGCTTTTGATGGCACCACCTGTTGCCGCATAGTCCGCCTCATACCCCTCCGTGGTTACATAGTTACCTTCAAATGTAACACTACCGCTGTTTTTGATTTCAAATAGAGAGTTAGAGCCATACAGATACACAGCACCGCCATGAGCAGCCTTGGCTGCTGTGCTTTCCACGTAGTTATCACTGAAATCTACGTTTTCAGCATTATCGATAACCACGGAGCCACCAGAAATGGAAATGGCACCGCCATACACACCATCATGAGAAATTACGCTGTTGCCGGTTAAGGTGACATTCTCTGCGCCATCCCAAGTTTGAGAAGTTTTGGAAGAGACGGTCAAAGCACCGCCATATCGTGACGTTGTGTTGCAGATGCCTTCATAGGTTACATCTTCAGCCAAGGCAGCAGTAGATAACACCGCGGCAGACACGGCGGCCAAGAGCATGTTCGGTAAATGTAATTTCATGTTTTTTGTCAGTTAATTGGTAAAAGGTTCAACTTTTAACTTAAGCGCGAGTCGCAAGTATAAACTCATTCATAACAATTGACAAGAGCAAAATAACAAAACACATTAAAAATCTGCACGTTATACCACACTAACACCATAGGATTTATTTATTCAAACAACACCCAAAACAGAAAAAAGAGGCGGGATATACGGCTTCACACGGTATCAACCAACGGCACGATGCATAGTTTTCCCAAAGTATCAGCTTTGTGGCCCAAGATGTAGGTTTGGCATAGTTTACGGGCAGAGAGACGGGGGCGGCGCTGGTAGCGATGAAATACCTCGCCGGTTTCGCAGTGGCAGAGGGCATAGCGATAGGTGGGCGCGGGGCGATTTTGCGGGGCAAAGTCGGCGCAGTTACAACGGGATTTTTCATCGGGGATACCGAGAAGAGCGCAGTAGTGTTTCCAGAATCGGCCATGACCGGTTTCTTTGTGATGAATGAACGCCAGAGCATGTGCGATTTCGTGCAGCACGGTGCGGCAAATCAGCTGCGGGTGCTCCACACAAAACCGCGCTACAAAATGACGGGAAAGGGTAATGCGCAGCATGCGGTAGCGGCAGCAGCCCAAACGACGTATGGCGCGGTCCCAGCCGAACTGCCACGCCGAGAGTCCGGTAGCAACCATGCAAGCCAAAGCATAGTCCTGCACGGCATCGGGTGTTGCGGGTGCAGATAACGGAGGAGGAAGCTGTAAGGCATGCAACGGCACAAGAGTATTAAAACACGCACATGCATGTACCGCAAGAAGAATAATGCAAAAGAATCACAATTGTGTTACAAGCGGGCATTTTTCTTGCAGAGGGGGGCTCCGCTGTGGTATGATGCAGACGATGAGCCAACGGTGCATACTGGTAGCAGAAGATGACGAGCCGATTCGGCGTGCCTTGACAGACACGCTGAAGGTGGCAGGCTACGATGTACTGGCGGCAGCAGATGGTAAAGAGGCGCTGGAGATACTGCTTACCAAAGATATAGACTTGGCATTGTTGGATGTGAACATGCCGCATATCAGCGGTTTTAAGTTATTGAAAGTCATGGCAGGGGAATGCCCCGGCGTGCCCAGTATCATCCTTACCGCACATGGAGAAGAGCAAGACCGCGTTAAGGGGCTTACGCTGGGGGCAGATGACTATGTGGTAAAGCCGTTCAGCATTGCCGAGCTGTTGGCCCGCATTGCTGCCGTATTACGCCGCAGCCCTGCCCGCACCAAGAAACGAGGCGAAGGCGGGGTGCTGGCATTTCCCGGTGGCCGGTTAGAACCGGACACACGGCGAGTGGTCACGGATGACGGTGCAGAGGTTACGCTGAGCGATAAAGAGTTTGACCTATTTCGCTACTTTTTAACCCACGCAGAACGCGTCATCTCTCAAGAAGAACTTCTATTACGGGTTTGGGGCAACAACAGCGGCTCTACACAAACGCGTATTGTGCCGGTTACCCTTACAAGATTAAAAGAAAAAATAGGCCCAACCGCAGCAAAATGCTTTGCCAATGTTCGCGGGCGAGGCTATATATGGAAAGAAAACGCATGAAGAAAAGGTTTACCCCGATATTGATTATTGCTGCCATCTTGGTTATTTTTGCGGCAATATGGCAAGCACGCGAAGCGGCTACGCTGGAAGACACCTTGCTGGAGATAGACCGCCGCACGCAAACGGAACGCTTGCTGGCACTGTCCCTGCCGGAGGTGCAGGCCGCGCTCAACACTCTGTTGCAGGCAGAGGCCGATAAGATGGGAGGACAGCACCTGCCATTTAACACGGCGAACATACCCATGCCTGCCGGAGGCAGGGCGGATTTTAACCGCGGTTTCTTTTTATATGCCGAGGGTAAGTTTCAGTTTCCCGCAGAAAATGAAGCACTGTACGGGAGCGTACCGCCCGTAATATGGATGAATGTACCGCACCAGGCAAGACAACCGCATACCTCCATCATAGACCCCGAGGTTGCAAAACAAGAAATGGCCGGAGTTGCCACTTTTAAAGTCAGCATTGCCGACCCCACCCGCCCCGAGGGAGAAGAGCTGCGGGCAATCGATAAACCGGGCGACTTTTTTGCATGGGCATATAAAGGGCAATTGGTCTACATGCGCCCCATACGCACCAACGGGGGTATTGCAGCAGATGGCTTTTTGATAGACCCCGCCATACTGGCCGCACGAGTGGTACCGATTTTGCAGAAAAATGGCTTACAAGCCCCACAAATTGAGCTGACTACGGATGGCAACGAAGGTAATGTAGGCGACCTGCCCTTGGTAATCAAACCCGGCAAGGAGGTAGAGCTACCCAATGTAGAAGAGCGAAAAGCGGCACTGCGCGGCACCATAGCCTCGGCGTGGATGATTTCCATACTCACGGTTATCATCTTATTCGGCTTACTGGCATTTTATGCTAAGGTGGAGCGCCGCCGCAGCGACTTTGTATCTGCCGTAACACATGAGCTGCGCACGCCCCTGACCAGCTTTACTTTATATACCGAAATGCTTAAGAGTGGTGAGCTGCCGGAAGAAAAAGCACAAGAATACCACGAGACACTCTACAACGAGAGCCGCCGCTTGGGGCACTTGGTGGAGAACGTATTGGCCTATGCAAAATTGACACGTGGCAAGGTGCGAGGGCGACAAGATGTGGGGGCATGTGGCAAATTATTACCCTCGCTCTTCGGCAAGATTAAAGAGAGGCTCCAAAAAGATGGTGTAGAAATGCAATATACGCTCGACCCGCGCTTGCAGTTATTGTCTCTGCACACGGATTTGCTCTCGGTAGAGCAGATATTGCTGAACTTGGCAGATAATGCCGTGAAATACGCCGAGAATGAGAATCCGAGCGTGCATCTCAACGTGATACGAGTTCACCGCATGCTGGCAATTCGTTTCAGCGACAATGGACCGGGTATACCGCAAGAACTGCAAAAAGACCTTTTCCGGCCGTTTTCTCGCTCTGCAAAAGCAGAGAGTGGCCGCAAGCCCGGTGTGGGGCTGGGCTTGGCATTATCCCGAGACTTGGCACGCTCCATAGGCGGCGACTTAGTGCTGGAGCTCAGCACAGCAAAAGGCAGCACATTTGTATTGACATTACCGCTTGGTGAATAACCCGACCATGGAGCGCGCGGTTTTAAACATATTCTGCTTGCTTTGCATGCTGGTATACTGTACCGGGCAAGCGGAGGGGAAAAGCAGCGATGCGACCTCCCCGCCGCCAACGGCGGTTATTATTCATAATGCAGAGCAATTTAACCAACACTTGGACAACGCAGCGCTCCGCATGCAAGAAAAAACTATCTGCGTATTCAAGCACGAGGAGCTCATCAGTGCGCACAGCGTTAAAAATTGCAGCGCGTGGTATGACTACGCCAACACTTACAAAGCTGCTGTTTACCCGAAACAAATTGCAGAGTTCACCTTTCAATACAAGGATAACGCACGCCTACTGGCGGCCCACTGCAACCCGCAGCTGCGCGCTCAGCTCTCACAGAGAGAACTGCAAGCACTCAACATTGCACAACAATTGGTAAACCGTTACATACGCCCGGGTATGACGGAGGCAGAGAAGCTGCGTGCCCTGCACGACGGCATCATCCACCACAGCCGCTACACCAAAGAACCCATGGGTAATGTGTGCGACCTGCTGTTGGATGGGCGTGGCACCTGCGAGGCATACAGCCGCACTCTATGGTTATTTTGCCGCATGTGCGGCTTGAAATGCCACATCATCTACGGCCACGCCGGCGAGCCGCATGCGTGGAATCTGGTTTGTATTGACAACCAATGGTACCATGTTGATGCCACATGGGACGACCCCGTCTCTGTGGATAATCCGCAAGAGCAAACTCTCTCTCACCGCTACTACCTGCTCAGCGATGCGCAAATAAAGAAAGACCACAGTTGGTCTACCGGGAACATGCCTGTTGCCGCAGCTAAAAATGAGGATTTCTTCCGTAAGAACAATCTCTATTATACGGAAGATAGTCAACTTTGGCTGGCGCTGTCAAATGCCATCACCCGGGGACTCGACAGTATGGAGGTATACATGGAGCATTTCGGCAGCAATGAATCGCTGAGTAAAAGGCTTACGGAAGCCGCCTACAAAATACCCGCACTGCAAGCTGTTACCGCATGGCAAGGTCCGGCGGGACAAAGCGAAGGTGTGGTAAGATTCATCTTTGAAAACGCCGGCACACCGCAACCGGCAGACATGAGCCACTTGGATTTTTCCAGCGGTGTCATTGTTGAAACAAGACTGCTTATAGACAATATCAACTTTCAAAAAACGTGGGCAGATATTTCTGACACCGCCGCCACATGGTGGGATAAGTTTGTGGAGTGGCTGAAAGGGGTATGGGCTTGGATTCTTTCCCTTTTTGAGCATTAAAAGAGCTTATTCATCAATATCCGTAGCCCGCGGGTGCGCCTCTAAATACACCTGTTTCATGCGGGTTTTAGTGACGTGGGTATAAATCTGCGTGGTAGAAAGCGATGAATGGCCGAGAAGCTCTTGCACTGAGCGGAGATCTGCCCCGGCATCCAACAAATGCGTGGCAAAAGTATGGCGCAGTTTGTGCGGGGAAATGTGGAAGGGGATATCAGAGCAGCGCAAATATTTATCCAACATCAGCTGCACGCTGCGCCCCGTCATTCTGCGACGCAGGCGGCTGATGAAAAGTGGTCCTTGCGGGTCGGGCACGGCATACTCCAAGTATTTTTCAATGGCCTCGCGTGCATATTCGCCCACGGGTACGATACGTACTTTGCGGCCTTTACCCACCACGCGAACACAATCTCCACCGGTGGCAAAAGCATCTGCATTCAGGCTCACCAGCTCACTTAAGCGGATACCGCAAGAATAAAATAGCTCCAAGATTGCAGCATCTCGAAACGGCAGCCATGCCGGGCTCTTCTTATCTGCAGGCGTACGCAGCGGCAAAGAGAGCAACTCCTCCATCTGTTTGAGCGAGAGGTGCACGGGCAAGCCTGTGCGAGCTCGGGGCAACGAGAGGTCTGCCAAGGGATTGCTTGCGTACCCTTCCCGCAGCATCAAATAGGTGTACAGAGAGCGCAACGCTGCAAAACGCTGACGAATGGAAGCAGGCTTGAGCTCTTGCTGCATGGCCTCGTACAACCAGGCGCGGAACGTTTCTACCGTGCATGCATCCCAGGAAACAAAGCGCGGTCCCAACCACTCCAGAAACATGCGGCACTGGCGCTGATAGGCCTCCAACGTATGGGCAGACGCCCCCTTCTCTGCGCGCAAATAATCCAAGAAACGCAATACGACCGCCACAGCTGCAGTGTGCTGCGGGGAATACGCCTGTTCTCTTTCTTGGGATGCCATGCCTTGGGTTATAGCACATTTGCGCGGCCTTTGCAATCTGAAATCAATAGTGAAAACATGAAAACCCGTGAGGCACACTTTTTTACTTCGCTTAATTATTAAAAAAGCTTGACAAATCAAGAGATAAAGTGCATAAACGGTTATACCCCTTATCAAAAGGGAGTAAAGCACACGTAGAGAGAATGAAGAAAGAACTGACCATCCTCGCAGCAGTGGCAGCCCTGATGACGGCCTGCACCGCACAGAAGTACCCGTACACCACGGGAAACGCCGGATACGCTTTTAAACCCCAAACCCTCAAAGCAACCCCCAACCAAGTGGTGAACCATGGGTTCTGGGACAAACCCGCCCATGTAACCGGGCAACACTGCATTGTAATTGACACACAATTGCAGCAAGCCACCTATTATGTAGGCAACCAGATTGTAGGCAAATCTACCATTTCTTCCGGTAAGGCGGGGCATCTTACCCCCTTGGGTACGTTCACTATCATCTCTAAAGACATAGACCACAAGTCATCTACCTACGGCAGCATTGTGGATGCCGCAGGTAACACGCTTGTAGAAAACTACACGGCAGGCCAGACCATACCCGCAGGAGGCGTCTACAAGGGTGCAGAAATGAACTTCGGTATGCAGATTACCAAAGACGGCATCTGGATGCACGAGGGGCTGGTAACAGCCGCCCCCGAGAGCCACGGCTGCATTCGTCTGCCGAGAGAAATGGCTCAAATATTTTTCGAGAACACCCCGGTAGGAACACCGGTTATCATTCGCTGACAAAATATACACCGCACAGTTATGCCCAACTACCCTGCCCCCAAAAAACTGATAGCGCTGATACCTGTGCTTCTGAGCGCCTGCGCCGAGCTGCCGACAACGCCGCAGACCTACAATGATTTTTTGCGGACCAATCAAAAAGATTACCCCACCACAATGGAGGTTTTCTTTGATAAAGAATTGCTCCAAAAAGCAACCCCTCAAAGCACTATTCACATCTGTTTGGAGCAACAGCGCGGGCGCCTTTATGTAAACGACCAAGTGGCGGCAGATTGGCCTGTTTCTACCGGTAAAGCGGGCAAAGAAACACCGATAGGCACCTTCCGCGTCTTAGAAAAAAAGAAGAAGCATTTCTCTGCTACTTGGGGCACCATTGTAGATGAAAATGACATTTGCGTGGTACCTTCTGCAGATTCTCGCGTAGATAAAGTCCCCCCGGGCGGTGAGTTTTTAGGAGCCAAGATGGATAACTGGCAGCGCCTTACCCACGATGGAGTGGGGATTCACACAGGCAAGGTAAGAGCCGGCCAAGGCCTCTCCCAAGGTTGTATCCGCACCCCGGGCTTTGTTGCAGATACCCTGTTCGACATTACAGAGGTTGGAAGCGAGGTCATCATTGCCGAAAAGCCCGAACCTGCCTGGCCGGGCACCCAGCAATAACCAGAATGTAGGAGCAAGGCTCCGGCACTTTCTATTGTATGAACAGGAGCAAAAGCCTAAATGCCAGCATAAGCAGATTCGAAAAGCGCTTAATTTATACTTGACTAATCACACTTTACGGTGTAGTGTGTTATAGTAATTAGTTCTGATAAACTCTCTCATATAATTGTTATGAAAAATATTTTCTTCTTCTTTCTGGCCTTTTTCTATTTGGGAATATGCGCACAAGCATTGACGCTCAAATCCCCTCAAACAGATTATCTTACAACCAGCAGCGTTACTCTGATATGGCAAGAGGATATACCCCGTTTGGAATCATGGGAACTTTCTTTCACCATGTCAAATTCATATTCTGGCAACATGCCACAAGGTACATTTTTTCAAACCTATGTGAACTCTTCACGAGGGTTACAATTTGCAGGTAACAACGAAGGGTTTTATATCAGCCACAATAAAGCAATGGAATCAATGGATGCTTCTTGGTTTGCCACAGCCAATAAAGCAAGCGTCACCATTAGTTTCATCTCATCATATAATCCGGTTGCAGAAAAAAACATTGGGGGTACATTTTATGTTTTCATGCAAGATGAGTCAAATCCGGCCAACGTAACCTCATTATCATACAATATAGATGATGAAGCTATGTTAAAGTATTGCTATTTAAATAAAAAGACAACCACAAGCTATGATAATAGTGGTTATCCCGTTATTGATACTTGCTATAATTGTAAGTACACCAACATTAAGTTATCACATTTGGATAATGCAATTATCCCAGAACCGACAACTGCAACGCTTTCCCTGCTCTCGCTCATACCGTTCGTTTTGCGACGAAGAAGGAAGTGATAACATGATATAGCATATTATCACATAAACAATATATCATTATTCGTAAAAATTAGGTATTTAAGTTTACATCTAATACTATTTTTTAATAATTACGCTTAATCTCCCCGAATATCTCATACAATATGATAGGTTTCAGTTTAGTTGTTACATGCTACAACTTAGAAAAATATATAGAAGAAGCCCTGCGCTCTGTCTTTGAACAAGATTACACCGGTCCTTGGGAAGTAATTATTGTAGATGATGCATCTCAAGATAACAGTGTGGCAGTTATCGAAGAATCAATAAGAAAGTACGGAAAAGGACGAGATATTACTTTCTTGAAGAACAAGCAAAACACAGGTGTTTCAGGCGCCACTGATAAAGCTTGGAATCTAGCAAAATATGAGTGGATTATTGAGATTGACGGAGATGATGTACAATACCCGGATAGATGTACTAAAACAGCCCAATTAATTGAACAATATCCGGATGCCGGTGCTGTATTTCTTTCTTTTTCCTGCATTAACTCAAAGGGGGAAGGTAATTATCGCAGCTTCATGGTAAGGGGGGAGCCGGATGCTTCATTCTGTGCTCATTCACCTAAACTGAGAGCCGATATTTTTTCCGGTAAAGCAATTGATTCACCTGCATGCAAAGGAGCATACGGATGTAGCTTTGCAATCAGTAAAAAAGTTATAAATCACTGGGGCCCACTCAATGATGAACTGATTAAATGCTATGCTCAAGATCCTCCGTGGGAACTTAGAGCTTTTCTCTCTTTCCCTGTTGTCTGGAGCAATCAATTGGCATGCAAATACCGTTCTCATGATTCCAACATTTTGAATAAAACTCGCAGCTACGATTCCGTATCCGCTTGTGTGGAAAATGAGTTAAGCATGTGCGCCTATGACAGAAAAGAGTTACAGGCTCTCAACAGAATGTTAGCAGACCTCACCCAAGTTCTAAACGGTAATAAAATCTCAGACTGGCAAGAGGAAGATATAACTTACTGTACGCAAGTGTTGCAGCAATATAAACTGGCAAGAACTATTCGCGCCGATTGGTGGACATATAATACATTTAAGAAAATATATCTGATACTCAAAACAAAAAACAAAGTTCCGACAGTTTTTACTAAGTGTTTTCTCACCCGACTCATGCCATTAAAGCTATATGCGTGGTTTAAAATGAAGAAAATGACAAGAAAAAAATAATCTGCATACTGTTATAATAGCGCCATTCTTTCGTCACTTAGGAAGCCCATTTAAGCCCCTCACTAGCGCGCATCTGTCGCGTTCTATTTTTATATCATTCTATACCCCCTGATGTCAATCCATTTTTGGAGCGTAGGCATGGCGTCCCGAGCGTAGCAAGGGCACAGAGCGAAGCGAACCGTGACGGAGCGGAAAATCGCTCCAAAAATTCTCTGGAAAGGGGCCAGCGTGGTTTCCCCATACATCAGAGGAGTACAATTCTTTAGCGATGAATGTGGGCTTTCTCGGTTATAGTATTCCATCCACGCGGATGCCATTTCTATCGCTTCTTCCAGACTCTTGGGTTCTCTGTGCAGGAAAAACTCATGCTTGTAGATACGCCAGAAACGATCCATGATGATATTGTCTGCCCAGCGACCTTTGCCGTCCATGCTTATTTTTATGCCCTTCTCGATGATGGCTGTTTTCCAATCTCCGGACGTATACTGACTTCCCTGATCGGTATTGAAGGTTTTGGGGCAACGCCCACTTTTCAACGCCATGTCTAAGGCATCGAGGCACAGCCTTACATCTATATGCCGCCCCATGCTCCACCCCAATACAAAGCGACTACCCCAATCCATCACTACGCAAAGATAGTAGTTGCAACGGTCTATCTGAATATAGGTGATATCACTAGTCCATACCTGATCAACCTCATTGATTTCCACATTCTTAAGTAGATAGGACTCCTTTTCGGCTCGGGGATTCGGGGCACAGGTGTCGCGATGGGGATAAAGTGTGCGCAGTCCCTGCTTTTTCTTGATTCGCTGGCTCTTCTTTACTCCTATCTCAATGCCCTATCTCCGTCGCAACAGAACCGGCATGCGGCCTCTACCTATGGTTGCATCTTCCTCGCAAAGCTGTTCTATGGCTCGCTCGGTAGCAGGCTCATCATTCGGGGGCTTTTCTTGTAGTATGTACTGCTGCGAACTAATCACAGCAACTCACATTGCTGTTTGCGCGAAGGGGCTTCCCCTTCTATATCGAGGAGTTGGCGACGTTGCACTACAGCCCCAACTCTTTGGCTTTTTTGACAGCCAATCCAGTTCAAACTCGCGCTTGCCAAGAAGCCAATCCAGATTTGCTATTCGCTCATCTTTTTTCTCCATTTCGCTCTTACGCCAGCCTCGACGGAAACATTCGCCAAGCATCTCTTTAGTCTGTTTTTTCAGTCCGTTACTAAATCGGGGCATATACCATACTCTGAGGCTATCCGTGCGTGCGTCTTGGCGTCTGTGAGCGCTTCCAATACTACCTTTTCCTTTAACTCTGCGGCGTAGCAACCTCTCTTGTGTATTTTTTCGTTTTACATGTCTGTGTGTTGGTTAGATTATACACACGCACGATACATTGCACAAGAAAAAAGGGGGCTTAAACTGGTGTCTTAAAATCAGGCGCCATTATATGAAGCGATTCTGTTTTTTGAGTAGAACAGGACAACTGTGCCCAGATGGCACCAAATAAAGGAAAAATAGCGCGAAAATAGGTCAATTTTATCCACAATTCCCCAAATAAACCGAAAAATTGTTGCACCGAGCTCAAAATAATGCTATTCTGAGCTCAGTTAAATATAAATTAACTGTATGGGACTTGCATACAAACTTATTCACATGATTACATCAAGGGTACCACATTCTTGGCATAAAATTTTTTCTATGTTTTATGCAAAACATGCGTGCGTACAGATCCTCCGAAATTATGGACTTTTAACGGCTCTTTCTGAAATCATATTCAGGAAATTTACCGGTGAAAGAGCACATCGGCAGCGTATTAAAAAGTTGCGTGAAATTCGAAAAAAAGATGTTATTACTGTAGTATTCCAAGTATGGAGTCTCGCTAAGTGGAAAAGTAATTCTGTATACGAAGCGATGCTACGACACCCGAAGTTTTGTCCCATCATATGGATTACTGACGATCCCTCCTCTCCTTCGCAAGAGAGAGAGGACATGCGAAACATAATGGAAGATTTCTTTTCGAGAAACAAATATCGTTATATCTACGCGAAAAACAAAAACGTTCTTTATCAGAATGTAAGACCAGATATCATTTTTATACAAGAACCATATATCTACAATGTAGATGCTATTCGCAGTGTGATTGAAGGCGATTTGTTATGTTTCGTTTGCTACTATGTTTCTAATACTGTGTCAAAAGCGGGCCATACTCAATTTTTGAATCTAGCGACAGCTTTAAGATTTGTGGAAAATCAGTCGGTATATAAAGAGATTTCAGCAATATTGAAAAAAGAGAGAAACCTGTCCATCGTAGGACACCCTACTTTCGATTATTTACGAGAGGGACAGAATCATCGAAAAACCACCAAAACGAGTGTCTGGAAAACTAAAGCAGGAATAAAAAAGCTGATATGGGCTCCTCATTGGACAATAACAAACGAAAGTTTTTATAGCAACAGCACTTTTTTGTTAATCTATGATGATATGGTACGCATAGCAAAAAAATATGCAGATAAGATACATATTGCTTTCAAGCCTCATCCGACATTGTATCGCACCCTATGTGAACATTCCGATTGGGGTCGAGAAAAAACCGAGGCCTACTATAGACAGTGGGCCACAATGCCGAATACTCAGATTGAGCAAGGAGAATACAGAGAATTATTCTGGGAATCAGACGCCATGATTCACGATTGTGGTTCGTTTATCATTGAATATCCAATGGTTAATAAACCGGGGCTCTATATGCAGCGGGGAAGTGATTATGGTGATTTTAACGAGTTTGCAAAAGCAGCCCTCAATTGTTATACTATAGGCAAAAATATAGAGGATATAGAAAAGTTCATCACTGAACAGGTGCTCCATGAACAAGATCCCAAAAAAGAAGAGAGAGAAATATTTATACAACAATATCTTGCGCCTTTGGGAGGGAATACCGCTGCACAAAACATCATAGAATCAATTTTGACAATAAACTAACATGAAACGAGTTATCACATACGGGACATTTGATGTTTTCCACCCTGGGCATGTTAATTTACTCAGGAGGGCAAAAGCTCTTGGCGATTACCTTATTGTGGCGTTATCAACTGATGATTTTAATCAACTGAAAGCAAAAAAAGCCTATTATCCATACAACCAGAGAAAAATAGTGTTAGAAGCGTGCCGATATGTTGATTTGGTTATTCCGGAAAATACGTGGGAGCAGAAAGTAGAAGATATCCGACAGTACAATGCTGATATATTTGTAATGGGAGATGATTGGAAAGGTAAATTTGACTATTTATCATCTATTTGTGAAGTTGTTTATTTACCGAGAACTCCAGATATTAGTTCTACTGAAGTGAGGTCATATTTGTCTTCCTGCAATTCTTAACGAGCATTCTAGCTACCATATTCCAGCATTAGCCATCCTGCCCAAGTCAGGCGCGTAAACAAAAAGCGTCAGGGGAAGCATGTTGGCAGTATTTGTATAGGCATATATAATGGCGACTGATTTTAAGACACCAGTTTAAGCACCCTTTTTCTTGTGCAAAGTATCGTGCGCTTGTATAATCCCACCAACACTACAAACATGCAAAACGAAAAAATACACAAGAGAGGCCGCAACGCCGCTGAGTTCAAGGAAAGGTAGCATTGAAAGCGCTCGCTGGCGCCAAGACGCACGCACGGATAGCCTCAGAGTACGGTATCAGCCCCAATTTAGTAACGGAGTGAAAAAACAGACTAAAGAGATGCTTGGCGAATGTTTCCGTCGAGGCGAGCGTAAGAGCGAAATGGAGAAAAAAGATGAGCGAATAGCAAATCTGGATTGGCTTCTTGGCAAGCGAGAGTTTGAACTGGATTGGCTGTCAAAAAAGCCAAAGCGCTGGGGCTGTAGCGCAACGTCGCCAACTCCTGGATATGGGTGGGGACGTACCTTCGCGCAAACGGCAATGTGAGTTACTGGAATTGGCTCGCAGCAGCACTTACTACAAGAAACGAGATCCGAAAAATGACTTGGCAACCGAACGAACCGTAGAGAGGCTATAAGAGGAAGATGCCACCTTGGGTAGACAACGCATGCCGATCATGTCGCAACGGAGATATGGCATAGAGATAGGATAGAAAAAATGCCAGCAGCTGAAGAAGAATCTGGGCTTGCGCACGCTTTATTTCCACCGCAACACAAGAGCCCCGAATCCATGAGCAGAAAAAGAGCCATATCTACTTAAGAATGTGGAAATTAATGAGGTTGATCAGGAGTGGACCTGTGATATTACTACATTTAGATAGAGCTTTGTAACTACTATCTTTGTGTTGGGTTGGAGCATGGAGCGGCATATGGATATAAGTTTGTGCCTCGATGCCTTAGACATGGCGTTGAAAATCGAGCGCTTCCCCAAAATCTTCAATACAGATCAGTGAAGTCAATACACTTCTAGAGAGTGGAAAGAAGCAATGCTTGCAAAGGGGATAAAAATCAGCATGGATGGAAAAGAGCGTTGGGCTGATAACATTGTGATGGAGCAGTTTTAGCGAACATACAAGCACGAGTTTTTCCTGCACCTAGAACCGAAGAGTTTGGACGAGGCTATAGACATGACATCCGCGTGGATGGAATACTATAACTGAGAAAGAGCTCATTCATCGCTAAAGAATTGTAGTCCTCATATGTATAGTGAGAATCACGCCTCCCCCTGCCGGCGAATTTTGGGCGCGATTTTTCCGCTCAGGAACGGCTCGCGTCACTACGCTCGGGGCGCCATGCCTACGCTTCAAAACGCGTCCAAAATGGCTTGACATCAAGGCGTATAGAATGATACAAGGAGTACATACGCCACATGCAATCAAGAGATGGGGCTTAAACTGGTGTCTTAAAATTAGGTTCCATTATGCCTCTCATACTATACAGCGCACGAAGTTCCACTCAAGACATCTCCGACTCCACTCGGCAGCATACCTCAGCAAGTAAAATAAGCCCCTCACACCTTATTTCCCCACGGCATTATCCATTACCGTGATTTCTAGGGGATTTCATGCGGATATACGCTTCCCCCCGGCTATTGCTTTTGGCGCTGTTAAAGATTAAAGTTGATAGATGCGGCAGCCCGATAAATTTTAATTTATCGGGGTGTTTGATGTGAGCGAAGCGAACCGAATTTTTGAGCCTCGCCGTATGGCGAGGCGGTATATGATAGCCCAGGGTACAGCCGCGTTAGCGGCGGAACCCTGGGTCCGGAATAAACGTTATTCGAACCCCGCCGAATG
>JBGVMR010000054.1:0-1872 GCA_045124875.1 Akkermansia sp.
GGGGCAACGGCTCCACCCGGTGGGAAATCCTCCCCCTTTGGATGCCTTTTTAGCGGTTTGGCTGCGGGAGATCTGCCGGTTCACCCCTCAACAACGATTCCCTTTAGGGATTCGTTGTTGGGAATTCGCGTACACAACACAGGCGCGAAATTCACGCGCGGACACCAACACCCCCCTTTAGGGGGCGTGTTGAGGTCCGGTTTCGGTAATGCTTTCCTGACCAACGAGCTTAAGCATGGTAGCCACGGCCACCTGCATGGCCTCGCAGTCAAAGTAATGGTTGGCGCGGTTACGAACCTGCTTCCATATCCAATGGCCGCGCTCAAAGGTACGGTGCTCACTATCGAGCATGTCGAGATAATCCGGAGGGGCATCCTTGGGGACTTCCCATACCGCACCCTCTGAGTTCTTTCGGAGCCGGGCGAGTGCGTCCTTGATATTCAGGTTACTCCAGTAGAACATGATGGCGGAGCGGTCGCGCCCTACGCTAACCTTACGCTTGGGGGAGTAATACCGCTGTACCATTTTGCCGTTCTTACCTCGGTGCGAGAACGTGCTCCGGCGGTCGCCCATCAGAGCATACCAACCGAACTCGGCACATTTGGCATACACATCGTAGGTGGCATACCCGGCATCCAGAAAGACGAGGCTATCATTCACGCCCTGAGCCTGTTGTAATGCTCTCAGAGCTTCCCACGAAAAGAGCTTTTCGCAATGAATCATGCGGGAAGCCCCGACTGAGCTCCACGCCCGAATGACGGCATAGAAGTGGCCTTTCTGCACGTCCACGGTCATGATGCGAACCGGAACACCATTGATGTCTGTTTCTTCCTCCCAATGCTCATCCATCAGATACTCCGACAAGCTCTGCTCGATGGAAAAATCCTCCGTGAACTCGTTCCATGGTAGACCGAGACGCTTCTGGTAAAACTGCTGGAGCAAGGATTCATCGCCTTTTTTAGAGGCTGTTTTGGCGCGTAAATACAGCTCCGCGAGTTGCCCCCAGCTCATGGTGGCAAGCGCGTTCCAATGGAAGCCTACATTTTCCTTAGCCGCCCGAGGATTAAGCGGGACAAAGCGGGCATCAGCATTCAGGCGGCGGCGGGTTTCGTCCGCGTCCTCGAACTCATGCCCGCATTCGGCACAGGCCATCACGGTGCATTCCCGAATCCGGCGGTAATTGTACTCTCCATCCTCGGACTGGCAGTCTTTCGGCCACCGGATGTTGCGCCAGAGATAGGGCTGCTCGGTGCCGCAATAGGGGCAACGGAACTGCCATTCCCGCTGGTCGGTGGTTTCATGCTTGCGGTGGGTATCATCCCCCTCAAAGCCGCCTTGGCTGAGGAAGATGCACTTGCCTAGCCAACCGAATGCTGTCACGCGAGCCTCCGCCTCTGCCATGTGGCCAACAGGCCATCTCCAAGTCTCGTCTCCTATCAGCCAGCGGATGGAGCGGCGTTGCAGATTGCTTTTATTGTGAGCCCCGGCCATCCAGAGGGTCATACCGTTGGCAAAGTGGATGGTGGTATTACGCTTCTTGTTGCGGTCTGCTGGGTACAGGGCTCGGACAGGAGGGCATTCATCGAAAATCTTCTGCAAGCGTCCTTCGCTTTGGTCTTTGGCATCATCATCCGTTTGGTCTAGCCATAGAGTTGGTCCCGGGAGGTTGGCTATGATGTAACAGAGAGCAATTTCCGGAGCGGTAGTCTTGCTGCTCTGCACCGAGGCAATGATGCTCACCAATCGCACGCGCGGGTCAACAATGGCCTCCATGACATCCCGAATCATGAAGGAGTTTTCGATACGGAAACGCCCGGGCATGGGGCTATAGGGGATGGAGTGAATATGCTCCTCCGCCCATTGCCATACTGG
>JBGVMR010000055.1:0-71461 GCA_045124875.1 Akkermansia sp.
GTGCTGGGTGGCAGAGACTCCACCGGCGTGCTGCTCGAGCAGAAGTTTGATTACATCTTCTTCACCGGCAGCCCCTCCGTCGGGCATATCATTATGGATGCCGCCGCACGGCACCTCACCCCCGTCACGCTCGAGCTCGGGGGCAAAAGCCCCTGTATTGTTGATGCCTCTGCCAATCTCCGCGTTGCTGCTCGCCGTATCGCCTTCGGCAAAATACTCAATGCCGGACAAACCTGTGTGGCGCCGGACTACCTCTTCATCCACCACAGCGTAAAAGATGCCTTCGTGCAAGAGTACCGCAAGGCCGTTACGGAAATGCTGGGCGAAGAACCTCTTAAAAATGAAGAGTTTACTCACATCATCTGTAAACGCCATTTCGACCGCCTGATGGACCTCATGCAAGACGCCACCCCCGTTGTCGGTGGCAAGGGCGATGCCGCTACCCTGCGTATCGAGCCCACCGTGCTGGATAATGTGACGCCCTCATCCTCTTCCATGCAGCAAGAAATCTTCGGGCCCGTGCTCCCCATCCTCACCTGGGATAAGTGGGAGCAGGTAGAACAGTTTGTTCTCAGCCGCCCGCGCCCCTTGGCCTCCTACCTCTTCACAACGGATTCTGCCACCAAGCGCCGCTTCACACAGCACCTTTCCTTCGGTGGCGGGTGTATCAATGATACCATCATCCACCTCGCCGTACACGGCCTCCCCTTCGGTGGCATCGGCGATAGCGGTATGGGCTCCTACCACGGTAAAGCCGGGTTCGATACCTTTACGCACCACAAATCCGTGCTCTCCAAAGCCAACTGGCTCGACCTCCCCTTCCGCTATCATCCCTACTCCAAGTTCGCAGAAAAAATACTGCGCTTCTTCCTGCGTTAATTTAATTAAAAACCCCGCCACGCGCGGGGTTTTTGGTCCCCCCATCCTTTAGGCGTATTACACCTAATTTATCTCGCACCATACCCATGGCCATGCTACTATGCAGGCCTATGGACATTTATGCCGCCAAACGCGCCATCGACGCCGATTTCTGCCTCTCTCCTCAAGAAAAATACGAAGAGAAAGTAGAATTGTCCGCACTCATCAAAGACCCCATCGCCCGCGCCAAAGCCCTCGCCGCCGACGCCCGCGCCCTCCAACGCGCCCTTGATAAACTCAGAAAACCCGGACGCCGTTAATCAGACTTCTCCTTTTCCCAGTGCAGCGCGTACTCACTTCTTTGCCTGTTTGACCACCCAGGTGACAACGCCGAAGAATTCGGCGTTGGATTCGGCGGTGATGGGGATAGGGGCGAAAGCGGGGTTTTCGGGGCGGAGTCGGACGGTGGAGCCGTTGAGTTCGAGTCGTTTGACGGTGAACTCGCCATCGAGTGCAGCAATGATGATATCGCCATTGGCGGCGGTGATGGCGCGGTCTACCACGAGGATGTCGCCATCGTCTATGCCGGCGCCGATCATGCTTTCTCCGCGTGCGCGGATGTAATAGGTTGCGGCGGGGTGGCGTATGCAGAGTGAGTTGAGGTCGAGCGTGCCACGAAGGTCGCCCATGGCCGGGGAGGGGAAGCCGGCGGCTACGCCTTCAGAAAAAAAGGGGATGTTTTGCATATTGTAAAGGATGCTATTTAAAAGAAACCGCCTGTGGTTTAAGCCACAGGCGGTTTATTGAAACGTGGATGATTACCTGCGGGGGCTATCAGCAAGTGGGGGTACGGTGACGCCCTATGGCACGTACAACCTCGCCTACAATGAGCACGGGGCATGTGACGGCCAACAGGATGAGCCAGTCTGTCATGCTGAGAGATACTGTGCGGAAGACCTTACCGCCGAATTCTACGGCCAGCACTTGGCCAACGAGGATGATGCCCATGATGAGCAAGAAAGCCTTGTTGGCAAAGAGTCCTTTGAGGAAGCTGTTGTTTGTGCCGTAAACGCGGGCGTTAAACAGGTTCCAGAATTGCAGGAGAACGAATGCCGTGAAGAGCATGGTAAGCGCGTGAACGTATCCCGCGTTGCCTGCATCGGGCATGAGCTGCACGTATGTAATGATGGCCGCAATGAAGGTAAGACCGAACCCGATAATCCACTTGCTCATGCCGGGGGTGATGATAAAGGCCAGCTTGTTGCGGGGGGCTTTGTTCATGACGTCATCGCTGGGGGGCTCAGTGGCCAAGGCGAGGGCCGCAAAGGTATCCATGATGAGGTTGACCCACAGCATCTGTGTAACAGTGAGGGGGAGGTTGCAGCCGATGAAGGGGCCGAAGGCTGCAATACCGCATGCCGCCACGTTGACCGTAAGCTGGAAGACGATGAACTTCTGGATGTTACGGTAGAGGGAGCGGCCCCACTTAATGGCGCGTGTGATGCTGGTGAAAGAGTCATCAAGCAAGATGATGTCTGAGGCTTCTTTTGCAACGGAGGTACCGGTAATGCCCATGGAGAGGCCTACATCCGCATGGTTGAGGGCCGGGGCATCGTTGGTGCCGTCGCCGGTTACGGCTACCACGTGGTTCTTGCTCTGCAAGGTATTGACAAGGCGGAGCTTATCCATCGGCTTGGCGCGAGAGAGAACGCGCAGGTCATTTACTTGGGCTGCCAGTTGCTCATCTGTAAGGGCGCCGAACTCTTCGCCGGTAAGCACGGCGTTGGCGGGTATTTCTCCCTCTGCGGGAAGAAGCCCGATTTCACGGCCAATCTGGCATGCGGTTTCTTTATTGTCGCCGGTTACAATCTTGATGCCTACACCGGCATGCAAACAGGTAGCTACGGCGGCGGGAACATCGCTGCGCACGGGGTCTTGGATGACGAAGCAGCCCATCCATACCAACTCATTGCAGGCGGCTTTAATTTCGTCTGCCGTTTCGGCATGTCCTTCTTTGTAGGCCAACCCCAGCACACGCATGGCTTTGCGCTGAGCGGTGGTGATGGTGTTGAGCACTTGTGCTCTCATGGCATCGTTAAGCTCTGCACCATAGGCTGTGGTGCACATGGAGAGTATGAACTCGGGGGCGCCCTTTACAAAAATGACATCTTTGCCGCCAAGTACGGAGGATGTAGCGCAGGTTGCCATGAATTTGTTCATGGTGGTGAAAGGCAGCTGACCTACTACGTGGGTAGATTTGCGGATAGCCTCGTACTTGCAGCCGTTATCGTTCAGGAGCATGAGCATGGCGCCCTCTGTTACGTTGCCGAGCACCTCGCCTTTTTCATCGAGGTCTGCGGTAGAGTTGAGGGCGATGCCCTCTGCAAGTAAGGGGAAGATGGGGGCTTGGGCCTTTTGTTCGTTTACCTGCGGGAAGTGGCACTCGCGCACGGTCATGCGGTTGGTGGTGAGGGTGCCGGTTTTGTCGGAGCAAACAACCGTTGCGGCACCGATGGTTTCGCAGGCGTGCATCTTGCGCACGAGGTTGTTTTGTGCGGCCATCTTGCGCATGCTGTATGCCAAGCTGAGGGTAACACTCATGGGCAGACCCTCGGGCACGGATACCACGATGAGGGTGATGGCAATCATGAAATACTGCAAGATGTTTGTAGCTGCCGCGGCTGTAAGCCAAGTGGCGGGGTCATAGCTGATGAAGCCCATGGCGTTGAGCGTGACCACAACAAGCCCGAAGAGCAGGCCACCACCCACTAAGCAAATCAGCCAGGGCATGGCACCGCCTTTGCTTACCAAGGCCGGGGCTCCAACCTTTATCTTGAGGTAACCCAACAAGGTTTGTAGGGTGGGGTACCATACGCGCAGCATTGCGAAGGCCACAGATGCCAGCATGCCGAAGAAGAAGTACCATTGCCCGGTGCTGAGGACGAAGTTGCCCAATATGGTGTCTCTCACAATGAGAGAGCCGAACAGGAAAAGTGCCAAGCTGAAGCCCAGTACGCTGATGCCTTGGCAGAGCCCATCAAGCTGGAGGGTGAGGGGGGATTTTTCGCCGTTGTCTTCAGAGGCTGCTTTCGCTACCTTGCCGATTTCCGTTGCATCGCCCACTTTTGTGACGCAGAAGATACCGGTGCCCTCAGATACAAGGGTGCTGCGCAGCAAAAGGTTGGTGGGGTAGGCTCCGGGCAGGGATTCTTCTGCTGCTTCCGGGGTTTTAAGCACGGGCTCGGACTCACCGGTGAGGGAAGCTTGGTTAATCTTGAGTGCTACGGATTCTACCACGAGGCCGTCTGCGGGGATTTCTTCACCCGTGCCCAGGGTAACGATATCGCCCACTACCAGTTCGCTCTTGGGTACTTGGCAGTGCTTACCATCGCGCACAACGCGCACGGGAGCAACATCGCTCACGCGGTTGAGAATATCAAATTCCTTGCCGGCTTTGTATTCGTTGATAAAACCTACCACTGTAGCCAGAAGTACGGCACCGAGTATACCTGCGCTTTCTATCCAATTATCGCCATGCCCTTCGACAAAGACAACGGGGATGAATGAGATGACGGCAGCCACAAGCAAGATGACGATGAGCGGGTCTGTAAACTTCTCCAACAGCTGTACCCACCATGGGGCACGTGCCGGCGGAGTCATCATATTGCTGCCGTGCTGCTTGCGGCTTTCTTCTACTTGGGCGGCGGTGAGGCCGGTGTTGGGATCAGTCAGTTTCATGAGTGTTTGTTTGTTGAAAATGGTTCAGCGTTCATCCGCCAGAATGCCTTGAAGCTGCTTGTGGGCGTAGTGGAGGCGAGAGCGCAGGGTGCCCTCTGAGATATTGAGCATTTTTGCGATGTCGGGGTAGGCCATGCCGGCAATATCGCAAAGGGTGACCACCTCTTGATGGCTGGGGGAAAGCTGGCGTATGGCGTTGCGAAGCTTGCGGCGCAGGTCTTTTATATGCGCACTGCGCACGGGGTCAGAATCTCGAGAGCTGTCTGCAAGCTCATCATTCTTTTCGTGCTGGTTGCCGTTTTCGTCATCGTCTATGCATTCTGTACGCTCGCGTTTGCGTTTGCGTATAAAATTGCGCGCGTGGTTGGCGGCTATGGTGTAAAGCCATGTGTAAAAGGCGCTCTGGCCGTTGAAGTAACGCAGGGAATGGTAGGCTTTGAGGAAAGATTCTTGTGCTACATCGTAGGCATCTGCCTCAGAGCCAAGCATCTGGTAGAGCATGACATGCAGCTTGCGACTGTGCCTGCGGGTAATTTCGTCAAAGGCGCGGGTCTTGCCCTCAAGGGTGAGGGCTATCAGCTCCTCATCCTTAAGCTCACTATAACTAGCTGCGTCTTTTTCGGTTTTCATGGTGAATGGGTGGGGGGGTAGGGGAGTTGGGGGTGATTTACCTTTGCTCGTAAATCTGAGCTGTTGCAGGTGCCTCGCTGCTTTTCAGGGGGGAAGCGAGGCACCTGCTTCTGAGATCAATCAGAGTTTGTACTCGCGCTTGTCACGGCGTTCATACCAGTCGATGAAAGCCTTGTTGACGGTGGTGTAACCGCCGGGCGTGGGATAATCACCACTGAAGTACCAGTCGCCACAGGCGCCTTCGATGGCGTCGTGCAGGCCTTCCATGCTTTGGTAGACAACCTGGATGATGCAGGGGCAGTTATCCGGTGTAACCATGCGGGAGACCTCGGCCGTAATCTCGTCTGCCGTAAACGGCTCGTAGATTTTCTTGACGGGGTTGGTGCGTTGTGCCGGCGGCAGCGTGAGCTGGTGCTTGCATTCCTCGTACACATCGATGATGCGTGTATACATGCCTTGCTTTTTGAGCAGGCTGATGGCGGCTTGGAAGGCAATGAACTTGCCCATCTCGCTCATGTCGATGCCGTAGCAGTCCGGGTAACGTACCTGCGGTGCGGAAGATGCAATCACAATCTTGCGGGCCTTGGAGCGTGCCAATAAGCGCAACAGACTCATCTTAAGCGTGGTGCCGCGTACAATGGAGTCGTCTATCGCCACGAGTACCTCATCTTCGTTGACTGCCCCGTAGGTGAGGTCATACACCATGGCGGCAAGCTGCTTGCGGCTGCTTTCCTCAGAGATGAAGGTGCGCAGCTTAATGTCCTTGTGGGCGATTTTTTCTGCACGGGGCCAACGGCGGAGAATGAGCTCGTTGATAAGCTCTTCGCTCATGGTGCCATCCTTATAGGCCTTAATCATAGCCTCCGTCACTTTGTTGCGGCGGTAGGCGCGCAAGCCCTCCAACAAGCCATAGTATGATACTTCTGCCGTGTTGGGAATGAAGGTGATGGCTGCCTTAGAGAAGTTGCCGTCCAAGCTGGCAACTACTTGCTCTGTAAGGTTGGCGCCTAATGTTTTACGCTCGCGGTAGATGACGGGGTCATTGCCACGGGAGGTGTACACGTCTTCAAAGCAGCAGGGCTTAAACTCGCCCGGGGTGGTATACTCTGCGATTTTGACTTGACCATCGCTCTTCACCACAATCATGTTGCCGGCGGGCAACTCTTTCACTTCATCCTCGTCTACCTCCATGACGCTCATCAACGGCACGCGCTCGCTGGCTACGGCCAGATATTCGTCTGTGAGAATATAGTGGCAGTGGCGTATGCCGTGCGGGTCTCGCAGACAGAAGAAGTCACCGTTGCCTACGGCACCCGTAAGGCAATAGCCACCATCCCAGTCGCGGGAGGCTTTGCTGATGATGTCGAAGAGGTCGAGCTCTGAGGAGATGATGTGCGGTATCTCTTGCCCGTCTACATTCTTATCTCGCAGGCTGCGGTAGATGTCGGTATGGGCTTCATCCAAGTAGTAACCTACCTCCTCCATGAGGGTTTGGATAGCTGTGCCGAACACGGGGTGCTGCCCGCGGGAAATAAGCTTTTGGTGCAGTTCCTCTAAGTTGGTGATACCCATGTCGCCCTGCAACATCAGGGTGCGGGTGGTCCAGTTGGTGCGGCGCATGTACGGATGGCAATTGCCTTCGTCGTACTGCACACCGCTGGTGCCGTACAGCAGGTGCCCCATCAATACTTCACCACCGAAGTTGAAGTGCTTTTTGTATGTGGTGGAGTCAAGCCCTTTGATAAGCCCTTTGCCACGCAGCTCACTGAGTGTGCGCTGCTGGTCTGAGAAGATGGAGGTAACAGCGTTGGCCGTTGCTTTGCGGGCGCGGAAGATGTAGGGCTCTCCCAAGGGCATGTTCAGCTTAATACAGCCAATGCCGGCGCCGTCTTGGCCTCGGTTGTGCTGCTTTTCCATGAGCAGGAAAAGCTTGTTGAAGGCCCACTCAGGCGAGCCGTACTTCTCAGCGTAGTATGAGAGCGGCTTCAGAAGTCTGATTGCGGCAGACATAATGTAGTGTGGGTTAAGGTTTTACTTGCGTACGCTTACCTTGATGCCCTTGCCCTCTCTCATGGTGCCGATGACGGTGCCACCGGGGCCTGCCGTGCATGCGGCTTCTACTTGGTCGGGTTTCACGATGGCAACCCAACCGATGCCCATGTTGAAAGTGTGGAAGCGGTCCTCGGCATCCACGAAGGTGAGCACCTTCTGCACGGGGGCGTTGTTCCAGTAGGGAATCTCAAGGTCGGCACCCTTATCACCCAAGAATCGCTCAAGGTTTTCGGGCAGGCCACCACCGGTGATGTGGGCGTATGCCTTGGGGGTGATGCCGAGCTTGCGCATGTCGTACACCACGTCATGGTACAAGCGGGTGGGGGCAAGCAGGGAGCGCAGCTCCTCTTCGGTGAGCAGGTCGGGGTTCTGTGCCAAAATGCGGCGTACCAAGCTCCAGCCGTTGGCGTGGAATCCATCGCTGGGGTAACCCACCAGCACGTCGCCTACCTCTACCTGAGAGGGATCAATCATTTGGCTCTTCTCTACGCAGCCGATGCTGAAACCGGCCATTTCTACAAGATTTTCGGGCACCACGCCGGGCATTTCTGCAGTTTCACCACCGGCGAGAATGCAGTTGCAGCTCTCCAGATAATCGCACATACCAGCTACCAATCGGGTGATGCGGGGGCGCTCTGTCTCAAGGTTGGAGATACCCAAGTAATCCAAGAAAACGAGGGGGTCGCCACCCGTGGTGAGAATATCGTTCACATTCATGGCAACCAAGTCTTTACCGGCTGTTTCCAGCATGTCCATCTCGAAGAGGACCTCGGTTTTGGTGCCAACGCCGTCTGTTCCCGTTACGATGACGGGCTCTTTGTAGGCGGAGAGGTCGTAAGCTGCTGCAAACAGGCCGAAGGCGTTGCAAAGCTGACGATTTTTTTGTGTGCGCTTAACGTGAGCGCTGATGTCACTGACAAAAGACTGTGCCTCAATGGTGTCGACACCGGATTGCTTATATGTGAGATTACCGGACATAGTAAGAGTGAATGCTTGGATTCGCGGAGATTATACTCTTATTTTTTCTCTTTGGCAAGCCGTATTTTTCTTAAGGCTGTCTATTTGTTAGCATATACGCAGTTTCGGCTCTGTTTGCGGTGGTGTGCGACGGTTTACTGCTTGTTTATTTTAAGCCCTATGCAGATGGCGATTATGGCACATATGCCCATGGCAAACGGGTAATAAAGATGGGGTATAATATCCATGGCACTCAGCCCGGCAAGTGAGGCCGCAGAGAGTAATTGGGCGCCATAGGGTATAACGGCCTGCACAATGCATGATGAGGTATCCAACAAGCTGGCTGTGCGGGCAGGGGGTATGTCGTATTTTTTTGCAATGCGGCGGGCAATGTTACCCACGGATACAATGGCTACGGTGTTGTTGGCCGTGCAAAGGTTGGCCATGGCTGCCATCATGCCGATGCTCACTTCTGCCGTGCGGCGGCCTCGTATTTTTGCGGAAAGATGCGAGATGATGTAGCTGAGGCCTCCGTTATAGCGTATCAGCTCAAGCATACCGGCTGCTAACAGCGTCACGATGATGAGCTCGCCCATGCCGGTAATGCCGGTTCCCATGGCTCCGGCCCAATCCATCATTTGAACGGCAGGCATGCACAGGGCGGTTATGCCTGTGGCTGCTATGCCCATAAAAAGCACTTTGATAACATTCATGCCGCAAATGGCACATACCAGCACCAATATATACGGCAACACCAAGGCATAGTTCGTTTGTTGTTGCGGTACCGTGGTTTCATATTGTAAGCCTACTACGGTGTATAATATCAAGATGCCGATGGCTGCCGGTATCACAATGCGGAAGTTGGCTCGGAACTTGTCTTTCATGGCGCACCCTTGCGTGCGGGTGGCTGCAATGGTGGTGTCTGAGATAAACGAGAGATTATCGCCGAAGAACGCGCCGCCCACCACGGCTCCGGCCATGATTCCCTCATTTACGCCCGCGCTTGTTGCCAAGCCTGCCGCCACCGGCATAAGTGCTGTGATGGTGCCTACCGAGGTGCCGATGGATAGCGAGATAAGGCATGCAGCCAAAAATACGCTCGGTAGCAGCATGTTGGCGGGCAATGTGTTAAGCGTAAGGTGTACCATGGCATCCACCGCGCCGATGTGTTTTGCGCCACTGGCAAAAGCACCGGCAAGGATGAATATCCATATCATCATCATGATATTGCTGTGTGCCGCCCCAATAGAAAAGCGCTCCACTCTCTGTGCAAAACGTTTGGGCTTGCATACCATGAATGCCCACCCCGATGCTGCCAAAAAGGCTATTGCCACGGGCATCTTGTAAAAATCACCCGCTACCAATGAGCTTACCACATATATCAGAAAAAACACCAACAACGGGCTCAGTGTGATTAGCCCGCGATTATGGTTGATATACGGTAACTCGCGTTCTGCCTCTTTACGAATCATGCCCTTATTCTAGCAAGAATCCCTGCGTGCGTAAAGTCTATTTGCTTAAATAAGTATGAGCCGTTATTCTTCGAATGGCATGAGGAATAGATGCACCAACGGGCTTATGGTGTAGCCCGCGATGGTGCGCGGCACATCTACCCCGTAACTCATGGCGACTGCCAACGGTAATCGAATTTTGTTGCCTGTACTGCGGATGGTGGGCAGCTCATGCAGTACATCTGCGCCTTCATACTGAGAGGGCATCAGCGTGGTAAAATCTCCATGCTTGAAGTAACTTTTGGGAACATATGGGGTGTTTAGCTCCTCTTTCTTAACCCGTTTTGCGTGGGTATAGTCAAAATCTTCGGCTCGGATGAACGTCGGTTTATCGGTGCGGCTCGGGTCTAGCCTCACCAGGTAGATTTCCGCCTCGGGGGCATTCAGATATTGCGGTGCAGGTGTGCTACATTCGCATGTATCAATGTCATGGCCGCAAAAATACCCGATGATATTAGGGTTCAGTTGTTTATATTCAACTTTGATTTCATGATACGCCAGGCCGTCCAGTTGATAATATTGCCCGTCATAGTGGTAGTCCCGGGTCGGTTCAGCTTTGCCGATGCTGTCCAGTTTGGCGCCCGTGTTGAATGATACGCAGCTGCTCAATCCGCTCAGCAGTATCAAGGCAAGAATATGTTTTCGCATCATGGTGTCGGCATTTTATCAAAGTGGTGTAGCATGTGCAAGGCAGAAGTGGATAAAAAGGCAGCCGTTGAAAGATAACCTTCAACGGCTGCTGAAAATATTTTTTCTGATATCTGATTAATAGTGACCGCCACGGGGACCGTTGAACCACTTCCATGCGGTTTCAACGATGTGCAGGGCATCTTGGTGCTTGGGAATCCAGCCCAGAACCTCTGCAGCCTTGCGGGCATCGGCAATCAGTCGGGGCGGGTCACCCTCACGGCGGGGGCCGTATTCCACGGGGGCTTTCATGCCGGTTACTTTTTCTGCGGCATCGATAATCTCCTTAACGGAGAGCCCCTTGCCGGTGCCGAGGTTGAACCAGTTGGTGTCGCCTCCTTTCATCAGGTAATCAAGCGCGCGCAGGTGGGCGTCCGCCAGGTCGTCTACGTGGATGTAGTCGCGGATGCAGGTGCCATCGGGGGTGTCGTAGTCGGTGCCGAATACGGTAATGGCGGGGCGCTCGCCCTTAATGGCTTGCAGAATAACGGGGATAAGGTGAGATTCGGGCTCGTGGTCCTCGCCAATCAAGCCGTCTTCCGAAGAGCCGGAGGCGTTGAAGTAGCGCAAGAAGACGCTCTTGAGACCATAGGCGCGCTCGCAATCTTTACATACGCGCTCAAGCATGAACTTGGAGGCGCCGTAGGGGTTGATGGGGTCTTGCTTCTCTGTCTCGGGGATGGGTACCTGGGTGGGTACACCGTAAGTAGCGCAGGTGGAGGAGAATACGAAGCGCTTGCAGCCGCCCAGCATCATGGCCTTGAGGAGCACGAGGGGCTTGGCAATGTTGTTTTCGTAGTACTTGATGGGGTCTGTCACAGACTCACCTACCTGAATGAACGCGGCAAAGTGAATCACGGCGTCGAAATTGCCGTTGATGAGCAGGGGGTATACCACGGCGGGGTCGCCGAGGTCGCCTTTTACCAAGGTAACTTCTTTATCAACAATAGCGGCGGGGTGGCCGTATACCATGCTGTCAAGCACGGTGACGTCTGCCCCGGTCTTAACAAGCTGGCGCACGGTGTGAGAACCGATGTAGCCGCAACCGCCGGTAACGAGTACTTTCATGATGTTATTTTCTGAGGTTGTGAAATGGTTTACAGCATGGCGGCCAGCATGGCCTCCAGCTTGCGGATGTCGGCAGCAAAGCGGCGAATGCCGTCTGCTGTTTTCTCGGTTGCCATGGCATCTTCGTTGAAGAGGAAGCGGAAGCTCTTTTCGTCTGCGGGCACGCGCTCAATGTCGCTGGCCTTGGCTGCCTCTACGTTGAGGCAGGGGGCCACGGGCTCTTCGCTGGCGGCTAGCTCAGCCAACAGGTTGGGGGAGATGGTCAGCAGGTCGCAACCGGCAAGGGCCAATACCTCGCCCTTGTTGCGGAAGGATGCACCCATAATCTGTACAGGGTAACCGAACTTCTTGTAGTAGTTATAAATGGTACGTACGGAAACCACGCCGGGGTCGGTCTCGGCGGTGTATTCCTCCTTGGTGTTGGCTTTGAACCAGTCCAAGATACGGCCTACGAAGGGAGAGATGAGGCGCACGCCTGCCTCGGCGCAAGCCACGGCCTGTACCAAGCTGAACAGCAGGGTGAGGTTGGTGTGGATGCCCTCTTTCTCCAGCTCGCGAGCGGCCTGAATGCCCTCCCAAGTGGAGGCAATCTTGATGAGCACGCGCTCGCGGGGAATACCGGCGGCCTCGTACATGCCCATGATGCTGCGGGCACGGGCCACGGTTGCCTCTGTATCAAAGGAAAGGCGGGCGTCTACCTCGCTGGATACGCGGCCCGGCACGCGCTTGAGAATCTCCAGACCGAAAGCAACCACCACCTTGTCGACGATTTCGTCCATCAGGGCGGGTGTTACCTCGCGGCCTTTGTAGGGAGCCACGGCGGCTTCTACAATGCTGCGGTACTCCGGCTTGGCTGCTGCGGCGAGAATGAGAGAGGGATTGGTGGTGGCATCTTGCGGGGTAAACTCTTCCATTTGGCGGAAGTCGCCTGTGTCTGCCACGACGGTGGTGTACTGTTTCAGTTGCTCAAGTTGTGTTGCCATAAGCGTGGTAAATAGTATTACGCGCCTATATTACCATACAACACTGCGTTTTTCAAGCCGCTATTATAATTTTCACTCTTTTATTGTGATATTTTCCTGCGGTTGATGATATGATTCGGGGCAGTCGGAGATTTGAGACATGATAAAAAATACGGGTGCCGTAACGATGGTGCCGGTCATCATAGCTGCACCAACAGCTACCGTTGCCGGTATATCCACCGCCACCAATGACAGTGCAGAAAGCGGGTACGCATAAAGAGCATGTGCCGTAGCTTGCGGAGACTCTGCATCGATAACGCAAATACTGTTCATCTCTGCATCTGTGTATAGCGTCATTTCTCGGTCTCCGCAGTATCCCGTTTTGTTAAGGTATGGCACTGCCCCTGCCGGTTTTTGTGAGAGCCACGGGCTGCCGGTACGTTGCCAATAGGTACCGTGTTCTCCTTGCCGGAGAGTGATTTCGCCGTAGCCGGTTCGGGGGGATGAGCCCTCTGCATTGAAACTCATAAGGGCGCTTCCCTTGCCCATACAGCTGACAATATTACCGGCGCGGTTTTGGTAGTGGTGTAGGGTGGCTTCCACATACAAGGTGTCATCGACTTGCCAAAACTTGCATTCTTGAGCTTTCAAATAAGAACCTTCACGCCCCATATTGTAAAAGATTTGGTTGGTGTGCCAAGAGCAGCTGCTCATCAACAGGGTGATAAGTGGCATGGCTGATAAGAACACGAGTCGCATAACGCCCTCAGTTTAGGTAAAAGTTTTGACTGAGTCAAGGTTATATCTTGCAAAAGGACGTTTTTACGGTATAGTGAGTAATATAACGTAAATGCTGTATGAGACTGCCTTTTAAAACAATCTGTTGTATCGGTGCCGCCGTGCTGGGCTGCGCCCATGCCGTGGCGGCTGATTGCGTGGCTTATCTGCGCTTTTTCGGTAAACTTGATGGGCGGGTAGAGCTGAATGTGCGTGGCAATGCTCAGCACTATGATGACTATGGCCGCTATTTAGGAAAAACCGAGATGCGCGATTCTGACTGCCGCAGCTTTTATGATGACTACGGGCGCTACTTGGGAAAAGCTGAAATTGAAAGCAACGGAGAAGTGCGGTTTTACGATGACTACGGCCGTTACCTCGGCAAAATAGTGCCCGAAGGCAGGGGCGAGGTGCGTTATTACGATGATTATGGCCGCTACTTGGGGAAAGGCGAATACGACAATGGCTCAATTAAATATTACGATGATTACGGACGTTACCGCGGCAAGGCTGAAAGGGATTGCTGTAGTGTGAAGTTCTATGATGATTACGGGCGCTATCAAGGTAAGAGCGAGATTTCACGATAAGGTTGTTCTCTGCGTCAGTCGTTTGGTATATGCTTGCGCAGACCTAACAAGAATGATAGAATGACCGCATGTTCAAACAATGCGTAACGATGTTGTTGGGGGCTACCGCTGTTTGTGTTGCCCCTGCCGCACAAATTGAGTGGATGACTGATTTGGAGGCCGCCGGTAAAAAGGCCCGCAAAGAAGGTAAGATGTTGCTGGTAGAGTTTACCGGTTCTGACTGGTGCAAGGCCTGCATTGTGCAGAAAAAGAATGTGCTGGATAAGCCTGAGTTCGTTGATTGGGTGAACCGAAACTATGTGCCCGTCGAGGTGAATATTCCTAACGATTCCTCTTTGGTAGGGGGCGATGCTCAGCTCGCAAATAATAAAAAGATATGTGAAGATTACGGTATCAGCATTTTCCCGAGTCTCATGATTATGTCTCCCGATTTGGTGATATTGGGTGGTTACCAAGGCTCAATGCCCACGCCTGCTGCTGCAATGGCTGCACTTAATAATTGCCAGAACTCCGTAGCTGAATATGAAAAAGCTATGGAATTGAAGGGCGTAGAGCGAGCAAAAGCTCTTTATGCGATTTATCAGCGCAAGTCCGAAGAGGAACGCGCTCATGCATACCCCTTACTGCGCTTGATTGCGCGTGCTGATAAGGAAAATGTGACGGGTGTTCAGGCTATTTATAAGCCACTCCATCAGAAAAAAACGTTCGAGCGTAAATTTGCCGCCGCTAAAAACTTTGAAGAACAATTAAAAATAGTTGATTCTTACATAGCGAAAGCGCTTCCGGAGAATAAGTCTGCATTCTTGCGTTGCAAGGAGTCTATTTTGCGCTTGCAGGTCATGAAGATTATGAAAAATCCCTCGTCTGTTGAGGAGATTATTTATGCTCGCGATCTTGCATTACAATCAGCTGATTGTATGGAGAACCCCGCAGAGCGTGAAAAATTCATAAAACATATCAAAGATTATTATTCTGACCCAGAAGCGCTTTATCGCAAGGCGAAAGAAAATAAAAAATAAGGCTCTGTTTGTGTTCTCTGTTGTTTGAGGATAAGCCCGCTAAACTGCAATTTATTAACAGAGGCCAAACCTTAACTTAAAAAAATCGGTGTATCGCGTTTTGCGGTACACCGATTTGCAGTAATGAAGAAATGCGGGGGATTAACCGATTTCGGCGCGGCCGGAAAGGCGGGCACCTTCAACCATGGAAAGAACGTTGGTTGTGATGTCGCCATTTACAACGGCGTGGTCATTGAGGTGGCAGCGGGTGCTGTCTACATTACCATCTACGCGGCCGTATACATGCACCTCACCGGCGCGAATATTGCCCTTGATGTCGGCAAGTTCGCCGATGGTCACTTTGCCGGACTCGGAGAGGATTTCGCCCTCTACCTTGCCGTCAATGTGCATATCATTCTGGAAGGTGATGGAGCCGATAATCTCGATACCCTGTGCCAGTACGTTGGTTGTGTTGCTCATAATGTTTAAATTGACGTAGTTGATACGGAATTACACCGTCATGATTTCTTTTTCTTTTACTACGACAAGCTCGTCGACTTTTTTCACATACTTGTCGGTAAGCTTCTGTACTTTCTCTTCAGCCTGGCGTACGCCGTCCTCAGTAAGGATATTGTCGGCCTTAAGCTTCTTAATGCCGTCCATGCCGGCCTTGCGGGCGCCACGAATGCGTACACGTGTATCTTCGGAAAGGCTCTTCACGTATTTGCAGAGCTCTTTACGGCGCTCACCGGAAAGCTCGGGGATGGGAAGGCGCACGGAGCGAGCATCAATAATCGGGTTGAGGTTGAGCTTGCTCTCGGCAATGGCCTTCTTGATGTCGTTAAGTGTGCTGGGGTCGAACGGTTGAATGAGGATGGAGCGGGCATCGGGTGTGGAGACCACGGCTATGCTCTTGAGCTTCATGCTCGTGCCGTAAGAGGCCACATAAATGTCCATATTGTCCACAAGGGAGGGAGATGCCTTACCGGTTCTTACGCCGGCAAAGTCTGCCATCATGCGCTCTACGGCCTCGTCCATTGAGGTCTCGGTTTCGAGCAGGAGTGTTTCTTCGTCCATGGTTTTTGATTGAGGTTTAGTTTGAAAAATTATTCGCTGATAATGGTGCCGATTTCTTCACCCAACAGCGCACGGGTGATATTGCCGGGCTGGTGCATATCAAACACCATGATGGGTTTCTTGTTGTCCTTGCACAGGGTGAAAGCTGTTTGGTCCATCACTTGCAGCTGGCGACGGATGCATTCCTCATAGGAAATTGTGTCAAAACGTGTGGCAGAGGGGTCTTTCTTGGGGTCAGCCGTGTACACGCCGTCTACGGATGTTGCCTTCATCACAACTTCTGCATTGATTTCGCATGCACGCAGGGCGGCTGCGGTATCTGTGCTGAAGAAGGGGTTGCCCGTGCCTGCGGCAAATACGACTACTTGGCCTGCGCGCAAATCTTCTCTGGCAATGTTTCGTACGTACGGCTCTGCTACGTTCTTCATCTCAATGGCGCTCATTACATGGCACGGTACACCGGCCTCTTGCACGGCAGAGCAAATGGAAAGGGCATTCATCACAGTGGCAAGCATGCCCACGTAGTCTGCTGTGGGGCGATCCATGCCACGCACACTGGCCTTGGCGCCACGCCAAATGTTACCGCCGCCTACTACAATGGCTATTTGTAAGTTGCCTCGCTGTTGTGCTTCTGCTATTTCGCGGGCTATGCGCGCCACGATTTCTGGTGAAATGTTATCGCGGCTGCCGGGTGCGCGAAGTGCTTCGCCACTCAATTTGAGTAGAATACGCTTGTACTTGGGAGATGCTGCTTCACTCATATGATGTGAAAAATTATTGTTCTCCATTACTCTGCCATGTTTTGCCTGAAAAAGCGAGCCTAAAATGTGCCAGTTTGTTAAAAAGACACTTCTTTTGTTGCCGAGGTAAGCAGAACTTAATCTAATGATTTCGCCAATCTGCCCTCAAATACTCCTTTTTTGTCGAAAAAATGAAAAAAAATGAAGAAATTTTGCAAAATGTCAAAAAATATCCTTGCATTGCTGTAGGAAAAGAGGTATATAAAACTCGTGAGCACGCAATTCATCGAATATCCGAAATGCACAACCTGCAAGAAAGCAAAAAAATGGCTGGAGGAGCAGGGCGTAACATTTGCCGACCGCCACATCGCAGAGCAAGCCCCCAACGAGGAGGAGCTGCGCCAATGGTGGAAGGCAAGCGGGTTGCCGTTGAAGCGCTTTTTCAATACCTGCGGCATGAAGTACCGCGAGTTGAATCTGGCTGCAAAGCTGGGTGAAATGAGCGAGGAAGAGCAGCTGCAGCTGTTGGCAAGCGATGGTATGCTGGTAAAGCGCCCGCTGCTCGTAACCGAAGATGGTACCGTGATTCCCGGCTTTAAGGCCGAAGCATGGAGCTCAGCCCTCGGTAAGTAAAGATTTGTTCATGTATGCGCGAAAGTGGGCGTGAAGGAGAGAGCACGACCCACCCTTACAAAGCCGCCCTCCCCGGATAGGGAGGGCGGTTCCCTTTTAAGAAAATGTCAAAATAAATTGATATTTTCTCAGAAATGGCTTGACATGTGCTCGGGAGCGAGTATAATTCTTCGCGCGCTGCGACGGTAACGCAGCCTATAAGACTATGAAAGCTGATCTGCATCCTAAGTACAATCCTGTAGTGTTCGTGGACATCACCACGGGCCGCCGCTTCATCACTCGCTCCACCGCTACCTCTGCCAAGACTGAGGTTATCGATGGTGTTGAGCACTATGTGATTTCCTGCGGTATCACCTCCGACTCTCACCCCTTCTTCACCGGTAAGAACCAGTTCGTGGATACCGAGGGTCGTATCGACAAATTCCAGAAGCGTTTCGGCTCCGTTCGTCGCGCCAAGAAGCCGTCCCTTTCCTAAGTCTCTGCGCGCATTCGAGTGCGCACAAGTTAATGTCTTTTTCATTTGGCTGCCATGTTACGCATGGTAGCCTTTTTTTATGCTTATAGGCATTCGTCATTGAAAAATTATCAATAAATGGTAAGATGGTGTTGTTATCTCAGACACAGCAATGAACCATATAAAAAAATATCTTGTTGCACTTTGCTTTGCGGTAGCGAATGTAAGCGCCGCTGCGATTGGTAATGAACCGAATACCCACGTAGTCGCGCAAGAGTCGCAGCCTTATTTGCGCTGCGAGGTATACCCTCAATGGTCTCACTTAACTCCTCAAGTTTTACGTGCAGAAAGAGACCGAGCCTTAGCGGAGATTGATGCCGTTGCTGCAACGATAGTAAATATGCCGGTTGAAGAAACTTGTTGGGATAATACATTTGCTGTTTTTTCTGAAGCTCTCGCTCCATTAGAATACGTTATATGTGCTACCTCAATGTTGAATGCTGTGAGTTCTACGGATGAATATGCAGCACTATATGTTGAGTTGAATAAAGATTATGTGCAAATATTCCATAATGAAAGGTTGTGGCTTGCTCTAAAGAATATTGCTGCACAACCTTGGGTCGCCCAATTGCCACCCGATCGCCGGCGTGCTGTGCAACAGTTGTGTAATTTCTTTGAAAGACAGGGAGGACATTTGCCTCCCTCTGCCCGCGAGAGAACCGTGCAAATTGCTGCGCAATTAGCCGAATTGTCCATAAGGTATGAACAGAATATCAGGAAGTCAGAGGACGCTGCGCAATATCATTTTAGCGGTAAGCCCAGTTTATTGTCCGGGATTCCCTCTCGCGCATTGAAACAGGCAAGGAGCAATGCTAAAGCTCAGGGATACACAGGATACCTCTTTCTTAAAAGTGATGGCTCTCTGTATGCTGCGATGACACTCTGTAGAACGGAAGACGTGCGAAAGGCCGCTTGGGAGGCTTGGGAAGGGGTAAATTGCCCCTTTATGCGAGAGAACGAGGAGATTTTGCATCAATTTTTGTCTCTTTTGCAAGAATGGGCAAGCTTGAATGGTGCTTCATCATACGCAGATTTGGCCTCAAAATACAAGATGTTACCCACAGGGAACGCTGCGCTTGCCTTTATTGATGATTTAATGCAACGCATTAAACCCGCATTTGACGCAGAAGTTACAGAAATGCTCCGTTTGTATAATGCCGCTTCACGCACACAGGTGCAGACGCTTGCCCCATGGGATGTGCCTTATGCTGAACGGTTGTATTACGAGGCTCATCCTCAGTCTTCTGCAAAAAATATAACGGATTATTTTGATTGTGAAAATGTGTTGCAAGGTGCTCTTGCTCTGTGCAGCACTCTGTACTCGGTGGAATTTAAAGAGCGTAAAACATATTGCGCCACAGAATCCTCTCCCCATGAATCCGATGCTGTTGAGGTTTGGCATCCTCTCGTGCGTTGTTTTGATGTGTATGATAAGGATAGTGCTGAATTTTTGGGCATTATCTACTTGGATATGTTTCAGCGTGAGAATAAGAAGCTCGGTGCTTGGGCTGGCTGCGTTCGCCTGGGTGTCTCTCCTGATAATGGCATTAAAGATTTACCCCATGCTTTATTCATAATTTTTAATTTTAATCATGATAATCGAACATTGAATCATTCAGAGGTATGTTCCGTTTTTCATGAATTTGGGCATGCTATGCACAATATTTCCGGTAAACATTGTATTACCGCGTTGAATTCTCCTTATGTAGAGCAAGATTTTGTAGAGTTTCCCAGTACATTGTCTGCTTATTGGCCTCATCATCCTGAGGTATTGTCTACTTTCTCTTACCATTATTTATTCGGCGAACCCATATCGCATGAGCAGTTGACCGTTTTTTGCAGAGATAGTCACAAAATGTCTGCAATGGATTTAATGTCGTTTCTTTCCGTTGTTCGATTGGACCTTGAAATGAACTTGTTTTATGAGCAAAAGTTTAAGGCCAAAAATTGGGATGCTGTCTCTTATGTTGTGTTGCAGCCGTGGCTTGTTCCTCAGTCCTCTGCGCCCCGTTGTTGTTTGTTGAAAACGCCGCATTGTGTGACACTCAACTATGCATCCGGCCTGTATTCGTATGTATGGAGCGATGTTTTAGCCGCAGATGTATTCAATCAGTTTGAACAATCCGGCGTGCTGAATCCGGCGCTCGGGCTTAAATATCGCCGCACCATATTGGAAAAAGGGGCTTCAGAACCGGCGTCTGATATGTTGCACAATTTTCTGGGCCGTCCACCACAGCTTGAACCGTACTTAAAGTATAAAGGAATTATCCCGTCTACCGATAACCATTAAATAACTTTTCATTATGTCAATTCGTCACTTATTATTATTTGCCTTGACCTTGGGCAGCGTAAGCATGGCTCAACCGCAAGAGCAGCCAGCCGTTAGCGTTGCTCAATCAGCCCACCCGTTTTTCCGCTCTCATGAGCCGCCGCGTTGGTCGCAATTAACACCCGAGCAGGCCTTGGCCGATGCCCGAGAAGCCATTCTGCGTTCCCGTTCCCGTATACAAAAGGTTCTCGCTATCGCGCCTGAAGAGGCAACTTTTGAAAATACCATTTTAGAGATTGATGAAGCGTTGGATGAGTTGCAGTGTGTTCTCATGCTGATGCAACATTTAACCTATGTTGATGATAGTGAAGCAAATCGGGCAGCGATGGATGAAATCGTCCAACTCATGACCGATTGTACGGCTGAGATATTTTGCAACGATAAGTTATGGAGCTTGATGTTGCATGCGGCAACTCCCGAAAAAATAGCTCAGTTATCACCGGTGCAACAACGTGCTATTAAACAATGCATTGATATCTTTATCGATAATGGTGCAAACCTCAGCACGGAAGATAAAGTACTTAAAATGGAGCTCGAGAAAGAAATCCTGCTTCTTGGTATACAATACGAAAAGAACTTGCAAGATTTTATTCAAACTTGGGAGTTGCATATTACGGATGCCTCTGCACTGGATGGTGTACCACCCGAGATTATGTCTGAACTCGAAAGAGCTGCCCGCGAGTCCGGTAAAGATGGTTGGTTAATCACCATGAGAGATAATACAGCCACCGCTGTATTGGCGTTGTGCCGCGTGGAGGAAACCAGAAAACAGTGCTGGCATGCCGTGGCCGGCTGCGGTGCGGGTACTCCGTACGACAATGCTCCCGTGATTGCCTTGTTGCTGGAGAAAAGACAAGCATTGGCTGAGCTGTTGGGATTCAAAAACTATGCAGATTATGCAGCGCGTACCCGTATGGTGCAAAGCGGCGATGCCGCCTTGGCGTTTGTTGATTTGATGATAGACAAGCTTAAACCCGCTTTTGACGCGGAATGCCAAGACTTGCTCAATGTGTATAGCTCATATGTGGGGTATCCCGTAACTGCTTTACAGCCATGGGATGAGCTTCAAGCTATCAGCGTGTATTTTTCGCATAAAAGTACGGTCGCTTCAGCGATGATGTATTCTTACTTGCCGTGCGATGATGTTATTGCCGGTATGTTTGCCGTGTACAGCGATTTGCTCGGTATTACCATTAAGGAGCTGCCCTCCGTCTATATCAAACCCGGCGAGGTATGCCCCGATGGCATGATTGAGGTTTGGCATCCCGATGTCAAGTGCTATGCATTGTATGATACAGCCACCGGTACACAGCTGGGTACCTTTTATTTAGATTTGTACCGCAGAGCTAATAAGCGCAGCGGTGCTTGGTGTGCTCCCCTCAGATTTGCAGATCCCGGCCCCGGCGGTAAGGTGCAAGAGCCTCATATTGCAGCCTTGTTGGCTAATTTTGACCCGCCCGCAGCGGGTAGTCCCAATCTCATGTCGCACGAGAATGTTGTTGTTCTCTTCCATGAATTCGGGCACATGTTGCACCATCTCCTTTCGCATACAGAGATTAAGGGGCATTGTGCCATGGGCGTGGCTTGGGACTTTTCCGAATTCCCCAGCACCTTGTCAGAATACTGGGCTTGGTCGCCCGAGGTCTTGGCTACCTTTGCCCGTCATTACAGAAGCGGTCGCCCGTGTCCGCGAACTTTGCTTACGCAATTGGCAGAGAGCCGCTCCATATTGCAGGTTGTTTTTTACATGGAGATTTTGCGCAAAGCAAAACTCGATATGGAGATGCACATCCATTATAAAGAGAAGTTTAAGGGGCGTTCAGTGGATGCTGTATCGCATGAGCTGGCTTATTCTTGTCAGATTCCGTATGCCTCTGTGCCCTATTCTCCCTTGCGTAGTTTACCTCATGCTTTTGCCGGTGCTTATTCGGCCGGTGTATATACTTATATATGGTCAGAGGTAATGGCTGCCGATGTCTATACTCGTTTTGCAGAGCACGGTATGCTTAACCCCGAGCTCGGGCATAAATATCGTGAAATTATTCTGGAAAAAGGAGATAGCATACCGGCTGAGGAGTTGTACCGTATGTTGATGGGCAGAGACCCGAATCCGGATGCATTTATGAAGGTTCATAATATTAACCGCTAATGAAATATGAAGAATAGTTTTCTTTCAAAATTGCTCTGTGCTGTTCTTGCCGTCAATGTGATTGCCGGTGCTCAGACAGATGCTCCCCAGCTGACTGCTGATCAAAAGGTTGAACACCCGTTATTCCGCACGCAGTTTTATCCGTCTTGGTCTGCCATAACCCCGAAGCAGGCTATGATTGACACAGAGGCCGCCATGAGAATTGCGTTACAGCAGTTTGACGCTATTTGCAGGCTTACTCCCGAGGAGATGACCTTTGAGAATACCTTTTTGGCATATGGCGAAGCCGTGGCTGAATTGGAGCAAACGCAGCAATATTTGCACCATATCGTAGCTGTTACCGGTGATCCTGCTATTCAACAAGTGCAGTCATATTTGATGGGGGCGCTTACCCAATTTGATGCTCAACTCATGCAAAATGAGCGCTTGTGGTGGGTTATTAAAACCGCGTCTGAGCAACCTTGGGTGCAACACTTGGCCCCCGAGCAAAAACTCATTGTAGACCAAACGGTCTTGCATTTCAAACATAGCGGCGCAGACCTTTCCCCCGAGGGAAAAAAACGTAAGGCCGAAATCAATTTACAACTCGGCCAATTAGCCATGAAATATGGTCGAAATGTGCAAGATGCTTCTGCTGAGTGGTATCTGCTGATTACGAATCCGGATGAACTCCGCGGCTTGCCACCTGCTCGCATGGCTGTGGCAGAGGCCGAAGCTCGTGCGCGAGGCTTCTCCACACCGGAGAAGCCTGCGTGGCTTATTACCATTAATTCCGGGTTGGCTCAAGATGTGGTGGCCACTTGCAATGTAGCAGAAACACGCCGCAAGTGTTGGTATGGTTTGAAATGCCCCGGGGCCGGTACAAAGTACGATAATGCACCCGTTATAGCGGCCATTATGGCACTGCGCCAAGAGTATGCTCAACTTATCGGTTATCAAAACTATGCGGATATGAAAGCCGCTACTCGCATGATGAAGAGCGGGCAGGCTGCATTGGATTTTGTAGACGGGATGATGAGCGAGCTTAAGCCCGCCTTTGATAAGGAAAACGCCATGCTGCTGGAGTATATGTCTCAGCTTATGAATGAGCCTGTTACTCAAATCAACCCTTGGGATGAACGCAAGTATGCATCTATGATGGCAGGCGCACATTATGCGTTCAATACAGCCTCTGTGCGTCCCTATTTTGAAAAAGAACGTGTAGTGCAGGGGCTTTTCTCGCTTTGCGGTAATCTTTTCGGCGTTACGTTTTCAGAAGTTTCCACTGCATATGTTACCCGTGGGCAGCAACCACCCGCTGATTGTGCTGAAGTGTGGCACCCCGATGTGAAGTTGTATGCCGTGCATGATACCGCTACCGGGCAGCACCTTGGCTCTTTCTATCTGGATTTGCACCCGCGCAAGGGTAAACGCAATGGTGCTTGGTGCATGCCGCTGCGTATGGGAGATGCGCAAGAGCCGCATCTGGCTGCTTTGGTTGCCAACTTCGGCACCGCAGCTCCCGGCCAGCCTGTGCTGTTTTCTCACCCCGAGTTGCAGATATTTTTCCATGAGTTCGGGCACATGATGCACTATATGTTGGGCCGCGCCCGCTACCGCCGCCATTGTAGCCCCGCCGTGGCTTGGGATTTTGCAGAGATGCCCAGTCTCTTGTTGGAAAACTGGGCTTGGGAGCCTGCAGTTCTGGCAACTTTTGCCTTTCATTACGAAACGGGTGAGCCCATTCCCCCGGAATACCTCCAAAAATTAGCAGCCAGCCGTCATTTTATGCCGGCTACCAATCACATGCGTTCTCTTTGCGTTGCCAAACTCGATTTGGAGATGCACATGCACTATGCCGAAAAGTTTGCCGGTAAAGACCTCGACGCCGCTGCGGCAGAAATGCTGGCGCCCTATACCGCGCCGTTCTCCGTACAAGTGCCTTGCATTATGCGTAATCTGTTACACTGCTTCCAGGGTGGTTATGCTGCCGGTTATTACACCTACAAATGGTCTGAAACCCTAGCGGCAGATGCCTACTCTCGTTTCCGTAAAGAGGGTATTTTTAATCCTCAAACCGGTGCAGAATACCGCAAAGTCATTCTTGAGCCCGGTGCTTCTCGTCCGGCGGATGTCATCTTCCGCGAATTTATCGGGCGAGATGTAAACCCGGAGGCTCTCTTTGAATCTCAAGGGTTGAAATAAACGGCTATTTTTGAGTTTGAGGGGCGCTTCATAGTTGAAGCGCCCCTCAATTGGAAATTTATGAATTACGAAGTACGAGTTGTGAATTTAAAGTTCGGCTCGCAGTACTCGCTTCTCTGCGTATTCATAGCGGCCTGAGTTCTAAAATATAATCTGCTTGCAGTATAGGGAAATCTCCTTTTACGAATTGTGGCTTAGTGGCATTTTTGTCTTTGATGCCATCGTAAAGGATATCTGCTCTGAGTTTATTTTGCCCTCTTATTTTGGTGAATTGTACCGTGGCGTTGTATTGCGGAACGTTAATAAACTCTTGCTTATCATCCTCAAAGTATAAGAAAAATTGCAACTTCGCTTGTATGGTGTAATCAATATGCGCAGACGGGTGGTAAGATATCTTCGGGTTGGCCCAGTTATATGTGGCATAGAGCCTGTAACCCAAGAAATTGGGGAAGTTCGGGTTATCTTTTTTGATGGCTATTTGCCCGTTTTGTTCGGTAACCTCCAAACGGATAGACCCAATGTATTCATCCACATAGTTGGTGTCATAGAGGTAGATTTCTCCGTACACGGTGCCCTGAGTATAATCTTGCGCGTGTGCGGCTCTGCCAGATGTGCAAGAGGCGAGCAACTGCACCAACACAAACGCAACACAAATCATGGTAATAATACGGTACCTCATGACTACCTGCATTCTACCAAAATGCATGAGCGATAGCAAGCGGTAAAATCAACGAGTGGGAGTCATCCGGCTTTGAGCCGCCTTAATCTCCCGTAGGCGTTACGCCTTTTTTTAATGCTGCCGCAAAGGAATCGGGCAGGCCGGTATGGCAGATTTTTGAGGCTGCCGTATCTACATCGTATTCTACTCGGCGCAGCGTAAGAGTGTGCTCCTCGGTATCTAACAGGGCATAAGCCGCACGCCAATTCAGGTCTCTCGGTTGCCCGACAGAGCCCGGGTTGATGAGGTAGCGGCAGTGGTGTTCCAATTTGACGGTGCATGAATTGTCCGCACCGTAAACTGCGGGTATTTGGGTAATGGTGTCGGCCTCTTCTTTGAATACTGTGGCGCGGTGGGTGTGCCCGAAGAAGCAAAGTTGCCCATCGTACGCAGCAAAGGCATCGCGGGCTGAGGGGATGTTGCCGATGCGCTTCCATTCCTCTGCCTGCATGGGCGAGGCGTGCACCAAGGTAATACCCTGCCATTGGGCACGCAGGGGCAGGGGGCGTATATAGGCCAAATGCTTTGCAGAGAGCATGGCTGTGGTGCGGTCCATCATGGTGGTGAAAAGCGGCACGCCGAACAGCCCCCTTTGCAAGAGGGCTTGCTCGTGGTTGCCGCGTACCCCGGCATCAAACAGCTGCATGGCCAAGCTGACGCATGCAGCGGGGTCCCCATTGAACCCGATGGTATCCCCCAAGCAGAGGTAGTGCTCCGCCGAGTATGCTCGGGCATCCGCCAACACGGCCTCCAAGGCTTCTATGTTGGCGTGGATGTCTGACAGAATCGCAACGCGCATTACTTACGGAGCATGTCTTTGAGTCGGGCCTTAAAGGCGGGTATGCCATCCCCCATGGCTGCAGAGATGGGCAGAATCTCCACCTTGGGGAAGCGCTGGCGCAGCATCTCGAGGTTTTCTACAGCGGTGGGGTCATCCATCTTGTTGGCCAAGATAATCCAATCGCGCTCTGCAAGTTCCTCAGAGTAAAGCTTAATCTCTTTGCGCAGGGTTTGAATGGCCTCGATGGGGTCGTGTTCCAAGCCGGTCATATCAACCACAAAGAGCAGCACCTGGCAGCGCATAATGTGGCGCAAGAACTCATGGCCCAAACCGCGGTTTTCGGATGCGCCCTCAATAATACCGGGTATGTCGGCCACCACGCAACGGCTGTAGTCCTCAAACTCGACCACACCTACAATGGGTTGCAGGGTGGTGAAGGGGTAACTTGCCACCTTGGGGGTAGCGCGAGAGATTGCGCCCAACAGCGTGCTCTTGCCGGCATTGGGGTAGCCTACAAGACCTGCATCTGCTATGCGGCGCAGCTCAAAGAAGAAAACGCCGCTCTCAGCCTCAGTGCCGTACTCAAACTTGATGGGAGCTTGGTCCGTTGCCGTGCGGAAGTGCCAGTTACCACGGCCGCCCTTGCCACCTTGGCAAAGCACGAAACGCTCACCGGGCTCGGTAAGGTCGGCAATTTGCTCCAGCTCAATGCCGTCGCCCTCACGCTCCAGCCAAGTGGCCTCTTGCATGGTGGCGGCATTACTGCGGTATACAATGGTGCCGGGGGGTACTTTGCCGATAACGGTCTTGCCGTCGCGCCCGTGTTTGCGGGCGTGCATGCCGGGCATACCATCTGTGGCAATCAGCTTGGGGTCATAGAAATAATTGCGCAGATCATTCGTGCCGGTGCTTACCTCAAGAATGACGCTGCCGCCGTCGCCACCGTCGCCGCCATCAGGGCCGCCACGGGGTACGAATTTCTCACGACGGAAACTGGCCAAACCATTTCCTCCTTTGCCTGCTTTGGCAAATATGCGAATGTTGTCTACGAACATGGGCCTTACCGTATAGTAAAGAATGACTTTTGTCAAGACAATTCACAAATTGACACGCTTTCGTTTTGATATATCATGATTTCAGCTTGAAAATGCACTTGCAATCTGCTACAATGCCGTGCAAGCGTATGAGTACCGAAAGCACACCGATATATCTCCAGGAGAATCCGAGCAAGATTCAAAGAATGTTCGGCGATTATTATTTGGAGTATGCATCGTATGTGATTTTGGAGCGTGCCGTGCCACATATTGTGGATGGGCTTAAACCCGTGCAACGCCGTATTCTGCACTCCATGGAGCGCATGGATGATGGCCGTTACAACAAGGTGGCCAATATCGTGGGTGATACCATGAAGTACCACCCCCATGGTGATGCCTCTATCGGTAGCGCCTTGGTAACACTGGGGCAAAAAGGGCTCTTGATTGATACGCAGGGTAACTGGGGTAATATTTTGACCGGCGACTCCGCCGCAGCTGCCCGTTATATTGAGGCACGCCTCTCTGCCTTTGCCAAAGAGGTGGTGTACAGTCCCAAGGTAACGGAATGGAAGCTCAGCTACGATGGCCGTAACAAAGAACCCATTGCGCTGCCCGTTAAATTCCCCTTATTGTTGGCCCAGGGTGCGTTAGGCATTGCCGTGGGCATGAACTGCCTGATTCTGCCGCACAATTTCAATGAAATTATTGAGGCTGCCATTCATTACCTGCGTGGTGAAGAGTTTACGCTGTACCCCGACTTCCAAACCGGTGGCTTGCTTGATGTCTCCGGCTATAATGACGGCACGGGTAACAGCCGTTTGCGCTCTCGCGCGCGCTTGGATGTTTCCTCAAAGCGTGTTATCCGTATTACCGAGGTGCCCTACGGTACCACAACGGATTCTCTTATCGAGAGCATTGAAAAGGCTATGGAGAAGGGCAAACTCAAAGTGGCCCGTATAGAAGATAATACCGCTGCAGAGGCCGATATCTTGGTACACCTTGCCCCCGGGGCAGATGTGGAGAAAACCTGTAACGCCCTGTACGCCTTTACCGATTGCCAAAAGAGCATCTCCCCGCGCGCTGTAGTGATTATGGACCGCAAGCCCGTGTTTATGGGCGTGAGCGAGATTCTGAAACACAATGTTGATTTCACTAAAGAAACCCTGCGCCAAGAACTCGAGGTGCGCCTCAACGAGTTGCAGGAAAGCTGGATGCTGGCCAGTCTGGAGAAAATCTTCATCGAAAACCGCATTTATAAGGTATTGGAAGAGAGCGACAGCTGGGAGCAGTCCATTACCGAAATTGGTGAGCGCTTGGCTCCCTTTGTGGTGGATTTCTGGCGCCCCGTAACGCGCGATGACATTGTGCGCCTTACCGAGATTCGCATCAAGAAGATTGCCAAGTACGAGATTCACGATGCCCTCAAGCATATTGCCGGGCTCGAGGCAGAAATTGAGCAAACTCGCAAGCACTTGGCTCAGCTCACCCGCTACACCATCCGCTGGTTTGAGAATCTGCGCAAGAAATACGGCGATGCCTGGCCCCGCCGTACAGAAATTACCACCTTCGATACCATGACTCGTGCAGAGGCTGCGGTGGAGAATGAAACCCTGTACATTGATGAAGAAGGCTTTGCCGGTTATGGCGTGCGCCGCGGTGAGGTAGTGGAAAAATGCTCCACGCTCAGCGATATTCTGACGGTAGATAGCCAAGGCGTGCTGATGGTGCGCCGTGTACAAGAGAAGTTTTACGTGGGCAAAAAGCTGCTTGATATCCGCGTACTGCGCCCCGGCGATGACTGGGTGTTTAATATGATTTACCGAGACGGTAAAGACGGTATCACCTATGCCAAGCGTTTCCATTTGGGCGGTTTCACGCGCGATAAAGAATACCAGCTCACTATGGGCACCAAAGGCAGCCGCATTTTCTTCTTTACCGTGCACCGTACGGAAGATGAAAGCGCAGAAATGCAGGTGAATGTTTACCTCAAGAACCAGCTTAAGCGCCTGCGCCGCCCCATCCCCTACGATTTTGGGCACCTGCGTGTTAAAGGCCGCCAGGTGATGGGCAATATCGTTACCAAAAACCCGGTAGAACGCGTGGCCCGTATCATGCCCGTTGCCCCCGACCCCGAGGCCCCGCCCGCAGAAGAGACAGAGGTTGCCATCTTGCCCACACCGCCCGCGGCTGATGAAACTCAACCCCTTGATTCTGCCGTCGTAACAGATATCCCCTCAACGGAAGAACATCCCCCCGCCGGCCCCGCAGAGGACCCCAATGTGCAACAAATGGATTTGGGCCTGTTGTGATAGCGATTAGTTTGTCGCTTCAGCTCAGCAAATCATCGATTTCAGAAAGATTTTTGTCGATTTCTGTTTGCAATCGGCGAATCTCTTTCATGATTTCCGCAGGAGGCGGATATGCAATGGGGGCAATCTTTTCTTTTTTGTACTTATTGATGCAGAGGTCATAGTCATTGACTACGATTTCTTCTTTTTCTACAAAGAAAGAGTTGTCGGTACGTTGCCGGGATACCTCTGCCACGGGGTTGCGGAAGCGTGAGATGAGGTCGGGTATGTCATTGTCTTCGCAGGGAATCCTCCTGTCATCCGCAGAGAATCCGTCTGCTTTCATATTATAAAACCATACTCTGTCTGTGCCGCCATTGCCTGTTTTGGTAAAAATGAGAATAGCGGTGGATACCCCGGAGTATGGCTTGAATACGCAGGACGGCAAAGATATAACAGCCTGCAACCGGTGTTCTTCGATAAGGACTTTGCGGATGGTTTTGTGGGCACCGGAAGTGCCGAAAAGCACGCCATCTGGTACAATGCAGGCGCAACGTCCTCCTACTTTGAGCATGCGCAGAAAGAGAGAAATAAAAAGAAGTTCAGACTTTCTGGTTTTACAGACCCGTTTCAGTGACTCCGGCACGCTGTTAATTTCCAAGCTGCCTTTAAATGGCGGATTTGCGAGGATGAGGGTGCAACAATCTGTTGCATCATTTTGTGCTGTCAGACTGTTCTTGTATTGAATATCAGGATTTTCTACACCATGCAGCATCATGTTCATGGCCGCTATTCGCAGCATGGTTCGGTCTGTATCGAAACCATGGAACATGTACTTCATAAAATGCTCCTTCGCTGCGTTTCCCTTGCTGCGGGTAAGTTTATTTTGCAGGTGCGTACTTGCAGCTATTAAGAATCCCGCAGTACCGCAAGCCGGGTCATATATAGTATCTTGCAGGGTGGGTTGCATCAATTCTATCATCATTTCAATGATATGGCGCGGGGTGCGGAATTGCCCGTTGACGCCTGCCGTGGAGAGTTTTGAGAGCAGATATTCGTATACGTCACCCTTGGTATCGGGTGTATTGTTGACGTACTCATCAATATCATCCAAGGCCTCAACTATGCGTTCAAGCATGCGCGAAGTCGGAATTTTGAAGATGGCATCCTCCATGTATCGGGCGTATGCACTTTGGGTATCGGTATGCAGTTTCTTGATATAGGGGAACACCCGTTCCTGTACGGTTGTGTACATCATCTCCGGCGTTAAATGCTTTAGTTCACTCCATTTGTACGGCGTATCCATTGCATTTTCCAAATCTCTGATGAACATGAGGTAGGTCATTTGTTCAATGACATCTAGCGGGTTTGTTATTCCTCCTGTCCAGAAGATTTTCCATAGCTGGTCAATCTTGTTTTTGAGAGCTCCGGTTATCATAGAATGATGCAGTATATGTACCTTGTGCGTGTAATATAGGATAATGAGGGTAAAATGTCAAGTTGCCTCTTTATTAGTGGGCTTGCAAAAAAGCCGTCCCTGCATAGGAACGGCTTTTTTGTAATAACAGTCTGTCGACTTCACTATCAATAATCGCGTTTGAGCAGATAATCATTGATGGCGAGCAGAGCCTCGCGGCGTTTGTCGGAGAAGACGCCGAGGGCTGCTTGTGCAGAGGCGGTGAGCTCGCGGGCCTCGGCGCGTGCTTTTTCCATGCCGACCAAAGCCGGGTAGGTGGCCTTTTGCACTTTTTGGTCCTTGCCGATGCTCTTGCCCAGCACCTCGGGGGTGGAGGTAACATCGAGGATATCATCAATAATCTGGAAGGCGAGGCCGAGGTCTCGCCCGTAGACGGTAAGGGCCTCGAGCTGCTCTGGGGTGGCACCGGCGGCCATGGCACCCAAGCGGACGGATGCGATGATGAGGGAGGAGGTTTTGCCCATGTGGATGGCGCGCAGCTCATCTACGTTGAGTTGGCGGCCTTCGCCCTCGAGGTCAAGCACCTGGCCACCCACCAAGGTGAGGCTCCCGGTGCGGTAGGCCAGCTCTGCCACATAGTCGCGCACGTCGTAGCGGTCGTTGGCGGGTACGCTTGCCAGCATGGCAAAGGCTTCTGTCAGCAAGGCATCGCCTGCAAGAATGGCCACACCCTCGCCGAATACCTTGTGGTTGGTGGGGCGGCCACGGCGCAGGTCATCGTTGTCCATGCTGGGCAGGTCATCATGAATCAGCGTGTAGGTGTGCAGGGCCTCCAGCGCGCAAGCTGCGTTGAGGGCGGGGGTAACATCCCCACAGCAGGCACGGGCTGCCTCCAGACAGAGCAGGGGGCGAATGCGCTTGCCACCTGCAAAGATGCTGTAACGCATGGCCTTGTGCAGGGTGGTGGGGGCAGTGTCCTCCGTAGGCAGCAGCTCGTTGAGGCGAGCCTCTACCAATGCGGCTGTTTCTTTGATGAGTGCCTTGATATCCATGGTGTCGGTATTTGAAAAGTCTGCTTAGGCGCGGCTGACAAGCAGCTCGGCAATCTGCACGGCATTGAGAGCAGCACCCTTGCGCACTTGGTCGCCTACAACCCAGAGGTTGAGTGCGTTGTCGATGGCAATGTCCTTGCGGATGCGGCCCACGTAGCAGGTGTCGCCGTTGGTGGAGTCGAGCGGGGTGGGCCACACGTTGTTGTCAATGTCGTCCATAAGAGCTACGCCGGGCTTGCCATCGTAGCAAGAACGGGCGGCTTCAACATCGATGGGTTGCTCAAACTGGGCCACACAGGAAATGGAGTGGCTGCGGTATACCGGCACGCGTACGCAGGTGCAGGTTACCTTCAGCTCGGGCTGGTTCATAATCTTGCGGCCTTCGTTGAGCATCTTGAGCTCTTCTTTGGTGTAGCCGTTGGCGTCAAACTTGTCGATTTGCGGCAGCACGTTGAAGGCAATTTGGCGGGGATAGGTGGAGATTTCAACGGGGTGGCCATCGCAAATGGCACGCACCTGGTTTTCAAGCTCGGTGATGCCGTGCTGACCACTGCCGCTTACGGCCTGATAGCTGCTGGCAATGATGGTCTTAAGCCCGAACTTAAGGTGCAGCGGGTACAGCGCCATCAAGGTGATGATGGTGGTGCAGTTGGGGTTGGCAATGATGTTGCGCGGGTGATTGAAAGCGGCGTCGGGGTTAATCTCGGGCACTACCAAGGGTACATCAGCATCTTGGCGGAATGCGGAGGAGTTGTCCACTACTACGCAACCGGCCTCGCCGGCGATGGGGGCAAACTTGCGAGAAATGTCGCCACCGGCTGCAAAAAGTGCCAAATCTACATCGCCGAAGGAGTTTTCGGTCAACTCTTCTACCGTGAGCATTTCACCGCGGAAAGCAACCTGTTTACCGGCAGAACGTTTGGATGCCAGAAGTTTCAGGGAAGAGAGCGGGAAGTTGCGGCTCTCGAGGCAGGAAAGAAGCTCGACGCCCACCGCACCGGTGGCGCCCACAATAGCTACTCGGGGATTCTTGTTCATTGTCTGATTTTCTGTATCGTTTTGGTTCTGTCGGCCTCAGCCCTTGCGGCTGACGCGCGGGCGATATTATACGCATTTATGATTGAATGGCAAGCGCGAAGTTTCAATTTTATTGACTTGAGGGGCTTTATCTGATATTTTTTTGGTATATGAAATGTTCTGCCTTGTTTGTTTTGTTATTTTTTGCCGGTGCTTGTTCTCCCTGTGTAGTTGCAGCACCGCAGACGGAGCCGGCCCCTGCTGCCCCGACCCTCGAACAGCACCGCGCCCATATTGAAACGATGTTGCAGCAGTGGGAGGATGAGTGGGTGAAGAACGATGGTAGCAGACCGAATGATCAACGATTCCGCTTGGCGGCAGAGTCGTATGTAGCCGGTATTGATGATTTGTCCATGTTGGAGGCGCTCTTTTACGATTTACACTCCATCGACCCTTGGGAGCATCACTTGCAAGCATGGTCTGACGGGTTAGAGTTTTTCTTCTATTACATTGTGCGCGATATTGCTCAGCGCGGCACAAAAGAAGCGTATGATGTGTTTATTCGCATTAAACAATATAGTTGTGATGGTGCTTGGGCCGGTACGCTGCGGTCTTTAGAGTGGAAGTATTTTCGCCAATATTCCCAAGACCCGCGTGTGCTTGAAAGCAAGAATGGGGTATTTCATTGAAGTTTCTCCTTGAAGACGCATGCCAATACCGTGCCGGAATCTCGTATTGACAAACGAGGCGATATGCACTATACTCAACCCGTTATGACTGCTGCAGAAAAAGCTCTTTCCACGTTTCGTGAGCCCCCTTACATGTACAACTGCGCCCAGACAATTTGTGCTGCTTTCGGGCGTGAAGATTTGCTGGATGATATGAAAGCATGCGGTGGTGGCAAAGCCCCCGATGGTATTTGTGGTGCCCTTTATGCTGCCATGACCTTGGCCGGCGATAAATCCACAGAGGTTTGTGAGGCATTTCGCGCTGCCCACGGTGCATGCACATGCCGCGAACTCAAGGGCGGCGAGCTCCGCGTGCCTTGCCAAGATTGCGTGAAAACAGCCGCCTTGCTTTTAGAAAAAACAGAGCAGCAATAATTTTGCTGAAATATTTACGAAAAAGCCCTGCGGTTGTTAATCTGCAGGGCTTTTTGGTTTAGCGTGTCACGTTTTTGTCAAGGAGTCGATGATGGTCGTGATTATCATTTGCCATCTCGCGGATGGATTCATCTTGTAAGATTCTGCGGGCCACGGGCAAATCTTCGCAGTGGTTGAGGGTAATGGTGAGCCAACCGTTGTATGCTTCCTCCCTTTCTACGATGCGTTCTGCAGCAAGAAGAAGCTCTTTTGCCATGAATCGGCCGGGTTCTTGTCGGTAAATCATCTCAGCAAAAGCAAGATGAGAAACGGCGTTGAACCTGCCGTAGCCAAAATCTTGGGCCTCAAATTTCCAATGCGGATTGGCATCTTTGTACTGCATGTTGAGCGTTGAGGCCAAGCGGGTGGGGCTGATAATGCCGCCGGCTATAACGAGCAACAGCATGGTGCCCATGCATACCTTGGCGCAACGCCAAAAACGCCCCTCGGAAGCCACGTAGAATAACAATACTACCAGCCCCACCAACCCCAGCAGCAAGAACTCACCCGCAAGAATACGGCGGAAGGTGAAGCCTAAATCACTGATTTGGTAGTACAAACGCAGGTAAACACTGGCTGCCAGCAAAAAGGTTTGGAATATCAGCAAATAAGCCGCACCTTTGGCTACTGCGGATTGTCTGGCTATACCTGAGCTGCGGAACAGAACAATCAAGACTGCGGAGGCCAGAATGGATGCCCAGATGATGGAATCGGCCCCTTCGTGCAGGTACTGTGTTTGAGAAATGCCCTCCGGTATGTTATTGAACCAAAGGTAAGCAATGTCGGTAGACGTGGCAATAAGAAACGCCATGTTGATGCCGATAAGCGTGAAAAGCGGCAGGTGCGGCAGCAGTGTTGTGCCTGCCGGGGCTTTGATGGTAGGCCGCTTAATCTCCGGTGCGTAGGGGCGGCGGCGTGCATAGATGCTGAAAAGGATGATGCCGACAGCCCAGTACAACAGGTGAATCACAAAGTCCCAACTGATATTCAGGTAGGTAAGCAACTCATTCCATTTGGTTACAATCCATTGCCAAATGAGCTCTACTAGTGGATTGCCCGCTGCAAAGATGGTCAGGAAGGTGATGAACATGGCTGCACCCAGTAGCACGGAGATGAGAGTAGGCAGTATGAGCTTGCAGAACTTTTTACCGTGTGTATGTTGTTTCTCGCGGCGCGCCATCCAGTACCCACACCAGCTGCGGTGTTTTACCCCTACTGTTTCGCGTGTGCCGAGCGGGGAAGGCATGTTCAACATGAAGAACGGAGCAATCAGACCTACCAAATAATTAAGCGGATTACCACTTACCGTAAGTGCAATACAGTTAATGCCCGCCAAGCCGCACAGAAAGCAAATCTCGCCTTTGCTCAGGTCTTTTCTCAGTAATATAATAGCGCTGGTGAACAGAATGCCGGCAATACCGGCCCCTATACCTATATATCCCATGCGTGGCCAATATAAATCTGCCGCAGCGGCTGCTAACATCAGGACGATATAAGGAATAGCCCCCACGCGCCACCAGGTGGGGTCTATTGTTTCTTGCGGTATCGTTTTAGTAATAACTGCCGGGGAGGGCGTTTCTGTTGTGGACGGGATGGGCGGCAAATTAGGTGCCGGTTGTGATTTTGTGTTCATGCGCTTAAATGTTTGACTGCTTCTGCCTTGTTTTTGTTCAAATAAGCTTACATCAATTTGTTATCTGCGTAGTCCGATGCCATCAGACCGGCGCCGATAAGCCCGGCATCCGGGCCGAAGTGAGCGGGTAGTATATTCAATGCCTTATAATGGACAGGGAAAAGCTGTTGCTTGAGCGATGCATGCAGCGGCTTGTAGAGCAGATCCCCGGCCTGGGCTACACCGCCGCCGATGATGATACCCTCGGGCACCAAGGCATACATGAGGTTCATAATGAGGATGGAAAGCTTGTCCGCAAAATCACTGTACAGTTGCAGAGCGATGCTGTCACCTGCGCGGGCGGCAGCTTCGAGCAGGTGTGGGGCGCATTCTGCCTTGCTTTTGGTAATACCGGCCTTTGCGTATGCCTGCACGGCATCTGCCGCAAACTCATTGTTGCCGATGTACTCTTCAATTGCGCCACGGTTGCCGAAAGGGCCTACGCGGCCGTTAAAGGCTATGCTGGTTTGCCCCAGTTCTGCGCAAGATACAGTGCGCCCTCGCAGCAGGCGGTCGTGGATGATGATGCCGCCACCAATACCCGTGCCCAATGTCAGGCATACCAAATTGCTCAACCCGCGCCCGGCTCCCAGTTTCCATTCTGCATAGGCCATGCAGTTGGCGTCGTTATCCAGCACCACGGGCAAGCCCAATTCTTGAGAGATGACTTCTCTCACCGGTACTTCATGGTCCCATACCGGCACGTTGGTGAGCTGGTAGAGCACGCCGCGGTAAAAATCTACCCACCCGGGCATGCCCAGCCCAACCGCTGCTGCGTGGGGGTACTCACGCAGCAGCTCTTGCATGGTTTGACACATGGCCGCCATAATTTCCTCCGGGCTACGATACGCCGCAGTGGGGAGGGACCTCGCTTTTTTGAGGATGCGCTCCCCTTGAGTGACGGCAATTTTAATGCTTGTACCGCCAAAATCAACGGCTATGGCTTCGTGTGGAGGTGTCATGGCTTTTGGGTGGTAAGGGTGAATCAGTAACCTCTCATGAAAGCAGGTTTGCCTGTTTTAATGGGGGTGCCTGCCGGCTGCTTGCTGAGGTTGAAGGGAATACGCCAGCGGAAGCGTGAGCCCTCATACGTTTGCAACAGTATGTCTAACCCCAACTCGCCGCCTTTTATGTTTTTCAGATTCCCCAACTCAGCAAACGGTATGCTGATGTACACGGCACGCTTGCCGTCTTTCTTTTCACCTATGTTGTCAGCCTTAAATGAAACAGCTTCGTAATCTTGGTTTACGGCGTAGGGCGGGTCTTGCACGTAGGCGATAACCTGCTCAACCTCCTCCGAGACCTCCAGATCTATTGTAAGCGTATCGTCCTGCTGCACAAATTCAGCGCTGTATACAGTGGGCTCTTTTTCTATGCTGTAGAATTGAACCTTATTGCATTCCGGTACAAATATCTCGGTATTGGAAAGAATGGCGCAGGATGCAGGGGTGAGGTAGGTGGGTGTCATACCGAAGGTGTAGTTGCCGGCGCCCATAAGCGGTGTGCCTAATGCTTTATTGCTGCTTACGGTGCCGTTGTTGTGCGGCAGGTTCATGCCATGCCCCAGCTCGTGGGCAAAGCCACCGTACCATTTGGTAAGCAATCTGCCTTCTTGGGTCTTTTGACCCAAATGCTTGATGTCAAAATCTGTGTAATCCAAGGCAAAGCAGTAGCGACCGAGCCCGTAGAAGGGAACACCCCCCGGGTTCTTGTCGCTGTAGCCTTCATCTTGCCACGTGGGCATAATGATGAATGTATGTTGGCTGCGCTTTTTATCAGGATGCGCCTTGAACCATGCTTCTACCTCTTCAATGCATGCATTGTGACCCGTGCCGTAGGCGTAGCTCTTGTGTGGGTTTTTGCCTTTGATATAGCAGATATCTACATTGCCGTTATCAAGCAGGGAGAGCCCGAAAGAATGTCTGCCGAACCCGTTGCGCTCCATCTCTTTGCCGTAATATTGTTGCAGGTAAAGCAGAAGCTCGCTGATGCGGCGGTCTGCTTCTGCTGTGGGTTGCATATCATTGCCGGTAAAGTAGATGATATTTAAACAATGTGCATTTTTCTCAAGCTCAACGCTGTCTGCCAATAATTCTTTGGCGCGCGGTTGAAAATGCTCGGGGGCTGCCCCGTTTACCGTCAACATGGCGGCGGCGGAGCACAACATGGTCATCAGTGTTCTGTTAGCCATACGCGAACCATTCTGCCAGATTATGGGCAATTGTCAATCTTAAAATCCCTGCCGCGTATGTAGAGATAAAAAGCGCTCGGTTGCAAAACCGAGCGCTTGAAAGTGGATTGTTGAGCTGAATTACTTCTCTTCAATGTGTACATCGTACACCTTGCCGAGGATGTTGAGCTTCATATCGCGACCGGAAATGGCGGCGGATACACCCACGGTAGAAAGGGAAACGGGAGCGCCGTAGTTCTCTTCTTTCTTGGCGGTGGGCAGCTCGGGGCGCTTGCCGGCGTAGTAGTCTTCCAGCTGCTGCGGGAACATGGCGTAGATAACGCAGTTCTCGTCGGTTGCGGGAATACCCTTGGCGGTAAGCTTGTCGCGCAGGTCCTGCATGCCGGGCTTGATGAGGTCTGCGGGGCGGCAGGTGATGGGCTCCTTGCCGGAGCGCTTGGCGCATTCTGCCTGCAGCTCGGGGTCTACCGGGGCAGGGGTGTGGCCGTAGTAGCCGAGTGCTACGTCCATGGTCTGCGGGGTAATCTGCTTCCAACGGCCGAACTTTACGTTCATCATAGCCTGCACACCTACAATCTGAGAGGTGGGTGTTACCAACGGAATCCAACCCAAGGCCTTGCGAACAACGGGAATCTCTGCGAATACCTCCTCGAACTTGTCGGCCATGTTCATTTCCTTGAGCTGGCTGCGGAAGTTGGAGAGCATGCCGCCGGGTACCTGGTAGCGCAGGGTATCGCTGTTCACCACCTCGTTAGCGTGGCTGGTGAACTTGGAGAGGCTGTCATAGATGGGCTGCAGCATGGCAGAAATCTTGGAGAGCTTCTCGGTGAAGTCATCTGCAAACTGCGGGCAACGCTCGTAACCCTGCATCAGGGCAAGCATGCGCATGCAGTCCGGCTGGCCGGTACCGTTAGCAAAGGGAGCAATGGAGCAGTCTACAGCGTCTGCACCGGCGTTGATGCCGGCTACGTATGCGCCGGCGCCGAGACCTGCTGTGTCGTGGGTGTGTACCCATACAGGCAGCCCGGTGCTCTTCTTGAGGGTCTCTACAAGTGCGGCTGTCTCGCTCGGGGGGATAAGGCCGGCCATGTCCTTAATTACGAGGCCGTCTGCTCCCATGTCGGCAATCTGCTTGCCGAGCTTGGCGAAGTATTCCAGATTGTGAACGGGGGAAGTGGTGTAGCAAATGGTGCCGTGGGCGGTGGCGCCAGCCTCCTTAGCAGCGCGGATGGAGGTGCGCATGTTTTCCGGGTCGTTAAGGCAGTCGAAGATACGGAAGATGTTCATGCCGTGCTTGGCGCTGGTCTTCACGAATGCCTCTACTACGTCATCGGCGTAGTTGGTGTAGCCTACCATGTTCTGACCACGCAGAAGCATCATGTGCGGGGTCTTGGGGGCCAGTTTCTTGAGGGTGTCCAAACGGTCGAACGGAAGCTCGCCGAGGAAACGAAGCCCGGAGTCAATGGTAGCACCACCCCATGTTTCCAGGGCGGAGAAGCCCATGGTGTCGAGAATGGGTGCAATCTCGAGCATTTGCTCGGTGGACATACGGGTGGCGGCCAGCGACTGGTGGCCGTCGCGGAGTACTGTGCAGTTGAATGTTGCCGGTTTCATATTTGTGAAAAATGTGAGGGTACAGTTCATCCCTCTACACGAGAGCCTACCATAAATGTAGCGTCGCGTCAACGAAAAAACAAAGATTTTGATTATTTGTAGGTACTGCATGGCCGAAAATGGTTGACAAGAACGGGGCTATGGTATATGAATGAGAGTATGCGAGCATACACATCCATCTTGTTTGCAAGTGTCGCTGTCTGTTTGGGCGCTTGCTCTTCATATGACCACTCTTTCATCAAAGATGTGGCTGACCTTCCGCTCAAATCTACGTCAGAGCCCAGTACGAACTGGTCTGCCGCGCCCTTGAGAAGCCATGCTAAGTATGTGTTGTATGGGGCAGAGTCTAAACAAGAAATGGAAGATTGTGTGGGCGATTATTATTTTGTTACATGGTATGATGCCGAGCCCTCCAAGAAAGCAAAACTCGTTATGCGTTACACCCAAGCAGCTACCGGTGCCAAAGAGTTGAGGTCGGAGTGTGTGTACCCTGTGGCTCGCAGCTCTGCTCAGACCCGAACGGAACGCTTTTTCTTTACCGGTGATGAGCGCCGAGCTAAAGGAGACGTGCTGACTTGGCGTATGGAGCTGTATGTAGACGGCAAGTTGGTGGATTCTAAGCAGTCTTATTTGTGGGAGTAACAGCGTTGCGTTTTCTCCTCTTGTAAAAAAATGCTTACTTGACGCAAATTCGTATGGACAAACGGCTCGACTGAGAGTAACATATTTCCAGTGCGTGACCCTAATCTTTTGTGGCGCACCTTAACCTTTTCAAAATTATATACTTATGTTCAAAGGATATCAAAAAACAACTCCTGCTAAAACTCCGGCTGCTCCTGTGGTAGACCCCGGTCTTGCTGCCTCTCCGTGGGGCGCTCCTGTCGGTGTGGAACCTCAGGTTGACTCTGAGTCCACCATTTATTCTACCGATGATAATCAATTTGAGGTGGGCGGTGTTGGTATACAGTCTTCTGCTGTTGCCACTCGCAACGTACTTAACTCTGACGTTAAGGTAGTTGGTGTACTGCGTTTTACTGATGATTTGTTGGTAGACGGTACCGTACAAGGTGAGATTGAGTCTGAAGGTGTATTGACGGTAGGTGTTAACGCCGTGATTGAAGCCGGTGATAAGAATAAAGTAGCTGTACGCACTCGCAGTGCCATTATTCATGGCCGTGTAACGGGTAATGTGGAGGTTACTGACCGTGTTGAACTTACCGCTACATCTGAATTGCTCGGTGATGTGGTTGCCTCCAAGATTTCCATCCAAGAAGGCGCTATTTTCAATGGCTACTGCAAGGTGGGTGTACCCACTGTTGCTACTCCGGCTCCTGCTCCGCAAGTAGCTCCCGCCCCTGCAAAGAAGGGTAAGACTTCTGCTCCCGTAGATTCTGACAATCTGTTGGACTGAGTCTGATATTACAGTCTTGACTACATGCCCGAGTACAGGACAGAACCATTGATTTCCACCTGTGCCTCCGGGCTGTTACCGGAAGGTGAGTGCAAACGTCGTGTTGCACTCACCTCTTTCAGTTCTTCGGAATCTCGCGCTAAAGTTCCCGGAAAAGACGTTGTATGTTATGAGTGTGGGCGGCGTTCTCGCGTGCCGGCAGCCGCGCTGTCTGCAAATTGCATACATTGCCATGCCCACTTACGCATGACGGATGTTGAGCTCAAACCCGGTTCTACCCGTCTTACCGTGCGCACGCTCGGTAATGTGACGGTATTGTCGGATGCCGTTTTGTCTCAACTTTCAATAGTTTGCCACAACATGAATATCAACGGTAGGGGCAATGGTTCTTACCGTTGTAGCGGGCGCTTGAGGATAACCGCTGATAATAGCGTGGATGGCGACGTGCGCGTTGGCTCTTTACATATCAGCCGGGGTACAACCGTTACCTTTAACAAAGGGGTATTTGCAGAGAATGTTGATATCTATGGTAAGGTGAACGGAAGAATCACTGCTACGGGGAAGGTAAAATTACACCGTGGTGCAGTTTTATGCGGAGACTGTCACGCACCTATGCTGGTGTTGAAATCCGGCGCTTCTCACCAAGGCCAATGGGTTAAAACATCTGCATATACGGCAGAGTCCGCCAATTAACGAGTGTTTTTACGCGCAGAATAGGCGTATGGATATCTGCATTACAGGGGCATCGCAGAATACACTGCGCAATATAAATCTCTCTCTTCCGGCCGGTAAATTGATTGCGTTGGTAGGCCCCAGTGGCTCCGGCAAAAGTACATTGGCGTATGATACCTTGTTTGCTGAGTCTCGGCGACGCTTTTTGGATTGCTTGTCAGCCGGTTCTCGGCGCTTATTAGCAAGGCCGGACAAACCCAAAGTGCAGTCAATCACCGGCTTGCCGCCGGCTCTTTGTTTGGAACAATCTATCCCTACCGGGCAATCTCGCTCCGTGCTGGGGTCTCTTACGGAGACTCTCGATTATTTGCGCATTATCTATGCCGCCATAGGTGTGCCGCATGACCCCGTGACGGGGGAGCGCTTGTCACGTCTCAGCCCGGATGAAATTTCTGCTACTCTCTGCTCGCTTGACGAGGGAACTCGACTTACACTTTTGGCTCCATTGCCGTCCACATTCGGAGCCAATGCAGAATCTGATATTCTTGACCTCCGCAAAGCCGGCTACTTGCGTGTGCGTGTTAACGGTGAAATTGTTGAGTTGGAGGACTTGGAATCAAACCCTCCCTCAGAAAAAGATGCTTGCGAATTGGTTATAGACCGAATTGCCGTGCGCAGCGGTACAGAGTCTCGTATTGCTGATTCTTTACAAGTTGCCCTGCGCCTTTGCCCGGATGAAGTGCGAGCTTTGGTGCAACCTCGCGGAGAAGAGGCTCGCTTGCTCGCGTTCCATACCCGTTATCGCAACGCAGAAACCGGCTTTGTCTTGCCCGACCTTTCACCCCGGTTGTTTTCTCATTATTCGCCCCAAGGCGCCTGCGAGCACTGTAATGGTTTGGGGGTAGTAGAAGGGAAAAAGGGTGCCATTGCGGTGTGCCCCGCATGCAAGGGGATGCGCCTCAACCCCACTGCCTTAGCCGTTACACTTGAGTTTGGTGACAGAGAACTCAATCTCGGGGATTTTTGTAATTTAACTGTACAAGAAAATATTGAACTGTTGGATACACTGCGTATTCCTCCGGCATTTTGCGATGCATTGCAAACCGCTATCGGTGAGTTATTGCGGCGTTTGAATTGCCTGGTTGAGTTGGGGTTAGCCTATCTCTCTCTTTCTCGGGCTACCAGCACCTTGTCCGGCGGTGAGTTGCAGCGTGCGCGCTTGGCCGGTCAAATCGGCGGAGGCCTTTCCGGGGTGCTTTATATTCTGGATGAACCCACCATAGGGCTACATCCCCGCGAAACCCGCATGCTCATCGCCGCCTTGCAGCGTTTGAGAGATAAAGGCAACACCGTTTTGGTTGTAGAGCACGACCCATTGTTGCTGGCAGCTGCTGATTTGTTGGTAGAGATGGGCCCCGGCAGTGGTCCCGATGGTGGCTGTATTTTGGCAATCGGCACATATGAAGAGCTGTGCAGTAACCCGAATTCCCCCACGGGTGCTTGGTTAGCAGGCCGTGTGGATTATGCGGAGGCTGAATCTCCGGATATTGCGGCTTGCGCATGGCTGGAGCTTAAGGGAGCCAAGGCTCGTAATTTAAAAAACGTGACGCTTAAATTACCCTTGGGGGCATTTACTTGTTTGAGTGGTCCCGGTGGCTCCGGCAAAAGTACGTTGATTCATGAGTGTTTGCTGCCTGCGCTCAAAGCGGGTAAAGTGAAAGGGGCCGAGGCTATAACGCGAACTGTCTTGTTAGACCAAAGTCCGCTGGGGGCCTCCCCTCGTTCTACGCCGGCTACGGCAACGGGGTTGTTAGATGTTTTGCGCCCTCTTTATGCTGCGTTGCCCTTGTCTCGCCAGCGCGGTTATACCGCCGGCCGCTTTTCTCTGAATGTACGAGGGGGGCGGTGCGAGCGATGTGGTGGCACCGGTTTTTTGCAGGTGGATATGAATTTCTTGGCAGACCTATACACCCCGTGTGATGCTTGCCAAGGGGCTCGCTATAACCGAGAAACATTGGAGGTAACGTGGCGCGGTAAATCCATAGCTGCGGCACTGGCTCAAACTGTTGATGAGGCCCTGGAGTTTTTCGCCCCCATCCCCGCAGCAACTGCCATTTTACAAGCAATGCATGATTTGGGTTTGGGCTATTTGCCGCTGAATCGCTCTGTTACAACGCTGTCCGGTGGCGAGGCTCAACGTGTACGCATTGCCACCTATTTGGCAAAGTCTGCACCTACCGGAAAACGCCGCGATGCAGAGCATCTTCTTTTTGTGCTTGATGAGCCTTCCACCGGGCTGCATTTCAGAGAGGTAGACCTGCTATTGCGTGCATTCTATCGGTTACGCGCTGCGGGGCACACCGTTCTTTGTGTAGAGCACCACTCCGGCATTATCTCTCGTGCAGACTATTTGGTAGAGCTGGGGCCGGGTGCCGGCAAAAACGGCGGGGCTATTACTTATGCCGGCCCTCCTCAGCATGTGCAATAAGAGGCAGCTGCATTTCTGCCTCTGCCTCTTGAATCACGTTTGCCGCTACGCTGTTTTTACTCTTCGCAAAGAATCTTGACGAACGCTTCTTCTTGCAGTCGCGTTGCGCCACAGGCAAACTTTGCGCGTATTTGCAGCGTTTCGTCTAAGTCGTCTCGCACAGAGAGCTTCACGCGGAAGTCATCCCAAATGCCGAACAAGGCCTTGCTCTTTACCCATGCTAAGCAGGTACGCACTCCGTCCACCAAGGGCAACTGCTCGGTGCGTATGATTTTGAACCCGAGGAAGGTGTCAACCTTACCCTCCACCAGGGCTCGAGCCGTATTGTAGTCAAAGCTGGATACCTCCGGCTCTTGCAAGAGCGAGTTGATTTGGGCTGCAGTGCATGCCAGTACCAGCTCATCACCGTAGGCGCGGCGTTCCTCGTTCCAAGCTTCGGCTTTCTGCATCATCGTGAGAGCTTTGCGCAGTTTTCCTACCGTAAGGTTGCAAGCCTCGGGGGTGCCGGTTTCTGCATAGTCGGCTTCAATTACCTGATTGCTGCTGAAAGCAACCGCCTCGTTGCCATGCTCTCCTTTATAGTTGGTGCCTAAAAAGTTAGAGAGCATAACGTAGTCCATGGTACGCCCGGCTGCGGCACGCAGCCCCTCAATGGTTTTGCTGACCGGCACATCTATGTTGGCCAGTTTTTTTGCATCGAACTCATCGAAGCCAATGGCGCGTGTGAAGATGTGCGGGTGTAATACGCGGCGCGTGGTGGGTGCATCTTGCAGTACCGTTGCTTGCATGCGGTCGGTCTTTTCGTGGAAATCAAGCAAGCCGTATTGGTCAAAGGTGACCAACTTGCCGCTCAACCCGGTTTCTACGGTTACGTATTTATCGAGTCGGGATGCTTCTTGTTGCAAATAAGCGCCCCATTTGTCTGAGTATTTAATTTGGTATTGTTGTTCTATGTCAGCCATAATAGTATATTGTGTTATGTTTGTTTAATATGATGCGGCAAAACGGCAGTTAAGATTACCCATGCGGGGGCTTGACCGTGTGGTGACCGGTGGTGCGGTTCTGTGCAGAATTGGGGCGGCCTGTCACTCTTGCCGTCCTAATATAATCACATAAGTTTGCTCTTGTCACCATTTGCACAGCTCTTGCAGTCACTTTTCATTTTTCTGTTTGTTTTTGAAGTTTGCCTTCATTGGGTCTGTCTCTCATTTGTATATGAGTATTCACGGTTCAGATTCCGGTCATCGTGCCCCTTCATTTTTTCGTTATCTCTGGAATTATACAGGTACGCTTGCCATGTTATCGCTTCTGATTGGAGTGTTGGGCATGGGGGTGTACTATATGATGCTTGAGGCTGAGCCTGCTGCGCAACATGATAATGGTTTGCGCTTGTATTTTCGCGGTATATACAATTCTTCCACACCGGAGCCCCCGAGCGGTATCGGGGTATTACCTAAGCCGCTTGGTGATTCTTGCTTGCAGTTTGTGTATAACGATGCAGGGCAGCTGCAACGTGTGGAATGCGTTGGAGCAGATGGTAATCTTTGTCTGATGCCGGGTAGCCGGGTAGCCACTCAAGTCGTAGAATACGATGGTGTCGGGCGTGTTGTAGCAAAGCGCAATTACGATGAGTCGGGTAAGCCTTCTGCGGATGCTCACGGTGTTTCCTCTCGCGAATTTGCTTATGATGTCGATGGTCGTCTCATTTCCGTTGTAACCAAAGATGCCGATGGTAAGAAAACCGTACCCCGTATGCCCGGGTATGCAGAGCGGCTTACGTCATATGACTCGATGAACCGCCCCGTCGAAATCCGTCATTTGGATGGCTTGGGCAACCCCATCACTAATGCAGAAGGTGAAAATAACGTGCGTTTTCGTTATGATGATACAAACCACGTCACTACCCGTACCAATTATGAAAATGGGGTGCGCCGTGATAATTCTTGCGGTATTGCCGTGGTGCAAACAAATGAGGATGACACAGGGCTTGTTCATCGTAAAAAATGGCTGAGTGAAAAGGGTGAGCCGATTCAGGAGCAAGATTCCGGCGCATCTTCGGTGCTTTCTGTGCGTTCTTTGCCAGCCCGAACAAAACGCTCTCTCTTTTTGGGTGTAGATGATACCCCCTTAAAGCATGTCCGTTGCTATGCAGAGCATTTGTTGCGCACCGATGCAGAGGGGCATCCCGTATGGGAGTGTTTCAACGCTGCTGATGGCAAACTTTGTGTTAACCCTTCGCTTGGCTATGCAGAGCATGTGTGGGAGTATGCTGATAATGGCCGATTACGGCGCGAATACTTTTGGGATGCTGCCGGAAATCCATCGCCCTGTTACGAAAAAAGATACAGCGAGCAGGGGAATGTTGGCCATGTGCTCTCCCTGCATACTGATGGTTCTACCCGATTAGAGCCTTGTACACCTTGATTAATTTATCAAGGTTCTGACTCTCAATGCCAATATGTCACAGATAACCCTTTCTTTGAATCAGCGTTTGACATATTGTGCAACTTTGATATAATGGCGTGACATTATGTTTGCTTCATTAAAAAAGCATTTTCGCCAAAAAGCATCGCAAAGTCCCGCTGATGCGGCGGAGCTTCGTGCCCGTAAACAACAATTATTGCTCTCAGCAGGAGGGGTGATTGCCCTCTGTGCTCTTGTGTATACCGTGCCCGATAATCTCCTGATGAGCATGTATCGCATTTGCTGGGTGTTGCTTTGTTCTGTTGCGTTGTGGTTGTTTTATTCGTTTGGTCGCAGGCACACAACACTTGCGTTCCGTCCTGCATTATTATGTGTGTTGACGATTGTTGCGCAGATGTTTTTAATGCATCTGGTGATTTCGTATTGGCTGCGCCATTTCCCCTCCATGCGAGAAGAGGTTTTGCTTGTATTGCCGTATATGTTGGCTCCGGCAGTTACCTCTGTGTTGATTAACCGTTCTGTCGGTATCTTTGTAGCGCTGTGCTGCACCGTGTATGGAGCCGTGCTGTTCCCTGTCAATTTCTCATTGCCCTTTGTAGCTGATTATATTGTAATCAGTTTGTTTATCGGCGTGCTTTCAGCCGGTATATGCGGGCAATTGCAGAAACGCCAGCAGTTATTGTATGCAGGCTTTAAATTAGGTGCTGCCGTATTTATCAGCTCCTTAATTTTGATAGGTTTACACTCCGGGTTTATCGAGTCCGCTTTCTTTGCAGACGGGGGATCTATCAAAATTTTGCTGGCAATCATGTTGACCCTTGGGGTTAACTTTTTGTTGGGTGTTCTTATAAACGGCGTTATGCCCATGCTGGAATCCATATTCCGCATTTCTACCCATATTACATGGTTGGAATGGGCAGATATGAATCATCCTTTGCTTAAACGCCTGCAAATGACTGCCCCCGGTACATTCCACCATTCTCTCTGTGTACAGCGTTTGGCTGAAAGTGCTGCAGAGGCCATTGGGGCAGATGTTACACGTGCCGGCGTTTGTGGCTTGTACCATGATATTGGCAAATTGATGAACCCTCAGTATTTTTCTGAAAATATTGTTGATCAAAGTCTCAGCCCGCATGGCGAGCTTACCCCTGAGGGCAGCGCCCGTATCATCACCGGGCACGTGTCTGCCGGTGTGGAGTTGGCCAAAGAGCACCGCCTCAATCCCATGATTATTGATGCTATCCGCGAGCACCACGGCATTACTACCGCCTACTTCTTCTTGCGCAAAGCTCAAGATACATATGAAACCGAGCTTTCTCGCTTTGAAGAAGGCCTGACTGACACTTGCCCCGATGAGGTTGATAAATCTCTCTTTACATACGAGGGACCCATACCTCAGAGCCGAGAGTCCGGTATTGTGAGCATGGCAGATGCGGTGGAAAGTGCCACACGCTCTCTTCACCATCCCTCAGAGGAGGATATCCGCAATATGATTGATGCCATTTTCAAAGGCCGTATTCTTGATGGGCACTTGCAAGATTGTGGTCTTACACTCGGTGATATTGCCAAGATGAAGAAATCCTTCTTTATCACGCTGCGTACCATGAATCACAACCGTATTGCTTATCCCAAACCAAAGGAGGCAGATGCTGCAGAGCGTTTGGCTGAAAAACGCCAAGCGACTGAGGGTGAAGAGCAGAAAGAGGCATGAAACAACATTTGCGTAGCATTTGCATGGTGTTAGCCTTCTTGGTTGGGGGCTTTCTGCATGCCGAGCTGGCTCCGTTGGCTGCCTTTTTGCCCGTTGGTATCACGCTGATGCTGTGCATCACCTTTATCGGGCTGAATGTCAAGCAGCTTAAACCCACATGGATGCACCTGTTGCTTCTGCTGGTATTGCAGTTCATGGCGTTTGCTTTTTGGCTTGTTGCACTGTATGCAGGATACCCCGTATTGGCTGAATCTTTGTATTATTGCGCAGCCGCTCCCGTTGCATCTGCTGCCCCTGTTATTGTTAATTTGTTGCGTGGCAATACTGCTTTTATCACCACGGCTATGGTGCTCAGCCAGGCTGTATTCGCTATCATTACTCCTATCATTTTACCTTTTGTGGTAGATGCTCCCGGGCTGGGGTATACAGACTTTTTATTGCTGGTGCTCTATCAGTTGATGTTGGCGCTTGGGGCACCTGCCATCATTTCGGTGCTTCTGCGGGTGTGTTATCCCCCATGCAAATTGTGGGCACCCAAACTGCGCGATTATTCTTTGGCTATTTGGATTGTTAATCTTACCATTGTATCTGCTGCCGGCACACACCGCTTATTGCTGCAAAATTACAGTTTTAACGATATTTGGCCTATTGCTCTGGGGGCTATGTTGATATGTGCCGTTGGGTTTATTGGTGGATATTGGTTAGGGTACCCTCGCCTGAAGCGAGAATGCTCTCAGGCGCTCGGGCAGAAGAATACGATTCTGACTCTTTACATTGCAGGTCAACCGTACGCTACCCCCTTGGCTTATATCGGCCCGGCTTTTTACGTGTTTTTCCATAACATCGCCAATGCCATTCAATTATCTTTTGCGTTACGCGAACAGAAAAAAGCATTGAAACAATAGCCGTTTCCTTTTGTTCTTGACATTATACACCTCATTTGGTATAGGTGTAATCATGTTAAGAACATTTTTATTAATGGTCGGGCTTACTGTTGCCTTGCCCCTCTCTCATGCTTCTGTTTTTGATTCTGTGCCAAAGGCCTCCGCCGCTCATGTGCAAGATTCTTGGACTTCTCCCCATGATTTGGCGCTCGAAGCGCAGGCTCCTGTTTCTCTTATTCCTTTCCCGCAGCAAGTCAAATGGACCGGTGGGGAGATGGATGTTTCTCATGTGGGCAGGGTGGTGTCTCATTCGAAATGGAAGGGTAAAAAGGCGTACTCTAAGCTTGCCACAGCCTGTGCAGATGCGTCTGCCCGGTTGCAAGGTGATGAGACCCTGACTGTTTATTGTGTTAAAGATTCTGATTTTCTCCCCGCGCAACACAAGGCTGAGGGATACAAGCTGGTGATTAATGAAAAAGGTATTGAATTAACAGCTGCTACCGATGCCGGATTCTTCTACGGGGTTCAAACCCTGCGCCAAATGCTGGCAACCGGTAAGGGGAAATTGCCGTATTGCGAGATTGTGGACTGGCCGGCTTTTGCCCACCGTGGTTATATGCAGGATTGTGGCCGCAACTTCCGCTCCGTGGAGCGTATCAAAGAAGAGCTGGCATTGGCTGCCATGCTTAAGGTAAATACCTTCCATTGGCATCTTACGGATTACCCTGCTTGGCACGTACAATGCAATGCTTACCCCCAGCTTAACGACCCCAAGCACCGTACCCGCGATAAGAATGATACCTACTCATACGACCAAATTCGTGAGGTTATTCAATTTGCTGCTGACCGCAACATAACGGTGATACCCGAGCTGGATATGCCCGGTCATAGTGCCTATTTTGAACGCGCTTTCGGCTTCAAAATGCACACAGAGCAGGGGATGAAGATTGTGGGTGAACTCCTCGATGAGTTCTGCAAGGAAATCCCGGCCGAAATGTGCCCCATCATTCACTTCGGGGCAGATGAGGTGCGTATACCTAATGCCGCGCAGTTTGTTGATTTTGTAACTAAGAAACTGCAATCTCATGGGCGTACCCCCATGCAGTGGGCCAGTAGCCGAGACTTGCCCGTTGGTGAATTCTCCATTGAACAACGTTGGGGCGAAGGTGCTGAATTGGTGGCCAAATCCATTCCGACAGATCGCATTAAACGCCGTGCCTTCGATTCTACCATGGGCTACGCCAATTTACTTGACCCCGCATTATTGGTACGCCGTTACTTCTTTATGCGACCCTGTGGTGCCGCTGCCGGTGATGATAAGCGACTTGGTACCATCATCTGCATTTGGCCGGATGGCAAGGTAGACAACAAGGAGTATATACCCGGTATGTGCGCCATGTGGCCCGGCATGATGGCTATGGCAGAGCGCTCATGGAAAGGCGGCGGTGCAGATGGCGATCATCTGCCTCTGGAAATGACTGCTGCCAACACAGCATCCTCTCGTGCATTCTCTTTATTCGAGACCCGTATGCAGGTTTTAAGCCGTACCTTGTTTAAGGATGAAGCATTCCCCTACTGGTCAGAGTCTTCTGTCAAGTGGGTAGTTGTAGAACCCGTTAATACCAAAGATGCTGCCGGTGTGCGCGAGCAGGTGCTGAGCGGTCAGTTCTCCGGGGTGAAAACGCGCCACGCGCAGGGGGCAAACCTCTACTTCCGTACGCGCCCGGATACCGGCTATTTGGGCATGTTTACTCACACCAAGCCCGGGCATACCGCATGGGCTATTACTGAGATTATGGCAGATAAGGCCGGCCCTCAAAAATTTATGGTAGGCTTTGATGCCCCCGCTCGCTCCAACCGCCGTTATACCGGTGTGCCCAAGAACGGAGAGTGGTCTGCTTGCGGTACCCGTATTTGGCTTAATGGTAAAGAAATCAAGAGCCCCCGCACCTATAAGCTTGCAGGCCAGAATAATCACCCCGGTAATGCTTGGAACTTTGAGAAGCCCCTCGACCCCGAAGAAATTTGGTGGGTTCAGGAGCCCGTGGAAATCGAGTTGAAAAAAGGTAAAAACGTTTTCATTATTGAACAACCTTACGTCGGAGAGCACCAGTCTTGGGGCGTTTCTCTGATTCCCGTTAAGGATTAATTCTCAACTCTCTTTCTACCATAGTAAAAACCTCTGCCCGAGTATCGGGCAGAGGTTTTTAAGTATGAACGTGATGGCGTTTTACAGGCTGTCGCCGAAATCCTCACGGAACTTGGCAGCCAGCTTCTCTTGCCAATCGCTGAGCGGTTGCAGTTTGCCGAAGAAGAAACGCAGCACGGCCGGTTCTTCTACCCACTTAAGACCGCCGATAAGATGACGATTGTCGTACAACCATTTCACGCGGTCTGCGCAGTACTTAATCTGAGAGAGTGTGAACACGCGGCGCGGGCAGGCAAGGCGTACTAACTCCAGCTCAGCGTAGTTCTCGGAGCCATCGGGGTTGCGCTGCTCGGAGAGTGAGCCGCGCTCCATACCGCGGATACCACCGGCAATGTAAAGGGCCGTTGCAAGTGCACCGGCGGGGTATTGCTCGTGCGGTATGTTGGGCAAGAACTCGGAGGCGTTGATGTGGGCACCCAAACCGCCTGCCGGCTTAACCATGGGGATACCGTAGTCGGAAAGTTCTTTTACCAAGTATTCAATGAAGATGGGGCCTTGGTTGATGATTTCTTCATCCAGTGTCTCAAGCAGACCAACAGCCATGGCCTCCATGGCTCGTACCTCCATACCACCGTAGGTGAGGAACCCTTCGTACAGCGGGATGAAGGCTTTCATCTTGAGAATGTACTCCTCATTGTTGGAGACAATGGCGCCACCGCGTGCAAAGCCCAGCTTACGGCTGGAGAAGTAGATGAGGTCCATCTCATCGGCAATCTTGCGGATAATCTGAGCAATGCTCATATCCTTAGCTGCTTCTTCACGTGTTTTGATGAAGTACAGGTTGTCTTGAAGCAAAGATGCATCCAACACGCTCATGACACCGTATTCCTTACATACAGCTGCTACCTCGAGCATGTTCTGCATGCTCAGCGGTTGGCCACCGATAAGGTTAGTGCCGGCCTCGATACGCACGAAGGGTACATGCTCCGGGCCTACCTCCTCAATCAAGGCGCGCAGGCGGGCTATGTCAAAGTTGCCCTTGAAGGGGTGATCCAAATTCGGGTCCAGCCCCTCGGCAATGATGAGCTCTTCCACTCGGCCGCCCTTTCGTGTGATGTGTGCCTTAGTAGTGGTGAAGTGGAAGTTCATGGGTACCACATCGCCCTCTTTGACGAATGTCTCTGCAAGAATATTCTCGCAAGCGCGACCCTGGTGGGCGGGCAAGAAGTATTTGGTGCCGAACACCTGCTCAATTACGCGAGAAAGACGGTTGAATGTCTCGGACCCGGCGTAGGAGTCGTCTGCCTGCATGGAGGCCGCAATCTGGTTGTCGCTCATGGCATTCACGCCGGAGTCGGTGAGCATATCCATGAATACATCGCGGTTCTGCAGCAAGAATGTGTTGTTGCCCGCTTCTTTAAGTTTGGCTACGCGTTCCTCCACATTGGGCAGGAAAAGCTTTTGCACCACGCGTACCTTGTGCATCTCCAAAGGTACTTGGTGCTCCTCTTTGTAAAACTTGACTACTGACATAACAGAATTGATTGTTATAATGATATTCTGCGGCATTTTTACCACGCCGTTGAACGAGCGCAAATTATATCACTTAAAAATGCTGTGTCAATCTGTTACTTTGGCATAATGTTTTTACACATAATAAAAGTGGCACGTTCATGATGAAACGTGCCACTTTATCAGTGAAAATAATGTGGTTTTACCGCATCGCGTTTAGTCAACTCGGCCTATTGCAAGCTGCAGATAGGCAGATTTACCGGCATCGTTACCGGCAACGTGCTCCTTGGCTCGCTTCATCTTGTCGTCTGCCGCGTTGATTTGATTTTTGATGTTGTCATTAGCTGCTTTTTGCTCAGTCTGAGTCATGGACAGCTCAGCTTCGTGAATCTCATACTCGTGGCGCTCTGCGTCTTCCTCGAGTTCCTTCATCTCGTCGGCAATGGCGTGCAATTTATCGGCTGCATCAAATGCATCATCCCAAGTGTGGCAGTTCATAATGATATCAGCTGCTTCATTCTTCAAGTCACACATTTCTTCAATATATGACTCTTTTGTCTTTGAGCAGGATACCAAGATACCGGCTGTTGCTACGGCTGCAAAAATGTGGCGTAATTTCATGAGTCTGTCTCCTGTTGTGTATGAATTAGTTTATTTGGTTGCTTCTACTGCAATTTCATTCAATACTGTGCCGAGCTCCATTGCTGCTTCACCGTACTTCATCACTGCGTCTTGGACCGGTTTCATGTTTGCACCGCTGATTTTCGACATGTGCTGCATGCCGTCGCTAAATAAAGCTCCCGCTTTTTTGCCTTCCAATTCAAGTTCTCTCAGGTGTTTCATATCGTGGCCGGTCAATTCCTTATGCTCGTTAATGAGGTCGGATTTGCTCGCTTTGATGTCTGCCGTAATCTCTTTGATTTCAGCTGTTGCTTCATCGATGTATTGTACAATGGCACTGACGTCATCAGCTGTTTCGCAGTCAAGCATGCGCTTGGCGAGGTCTGTTTTGATGGCTGTAACTTGGTTGCTGTTTTTTTCGAATGAATTACCGCAGGAGCTCAGGCCGAGGCATACTGCAGGTATTGCGATTGCCGCTAATTTATGAAAGAATCTCATAATGATCGGTTTGGTTTAAATTATAGATTTCTTGGAGAGAAGTATCTCTTCTATAAGCATTAGAATAACATCTTTTTATCTCGATGTCGAGTTTATTTTAAAAAAAAGAGTCAACAAGCGCCACACTTCTGTTTGTTGCACCTGAATGCACGCGCAATGCATGGTATGCGCGCTCTTTACGGGCGTCTGCTTCCTTCTTATCGGTGAGAACCTGTTTAATGGTGGCTGCTAATTCATCTTGCTCACAAGGCCATACGCTTTGCTCTGCATTGAGCAGTGTTACCAAGTCCGCAAAGTTGGTCATATCGGGGCCGAAGATGACGGGGACTTTTGCAGCGATGGCCTCCACCGGGTTTTGTCCACCGCGTGCTAAAAAGCTCTTGCCTATGATGGCTACATCTGCCAAGGCGGTCCAGTCTCTTAATTCTCCGGTGGTGTCGGCTATGTAGCAAATATTATCGGGCAGGGGAGCAGGTAATTTCTTTTCTGTACGTAATACTGGGTAGAAGCCCGCTGCTGTAAGGTCTTTTACTACATCTGCTCGGCGTTCTGCATGGCGGGGTACAATAAGCGGGAATGCGCCGGCGGCTCGGATGGCACAGGCGATGAGTGCCTCTTCTCCTGCGTGGGTGGAAGCGGCCAAAGCAATAGATTTGCCGTTGCTCATGGTGTGCAGCAAGTTTTTGAAATCTTCACGCGGCTCTGCCGGTGTATCACCGAGTACGTCGAACTTGATACTGCCGGTAACGTTGATAATCTCTTCTCTTACACCAATACCGGCAAAACGCCCTTTGTCTCGCTCATTTTGTGCACCCAGGGCTGAGAGTCGAGAGAAGAGCAAAGAGGTGATGCCTCTCACCTTGCGGTATCTACCCTCGCTGCGGGGAGATAATCTCGCATTGAGCATAATCATCGGTATCTTACGGCGGTGGCAGGCCTCTGCAAAATTGGGCCACAATTCTGCCTCAATCAGTACCACGGCGCGCGGTCTGAAGCGTTTCAAGCATCTTCCCGATAATCCCGGTACATCTAAAGGTGAGTAGAGCGCGCGTACTCCGGGAAGGGCGGCATCTCTCACTACTTGATGCCCGGTGGCCGTGCTGGTAGCCAATACCACCGGCTCGGTGTGCGTTTTTTGCCATTCGCGTATGAATTTAAGGGCAATGAATACCTCTCCTACGCTCACGGCGTGCACGTAGAGTCCGCCCTGTGGTTCCTCTGACTTGGGGCGTTTGTAAATGCCGAAGCGCTCTGATAAACCGGTGCCGAATCCACCTCTCTTTTTCATTTTAATGAGGTAGCCCGGTATGGATACTATCAAGAAAATGGGTAAGAACAGGTTATAAAGGAGGAGAAAAAGAAAGCGTTTCATGATTGTTGTTTGCGGTAGAAAAGAATGGTGTTTTTGCCGTAGGTGCGCTCATCGATAAGCTCCCAGCCTGCAAATTCGCGGGTGTGAATATCGCCTACGCCATAGCCTACTTGAGCCTCTGCAATAAAGTAGCCGTTGTCTGTTAAAAGCTCGTGCAGGCGGTCAGTCATCAGCTCGGCTATCATGTCGCGGTCGCCCGCTGCCTTGGCATAGGGTGGGTCCGCAAAGATGATATCGTATTTCCCTGCGTCTCGTTTCACGAATTGCAAGCAATCGCTCTGTACCACGCTACCCCCGCTCAGTTTGCTCTTTTCCAGATTTTTGCGAGCCATGGCACATGATTGCCGCGAGGCATCTACCATGCGAGCCGTAGCTGCACCGCGGCTCAATGCCTCCAGTCCCACAGAGCCGGAGCCACAGAATAAATCCAGAATGCGTGAGCCTTCTAAAATGGGGTGTAAAATATTGAAGAGGGCCTCGCGCACACGGTCTTGCGTGGGGCGAACTTCTCCTTGTGGCACCTGTATGTTGTAGCCTTTTGCTTTGCCAGCTATGATTCTCATAATGAAAAGGGAGCCCATGGCTCGCACAGACCCCCGTGTTAAAGTTTACTTTTAAAAGGAATCAGCGTTTGCCGGTTGATTGGTTGCCGAGCGGGAATAACAGGGTGTACCCTTGTTGAGAGAGTAATTGACCGCTGATTTGAGAACGCTCCACGCTGATGAAGGAGATGAACAGCGCACTGCCATCCGTTGTTTTGGTAATGCGCAGCATTTGGTTGATGTGCATAAAGCTGTCTTTCTTTTCCAGCTTCCACTCTTTACCTTTCTGGGCTCGGTATACGTAATTTTCATCGGCGCTGAAAGCTGCCGGTGTAAGTTCTCCATGTGCAGAAGTCCAAGTATCTTTCTCTGTGTCGTATTTGAGAGTACACAGGGAAAGCGGTGCTGTTTGCTCGGTCCTCAGGTTAATAGCCGTTGCGAGAATCTGCCACTGTTTACCGGCTGTAGGCTTGAGAGAGATGACTACGCGTTCCGCTTGGTTGGTTTGCACGCTGCGCTTACCCCACTCCACCAAATAGGCTTGGTAGGCTGCTTCGGATTCCCACATCTCGGCCATGTACGGCATCGGCATGTCCGGGTTGTAGTCCCGTTGGAATTGTTGAATTTTTTCTTCGCTCAGGGTGCTTAGCTTCTGAATTGCTGCAGTATGCATGGCGTGTAGCTCTTTTGTGAATGCCGGTTCTACCAATAATCCTACAGCTTGCTCATCGCCCACCGGTAATTGCAAATCTGCCAATGCCTGCGGTGCTTTGGGGGCTTTTGCTGCTTCGGCTGTCAAGATGAGAGCCGGAACCGTTGCTAACGAAAGTAACAATGTAGATGTCTTCATACCACGTGTCATGACTCTATCACTTTTTTTTTTTCTTGGCAAGCCATAAATTTTGTGCTATTGTCATAAACGAATGAAGGTTCAGCTCTTCAGTAACCCCGGAAAGCTTTGTGTAGCTGCTACGCTTGCATCTGTGATGGTGTCTTGCATGGCATCTACCCCCGGCGACCGCATATCCCGGAATCCGACGCTCTATAACTCTTTGCCTACCCATCAACAGCAATTGGTTCAGCAAGGGCGCATAGAGACCGGTATGTCTCCCGATGCTGTTTTCTTAGCATGGGGGGCTCCCGATTCAGAGCCCGTGTGCGGTGAAAAAAAGGGTGTAAAAACAGAACGCTGGGTTTATCTGAGCTATGAACCGATTACCGTGATGCCGGCATGGGGTGGTTTTTCACACTGCCATTCCGCTTGTTGTGCTCCTTTTTATGATAATTCCGGTACTGCATACATACCGTATCCCTCTGCCTATGTGGAGTTCGAAAACGGCAAAGTAACAGAATGGGAGAAAAAAGGATACTGAAATCTCGTATTTTTATTCTAACCTTAAACCTAAATAGAAAAACATTATGAAAAAATCAATCATTGCACTTGTAATGGCAGTGGGCGCTCTTACTGTCCCCTCTTGTACCAATCTCGGCTCGCTCAACCGCGTCAGCGCTAATCAAGTAGGCGCAGTTGGTGAGGTTGTAAGCGGTACGGTTGTAAATGCCCGCAATGTCACCATTGATACCGATTCTTCCACCAAGAACATGGGTACCGTGCTTGGTGCTGCTGTGGGTGCCGGTGCCGGTCAGCTCTTGGGTGGTGGTAGTGGCCGCGTGGTCTCTACTGTTGGTTTCGGGGCTCTCGGTGCTATGGCCGGTCGCGGTGTTGCCAAGTATGGCGACCAGACTCAGGGCCAAGTGCTTACCATTCGTGCTGATGGTAAAAATGGCAGAACCTACACTGTTACCCAGCCGGTATACGAGGAAATCGGCTACATTCCCGTTGGTACCCACGGTACCCTCCAGCTTGGTGGTGGCGGTAAGTTCTTGCCCGATGGTATGTAATGCTGCTTTCGTGTAATCGATTTACGATTATGCATTTCGGAACAACATCTCAGGGAGAAGATTTTGAGGTCTTCTCCCTCTTTTCGTCACAGTTGGAGGTGCGCATCACCAATTATGGCGCCCGTGTGCTCAGTGTGTTGTATAAGGGCGTAGATTTGCTCTACGGCCCGAAGACATCTGCTGAGCTACTGGAGGATACTTGCTATTGCGGCGCAGTTTGCGGGCGTGTAGCAAACCGCATCGCCGGAGGTGTCTTTGAGTTGGGCGGCAAAGAATATAGCCTTGCTACCAACAATGGCCCCAATCATCTGCATGGTGGTTTATGCGGTTTCAGCGACAAGGTCTGGCAGGTAGAGTCTGCAACAGATACGTGCCTGTGCCTCTCTCTTGTGTCTCCGGATGGCGATGAGGGGTACCCCGGCACTGTAACCGTTAAAGCCATTTATGAGTTAACGGGGGATTCTCTTATTTTGAAGCTGGATGCTCAAACGGATGCTCCCACGCTCTTGAACCTCACCAATCACGCATACTGGAACTTGAACGGCTCCGGCACCATGGATGATCACTTGCTTCAGGTCTGTGCCTCGGCATACACCCCCATGGTTGCCAATATACCGACAGGTGCCATTATGCCGGTAACCGGCACGCTTTATGATTTAACTCAACCTGCTAAGCTGGGGGAACGCAATGCCCCGGGCGCTATTGCCGGTGGGTATGATGACAACTATGTGTTGCCGGCTACTCCCGGTATCAAAACAGCGGCTGTGCTCACTAATGGTAGCATAACCCTACGTGTTGCAACGGATGCACCGGGTATTCAGGTATACACCGGCGATTATCTGCCGCTTAAGCGTGGAGGTGTTGCTCTGGAGGCCCAAAATTACCCGGATTCTCCTCACCACGAGCATTTCCCCACAATTGAGCTGTTGCCCGGTACTGTTTACCAACGTACCATCAGCTGGCAATTTGTTTGATTGCCGATTCTCCGTTCACAAAAAAGCCGTTGCAAATTGCAACGGCTTTTTTGTGTGTCGATAGGGCAGGGTGCCCGTATCAGAAGAAGTTAATGGGCAGTGCAGATCCGGTTTCTCCCAAGGTGAAAGAAATACCGAACCCTGTCTCCTTTTTACCACCGTTGTCTCTCAAGAACAACGTGGCGCCGGTGTACCATGCTCCTGTTTTGCGGAAAATCGAGTATTGCTGAATGGGCAGATTGCCGTTTTCAATATCCCAGTTCCATCGGAAGGCCATGCTGTAACGCTCATTGAAACGCAGGTTTGCTTGGGCGTATACCTGAGAGGAATCTTGCTGAATGGGGTGGTTGTTAATGGCTCTGTGACCAACTATACCCTCCAAATAAGAAGTCGGTTGGTATGCCACATATGTGTTGTACTGGGAAAATCCGTCACCGTCCTTTATAGTCGGGGTTTGGGTCTCCAAATGTATGCTCATGCGGCGGGTTGGCTGCAGGCGCAGATGGGAGAATAGATTGGAGAATCTGCCGTTGGAGTTCGGGTTTTCCTCATTTATATCGATGAATACATCCCAATTCAAAATGGTTCTGGCCTCGCCATCTACAGTGGTAGTCAAAGTGTTTTGCATACCCACTCGCCAGATGGTCCATGTGCCCCAGCCATCTATGCCGCTGAATCCCATCAAATCCAAGCACATGGGGCTGCTGGTGCTGTTGCCGTACAGGGTAGACCAGTTATCTATTCTCGGTACCAGCGGGTCGGCGGAGGAAATGTTGCAATGTGACAAGGTGGTATACGGGCGCACAACATGCGTTAACCCTTTGTACCCTAAGTAAGGCAAGGTGAAATTAGGCATGCTCTTGTGCAGTTTGAAACTTATATCCACAGCTCCGTAGCCAATAAATCTGTTGTCTGCACCTACGCCGTCCACACTGTAATAGCCACTGTAAGCCACACCCACTTTCGGTGTGATGTTCAAGAACCCTAATGCTTTGACATTGGCTGTAAACTCATGCGTAGAGTTTGCACGCAGATAGGCAGATGTGTTCATCATGCGCATGTAGTAATTGCGTATGTCCGGGTCTGCAGAATCTTGCAAAGCCGCTCGATACATGAACATTTCATGCGGCGGTATCTCTTGGCGCATCATTCCGAAACTGTTGCGGGTCTCGTATGTGATGCCTGTATTACCAATGGCTGTTCGTGCACGGTAATAAGACAATTCCACTCGCTCGTCAGACGTATAATAATCGTTGGGCGCAAAGCGAGTCCACAGCATTGTCTCGCTTCTCGTGTCTCTTCGAGTCAAGCGTATCGTGTTGTCGGGGCGTTCATTTATATGACCCTCATCCTCAAAGAAATCTCGCAACATGTATTGGTCGCTGAGTACCTCCACATTTGTTCCCAAGGTCCAAGCCGCTGTATCGTTGCCGGGGGCCGGAACTTCCCAAAGTGAACTTAGCTTTACAGAGTAGCGGTTATGGCCGGTAGCTGCTCTCGTCGTTTCAGAGGGGTTAATCATCGGGTCGCTATCTGCAGCGTAGTAAATGCGCAATCCGGTCATATCCCGGTACTTTTTGCTCATTTCTATGCTTTCCAAGTCCACACCTGTTGCAATCCCTCTTCGGGTTCTGTAATCTAAATGTGTGGTTAACAGGTAATCTGCAGTGGGGATATTATTCTTAACGCGTCTGTTGCCGAGCAAGAAGCCGTACTGATTAAGCAAATAGGCACCCCATATAGACTTAGCACCCGGATGCGGTAAATAACCCTCCCTGGGGTTGAGTGAGTGTGAGAAAGAAAACCAGCCAATGATGGGAATAGCTACATCATGCCCGCCACCCGCTACACTCAGGCGGGTGACTCTGCCGTAATCTCCGGGGTATATAGTCAATTCCCCGGCCCCCACCCAGGTGTCGGGCTCCTGCGAGTCGTCCGTAGATACGTAGGCATCTGTAATCTGCATGTACTGCTTGCCCTCTTTATCCTTGTCGTAGACAACTCTTGAGCCTCTCACGATGATGCCCGAGACCTTAGCACGCACGTTACGTATATCAACTCGCATGTTGCTCCAGTCGTATACGCCACTGTCAGCTTTGGTCAGCGTTTCTCCCAAATACACTGTTAAGGGCCCCTGCAATTCGGCAGTCTTTTTGTCTAAATCAACCTTGACGCTTTGCGCCTGTATATCTACACCGGAATCCGTGCGCAAACGCACTGATTTGCCTTTGCCTTTGTAGGTGATGGTTCGGTTGTTGTTGTCGTACAAAATTTCGCCACCCTCGTTTTCTATGGTCATTTTCTCCGGCATTGAGGGCATCATCATATCCCCCGTTGCTCGGATTGCTTTATCTGTCAAATCGATGACCGGATTAGTATTGATAGCTTCTTCAGGCAATGGCATGAATTCCTCTGCAGCGGTGCTATAAGCTGTGCCCATTGCCAGTACCCCTGCGATGACGCCAGTTGCTCGTTTTTGATGTCTGCGCTTGCCGTGTCCCATTACAAAGTAAAGTTTGCCTTAATTGTTCAGTTTTGTCAAGCATCTTTCTGCCCTAAAGCACACGTGCGCGTCGAAAAAATCATTTTATCCTGCTTCTTACCCCCCATAATCCGATTTTGACGGTAGAAAAATGCACGCATGGCAAAAAATGATGAATTTTCGTGTTGCAAGTTCCCGCACATCGTGCTATTTTATTGGCACCATGATTACAGGTACTACACACAAGAAGGCTGCCGAGTGGGTGGAACAAATCCGCCAGCTCTGCAAACCCGATTCCGTCTACTGGTGCGACGGTTCCGAGGAAGAGAACACCAAGCTGTGCGACATGCTGGTAGAAAAAGGCACCTACATTCGCCTTAACCCCGAGAAGCGCCCCGGCTGCTTCTTGGCTCGTTCTACTCCTTCTGACGTGGCCCGCGTAGAGGAACGCACGTTCATCTGCTCTGAGAAGCAGGAGGACGCCGGTCCCACCAACAACTGGAAGTCCCCGGAAGAGATGCGCGCCATCCTCAACCCCTTCCTTGATGGCTCCATGAAGGGCCGTACCATGTACGTGATTCCTTTCTGCATGGGTCCGCTTGACTCCCCCCTTGCCAAAATCGGCATCGAAATCACTGACTCCGCTTACGTTGTCACCAACATGCGCATCATGACCATCATGGGCGAGAAGGTTCTCAAGCGCCTTGAGGACGAGGTGAACGGCGGCGGCAACCCCAAGCGTGACGGCTACGGCGACTTCGTTCCCTGCCTCCACACTGTAGGTGCTCCCCTTGAGCCCGGTCAAGAAGACGTAACTTGGCCCTGCAACAACGAAGAGAAGTACATCTGCCACTTCCCCGAGACCGGTGAGATTATCTCCTACGGTTCCGGTTACGGTGGTAACGCTCTGCTCGGCAAGAAGTGCCTTGCTCTCCGCATCGCTACCGGTATTGCCCGCAAGAACGGCTGGATGGCTGAGCACATGCTCATCCTCGGCATCACCGATCCCCAAGGCCGTAAGTCCTACGTAACAGGCGCTTTCCCGTCTGCTTGCGGTAAGACCAACCTGGCCATGGTTGTTCCCCCGCCCGCACTTGCTGCCAAGGGCTGGAAGACCAGCATCATCGGTGACGACATCGCATGGATTTGGCCCCACGAGGACGGTACCTTCCACGCCATTAACCCCGAAAACGGTTACTTCGGTGTGGCTCCCGGCACCTCCTACAAGTCCAACCCCATTGCTATGGACACCATCAAGGAGAACATCATCTTCACCAACGTAGGTCTTACCGACGACGGTGACGTATGGTGGGAAGGTATGGACGGCGAGGCTCCTGCCCACGCCATCGACTGGCAGGGCAATGACTGGACCCCGGATTGCGGCCGCAAGTGCGCTCACCCCAACAGCCGCTTCACCGCTCCCGCTTCTCAGTGCCCCACGCTCGACCCCGAGTATTACAACCCCGAGGGTGTTTCCATCAGCGCATTCCTCTTCGGCGGCCGTCGTGCCACCACTATGCCCCTTGTATTCCAGTCCAAGGATTGGAACCACGGTGTATACGTAGGTGCCACCATGGGCTCCGAGATGACCGCTGCCGCCTTCGGTCAAATCGGTCAGGTTCGCCGCGACCCGATGGCCATGAAGCCCTTCATCGGCTACAACGTTGGTGACTACTGGCAGCATTGGCTGGATATGGGCACCAAGACCTGCGCTTGCAAGCTGCCCAAGATTTTCAACGTGAACTGGTTCCGCAAGGATGCCGAGGGCAACTTCGTATGGCCCGGCTTCGGCGACAACATGCGCGTGCTCGACTGGGTACTCCGTCGCTGCCGCGGTGAGGTTGAAGGTGTAGAGACCGCTCTCGGTATCTCCCCCGCCTTCTCCGAACTCGACACAGAGGGTCTTAACGGCTACGACGAAGCCGCCTTCAACACCAACATGGCTCTCTCCGAGTCCGAGTGGAAGGCTGAGCTTGAGTCTCAGACCGAGCTGTTCAACATGGTTGGCGACAAGCTTCCCGCAGAGCTCGAGGCTCAGCGTCAGGCTATGCTGGCTAAGTTCAACTAAAGCCCCCGCTGCCTAGCGCAGTATTGAAAAATCACTCCGCCGCTTCTGCTCAGTCAGAAGCGGCGTTTTGTGTTACCCTGGAATTGCTGCTTGGTGTGGATGCGTTTGTTTTTCATGTTGGAGTATGTTATTGCTTTACAAGTCAACACTTCTGTGATATTCTCGCTCGCACATGAAATCGCGTCAACTCATTTCTATACTGCTTATCTCGTTATTGATGACCTTTGGGCTTATTTCTTGTCAGCAGACAGCCCCGTTCGAATATATCCCTCGCAATGGCTTCATTACTCATTTTGAGGAGAGCGATGGCACACGTATGCCCTTCGCCTCTTATTGGGATGCTTCCGACAACGAAGATTGGAATGAGCGAGTGCAGGGAATCAATAATAAGTCTCAGGCTGTATATGTAAAGCCCATTACCTTGAAATACTTTCAGCCCGGTGCAGAGCTCGATGCCAATTCCCCCGAGGTGATAAAACTCAGAGACTATTTCCAAAAAACATTGATGGATGAGCTCAAACGTCAAGATGCCTCTTCCAATTCATTCCACTTGGTGAATGCCCCCACCCCCGACGCCTATACTGTGGAGATTGCCTTGCTTTCCGCTACTCCCACTCGTATAGTTAACAATGCCGCCGCTGCTGCTGCCGGTTTTGCTGTTAGAGGGGGCAGCTTCCTCGTATCTCGAGAAAAGGACAAAGGTACGCTGAGCATGGGGATTCGTTTTTATAATCCTCGCGGTGAACTTGTGGCGGAAACTGCTGATTTTGAATATGGTATGCGCTCCATTCCCGGTATGATTCTGGTAGACAGTAAGGACTTCCGCCACTATGTTTATCACAAGCGTATCATCGATGAATGGGTAACGGAAATCTCAACTGTCTTCACTACCGTGCATGAGCACAAAATCAAGCGGCCTTGGTTCTCCCTGAATCCTTTCTAAATACAAGTTTAGGCTAACCGATTCTTCGTCGGTTAAGAGCTTTCAAATACCTACCACTGCTTCTGCTTGACGGAAGCAGTGGTCCTTTTTCGCTAAATCGCGTGTGTATGGAATTCTGATTCCGAAAAAAGTGTCTTTTCTCCTTTATAAACTTGCAATATGAGAGCTTTGGGTATAGAGTATTTATGGTTCTTGTTATCTGTTATTATTCAGTACTACAACATACGATGAAACCGAAAAATCTTCTCCGTAATCTCATTGTTGCCATGGGGTGTGTGGCTGTTGCCGATGCCGCAGATGTAACGAAGGCCTATCCTTGTATTTATCCGTTTCCGCAAAACGGAGAAGTAGTTGAGGATAACATCGTGACCGTGCTCCCCAAAAATCCCCCGTTAGGCGGTGCTTATACTCTGTACGATGGTCATATTGCAACTCTCAACGGGCGTTATCCGGCAACTACCCATGGAGTTAGCACAACCTCAAATAATGGTTATAAAATCTTGATTAAAGAACACCCTGACAGACCGGAGGACTGTTATGTAGGCCATTTAACATTAGGGGGTAATCTTCAGTTTTGCGAGACTGATGTTTCTATACACGGTCAAACTCCCTTGCCGACACGCGTGAACGTATTCACAGAATTCTTGCCCTATACACGCTTGAATCTCAGTGGTAGCCTCTTGGCAGATTTGTCAAACATGCCGGCTTCCGGGCTGAAAATATATTGTGCAGGCGCTTCATTTTCCAATGCTCTTTGTGTAATAGGTTCTATCATGAATAGCCATGGTGGTTTTGTAAATGTTGAAATCGCAGCACCTTCTCTCGTTTACAACAATTTCTCACTGCCAATAGGCTATGGCTTGGGGCATGAATTGTGTATGTATGCTGCCGGTAATACGGAAGGGGAGGTGGAAGATATTCATGGCGCTCTCATTTACCATGCCCGCACGGGACATTCCGTCGAGAACGACGAAGGTGAGGATTCGCTTTATGCTCCATTTACTTGTATGGGAGATTTGGTAGGTGGCGGTGAGCATCATAGACGCCCCGAAGATTGTCTTACCAACAATATCGTTTTCTATTCTAAATGGGATCCTAAAGCTGATACGTTAGAGGCTAAATACAACATACCCGATGAGAATACTCCTATTTTCATCAGTAACAGTCTTAAACTGGTGTGGACCGAGGTGGAAGTCTTTGCCGTAGAAAAGCCGGCTGCGCACGATATGCGCCCCATGCCTGTAGACTACAAATTCCGCTATCGCCGTCTCTCAGGTGATGCTCGTAAGGGGCAAATTCATGCTACCTTGCACCCGGATGGCCGCGTTTATTCATATTTTACACTAGACAACAAGCCTATTCCATACCCGTTGAAAGACGCAGTTAAGGTAAGCCACACCATGCTTTACACCCCGGATGAAATCTTGCTTTTGGAGCACGGTGGTACTATTGACATGAGAAAATGCGGCCCGGACCTTTCTCTTTTCAATATCACAGCCGGTTCTGTTACTTACGGTGGCGGTAAAGTATTGGTAAAACCGGATCAGCTCATAACCTTGGATGGTCACAGAACCATTCGTCACGAAATTCATGGCTACGCAGATATGGATATTACCGGTAAGGCAGATGCCCCCATCAATATCTGTTTTGAGCGCTTGTTGCAACCGCATAAAGACCACCGCCAGGCTCGTTTTGAGTTGAATGCCATTAACGTTAATCATGCTCGTGTCTACATTGGCCCCGGTAATGTTGTTGCCGGTCAGCCTCATGCTAAAGATGCGGGGTTCTTTTGTCATGATAATGTGGAGCTCTTCAATTATGGCGTGATTACAAGAGATATTCTCGTTAAGTCAACCTCCCGTGTTGTCAACAGTCATTATGCAAAGACGGAAATCTTGAAGCATAATTGTGTATGTTGCTCCCCATGGCCCAATCATTTCATGGATATCCCGTTAGATCAGTACCCCGGCACTATTCATGGCGATGTGGTGTTGGAGCCCGGGGCTGAGTTCTGTAATTACGGTGAGGTATACGGCTCCATAATAGTGGGGCAGAATGCTGTTTTATACGGTTGCGGAACATGCCGTGGCCGTGTCACGGTGTTACCCGGTGGGGTGCTTTATTTTGACCACGGCGCACACCTCTCACCCTCTGCAACAGGCTACTTTTGGCAAATACATAACGATACCAACATTAAAAACCCAGATGGCACCATAAAGCCTCGCCCCGATGGCTCTCTCAAAGAACTGGTCCTTCACAAAAACGCCTTGCTGGCTTTTCGTGTTGCTGCACCTAAAGTGAATCCGTGCCCCAATGTTCTTATTATAGAAGGCCGCGTGGAGGTAAAACATAAAATACCTGTGCGTTTGGATATCGATGGCTCGATTGTTGATTTGCTCCCCCAAGATGGTAGTACCGGGCGCGTGAAACTTTTGCAAGCAGTGCATCCCGGTAGAACAAAAGGAATGAACCGCCTTGAAATGCACATTAGCTCCGGTGCAGACCTAGTGGAGCATCCCAAATTAATTTGGGAGGGGAGAGAGGGCGCTCTCTATTTTGAAGCCCGTCTCTCCCGCAAGTCTGCAGATGATAGAGCTCGCAAAACCCGTACCAATGGTAGACGCCGGAGTCGCTGATTATTACAGAATCGCTGCTTGCAGCATAGTTTGTATTCTTTGAGCTTTGCTGCGTTTGATGGGCTCCCACAGTTCTGTGAGTCGGGCTGTAATGAGCTCCAGCGCAGTGTCGCCCTTTGAGCTTCGCGTGCCGGGCTTGGCCCCGTGTGTGAGGAGCAGCTGCACGGATTCTTCATCCAACGCTTGCACGGCGCACATCAGGGCGGTCATGCCTTCTGCGTTTTCCGAGTCATCCGGCTCTACTCCGTGATTCAGCAGTAATTCTACGATATCGGCATGGCCGCCGATGGCTGCATCTTGTAGGGCATTAGCCCCGCTGCAGCCACAGTGGTGGTGCGGGTCTGCTCCGGCTTCTATAAGCAGCTTCACTATGTTGATGGCATCTGCGCATACAGCGGCCATCAGTGGGGTGTAGCCACACATGTCTCCATGGTTGGGGTTTGCTCCGGCTTGTAACAAATGGCGTACAATTTCTTCGCGGCGCTCTACTGCAGCTACGAGTAGGGCCGGTTCTTCATCTGCTCCGTAACACTCGTTGGGGTCTTCCCCCTCAGTCAATAATCGTTGAACTGCTGCGGTATCTCCGGTGGTGATGGCGCGGAAGAGCGGTGTGCCTACTTGATACGCTTCATTATCCATAGCGCCGCTATACTATCATACCTCGCTTTATGGTGCAACGCCGAGCTGTGTCTTAAAACCCATAAAAAATGTATGAAAAAGAATGCTTGTCGCCGAAACTTTTTTTGAACTTCTATCGACTTAATTCTTTCAAAAAAAATGGGATGGCTCATGAGCCATCCCGTTTAAAAATGATGTTTAGATTGCAATTACACCAGCTGAGCAATGAGGGTCTCGCGGTCGCCGGGGCAGAAGTCCATGGGGGGAATCTCCGGCAGGGTGTAGCAACCGGCGGCAAGTTTCATGGAGGCACGGGCGGCACATACCATTACCTGAGCCGTGAGGGCAGGGTTGTTAATACGCATTTCAAACTTGAAGATTTGGTTCTGCGTGGTGCCGGAAACGCCCTTGCGCTCCATGTACACACCGTGGCCCATATCTTTAAGGGCATCAATGCTGGGCACTGCCTGCACGTGCGTTTCATCGTGGCAGAAGTAGTCGTCGGCTTTGATGGCGGCCTCTACGGTTGCAAAATCGGCGCCGTCCTCAAGCTCTACGTATACCATGCGGCGGTGTACACCGGAACCCGTGGGGATGGTGAGGGAAAGGGCATCCTTAACGCCAGCCTTGGAGCGAGCCACCACACTGTGGCCCATACTCATACCGGGGCCGAAGTTGGTGTAGGTAATGCCCTTGGGGGCCATGGCCAGCATCATGGTGCGCATCACGGAGTCGGAACCCGGGTCCCAACCGGCAGAAATGACGGCTACGGCGTTGTTGGCTTTGGCTTGCTCGCCCAAGGAGCGACGCAGGGCTACAATGCCCCCGTGTATGTCGTAGCTGTCTACCGTGTTGATGCCCTTGGCTAACAGGGGCAGGGCGGTCTCTTCTACGCTGCGTGTCGGGGTGCAAAGCAGGGCTACATCCACTTGCCCGAGCTCAGCAATGTCGGTCACGGTTTTGATGCCGTGTACCGGAGCACTGCCGGCGCGACGTACGATGCCTACTAACTCCATATCAGGTGCAGCACGCAGTGCATCTACTGAGTACTTACCGATATTCCCGTATCCTACGATGGCTACCTTAATCATCTTTGTGCGGATTGTGTTGTTAAAATTTTTTTGTTGCGGAAATCATATCTCCGCGCTGCGGTTTTATTGTAGCGAATTCGTTCCTCAAACGCAAGCGCAGACTTGCATGTTGTCACACTTTTTTAGAATTATTCTCATTAAGACAGGGCTATGTTGAAAAGAGTGTATTATTTTGTATGATGAATCATAAATATTCGCCGTAATGGTTGCAAGAAAAGCGCGATTATGGTATAATGTGCGCACCAACATGAATATGCCTGATATTGAGTTTTTGGGGTGGACCCGCCCCGTTATCGAGTTGGTAGCCGAAAAGCTGCTGCATGGATTACAGAATGCGCAAACTGCGCCGCAGTATTGCCGTGCTACCGTGGTAGTACCCACAACAGAAAGTGGCCGCCGTTTGCGTGAACATATAGCAGAATTAGCAGGTCGGCCCATCCTGTTGCCTCGTATTGTATTGGCGCATCAGCTGATAAGTACCCGAGGAGAGCATGTTGCTACCGAGGATGAAACTGTGGCTGCCTGGTTGGAAGTGCTGAAAACCGGCAATTTTAATAATTTGCTTCCTCATAATGAGGTGTTTACAAGCGATGTTTGGTTACTGGACAGCATCAACCATCTGCGCAATATTCGCCGCCGTTTGGAAAAAGAAGGTTGCACACCTGCTGCGGTTGCGGCGCAGATACGCAACCGCAAGCTCGCCAAAATGGCAGATAAAAAAGTGTCCGCTTCTGCCCTGCGTGTGTTGGATGAAGAGTGTGGCAAGTGGGAGGAAATGGTGCGCTTGCATGCGGCGGTAGACGCCTTGTTGGTACAACATGGTATAACACCCCAAGAAACGGCTGCTGCAGCCTGTGTGGCGAATCCCTCCCTGCCGGGCAATAGTACGCTTCTGATTCTGGCTTGTGTGCCCGAGCTGACCAAACAGTTGCAACAATTTTTAGCCTCCGTGCACAGCTCTGGCACGGCAGAGGTGCGCGTATGGGTAAACGCACCTGCGGAAGAACGTTGCCATTTTGATGAATGGGGGCAGCCCGATGCTAAATACTGGAGCTCTTGCCCGGTGCGTATTCCCCAAGCTTTGGCTTTTGATGCGGAGGGGCATGTGGTCAATGAAAAATCAACGCTGCATTTGATGGACGATGGCGATGACGCCGGCGCAGAATGCGTACGCTTGGTGCGAGAGGTATACGATAAGGCCGGTGCGGGCGCGGAGCTTAACCCCGATGCCTCGTTTGTGATTTCGTGCTGCGATTCTGCGTTTACTCCGCGCTTGCATGCCGCCTTTTGCATGGCCGGTGGAGAGGATTGGGTACTCAACATCCCCGAGGGACGCTCTCTGCTTACCATGGATGCCGCTCATCTTTTCGGCCAGCTTGCAGCCGCTTGCAGGGCTTTCGTCAATATTCCCACCTATGATGAGACCGGCGGTAAGATATTGCATAACAACATGGTGCAGCCCGACACGTTCTGTGCTTTGCTTAAAAACAGGGCGTTGATGCACATGCTGCCCGCTGCGCACGAGCGTGAAATCGTTTCCCGCGGGTTCTTCTATCATTTGGAAGCCCTTACGCAGTGTTTCTTGCCCGGCTCGGTTTCTCGCCTACTGTATCTGCTGGACCCGAAGAACAAGCTCGATATCAGCAGCAAAGATAACACCGACCAGCACAATCTGTTGAAAGAACGGCACCCCGCCTATTACAATTATGCGAAAGCTGTTGCCGAACTGGTGCAACAATGCTGTGCCTCCCGTTTGTCCTCTGCCGTGTTGGAAGTGTTGAGCAGCGGTATATTGAGCCTGCCGTCAGAGCCCTATATGCAGAAAGCGCTGCGTAAACTCGTGCAGCCCGTCAATAGCTTAATGATGGCAAAGCACCCCTCCATCTCTTTGCTAAATTACCCCACCCTGGCTTTGGAGTACTTGCATGCCCAAGTAGCGCAAATTGCCAAGGGCGCTTTGCCCGAAACCCGACGCGAAGAAACGGAACTGGATGTTCCGGGGTGGAAAGAATTGCCTTATTATCGAGGCCTCCGTCTCATCATCAACGCAATGCACGATGGCTGTGTGCCCGAGCCCGTGCCGGGGGAAGAATTACTGCCCGAGTCATTGAGCGCCGAGCTGGGATTGCCGCACAGCTTGCACCGCGAAGCACGCGATGCTTATCTGCTTACCGCTCTGCTGCATAGTCGCCCTGCCGGCGAGGTGCATTTTGTGTTGGCTCGCCAATCTGCAGATGGCACCCCCTTGTCGGCCTCTACGCTGTTGCTGAGATGTGGTACTGATAAAGCTGGCTTGAAAGAACTGGCCGTGCGCGCTAACTATCTCTTTGCCGACAGTGAGAGGGTGAAACTCCCCCCCGAGTCCGAGATTTGCCCCTTGCGCTCTGTTAACGCGACTGCGTCAAGCGAAAAAATTGCCCCCGGTGTAATGGAGTCTGTGGAGCTGATTCTGAGCGAGAGGGAGCGAAATCCCTATGCCCCGAGCACAGATGGCAGCATCTCGCGCCATTTCTCCCCATCTTCTCTGGCCGTGTTCTTGGAATGCCCGCTGACGTTCTGGATTAAGAATGCCTTGCAGATAGACCCTTCTTCTAACCATGTGGAGAATAAAACGGAACCCGAATCTGCCGAATACGGCACCGGGGTGCATGCCGTGCTCGATAAATTGGTGGCGCAATATCCTTCGCTTGCCGTATTGCGTGCAGCTTGCCCGGAAGTTGCAACAGATGAGGACTATGTTGCCCATATTTATGCCAAGGCTGAGAAATTGGCAGACTCCTTCCTTGCTACCGCCTATGCAGAAAACGGCGTCTTCACGTTGCCCTTGCAGGTGCGCCACGCCATCATGAAACGTACGCTGGAGCAATTTGTGCGCTGGCATGTAAAAGACTTAATGGACGGTTGGTGTAATGTGGCCCGTGAGCTTAAAGTGGCACCCACCATGCAGGTGGATGCCGATACCTGCGTGGGCTTCAATATGACCATTGACCGAGTGGATTATAACACCAACACCGGCCAATGGCGCGTGCTCGACTACAAAACATCTTCTGAGGCTAAAGAACCCAGAAAGGTTCATTACGAAGAAG